>JAEWZH010000011.1 GCA_023395395.1 Bacteroidota bacterium | reverse complement strand
AAACTCGCAATAGGCGGTTGGAGCGTTATGTTAATGAATATGTATTGAAAATGAGCATTTTATGACGCTTCTCTAAGTTTTGTTTGGAGTTCTTTTCGATGCGTTTTAGTCCATATGAAAACTCTTGCCACTGCCAGAAGGCCCTAGACAGAAGAAGTTGCTATTGGTAGTCAGTTTTGTATTACCCTCCTTCCCTGTGAAATCGATACATTTTGGTATTCCTGCTCTATTGGTATAATAGACTTTTAAGGGTGTATCTTCGTCTAAAGTGTCTTCTTCTTTATATTGAAGGCAACCAGCTACATCATTAAGAGTGATGAAGCGGTCATAGTCGGGATTGGATCTATATGAACAACCTGGAAGAGATGCCATAAATAGTTCCAATTGGTTATAATTTGATTGTGACAATCGAATACCTCTTTTACTAAAAGCGGTTTCAAGATAATTCAAGGATTTGTCAAGCTCTTTGCCAACAGTTAGTATGCTATAGTGCATATATACGAACATTTTGTTCTCTTTATCTACTACATCTTGCACAGTTTTAATATCCTGAACTGCGTTGGCATTAGATGGTGAAGGGAGGGAAGAGTGCCTATTCGACTTCTTACTCAATCTCATATTTTCTACCTTTTGATTAGGAATAATAATTGATTGATTATAAATCACAATATCGGCACTTGGTACTTTAGATAGAAATGAAAAAAGGTCGTCGGTGAATATACTTCCGTTTAATTCCTGGCTAAAACATGGAGATACTTCTTGGGGCATATCTACTTCGTCTATATCAACCAATGAAGTAACTGATACTTGTCGATTATCTAGCCAAAGACTTTGCTCTGTTGCATAAATGTTAGAGAGAGAAAAGGTTTTGGCACTAAAGCTGAGACAGAAGTACCTGTGCAGGTATTCTGTAAGTTCTTCTCTTGTGAGGAGTTTTGGTTCAAAGGAGGAGGTAATTAATAGATCTCTTACCTTATTCACCTTGACTAAAAAGTCTTTCCACAATGAAGCATCATACTGAAATCGACCCTTTTTCATTTCTTGGGTCAAAGTTAGATAGACATAGTGTTTAGTGTATTCTCTGCCTTGAAAATAACTAAAGTAGCTATCTTGTAGGAAATCGGACGAATTAGGAGCTACAAATGGTTCTTTAGAAAATATATCATGCTTTTGGATGCAGTAGCCAGTTCCTAGTGTCTTAACTATATTCTCTACAAAACTATTATACTCATAGTACATGCTAGCATCTGAGGAATACTTCTTAATAGGATTATGAAGGCGAAATACCACAGAGTATTCACCTACATTGGTGTATAATATCCCATAATCATTGAATTCTTCAATGGTCAGATATGGAGCAACCAGCTTCTTTTTTTTGCTCATGGAAATGCGCTTTACATTGAATTACTGAAGTTACTATATATACTCCTTCGTCTCTTTTCTTGGAGTGAAGACCTTTTTTCATGTTTCTGGCAATCCAAAAGGCTATGGAGGACGATAGGGATAGAAAGGCAATAATTGCTACCCAGAAATTAAACGCAATCAGTAAAATAAGGGTGAGAAAAATAGTGCCTATTCCTCCTCCTAAAGCATGCCAAATATATCTACCTTGAAGACCTATAAATTCAAGGGGTTTTTGTAACCCCTTGAATACTTTGTAGGTCGTTCTTTCGTCAGTCATTAGCTAAAGAATGCTGGAAGTGCTGTGGCTGCTGCAATCAGGAATACACAAGCTCCAACCACCATCATGATAGATTTCTTGACATCTTGCTCTTCATTGTTCATTTTGACATAAACACTAAAGGCACCAATAACGGCGACAACTCCAGCAATAGCATAGATGAGATTTTGTACAGGCTTTAAGTATCCCTTTATTGCTGTTTCTGCTGTTGCTATCGCAGCTGCGCCTGGACTGTCGGCTAACATGTCAGGAGATATTACAGCCATAACAAATAGGCAAGCTAAAGTAATCTTGAGAGTTTTGCTTTGCTTTACTCTCGTCATCAATGTTTGAACTTTTTTCATCGTTTCAGAAAATTTTGTGAATAAATAAGTGCGTATTATCATGCAATCATCACTGTCTTAAACAGTGATTTACTTTGTTTTATAAGGTCAGTGGTGAGGTAAAGACTTATCTCATCATTCGAAATGGAGCTATTCGATACAGTGGTATTGTTGTCATATTTGTTGATATGAATAGTTCCTTGTGTGCCTTTTACATCTTGCTCTGGTTGCGGTGGGGTATCTTCTGTGGCGGGGTCAATCGGAGTATAGCTCACCATATCTATTGTAACAGAAATGGGAGGTTCTATAGCTATATCGGTCGCCTTAAAGGGGTTGCGTACTTCTCCATAACTAAAACCTTTCTTTTCAGGTTTTAGTATGAGATAAGCATAGTACCCAATTAAAGCCACGACACAGACTATTACAAAACTTACAAAGGACATCTCTAGAGATTTTTTAGGATGGACTGAATGCTCGCTGATAAATCTTCAGTATGCTCTTCAAAGTACTGTTCAATGATTTGGTTGACAATTTGCGAGCGAGGGATGAATTTCATCTCATCGCTAAATCGCAATAGTTCTAAACGAACAACATTGTCAGTTGTTAAATCAACACGAACATTCTCGGGGAGTTCTTGTTTCCTTCTCCTTCGTCTCTTGAGTTGGGAAGGCTCCTGACCCTCTTTATCTAGAGACATGTCAGTTTCAGATTTGGTCTCTGAAGCTTCTTTAGTTACTTCTTGGACTTGACCTATAAACTTGGGTTGTTGCCCTTTTTCTTTGGTCAAGGCACTTAGATCGATTTTTTCGTCTCGCATATTTCTGTATATATCCAATTAAAACAATCCGATACGGCTTGTTCTTGCTCTTTATTTAGACTGATTGAGTTTGTCCTAGCTAAACATTGTAACTCTCGAAGAATTGGTGCTACCAGCCCATATCGTTTAAATACATCTTCTATTTTAGCAAACTCTTCTTTCTCTGCTTTAGTGCCAGCACCAAGTTTAACACGGTTGGGGAGATAGATTTGAGTTGTTCCTTTGCTGTACTTTTCTAGTAGTTGCTGAAGTACCAACATAAAAGTACCTGTACTATCCAATGATTTCATCTCATACTGAAAGGGACAGATAATTACATCCGCAAGGGTGAGAAAAGGGATTAGTCCATTATCGCTAAGGTTACCTGGGGCATCTACAATAATGAATGTCTCTTGATTGGCTTGTGATAGCTCAGTTAGCACCTGTACTATATCTTCTATAGGTTGCTTAATATCATAAGGTATGACTTCATAGAAGAATTCTTGGCTATTAAAATTTTCTCTATCTCTTGTCCGTTGATTGGTAATTGTGCTTTGAGCATCTACATCGAGGACAAGGACACTATGTTTTCTTGTTGTTAGCCAATTGGCTAACAACATTGTAACGGTGCTTTTACCTACACCCCCCTTTTGATTAGCTAAAGTTATTACCATACTGTGTTAATTCTAAGCTTAAACCAATTATGAGAATTAGAGTATCTCTTGAGAATACTTTTCTCGATAATCGGTATCTGATGCAAACTTATTAAGAGATTTTCTGCCAAAAAAAGGGGATTTTTTGACCTTAGGTCAAAATGTGTTGTTTTGATGATATTTGATGAAGTATTATGTATAATAATTAAAAGCATAAATAAAAACAAAAATAGTTAATTTAATTTTTAGCCTTTAGGTGTAGGTTAAGGACTTCAATTCTCTTGAATAAGAGCTTGCCATTAATCTTATACTTTTTCAACTTGCCAGAAGAAGCCCAATTATATACACACCCGTTTGAAACACGGCAGTGATTAGCGACTTCGGATACGGACATATACTCATCTTCACCTATTGTTGGTGTGGAATAAGTATTAGGGGTGGACAACAACTTATCCAACTTGGCTTCTACTCTTTCAAGTACTTCTGTTAATTGTTCAATATTCTCTGCCCCTAATATCACTATCTTTTGGGGCTTTTTATTTTGAGTATTCATTATTATTACTATCTTTGCGGGTGAGGTATGTTAGGTTGCGGCTTTAAGCATTGGGAGATCTAGCATATTATGGAGCTTTGTACATCGTCAAGTAGAGACTTGAGAGTATGGACAAAGCTCCTCTCTCTTTTTAGGAGCGTACTAGTGTAATTACATCTTCTTCGGCTTGGATTATATTCATGGATAGCATGCTTTTAACTCGGTTCTTGGATGCTCGGCTGTCTGTCATACCATTATTATTCAGCAGCCAGTGAGCAACCTTCTTGGTAAATTCTTCTTTGGACATAGAATTGACTTCGGAAAGTATTTCAGTAGCTATATTGCGAAGCTCAACTTGTTTCCTTGCTTCTTGCTCTTTCTTAGGCTTCACTCCCCTAAAGATGTGCATGCCTTGAGCTTTGTCCCATCCAAATTGTATCATGGGCACATCTAAGGGGTCTCCATTTCTAACCTTTACCGCTTTTGATACAGACAAGCTCGCATCGATAGTATCTTTATCTATCGATATGATACCAGCTGCTTTGCGTTGCAATTCACTACCTAGGTGTCCTCTCAACTTTAATCCACCTGGAGTTAGGTGCAGTACGCATACGATACACGTATTGTAGATTCCAGCTAATCGATAAAGCTCTTCGATAATCGCTACACTCTCTATCTCATCATTTGCACTTCTTACAAGATCTGCTATTCCATCTATAACTACAAGGTGAATTCCACCGTGTCGATGATAATACATATCCATACTATCTTGAATAAGCTGTAGTCTCTCTTTTCTTGTAAAGGCGGTAAGGCAAATGGAGTGATAGAAGTTGGGGACACTTGCTAGACCAGCTCGCTTTAGGCTCCTCTTGATATTAGAGAATAGCTGTGATTCGCTTTGCTCGGTGTCGTAGTGGAGGACGGCCTTACTTTCGCTATTGCTCATAATTTGCATCCCTAGCGTTAACTTGGTGTCAAGGGGAAGCTGACAAATAGCACCCGATATTATCGCTGATACATAGTTGCTCTTGCCTGTACCCTCTCCTCCTGTTACGCACATAAGGTTGTCATAACTTCCAATCACATTGTCATTAATAAGCACAAGGGACTTTGATTCTTCTGGAGGATTACTAAGGTCAATCTCGCAGGACTTTAGGAGGGAGATGGTTTGTTGGTACAACTGCTTCTCTAAAGTCCCGTATATCAAAGCCTGTAAGTCGTCTTTGGTATTGCCCTTTGCGAAGAAGTCGGATATATCTTTCTCGGCTTTAGTGCCAGCAAGGGGTAGCTCCATACGGATAAGGTTGTACCCACTATGCAGTTGTACTAATTGCTTTGAGGCTTTTATCCCTGTATCGTCCATGTCGTAGCATAGGACAATATGCTTAAATCTTCTTTTTAGTAAATCAAGGGTATTGGTATCGATAAGTGAGGTCTCGGAGTTGAAGCTTATTGCATTAAAGCCTCTCGATGCAAGGCTAAGCACATCTTTCTCCCCTCCTGTAATGAAGACGACATCGCCTTTTGTAGGGAGCTGTTCGAAGCCAAAAGCATAGCCACCGGACTTTATTCCAGCGTTAAGAAATCGTCCCTTTGTACTCAGTGGGCGGTAGACTTTAGCAGAAGTGCCACCATCGTACATAAATATTGGATCATTGGCACTACTCATAATACAGTATGGTTGTCCATTGGTACTCCTAAAGCTTGAAAATTTGCTTAGGGAGTAGACCTTATAGCGTTTAAGTATCCCTTTTGTAATTCCAAAGTGCATCCAATAATTTAACTCCTCAGTGCTGTACTCTTTCTTGGCAAAACTGTATTCAGTAGTAGGAGAGGGAGTCGGCTCAGCTCGATGTTTTGTGGTCTGTTGTGGTACCTTGCGGGCATCAGGAGCTTCTGGGGGCATTTGGTAGTATTGTTGGTAATAACTGATATTATTTATAGGGCTTGCCAAGGGAAGGTGCAAATCTCCGATGATTGCATCTAATACCTTTGGAAAGTCGCTTTTTAGGGTGAAACCCTTTAATTGGGCAACAAACCAAAAGCAGTCTCCGCCCTCTCCACCATCTCCGAAGTCTTTATAACGCCAAATTCCATCATTACCCTTGAAAACATTACAAGAGGCTTTGCTGTCTTCGTAAAATGGACTTTTGAAGTTCTTCTGCATTGGCAAACTATAGGGAAGATAGTAGTTGAAAACATCTAACCCATTTTGCGTATATTCAAGTATGTTTTGTTTAGTATTATCTCTCATAGTATGCTATTGTATCGTTTTTTCGTGTGATTTCGGTTTGATTGGCGATTGGTAGTATCTATCAATAAGCAATTCAACCGCTCTAGCGTGTTCAACTTGACATCCTAGAGAATTCTCCCAGCCGTCCATAAAATAGACCGCATTGCACTCTTCCATAATGCGTAGGTCTGCTTCTATATGCTCTTCCCAAGGAGCATCGAACGGCAGTCCATTGTTTAATGGGTTGACAAGCTCTGAGGAAGGAAAGAGCTCCCGTAGGACTCTTTCAGTTTCTCTAAAAGAAAAACTTACTTTAGGTTCTGGAAGACCACTTATTGGCCCACTGATATATATTTTTTGTTTCAGAGCATTCATAATTCTACCACGGTCTTAAAGGTTTCTAGTCTCTCGATTGCTGATAGCTTGCTTAGACCTCTTACTTTGAATTTATTTGTCTTAACGGCAATAAGTACAGTACTATATGGGTAAACAATACGCCCGCTAGTGTCATTCTCTGACACTAGTTTCCCAGCTCTCCTAGCTCTATATAGTGTCATTCTAGAGCACTTGAAAATTACTTGCATGTCATCATCGGTAAGCATTAATTCTGATGTTTGAGGTCTTGCCTCTAGATATGAATTGAACTCATCTATTATTTCGTGGTTATTTATTAGTAAGTTCATAAGAAACTCCTTTCTTCTTGTAATCGATTTGCCATTTGACTCATTTCTGAAGCTACTTTTGAGGGAAGTACCTTCGCATATATTTGTGTCGTCTTTAGCCATTTATGTCCTAGAACTTCACCAACAGTTTCTACGCTCACTCCCTTACAGAGTGCTAAAGTTGCAAAAGTGTGTCGTGCCATGTGAAAAGTAAGTTTCTTCTCTATACCACAAATGGATTGGATGAGTTTTAACTGTCTGTTAATAACTTGGTTGCAGGGTAGGGGGAGCAAACGACCATCGTTCGTTTCTAACTTCTTATACTTTTCGAGTATCTCCAGAGCTTGAGGTAAAAGGGGTATCTTAGAAAGCACTTTGGTCTTTTGTCTCCTAATTAAAATCCATTGTTCATCATTGTAGTAACTGAGGTTACTTTTAGTGAGGCTAGAAACATCACTATATGAAAGACCTGTAAAGCAGGCAAAGATAAAGGTGTCTCGAATGAAGCTTAGGTGCTTATCGTTGATTGTGGTCTTTATTAATAGAGCAACTTCCTTTTCATCAAGAAATCCTCTGTCAGTTTCTTTGTCTTGATAACTAATTCCTTTGAAAGGGTCTTTGTCAATAGTATTAAGTTCCATACCCCTTCGAGTGGCTTTACAAAGAAAACGCATATACTTAATAAGGGTATTATGGCTATATCCAAGCTCACAATGTAAATATGTTTCGTAGTCTCTTATTGTCTCTTTTGTGATTTCTTGCATACGTAAGTCGTTGCGTTGATACTTGTAAGCTATGAAGCTCATAAAGACACGTGCAAAGTTATGGTGACGTTTTACCGAACCTGCGACAATCTTTCCTGCCTGAAACTCCTGCTCTTTCTCATTGAGTAGCTCTTCAATAACGGCAGACACATATTGTTGACTCTGTTTTTTCCCGTTAAGCTCTTCCTTAATGTTTGAGAGAGATAGTTGACCTTTATTGAAAAGGTGTTCAGCTAGAAAGTGAATACGTGTTTCCAACTCCATGAGTTGTCTATTCAGCTCTTCAGCTTTAGGGTGCAGGGGTACTACCCTGTTTTTTTCAAGGTAAACAGGCTTAACCGATATGCCGGTGTTCCCAAAGCTACTTCGTTCTCCATTCAAGGACACACGAAGCATTACAGGGGTTGAGGTTTCTGACTTCTTATTGCCTCTACTGTAGTAGCTCACGGTCAGGTTGAGTTTGCTCTTCATTACTAAAATCATAAATAAACAGTTTCCTTATGGTGAAAATTGAGAAAGTACGATAAAGAGCAAAGAGGAATATATTTTGGCTACATTTCTGGAATTAACTTTAGTTCGTAGCCATTTTGTAGCCATTGACGTTTTCGATTTGTAAGCAAAGGTTAATATGTTACGTTGTATGATACCTTTGTTACGTTGAAAACGTGCGCTTTTGGTATCGCTTTGTAACATTCAGTGAAAACGGCAAAAAAAATAAGCACCGTAAGTGTTTGACTTACAATGCTTATTAGACTTTGCTATAAGTAGTAAAATACTCCTTGAGTGAACCTTGGCAGACTCGAACTGCCGACCCCTACCCTGTCAAGGTAGTGCTCTAAACCAACTGAGCTAAAGATTCATGTATGTTTCGATGTTGCAAAGATAACTATTTTAGCTGACATTTCCACCCTTCTATTCCCCAAAAATATATACACAAAGGAGGTCTGTGTCGGATAGGACATAGACCTCCTTGTAAAAATGGATGGTAGTACTGATTACCAGACGATGACACGCTCCTCAGGAGCTAGCCACATAGTATCACCCTCTTTTACATTGAATGCTTCGTAGAAAGCAGGGATATTACGAAGAGCTTGATTTACTCTGAGTTTGCCCAAGCTGTGAACATCTATCTTAGTAAGGCGAACCTCTTCCTCTGGGGTGATATTCTGGCCCCATAGACGTGCGTAGCCGATGAAGAAACGCTGTGCCATGGTGAAATTGTCGATGATTGGGTACTCCTTACCCTCGGTTGCCTTCATTAAAGCATCGTAAGCGACAAGAAGACCACCTTGGTCTGCAATGTTTTCTCCAAGTGTGAGCTGACCGTCTGCCTTGAGGTCAGGACGGATCATCACTTTATCAAATTGGTCTGCGAGTAGCTTGGTAGTAGAACTGAAGATTTTCGCATCCTCCTCGGTCCACCAGTTTACCATATTGCCGTAAGCATCGTAGTGGCTACCCTGATCGTCAAATCCGTGGGTCATCTCATGACCAATCACCACACCGATACCACCGTAGTTTACAGCATCGTCAGCATTGAGATTGAAGAATGGAGACTGGAGGATACCGGCGGGGAAGCAAATCTCGTTGGTGGTTGGATTGTAATAAGCATTGACCTCGTGAGCATTCATCAACCAACGATCGAAGTCTACTGGCTTACCGAGATCCTCGAGATTGCGATTGACTTCAAATAGTGCAATGGCGCGCATATACTCATATAGTGAACTCTCGATAAGCTCAGCCTTTTCATAAGTCCACCACTTGTCCGGATATCCTACCTTTACGATAAAGGTGCTGAGCTTTTCGTGTGCTTTCTTTTTGGTCTCGTCACTCATCCAAGCGAGGTTGTCAATACGGTTGCCGAGAGCAGCGATGAGGTTGTCCACAAGGGTGGTCATACGCTCCTTTGCCTCTGCTGGGAAGTACTTAGTCACATAGCGTTGTGCAACTACATCGCCGAAGCTACTATTGACACGTGCCACTGCAGTCTGCCATAGAGGCTTCTGCTCGGTTACACCAGTCATAGAGGTGCTATGGAATGCAAATGAAGCATCACGGAAGTCCTTGCTGAGATAGTTTGCACCATTGTCAAGTATCTGGGCTTTGATTAGAGCTTTGAGCGCATCTAGAGATGTGGTCTCAAACCATTTGTCAAAGCGGTGGAAGTAATCCTTTTGTGCTACGTTGAGTTCCTTTGCGCTTGATAGACCATTGCGACCCTCGAAATAGCGCTGGTAAGGGAACTTGAAGGTCTTGTAAAACTCCTCCATGCCCATCTTATTATAGTTACGTTGGCTATCGCGAAGCTCTAGCATTGTGTAAACAATCTTGGAGAGGCTCTTCTCCGTGTTGTATACTTCAGTAGCAAGAGCTTGGGCATCTGACTCTGGAGTGCCGGTGAGTGTGAAGAGCTTGGTGATGTAGGTCTTGTAGTCAGCCTGTTGTTTCGCCATGTCGGCATTGTCAGCATAGTAATCAGGTACGCCCATGATGAGACTTGGCTGGAAGAGTTGGAGAAGATTATTTTTGCTATCTTTCTCGTCTGCCATGACAAATACGCCAAAGAAGAAAGACTCGCCGTAATTGCCACTCTTAGCCATATAATCTACGAGTTCCTCCTTGGTTGTGATAGCATCTACTTCGCTTAGGGAGGCAAGGATAGGCTGAGCACCATCATTATCGAGCTTTACGGTATCCAAACTCATCTCATAGAGCTTGTATGCTTTCTCCTCATCACTACCCGCAGTGATGCCCTCTTTCATCTCTTCTAAGATGCTCTTGGTAGCATCGAGTGCATTTTTGCGAAGTACATCGAAACTGCCATAGCGAGCATAGCCAGCGGGAAGAGGATTATTGGCAATCCAGTTGCCATTGACGTACATGTAGAAGTCTTTTTGAGGCATTACGGTAGTGTCCATAGCAGTGAGGTCGATAGCTGGTATTGCCTCGGCTGTCTGTGCCTCCTTGTTTGCATCCTCTTTGCAGCTACCCATGCCGAGTGCCATAGATGCAAGAGCTAAAGTCATAAAAATCTCTTTCTTCATATCAAGTTATTTAATGTGAGGTATTTATTCGATTGGCAAAGGTAGAGATAATTTGCGAGATATGATTTCTTTAGGATAAAAAAAGAGGCTTTACCTCTGTGGGTAAAGCCTCTTGGAGTATAATTATCGATTGATTATTCACCGATAGCACTTTCAGCTTGAACAAAATCCATAAAGCAAAGACTGACGAGGGCTGTGCCATAGCGCTTCTCTATAGTGATGCCTTCTGTGACAAAGTTGAGCTCGCCGAGGTAGTATTGGCTATAGGTCTTGTCGTGAAGATCTAGGATTACTCTTGATAGCCTAGCCTCGAGCTCCTCGATGCGATAGCGACCATTTACCTCACATACGAGTCCGCCAATCTTTTCGTCAAAGTTTTCATCGGCATACATCCAAGCGTATACTATACCTGCTGATACAAACTCATCCTGGGTTCCGTGTGACACCGACATGATGGTCTTCATCTCCGACCCAAAAGGAGGAAGATCAATTTCATCCATCGTTACCAGACGAGCAGTCTTAGGGAGGATGGAGGAGTAAACCATGATATTATAGTCGTTGATGCCCGCATCGTAGAGCGCCATGTGGTACGAACCAGCGTGTAGCTCGAGATCCGATTCTCCACTACCCTTTGTGACGAAGAATACATTGGGGGTCAGGTTGGATACAATCTTACTCATCTTTCTTATTGTTATCTATAGGGTTATTATTCAAATACATCACAAAGATACTATTTTTCTCTAAGTCACGTACAATAGGGTAAAATTGGTAACTTTGTCACTGTTTAGAAATTATAATAGGTATACGACGAGATATGAACACAAATTTTGTAAAAGAATTGGAGTGGAGGGGCATGATTCACTCTATCATGCCAGGGACCGAAGAAGAACTTATGAAGGGGCAAACTTCTGGTTATCTCGGAATCGATCCTACTGCTGATTCTTTGCATATTGGACACCTAGTAGGCGTAATGATGCTGAGGCATTTTCAGCAGGCGGGGCATCGTCCAATCGCAGTAATTGGAGGGGCGACAGGGATGATTGGTGATCCTTCGATGAAGTCTGCTGAGCGCAACTTGTTGGATGAAAAGACGCTGAGACACAATCAAGAAGCGATTAAGAAGCAACTGGGTAAGTTCCTCGACTTTGAGAGCGATGCACCTAATGCTGCGATACTAGTCAATAACTATGATTGGATGAAGGATTACTCTTTCCTAAATTTTATCCGTGACGTTGGGAAGCACATCACCGTCAATTACATGATGGCGAAGGATTCGGTAAAGAAGCGTATTGCGGGAGAAGGAGGTAGCGGTCTCTCCTTCACAGAGTTCTCCTACCAACTCCTCCAAGGCTATGACTATCTATACCTTTTCGAGCACGAGGGGTGCCGAGTACAGCTAGGAGGATCGGATCAATGGGGTAATATTACTACCGGTTGCGAACTTATCCGTCGTAAGATAGATGGTCAGGCATTTGCCATCACTTGTCCATTGATTACCAAGGCAGATGGAACGAAGTTTGGCAAGACCGAGAGCGGGAACGTATGGCTTGACCCTCGATATACCTCTCCATATAAGTTCTACCAATTCTGGATGAATGTTTCGGATGAAGATGCGGGCAAATTTATCCGTATCTTCACCAGTCTAAGTCGTGGGGAGATAGAGGCGCTAGAAAAGGCACATACTGAGGAGCCACACAAACGACTGCTTCAGTCTAAATTGGCGGAGGAAATCACAGTGATGGTGCACTCAAGAGAGGATTACGAGACAGCGGTTCAGGCATCCCAAATTCTATTTGGCAGGTCATCTGTAGAGACACTTCACAAGCTAGATGAGAGCACATTCCTCAGTGTCTTTGAGGGGGTGCCGATGGCAGAAGTGGCAAGAGAAAAGGTGGATGGGCAGTTGGGACTGATGGACTTACTGGTAGGAGAATGTCAATTCTTTGGAAGCAACAGCGAGCTTCGCAAATTGATTCAGAGCGGTGGTGTGAGTCTCAATGGAGAGAAGATTACCGACTTCCAGTACATCCCGACAGAGAAAGATCTCCTCAACGATTGCTATATGCTGATTCAGAGGGGTAAAAAGAATTTCTACTTGGTAAAGCTCGTATAATAGATGTTGCTCAACTATATATGGATTGCCTTCTTCCTAGTGGGTGCCCTTGTCGCCCTCATTAGGGTGATGACTACGGGTGATGGCTCCATATTTAGTGCGATGGTGGATGCGCTCTTCAGTGCAGCCACTACTGGTTTCGAAATATCTTTAGGCCTTGCTGGAGTGCTTACACTCTGGCAGGGCCTTCTTAATATCGGAGAAAAGAGCGGACTTATCGGGCGTTTTGCTCGGGTGACAGCACCCTTTTTCCACGTGCTCTTTCCATCCTTACCAAAAGGGCATCCAGTGACAGGTACCATGCTGATGAACTTCAGTGCCAATCTGCTGGGACTTGACAATGCTGCTACTCCACTAGGATTGCAGACTATGCGAGAGCTACAGGAGGAGAATAAGCAAAAGGATACCGCCTCAGATGCCATGATTATGTTCCTTGCCATCAATGCCAGTGGTCTCACGCTTATCCCGATTACCATCATTATGTATCGAATACAGTTGGGTAGCGCCTCTCCAGCAGATATTTTCGTACCTATTCTGCTCGCTACAGGAGCGAGTACATTGACGGCGATATTGATGGTGTCTTTTAAGCAAAAAATCAACCTATTTAGAAAAGCCTTTGTCATCCCTTTACTGATTTTCCTCGCCATTGTAGTAGGGATTATCTGGTGGGCGAGTAGCGTGGATCGTGAAACACTTACGACACAATCCACGATGATAAGCCATCTTGTACTCCTAAGTATGGTGATTCTATTTATCGGTAGTGGAGCCTTTGCAAAGCGAAACGTGTACGAAGACTTTATAGACGGAGCAAAAGATGGATTCAAGACAGCCGTCACCATTATACCCTATATAGTTGCAGTGCTTGTAGGGGTTGGGATTTTCAGAGCCAGTGGAGCGATGGATTGGCTGATGAGTGGTATTTCCTACCTAGTCAGTCTGCTAGGGCTAGACACCGCTTGGGTCGATGCTTTGCCCACAATGTTGATGAAGCCTCTAAGTGGGAGTGGAGCCAGAGGGTTGATGATTGATGTCATGGAGACCTTTGGTGCCGATTCCTTTGTCGGGCGCTTAGCATGTATGGTGCAGGGGGCTAGTGATACCACATTTTATATCCTTGCTCTTTACTATGGTAGTGTGTCAATCAAAAAGACTCGGTATACACTTGGAGTATCGCTTTTGTCGGACCTCATAGGTATGATATCTGCAGTCTCAATCGCTTACCTTTTCTTTGCATAATGAATACTTTTGGTAGATACTTTCGACTTACAACCTTTGGTGAATCTCATGGCATAGCTATTGGAGGAGTAATAGATGGTTGCCCAGCTGGTATCTCTCTGGATATGGATTTGATTGTTTCTACACTTCAACGTCGTAGAAGTACCGGAGGTGTGAGCACAGATAGAATCGAGGAGGATCAACCAGAGTTTTTGTCTGGTTTAGTGGATGGCATCACGACTGGTGCTCCTATTGCTTTTGTCATCGCTAATAAAGAGCGAAAGAGTGGTGACTATGACCATTTATCTGAGGTTTATCGTCCCTCTCATGCTGATTATACTTACCAGGCAAAGTATGGCATCCGAGACCATAAAGGAGGTGGAAGAGCTAGTGCACGAGAGACCGCCGTGCGTGTTGTGGCAGGTGCGATTGCTATGCAAATACTACATGCGCAGGGGGTAGAGATTACAGCCTATACTTCTCAATTGGGGAATGTCAAGCTCCCTGGGGGTTATTTGCTGGAGATTTCTCGAGGTGATAGTAAAGTCGGTTGTCCCATCGCAAAAATAGATTGTCTGATGTACGAGGCATTGCTGGAGGCTCGACAGTCCGGAGACACTTTAGGTGGAATAGCTTCGGTCGTGGTCACAGGCGTACCTTCAGGGTGGGGGAGCCCCCTTTATGGTAAGCTGGATGCTCGGCTGGCAGAAGCGATGCTCGGCATCAATGCTTGCAAAGGCTTTGAGATGGGGGATGGCTTTGCACTTTCAGCTATGCGTGGAAGTGTGGCAAACGACCCCTTTATCATTCGAAATGGTCAGCCAGAGATGGCGACTAATCACTCTGGAGGTGTTTTGGGAGGTATTTCGAGTGGTGCACCGCTATTATTCCGTGTGGCTTTCAAGCCCATTGCCTCCATTGCTTTACCGCAGCAGACCATAGATAGCAATGGCGCATCGCAGACTCTTACTATCCAAGGTAGGCACGATGGCTCTGTATTTCCTCGTGTACTCCCAATTATTGAGGCTATGACTGCGCTTGTATTGGCAGATGAGATGCTAGGACATAGGTTGGTACGATGATGTCTTTCTTTCTCTTATGCGAACTTTTTCTCTCCCAGGGTGTTCTACACACATAATAGTATTTGGCAATTAGAAAGATGAATAAGAGGGTTGAACTAGAGAAGAGGGAAAATCAAGGGGCACTATTGCTCTTTGTTGATGGTGTGAGAGCAGGAGAGATAGAGTTTCTCTTTGAGAAACCCAATCGAATGGTTATCAGTCATACAGGGGTATTTAGGGAGTTTGAAGGTCTAGGATTGGGTCGCTATTTGGTAGATGAGGCTGTAAAGTATGCTCAGCAGGAGCAACTGGTACTCTCCGCAATTTGCCCCTTTGCCGCTAAAGTTTTGTCTGGCAAGTAATGGATTGTCTTCCCCGAATGATGAGATTTTTCGATAGAGATAAATTTTATAAGACAATCTGGGGTTCTCAGTAGATTAGTCGCCTGTATTTAGCATTGCAGAGTCGTAAGAGATGTGACCGGAATGTGGATTTTCTTGGGTAGTCTGTGCTTTTTGCCTACCTTTGTCGCTCGATAATTAGTATTAATGTTATAAAAATTGGAAATGAAGAAGCTATTTTTTGCACTGTTTGCTGTCGCAGTTGCGTTCACCGCATGTACGCCAGGAGGTAAGCAGTTTAAGCTCTCAGGGAGTGGTCTTCCAGAGGCTCTTAATGGGACTTATGCTAGGATCTATGACATGGACGAAAATATCAAAGACTCGGTCTTGATTGACAAGGGGGCTTTTGAGTATGTCGTCCCAGCTAATGACACTGTAATCAGTATGATGCTGGTAGGAGAGTCTTCGATAGTCTTTGCCAACGAAGCAGGAGACTTTACCCTTACTTACACTATTGACGAGCTGACTAATGCGCCCAAACTGCGTCGTGGTGGCGAAGCGAGCAGTTCTTTTGTGAGAGTACAGGAGATGCAAGACAAATTAGCAGAGGTAAGATCTACCCTCAATGCCTCGGCAGAGGAGCTTATCGCACAGATTGGCGAGGCTGAGCCTACAGATGAGCAACTAGAGCAGCTCGATAAAATCCAAGAGCAGTACTCTATGGAAACAAAAAAAATCTACGACAGCTACTATACAAAGGGCGGCAATACGCTGATAGACTGGTATGCCTTTTCGTACATGGCTCAGTCTTTGGAACCGGCTGAGTTTGTGGAGTACTATGAGGCTTCTGGAAGTCTGATCAAAAATGACAAACAACTTTCTCAGATGTACACGACTATGCAGGCAGCAGCCAAGACTGGTGTGGGTCAGCAATTTGTAGACTACGAGATGACCAACCCTGCCAATGAGACCAAGAAGTTAAGTGACTTCCGTGCTGAGGGCAAGTATTTCTTACTCGATTTCTTCGCCTCTTGGTGTGGCCCTTGTAAGGTCTCTATGCCTGTAATTGCAGAGATTGAAAAGGAATTTGCGGATGTACTCACCTCCGCAAGTATTGCAGTTTGGGAGCAAGATGCGGATGGCGCAGCTTATGCTCAGGCAGTTAAGGATTTAGGTATTACTTGGCCAACTTTCCAAGATGGCACTAGCGAGGGAGTTAAACTTTATGGTGTGAATGGAGTGCCCACCTTTATCCTCTTCTCCCCTGAGGGTGAAATCTTGATGCGTGGCCATGATATTAAGGCCATTCAGGCAAAACTAAGAGAACTGAATAAGTAATATATTGCTATTGAATTAAGGCTGGGGTAGATACTTATCTACTCCAGCTTTTTTGTGTTCCTCAATTCCTAAGTAGAGGATGCTGACAGTAAAAAACAAAATCTGCTCTATAGAGCAGTTAGGTTTCCTCTATAGAGCGACGAGGTTTCCTCTATAGAGCAGTTAGATTTCCTCTATAGAGCGGTTAGATTTCCTCTATAGAGCAGTCAGATTTCCTCTATAGAGCGACAACTTCTATATACATTACCTGAAAAGTATGCATCAATAGACTGGGATCCTTTACTTGCGGAATAGGAGGGTTGTAATTTGGACAAGTGAAATCATTTCAGTAATATTGTGGTCTATAATTGTTCTCTATGCGGTCGAATGTTTACGCCCTATCATAAAAGAGAACTTTTTTGTAACCCTTTAATTTTTTATATATCTAATGCTGACAATTACTGACAAGGCAAAGAGCTTTATGGATCAAGAGTCCAAGTATGGTGCGCATAATTATCACCCACTAGGCGTAGTGCTGTCACGTGGTGAGGGACCATTTGTATGGGACGTAGATGGAAAGAAATACTTCGATTTTTTATCGGCTTATTCGGCCGTCAATCAAGGTCACTGTCATCCACGGATTGTGAAGGCGCTAAAAGATCAGGCTGATACGCTTTGCCTCACTTCTAGGGCATTTTACAATGATGCACTTGGCCCTTTTGAGGAGTATGTGACTAAGTATTTTGGGTATGATAAGGTGCTTCCCATGAATAGTGGAGCTGAGGCAGTAGAGTCTGCCCTTAAACTCACCCGTAAGTGGGGCTACAAGGTAAAGGGCATTCCTGAAAATGAGGCTATTATCATCGTTTGCGAGGGTAACTTCCATGGTCGTACCATTACTATTGTGAGTCTATCCAATGACCCATCTGCCTATGAGCATTATGGTCCATTTACTCCGGGGTTTGAACGTGTACCGTATGATAACCTTGGAGCTATTGAGTCTGTACTGAAGGAGAAGGGCGATAAGGTCGCTGGTATCCTAGTAGAACCAATACAGGGCGAGGCAGGTGTATATGTTCCTCATGATGGTTATCTCAGTGGGATTAGAGAACTTTGTAACAAGTATAATTGTCTATTCGTGGCCGATGAAGTGCAGACGGGTATCGCTCGCACGGGTAGGATGCTTGCTTGTGATCACGAAAATGTACGTCCTGACGTCCTCATATTAGGTAAAGCAATCTCTGGTGGAGTTCTTCCCGTGTCTGCTGTCCTTGCTGACGATGAGATTATGCTAACTATTAAGCCAGGTGAGCATGGTTCAACATTCGGGGGATTCCCGCTGGCTTGTAAAGTCGCTATGGCTGCACTTGATGTAATCAAGGAGGAGAATCTTGCCGCGAATGCTGAACGCTTAGGAAAGATATTTAGAGAAGAACTATTGGCAATGAATTCGCCTGTAGTCGAACTCGTACGTGGAAAGGGGCTCCTCAATGCAGCTGTGATCAAGCCTATCAATGGTAGAGAGGCTTGGGATCTCTGCGAGATTATGGCTGAAAATGGTCTATTGGCTAAGCCTACTCACCAGCATATTATCCGCTTTGCTCCACCGCTTGTCATCACAGAGGAACAGCTACGTGAGGGCTTGGAGATTATACGCAAGTCTCTCAGTCAGTTTGTTGGCAAATAACCCTACTATGGAAAAGGCTAGACAACAGACTACAGATCGGGTGTTTATGGTACGCCCATGTCGCTTCCTAGCCAATCCTGAGACTTTGGGAGACAACCACTTCCAGGTTGCGGAGAGGGGGACTGATGATGCTAATGAGTGCGCTCAAAGGGAGTTTGACGGCTTTGTGGAGCTCCTAAGGTCGCATGGTGTAGAGGTAATAGTGGCTGAGGATACGCCTGAACCACATACCCCCGACTCTATATTTCCCAATAACTGGTTCCTCACGGATGACAAAGGCAACCTTACAATATTTAAGATGTATGCCCCGAGTAGAGATGCAGAGAGCCATAAGGAGGCGCTATATAACAGATTGGTAGAGGCTTATCAGCCTAGGGTTATTTGGGATATGCGTCCCATCTCTGAGGAAATGGGAGAAGTACTAGAAGGTACCGGAACGATGATTATCGATCGTCCTAATAGGATGATTTATGCTTGTCGTTCCCAAAGATTGTCTGAGCCTCTTCTAGATATCCTTTGCCAACGATATGGATACTCGTCCGTGATTTTCGATGCTTTGGACAAAGAGGGAATGCCCATCTACCATACCAATGTGATGATGGCTCTGGCTACCGATCTCGCTGTGATATGTCTGGCATCTATTCCGGAAGACCAACAAGATTATGTGATCAGTGCTCTTCGATCATCTGGTCACGAGATTTGTGATATCTCGATGGAGCAGGTTTACCATTTTGCAGGAAATATGCTTAGCGTGCGGAATCACCAAGGAGAGCAATTTATGGTGATGAGCCAGAGGGCACTCGCTTCGCTTACAGATGAGCAAAGGGCAATGATTGAAAAGAGCATGACGATTATCGCTCCTAGCCTGACTACCATTGAAGACCTTGGTGGTGGATCGGCTCGCTGTATGATGGGAGAACTCTATAGATACGAATGATTTTTACACACTTTTATTGAAGATCCTATGGATAATATTCTTTATAACTTCGAAAGACCGAAAAACGAACCGGTCCTATCTTATGCCCCTGGGACAAAGGAGCGTGAGGAACTGAAGAAGGCGATAAATAGCTGGGATAGCGAGATAGAAATCCCTTTGATTATCGGTGGAAAAGAGATTCGCACCGGTAATACAGGGAAGGTGGTAGAGCCACACAATCACCAGCATACTATTGCCACCTACCACAAGGCAGGTGAAAAGGAGGTGCAGATGGCGATTGATGCAGCCAATAAGGCGCACAAGGAGTGGTCGAAAATGCCTTGGCTCGAACGAGCCTCAATCATGATGAAGATAGCCGAGCTATTTGCCACGAAGTACCGCTATGTGCTTAATTCATCCCTGATGATTGGTCAGAGTAAGAATCCTATGCAGGCAGAAATCGATGCCCCCTGTGAGCTAATCGACTTCCTCACTTTTGGTACTTACTATGCCTCTAGGATTTACGCTGATCAACCACTGTCAGTCCCTGGAATCCTTAATAGGCTAGAGTACCGTCCACTTGAGGGTTTTGTTTTCGCACTTACACCATTTAATTTCACCTCAATTGCTAGTAACCTCAACCTCGCACCGGCAATGATGGGCAATACCACGGTGTGGAAACCATCTACCACCGCACTACATTCAAATTACCTACTGATGAAGGTCTTTGAAGAGGCTGGATTGCCAGCGGGAGTAGTGAATTTCGTTCCTGGTCAGGGCTCAACAATAGGTAAGGTAGTGACCGCCGACAAGAGTCTGGCTGGGTTCCATTTTACGGGTTCGACAGCTACTTTCAATCACCTATGGGGCGAGATTGGGAGAAACGTAGGACATTATAGTTCATATCCTGTCATTGTGGGAGAGACAGGGGGCAAGAATTTTGTCCTTATGCATAATTCTGCCGATGCTCGAGAGGTAGCAGTGGCACTTGTTCGTGGAGCATTTGAGTATCAGGGTCAGAAGTGCTCTGCTGCATCACGCGCTTATATCCCTAAGAGCAGATGGAATGAGGTAAGAAGCCACATGGAGGAGATGATTTCGACCATCAAGATGGGTGATGTGCGAGATTTCTCTAACTTTATGAACGCTGTGATTGATGAAGCTTCGTTTGATAATATCAAGGGCTATATCGACTATGCCCAGAAGTCTCCTGATGCTGAGGTAATCATTGGCGGTGGATGTGATAAAAGTGTCGGCTACTTCGTTGAACCGACCGTGATCCTCACCACAGATCCACACTTCAAGAGCATGGTAGAGGAGATCTTCGGGCCGGTGCTTACTGTCTTTGTTTACGACGATAGTAAGTGGCAAGAGGTGCTAGAGCTAGTAGACACGAGCTCTGTTTATGGTCTTACTGGCTCTATATTTTCTCGCGACCGTCTGATTACAAATCAGGTGCTTGATGATTTAAGGTTTAGTGCGGGTAACTTCTATATCAATGATAAGCCAACAGGCGCAGTCGTCGGTCAGCAGCCTTTCGGTGGCGCTCGTGCATCAGGTACAAATGACAAGGCGGGCGGCCCGCTCAATCTTGTTCGTTGGATCAATCCTCGTAATATTAAGGAAACGTTCAATCCTCCTGTAGACTATACTTACCCCTTCCTCGGTAAGGAGTAAGAGATTGCCTAACTATAGGAGAAAAAGAAAGCGGTGTAGTACTTGAAATAGTACTACACCGCTTATCGTTTGTAATTAAGTCAATTTACATCAGTTTCTTGAGTAGTCGCTGCAAACTCTCCTTGGCATCGCCGAGCATCAGGGTTACCTTCTCCTTGTCCTCATAAAGAGGATTAGGTACTCCTGCGTAGCCCGGATTGAGGTCGAAGTTGCAGATGATTACCTTCTTCGCTTGATCTACGT
>JAEWZH010000019.1 GCA_023395395.1 Bacteroidota bacterium | reverse complement strand
GACAGTATAGCACCGCAAAACGCTGAAAATAGCACAGTTGCTAACTCGTTACCACTGTTTCTCAAATACTCAGTTAAATGTTTATTCTTCAAACGGTTATATTAAACCGTTGAAAATCTAAAATATGAAATGTTAGAGGAGGGAATAAAAAAAAGCAAGATGGAGGATATGGATTTTGTATTGGTCCCGGTGACGTAACTGCCGGTCCGTTTTCAAATTGTTCGAATGAATTTTGTGAAAAAACATATGGAACAGGTTCTCATTGCGGTTGAGTTTCTTCTAACAGTTTTTGCACAAATTCCTAAATTCCAAAGTTATACGATGATGTAATTGAAATTTATTGGGTGGTTGGGGGCACTTGTAGTGGACTGTAGTTGCTTAAAAGAATCATTTAAATAAAAAGTGTCTATATTTCATTTTTAGTGCCCCTGATTGTCATAAAAGTAGTTTTCTACTTTTATTGAAGAAGTACTGTTAAACATTGAAAAGGGATAAGAACATGAGAGTAAATAACAAACTATTACTTTTGACTATTTTTCTAACGTTTTTGGGAGCGGTCAGAGGTAATGCACAAGAGTCAAGTAGTGTAGTATCTGATGTAAAGTATGGCGGTATCACATTGAACGAAAAAGACCAGAATATACTAGATCATGCAAAAGTAGTAGTGACCTATAGATACTCTTATGCTATTCGCAATAACGATGGCTCAGAAAGTTCAATGACAGACACACTCGCACTAGCAATAGGGGAGAAATATTCTGTCTATTTAGACCCTATGTATCGAAACTTAATGGAGAGTCAAAGACAAGGGAGAATATCTCGTGCCAAAAGAGCTACAGGACACGAGATAGTTGAGGATCTTAGCAGTGTAGTTGAACTAATAAATTCAAATAGTGACTATACAGAAGACGACCCAGGAGATCCTATTCAGATATTCAAAAATCGTGATACTGGTGAAATATCATCTATTTTCAACTCCTACATTGCTAATATTCGTCATGATCAAAAAATAGAGGAGATGGCAAGATGGGAAATTACAGAGGAGACCGATACTATAATGGGATATTTATGCTATAAGGCAAATGTAGGTTATGGAGGAAGAGAATATTATGCTTGGTTTACGCTTGAGATTCCGATAAATGATGGTCCATGGAAACTATGGGGGCTACCTGGACTAATTCTAAAAGCAAATGATAGCGAGCATCTATTTGAGTGGGAAGCCATAGGTGTCCAAAATGTGGATGGTGACATTATCATGGATGATGAAGATTACGACAAAGCCACACTCTCTCAATTTCATGACTATGTAGGAGGTGCTACGAGCTCTATGATAGTTGAATTCTTTAATCAAAGTACTCTATATCATTCAGAAAAGGATCGAGGCTATACCCGAATACTTCATGAAATTACAACATAGCAAGCGTGAAATACAGATAGATTAAAGCTAGTATGACCATACGTACTGAAAGGCAATACTCTATCATTCTATCGTGGTGGAAACCCTATCGCCTACCACCACCTAGAAAAAGAGATTTAGACATATTATTAAACGTAAAGAATAGTGGATATTATAGAAAAGAATAGTGCGATATCGCTTGAAGTATGTCCATGAAGAGAATAATATTATTACTACTGGCTTCATTTTTTATTTTTCAAATTACTTTGGGGCAGTCTGTGATTAGGGGGCGTGTTGTCATCGAGAGCTCTCGAGAACCGGTAGATGCTGCTACGGTGACGCTTCACCCTAAAGGGTCTACAAAGATATTTGCTCATACTCTGACAGGTCAAGATGGTACTTTTGCCCTCCAAATAAGACATGCTCTTCCTGATACGGTTACCATCAATGTGCGCTCGATGAATATTA
This sequence comes from Bacteroidota bacterium, assembly GCA_023395395.1. Lineage (GTDB taxonomy): Bacteria > Bacteroidota > Bacteroidia > Bacteroidales > Porphyromonadaceae > Porphyromonas_A. Next base: position 64,429 of record JAEWZH010000019.1, on the reverse strand, counting down.
AGACACACTCTAAGACTATTGTTAGTAGTATATCTTACGTTGAGTTTCTAGTCAAAGAGGAGATAAGAGAGCTAAAGGAGGTGATTGTGAAGATGCCCAAGGTCAAGCAATTGGGCGACACAATTTCTTATCATGTTGGGAGCTTTATAGATGGTACTGACCGCTCCATTGGCGATGTGTTGAAGAAACTTCCCGGTGTACAAGTCCTCTCCTCAGGAGAGATTTTGTACCAAAATAAGCCCATTAGTCAGTTTTATATTGAGGGCATGGATCTCTTACAAGGGAAGTATGGTATTGCAACTAAAAATATTGATGCTAAGGATGTTGCGTCAGTAGAGGTTCTTGAAAATCACCAGCATATCAAGGCGCTAAAAGGGATGGCACTACCGGATGTCGCAGCAATCAATCTCAAACTCAAGCAATCATCGTTGGGAGCTTTTTTTCTAAATGCTCAGATCGGGGCAGGAGTAAGTCCTCTACTGCTAAGTAATGAATTGGTAGGCATGCGCTTTACACGCAAGCAGCAGAATATGCTGGTCTATAAAGGGGATAATTCGGGCAGAGACATAGCCCAAGAATTGGTCTCGTTTTATGATTTTATGAATAATATGCCTGAGCAGTTTATGAGTGTAGTCTCTGCCGTAGCCCCAGCGATTAGTAATCAGCATTATCTATTTAATGATGCGCACCTAGGCTCTTTCAATGATTTGAGGACTATGGGGAAGGATTACACTCTCACTACAAATATCAACTACCTGAATGATAAACAGCGAAAGAGTAGCTATTCAGAGAGAGAAATCTATATAAAAGAGGGTGAAAATATCCAAATCGTAGAGGATATGAGCTCTAAGTATCATAAGCAAGAGCTTGATGGTACGATGACAATAGAAGGGAATAAGGAGGATTATTATCTCAATAATAAATTAAAGCTCATTGCAAGATGGAATAATGAGGTGGGTGATGTGCGGTCTGGTGACTTTATTTCCCAGAGATTGGATATGCCCTCTCTTAATCTCTCGAATAGCTTTGAGTACCTTATAAAGAAGAATAGGAAACAGAGGTACAATATTAAGTCAGATATCATTTACGCTCAGCAAAATCATCAATTGTCTGTGACACCCTCTATTTTCCCTTTGCTATCAGGTGACGCTCAAGCTATCAATACACTCGTGCAATCCGTGCAATATCGTAAGTTTTCTACCGATACAACGTTGAGGACTGGAACAGAATGGGATAGAGGGTTTGTATGGGTGGGGGCAAGTATATTTACCAACCATTATGCCATCAATTCTGCTTTCCAAGATGATCCGCACACAACATCGCTAACAGTAGATGCTTTTAGAAATGAACTCACTAGAGGGGAAATAGGGGTAAGTTTTTCCCCTCGGATTGGACTTGAGATTACCCGCAAATTGAAGCCTGAGCTTACACTTCCTGTCACTTATCTTTGGGTCAGCAAAGAAGATAAAATCCGTCAGAATGGAGGTAAAAGGGGATATTGGTTGTTTAGTCCTTCTCTATACCTCAATTACCCTATCACCAATAGGATGGATATGGTTGCTAGGATGGGGTATGGCAATCAGATTGGGGGTATTCGTGATGATCTCATGGGCTACATTATGACTTCGTACCGTAATCTTTCTAGGAATGATGGAGAGGAGAGTCGGAGTTCCAATGCCTACACTAGTTTAAGATTGGACTATAAAAATCCTTTCACTACGCTATTTCTATCTGGTGAACTTTTTCTGAGAAGCATTTGGAGAAATAGGCTTTACGATGCGCAATACAATGGTATTGTGAGTAGTATCACTAGTATTGTGCATCCCTATGTTTCGCCAAGCTATGGTGTATCATTATCGTTGTCAAAGAGTATAGACATCATTAGGTCTGAAATCCATATAGGCGCTAGGTATGATAAGAGCAAATCTATCGTGCTTAATCAAGGGGTAATCTCTCCATTTGATTTAGAAAATATTGGAGGTTATGGTTCGATAAGCACTAAGATTAAGCGGTTTATGGTGATCAGGTACAATACATCGTACACACTTTCAAATGCCAACGTAGGAGGGATGAAACAGGAACCGATGCACTACTTCACTCAGAGTCTAAGGGCTTCAATAATGCCGACTACAGCGTTGGTATTAAGCACTGAATTGAACCACTACTACAAGAGTACTAGAGAGCACTCAGAGCGTTCTTCTTGGTTTGGTAACCTTGGCGTGAAATATAAATTTAAGAATGTCGATTTGATGCTTGATTGGACAAATATCTTCAATACAAAGCAATTTATCACTCAGACATATGATGATGCAGGGAGGTATTATACTCAATATCAGATTCGACCATCAGAAATCATGCTGAGGCTAAGATTCAAACTACTGTAGAAATACCACAGTATTACTGGATATGGATGAGTACAAAAGTAAATCTCACAATCAATAGTTATTATAAACCATTTCAAGTAATAATTAATCTGAAATTTCATCGATAAGGATGGAATTGGCTAATTCAACCAAAATGGTTGATATTTGAGAAGAGAATAAAGGAACTGCATTAGATGTAATGAGATACCTCCATTGGTAAAAAAGTGGTAACTTCGCAGTGGATTATATTGGAGGTATTGTATGGAACCTATTAGAAGGTATGAGCGAGAGGATCTCGCACGTGCACTAGAAGTATTGGAGCAGGGAGGGCTGATTCTCTACCCTACCGATACGATATGGGGTATTGGTTGTGACGCAACCAATGCTGAGGCGGTAAAGAGGGTATTTGCGCTCAAGCAACGGGAAGACGCTAAGGCGCTCATTAGTATTGTGGATAGCCCTGCCAAACTCAATGGACTGATGAAAGAGGTTCCATTTATAGCGTATGAACTACTGGATGCCACTACTACACCACTAACCATCATCTACCCTAGGGTACATGGTCTTGCCCTCAATTTATTGGCTGAGGATGGTAGTGCAGGGATTAGGGTGGTGAGTGATGAGCCTTTTTGCAGAGACATGTGTCTGAGGTTTAAGCGACCTGTAGTGAGCACCTCTGCCAATATCTCTGGAGCTTCCTCCCCTGCGTGTTTCGCTGATATTTCGGATGAGATATTGAATGGGGTAGACTACGTGGTACAATACAGACAGGACGATAAAAGTAAGGGGAGAGCTTCTAGTATTATCAAACTGGAGGTAGATGGGACATTTAAGCTGATTCGATGATACAAGGGCAAGAGACATTGACTATCGAAGAGGAGGGAAGAGGGAAGAGGGTATTGAAGCGTTTCCTAGAGTGGAGGGAGGCTAATATTCCTGAACAGTTCTTTATCCTTATCTTGGCATTTGTGGTAGGCGTACTCTGCTCGGTCGCTGCAGCCATTCTCAAAAATGCAATTCACCTGATTGCCGACTATGGTACACGGCTTTTTACGGTGGATGATCTCTATATAGGCTATCTCTTTACACCTGTGATAGGTGTGGTGATTACCTACCTCTTCGTCAAGTATATTGTAAAGGATGATATCAGCCATGGTGTCACCAAGATACTCTATGCGCTAAGCCAGCGTAAGAGCCGTCTTAAGCCCCACAATATGTGGAGCTCTGTGGTGGCATCCTCTATCACCATCGGTATGGGTGGATCGGTAGGAGCTGAGTCGCCTATCGTGATGACGGGTTCGGCGATTGGTAGTAACATTGGTCGATTTTTCCATCTTGAGCATAAAAATCTAATGTTGCTCCTTGGCTGTGGTGCAGCAGGAGCTGTGGCAGGGATATTCAAAGCTCCAATCACCGGGCTGATCTTTGTGATTGAAGTATTGCTGATGGATCTCACGCTTACCTCTGTGATGCCATTATTGATTTCTTCGGTTACGGCTGCCTCTATCTCTTACCTTATATTTGGTACTGAAGCGCAGTTTGCCTATACTGCTACGGAGGCATTTGACATAAGCCGTATACCCTGGGTGATAGTGCTGGGTGTACTGTGTGGTCTAAGTGGGCTCTACTTCACCAAGATTTCTTTTGGGCTAGAGAAAAAACTCAAGGGGATGCCACAATATTGGCAGAGGCTGATTGTCTGTGCCCTGATTCTTAGTTCGCTAATCTTCCTCCTCCCTCCACTGTATGGCGAAGGCTATATTACCATTAGTTCGCTGATTGGGAGCAATCCGGAGGAGATAATGAGAGGTTCGCTCTTTGAGCGAATGGAAGGGGAGGCTTGGGTCTTTCCTCTCTTTCTCCTCTTGGCGATATTCACGAAAGTATTTGCAACGGTAGCGACCAATGCCGGAGGAGGAGCAGGAGGAGTATTTGCACCGAGTCTGTTTATTGGTGCTTTGGTCGGCTTTGCCTTTAGTTACCTGATGAATAGACTAGGGCTTTCCATCCATCTTCCTCAAGACAACTTTGCGCTTATGGGCATGGCGGGTGTGATGGCAGGTGTGATGCACGCACCACTTACGGGGACTTTCCTTATCGCTGAGCTTACGGGAGGTTACAATCTCTTCTTGCCATTGCTTGTCGTTTCTACTACATCCTATGGCACTATCAAGCTATTCCTCCCCCACAGTATCTATTCACTCCGACTTGCCGAGCAAGGCAAGCTCCTTACTCACAATAAGGATAAAGCAGTGATGACTTTGATGCAGGTAGAGCATGTGCTGGAAAATGACTTCAGCATCCTATCCCCAAGGATGACTCTTGGAGATACGGTGCGGATATTTGGAGAGAGCAAGCGCAATATCTTCCCTGTGGTCAATGACAAGGGTCGCATGGTAGGACTTGTGTTGCTGGATAATATCCGCAATATTATGTTCCGTCCCGAACTCTATGATCGCTTTGTGGTAGAGACTTTCATGGTATCCCCTCCTGCTCGGGTGGTCAATACCATGAGCATGGATATGATCATGAAAATCTTTGACGACATTGGGGCTTGGAACCTCCCGGTGGAGGACGAAGAGGGCAGATACCTGGGATTTGTCTCGAAGTCGATGATTTTTAACCAGTATCGTTCGGTGCTTAATCAGAATTTTGGAGGAGATTAGTCCAATGAAGATTGTATATTTTGGTACGCCCGACTTCGCCGGCTACATATTGGAGTACCTAGTAGCTAAGGGCAATGATATAGTCGGAGTGGTCACCGCTCCAGACAAACCGGCCGGACGTGGGCATAAGCTTCGCCCTTCGGCGGTAAAAGAGGTGGCGCAGAGGGTGCTGCCCAATACCCCTCTGTTACAGCCAGAAAGTCTTAAAGATGAGGTGTTTCTTGCTCAGTTGAAGGAATTGGAGGCAGATCTATTCATCGTGATTGCCTTCCGAATGATGCCCCAAGAGGTGTGGGCGATGCCGAGGTATGGGACGTTTAACTTACACGCTTCCTTGCTCCCACAATACAGAGGTGCAGCACCCATCCAACATGCGATCCTCAATGACGAGGCGAAGACAGGAGTGACTACCTTCCTCCTCAATGAGGGTATTGATCAGGGCAAGATACTGATGCAGGAAGAGATAACCATAACTCCTAATGAGACGGGCGGCACTCTGCATGATAAACTCATGCAGCTGGGTGCTGAGGTAACGCACAAGACGATAATGGGACTTATAGAGGGAACTATTGTACCTCGTCCTCAAGCCATCGGAGAGGAAGTAAAGTATGCCACCAAGATATTTAAGGAGGATCGGCTGCTGAACTTTCAACACAGTACCGCAAAGCAATTGGAGCTAAGGGTGCGGGCAATGAGCCCGTATCCGGCAGCGATAGCTGTGATGGGCGGTGAGGAAATAAAGGTATTTGGAGCAAGGGAGAGGGAGCCACTTGTAGACAAATCTCCGGGAGCGGTGTTGGTCTCGGAGGGGATCTTGGTGGTACAGTGTCAAGAGGGGGCTCTGGAACTATTGGAGGTGCAATTCCCCAATAAGCGTCGTACCACTGTACGCGATTACTTGTTGGGAAACAAAATAGAAGAAGGGATGATATTTGAATAAGCATTATGGGAAAGTTATTAGGCAATATCGTTTGGTGGATATTTGGCGGAATTATAAATGCTCTTGAGTATTTTACATCAGGTCTTGTCCTATGTCTCACGATTATTGGGATACCATTAGGGATACAACTCTTCAAGCTAGGGGTGGTGATGCTCTTTCCCTTTGGGAGTGTGGTGTCGCAGTCTGGTCGCAACCCCTTGGGTATCGTAGGGAATCTCCTTTGGGCAGTCTTGATAGGTATTTGGATTGCTATCACACACGTGCTGATTGGCGCACTGCTTTGTGTTACCATTATAGGTATTCCATGGGGGCAGAAGCACTTTAAGTTTGCCAAGGTGGCATTGACTCCTTTTGGAAGAGATATAGAGATCGTCATCTGATGAGTAATAGAACTGCTATAGGCGTATTTGACTCGGGATACGGAGGGCTCACGGTGTTGCGCGAGCTCCAACGAATCTTGCCCGAGTATGACTACCTCTATCTTGGCGATAATGCCCGTGCGCCATACGGTTCGCATTCTTTCGAACTTATCTACAAGTACACCAAGCAGGGGGTAAACTACCTATTTCAGCAAGGTTGCCCACTCGTCGTCCTCGCCTGTAATACAGCCTCAGCTCGAGCACTTCGCCAGATACAGATGTGTGACCTCCCCAATAGCAGCGACCCCACCCGCCGAGTCTTGGGCGTCATCCGACCTACAGTCGAATACCTAGGACAGCGGTCCAAGGGCGGTCAGATGGAAGTGGGACTTGTGGCGACCGAAGCTACAGTGGCGAGCAACTCGTACCAGCTGGAGATAGAGAAGTATGCACCCAATGTGCGCTTGACCCAAAAGGCGACACCTCTATGGGCTGCCCTCGTGGAGAAAGGAGAGATTGGTGATAATGCAGGGGTCAATTACTTTGTGCAGCGCGACCTGAGTGAACTACAGCAGCTGACCCCCAATATGGAAGCCTTAGTACTCGCCTGTACCCACTATCCGATGCTTCTGCCACGTATTAAGCAAGCGCTTCCGGAGCACATACAGATCATCCCGCAAGGGGCTATCGTCGCTCATTCACTCAAGGATTACCTACAGCGCCATTCCGAGATGGACAGTCGCCTCAGCAAAAATGGTATCACCGGCTATTGCACCACGGAGAACGACCAGCGCTTCGCCACCATGGCAGATTATTTCATGTCCGAGCATGTTACCACTGAAATCGTAGACCATATTTCCCTTACCAATTACTAATCCAGCGATCTATTTGCGAGAAAGAATAAATCATTCTTTCTCGTATCGTTTTTTATTATTGCTGTCCGATAAAAACTTACGAAGGACAGCAATGAAAAAGAATATTGCACGAACTGACTTTCTCCTTCTACAAGAATACATATCAGTAGCCGACCCAATGCTTCTCCACCAGAAAGAATATAGAAGTGGTATAGCAGCAGAATAATTTCGTCAAAAAGGTCAAAAATTGATACAGTTGTCGTGGTTAATAGTATTTTTCTTATATTTAGAGGCGTGATACACACAGGTAGTAGAGCAAAGCAGCTTGAGGCATGACATGGTAGAGGTGTTCGGCAGTTGCCTTATTTGCCTCTGGTGACACCTGTGACTATATTGATGTTTATTCCAACATAGACTGTGGCACATCGTATGATTGATTAAGGGCTTTGGTAAGACCTTAACACACAGAATCTAACATTTTACGAACAAATAACCGATGAGAATAGATAGAGTTATATTCGGATTAATACTTCTCTCCACAATGGTATGCACATCATATACAGCAAAGGGAGAGGATAAAAAGAAGGTGCAAATAAGAGTACACTACTCTACCAAGTACCACCAATTTGAAGGGCAAAAACAAGCACTTGAGGATGAGGCCATCTTAGATATCGGTGGCAAGGTCTCCCACTTCTATGGTCTTAATAATGTTCAAAGGGAATTGATTAAGGAGCGGATTTTGGCACAAGGGGGTAGTCCAGGAGATGTGGCGAACGCCTGCGAGCGTGCCGGGTACCCAAGGACAAACCTAAATTATCAGGTATGGAAAAACTATCCTGCCATGAATAGACTCACTTTCACAGAAAAAACCTTTAAGCATCTGCGCTATACAGAGCCGATGAGCAAGCCGGAGTGGACTTTGGTACCAACGGATAGTATCATCGCAGACTACCACTGCCAGAAAGCCGAGACCGACTACCTAGGTCGGCATTGGACGGTATGGTTTACCACCGATATACCCTACAGCGATGGTCCTTGGAAGCTCTACGGATTACCGGGGCTTATCCTGCATGCAGAGGAGAGCGAAGGTCTATTTGCCTTTTCGTGCATACAGATTGAGCGAGTCGAGAATGAAACCCTTTTCTATCCCAAAGGGAAATACGTCGAATGCAACAGACAAGAGTACCGCGAGCTTATGAAGCTACTTTGGAAATCGCCTGATGCACTATTTGAGAAGATGACCGGATTTAGGAGCCGAGGAAAGGACCCGTTCGGCAATGATATTACCTATCCGGAGAGGGTGGCACTGTTTTTAGAAAAAGAATAATGGTAGGTAGTATGCGTTGGCTCCCTTTGTGCTTAGGGATACTACCCTCGCTTATATCCATTACAGCTGTTGCACAAACCACATACAGTGGACGGGTGGTAGATGAAAAGGGTACGCCTATACAATATGTCAATGTCTTGTTCTACCGTACTCAATCCACCCTTGTCGGATATACTTTTACCGGGGCGGATGGGAGATTCCGGATAACGACTAAGGAAGGTGTTAGCCCGGTAGCTATAGGATTCGTATTGCTGGGTTACGAGACGAAGCGCATAGAGATTGAGGCGTATAGTAGTGGCATGGATATTAAGCTACAAAGTGTCACTTTTCAACTCCGAGAGGTCAATGGCGTCCCCTTTATAGTTGTCATTGGATTGATGAGTTATATCGGTATTGGAAAGATGAGTTGCTATTAAAGAATATAGAGAAACTAGAATCTCTTGCAAATAAAGGAGAGTGGAAAGAACATGAAGATATAACAAAGGCTATTCCTATTATTGTAAAATATGATAAGCAAAGTTCATTCTTTAGGTATCCTGTAACAGAAAACCCCAATTTAGATTTGGAAAAATCCACAATGAAAGAGGTTGATGTCAAAACTTTATTCGAGATGCTTGAATCCAGAGAATCAACAGAAGAAGCTAAAATTATTTTAGCTATTAAAAATGAAAACGATGAAATTGTAAAGGCATACGAAAAACAAAAAGAACTATTGACAGAATTATCAGATTCTCTGAAAAAAGTCGCTTATTATTTTTATTGCATCCATACAATGACAAGAATAACTTTATGTAATGGAAAATGAATTGTATTCATCTTACTTGTATAATCCGAAAGAGACGGGATGTTATTTAACTAATCGACTGCATAAACTCTTAAATAGTTCAAAAAAGACTTACTTCATTAAAATGGGGTAAATTCCTTTCGATTATGATCTACATACCTGTTAGTTGCATCAATCTATCCATGTCACTCGAGATTTTACTATCGGTGATTTGGGCGTAGATTTGCGTGCTGGCAATGGACGTGCCCCATCATCTTGGCGATGCTCTCCATCGGGATACCAGCCTTCAAAGTCAGCGTGCCGAAGCTGTGGCGAGCAGGATGGTAGCCCAGCGGAGTACAAATGCCACGAGCCAAGCCTACGGCTTTGAGGTGGGTGGATAATTTGCCTTTGTTCATCGTATCCGGAAATATCTTGTATAATCTCCCTTGCTCTTCTCTTTCGTGTAAAGCGAAAGTATCTGCTCCGCTATCGGATGCAGAGGTATCAAACTCTCCACTTCCGTTTTCTGTCTTGCGGATATCCCGTTTCACCTCGCTGAGAACACCTCGTTCCAATGTTATCAGTATAGCAAAGAGTGGCTGCGTTCATCAGACTGATACTACTCTATCAAGCGAACCGCTTCGGATAGGAGCATCACACGGCAAAGAGTATTCGTCTTTTGTCGGTGAAGCTTCAGTCACAATGCGTCCTCATCATCCGGAAAGAGGTGTTCCCGACGAAGAGCAACCATATCGCAATAGGCGTCACCTGTACAATAATTGGAGGAAAAAGCTAAACCGCTATCGCGCAACATTCTCTAAAATGAGGGTATTTGTTTAGTTTTCATTAGATTTGTCGGAGTGGTAAATCATTGTAATAATTAGAAAGAAGTACTCCATGAAAACAACTCAAAACATTTTTATGAGTGTCGTATTACTGCTGGGATGGGCAGCAGGTTTTTCAGCTTGTGCCGGAGAGGACAAGAATAAGCAGGAGGAGACTGCAGTAGCGACCGTGCTGGAGGTGGATCAGCTCCTCTCCGAGGCTGAGCAGTACATCGATCAAACGGTTGTAGTAGAGGCAGTTTGTACCCATATCTGTAGCCATGGCGGAACCAAGCTATTCCTAATGGGGAGCGATGATACTAAGAGTATTCGTGTAGATGCCGGCGATGCCATCGGTAGCTTCCCCCAAGAGGTGGTCAATGCAATGGTCAAGATTGAGGGTGTAGTGGTCGAGGAGCGTATCGACGAGGCTTATCTCGCAAAGTGGGAGGCTGATGTCGCAGCAGAAGCAGCAGAACAACACGGAGAGGACGGTGAGGCTGGCTGTGCTAGTGATATGAAGGCAAGCGGAGAAGCTCCTGCCAATGACGTAGCTGAGCGCATTGCCAACTACAGAGCTCGTATCGCAGAGCGCACAGAAAAAGAAGGCAAGGCGTACGTGAGCCTCTTCCATATCGTTGCGAACAAGTACGAAATCCTATGATGGAAGAGAAACGAATCAATAAGAAGAGTTCGCAAAGCTTTATGAGATGGTGCCGATTGATACATCGGCACCTTTCATATTTTTTTGCGGGGGTGGTCATTATCTACGCTCTGTCGGGTATCTTGATGAACCATCGCAGTGAGATTAATCCCCACTATTCGGCGGAACGGATAGAAATAAAAGAAGCCATCGCCCATGCTCCCCGTACCCAAGAAAGTATTACGAAGGAGGAAGTGATGAACCTTCTCGATGAGATTGGTGAAAAAGACAATTACACCAAGCACTATTACCCAGAGGAGGGCGTGATGAGGGTCTTTCTAAAGGGTGGTTCAAGCCTTGAAGTGAATCTCAATACAGGTATTGGGATCTATGATAAGCTCCGTAGGCGTCCGCTTCTTAGTGACTTTGTGAAGCTCCACTACAATCCAGGACGCTGGTGGACCTATTTCTCTGACATCTTTGCTATTGCTCTCATCACCATTACCCTGACAGGAGTTTTCCTCGTCAAAGGGAAACGTGGGCTCAAAGGCATTGGTGGTGTCGAGCTTATCCTCGGGATTCTCTTTCCCCTCCTATTCCTCCTCCTCTAATTCCTTACAGGGGCTACGTAGTATCTCAATGAGCTACATGGCCCTTATTGTGTTTGTATAAAACGACAAAAGCCGTACTCTCGTACGGCCTCTGACGGTTGTTCCACAATATATTAGGATGTTAGGTAAGAAAGATTGATTAGGTTATGCTTTTTGACTTCACAAAGATGATAACATTCTCGCATCTAACCAAGAAAAAACTATTGCTCTACAACACTCAAACAGCCGTTTGATATTTAAGAAACAAAGCAATATTTCCTTTCGTTAGTAAATATATTTATAATATCTTGCTAGATAATTTCTCTTTTATCTGAGATTCAATGAGTTCTGCCAATTCGGGATTTTCCTGAAGAGTTGCCTTTGCAGCCTCTCGTCCCTGCCCAAGTTTGGTATCTTCGTAGGTATACCATGAGCCACTCTTGTGGATGATATCCATCTCTGCCCCGGCATCTACCAGTTCGCCCACCTTGGAGATTCCCTCTCCAAACATAATATCAAACTCAGCTTTTTTGAATGGAGGTGCCACCTTATTTTTCGCCACCTTTACCTTGGTGAGATTGCCAATCACCTCATTGTCGCTATCCTTTATCGGTGTACTTTTGCGGATATCGAGGCGCACCGAAGCATAATACTTCAGCGCATTACCTCCCGTAGTGGTCTCAGGATTGCCGTAGCTGCCAATCTTCTCTCGCAATTGGTTGATAAAGATACAAGTGGTCTGAGTCTTATTGATGATACCAGCTAGCTTGCGCAGAGCTTGACTCATCAGTCGGGCTTGCAGGCCTACTCTATTCTCTCCCATATCCCCTTCAATCTCGCCCTTAGGAGTCAGTGCTGCTACGGAGTCGATGACAATCAAATCCATCGCAGACGAACGTATCAGATTCTCTGCGATGTCCAAGGCCTGCTCTCCCGTATCCGGTTGGGAAATCCATAGTTTGGAGAGATCCACTCCAAGTGCCTCGGCATACGAACGGTCAAAGGCATTTTCCGCATCGATAATAGCGGCGAAACCTCCCAGCTTCTGGCACTCTGCGATAGCGTGGATTGCTAGCGTAGTCTTACCCGAAGACTCAGGACCATAGATCTCAATAATCCTACCTCTTGGGTACCCACCCACACCCAACGCTATATCGAGCGTGAGTGATCCGGTAGGAATCGTATCAATATTCTGGATATCTTGCGATGCCATATTCATGATTGAGCCTTTCCCAAAGGTTTTCTCAATCTTTGCCATCACTGCCTCAAGGGCTTTCAACTTATCATCTTGCAGATTCTTTTCCTCTGCGTCCTTCTTTGCCATCAGTTGTTATTTGTCTAATTTATTAATCATCTGTATCAATTGTGCAGCATGCTCCTTGGTCTTGATTTCTTTACCCGAAACGACCGCTTGCACAATCCCTTCTCCATCGATTACAAAAGTAGTGCGCTGTGTGCCCATATACTTGCGACCATACATACTCTTCTCCACCCAGACCCCAAAAGCCTGGTTGAGTTCTGTCTCTGTGTCTGCAATCAGAGGAAAAGGCAACGAATACTTCTCTATGAAGCCTTTGTGGCTTCTGGCGCTGTCCTTACTTACTCCTATCACTGTGTAACCAGCATCCTTTAGGTCACTGATACCATCTCTCAGACTACACGCTTGCTCTGTGCAGCCACTGGTATTATCCTTGGGATAAAAGTAAAGGACTACCCTTTGCCCTGCGAGGCTATTGCGGGTAATTTCATTACCATTCTGGTCTACTCCTAGTCGCTCTGGGATTTTATCTCCTACCTTAATCATAGCTCGAGGTCAATATCGTGTAGCTCATGCCAAGGCAAGCCCTGCTTTGCCAGCTCCTCAAGGAATGGATCCGGATTAAACTCCTCTACGTTGTACACGCCTGCACCACTCCAAAGACCCTTGAAGAACATGATAGCTCCGGTCGTGGCAGGTACACCAGTGGTATAGCTCACGCCCTGTGCTCCAGTCTCTTTGTAGGCAGCCTCGTGGCTACAGTTATTGTAGATGTAGTAGGTCTTTTCCTTACCATCTTTCACGCCACGGATACGGCATCCGATCGAGGTCTGCCCGGTATAGTTTTCACCCAATTCTTTTGGGTCTGGGAGCACTGCCTTGAGGAATTGGATAGGCACAATCTCTCTGCCCTCATACATGATAGGCTCGATGCTTGCCATACCGATATTCTGAATCACACGTAGGTGTGTGAGGTACTCCTGTCCAAAGGTCATCCAGAAGCGTGCCCTCTGTAGGCTTGGGAAGTTTTTCACTAAGCTCTCGAGCTCCTCGTGATAGAGCAAATAGCTCTCACGTGGTCCAACCTCCGGATAGGTCAAAGGCTTGTGAATTTCAAGAGGCTCAGTCTCGACCCACTCGCCATTTTCCCAATACTTTCCTCTCTGAGTCACCTCACGGATATTGATTTCGGGGTTGAAGTTAGTGGCAAAAGCTTTGTGATGATCGCCAGCGTTACAATCTACGATATCGAGATGATGTATCTCATCGAAGTGGTGCTTAGCGGCATAAGCTGTGAAGACACTGGTCACACCTGGGTCGAAACCACAGCCGAGGATAGCAGTAAGTCCAGCTGCCTTGAAGCGATCCTGATAAGCCCACTGCCAGCTGTACTGATACTTTGCCTCGTCGAGAGGTTCATAATTAGCAGTATCGAGATAGTTTACCCCGCACTCCAGACAAGCATCCATGATGGTCAAGTCTTGGTAGGGTAGCGCCACATTGATGACCAATTCGGGCTTAAAGTCATTAAACAGAGCTACCAGTTCCTCCACCTTGTCGGCGTCTACCTGAGCAGTCTTGATCTTAGCCTCAGTGATTTTAGCAGCGATGGCATCGCACTTCGCTTTATTGCGACTTGCCAGCATAATATCAGTAAAGATATGGCTATTCATCGCCACCTTCTTTGCCACTACAGTACCAACACCTCCAGCTCCGATAATGAGTACACGTCCTTTCATTTTTATCTATCTTTTTTAGTTCTAAATTCAAAACAATCCCTCATCCAAAGATACAAAAAATCGGGGAGTCAGACAGCCTTAAAGTTATTAGCAGCAGGAGGCGTTACATAGCTTAGTTTCTTGGTCTTTTGTTTATTCACCCCGTGCTGCACTTACTATTGGAAAATACGTTACTACAATATCTATTCTCAAATATAGGATCTTGTCAGTTGTCTGTTTTATGGGGAGTATTATAGAAAATTGTGTCCCCCGGAGGAGGACACTTTTGCTGGTGTAATGTGTATGCTTGTCTTTGCCATGGCATGGGGTTCTTAGGGGTTCCCTAAGAACACAAACTACCCCCAAATGGGAATTCTAGTTTAAGTGTATTTAAACTATATACTAATATGCCCCGCAAAGATACAAAACACCGGCTAGTAGGTCTTGTATCATACAAAATGTTCTAGTTCCAAAAAGGATTGTCTTTTTTCGTATACGGAGTCACTCTTTTTGAGTTTATGTTGTCGGGGCTGAGCTCCTTTTTATATTCTGAAATATCTATACAGCGCAAAAAATCTCCTTCTCTGAATAACAACATATTAGATCCATAATCACCATCACTAATCCCATTTGTTAGATTATCGTAAAATCTAGAAATGTATTTTAGTACGTAAGATGTTCCATAGAATTTATTGTCAATCCCATACAATTTAATTTCTGAGAATCCAAGGTTAAATAAAGAATTATCCAAATATCTAGAAACAACTACAGGTGTGATAGAATACGACTTACATATCTCCAAAAAAGCAACCGTTGAAATACAACTTTTTGTTGAACAATGAGGAATGAAATCATAGACAATTTGATATTCGTTATTATCTTTCTTTAGTATTTCATGAAGCTGATAATGATTAACGACTTGAATAAATCCATCTCCTAATGATATGCTATCTTTGTATGTAATTACCCTATTCTTATTATTATCCGACAATTTATTGTACCCATCTTTCAGTCCTATAATCGTACAGGATTGAAAGATGAACACAATAAAAACAATCAAACCTACTTTGTTCATAGGCTATCATTGACTATCGGTATTCTATACCCGCCGAAATTACCAACTTCTTCTGAAAACTCGTAAACTCCTTTTTCTACGATCTTCCCAGGATTGAAGGCATTTTCTCCACTATTTGGCATTTCCAGTTTCTTGTCAACCATCATAGACAGTTCTTCTGGAGAAAATCCTTTAGGTAGTTCGGCAAGCTTTAGCTCTATAGCCTCTCTACCATATTCATCAACAACCAAAAGACCCTCAATTGATGCTTCCTTGTGACTTGAGGTAATTTCATCCCACCACTCAGACCATCCAGGGAACCACTCAGCGTCACATACTCCAAACCCAAAGCAATTTCTACTAGCTCTGCCTAAGGTTAATCGAACAATTCCCAAATGAGCTCCAGCTCTAAGCCCGGTTTCTTTTGTTACAGGGGCAAACTTTAGTGAACGAACAATCTCATCGGATCTTTCATTTGTTACCTCTCCTGTAGTAATGTCACTAGACTCTCTTTGACATGAACTAAATAGGGAAGAAGCCCCTAATAAGATGGTAAATAAAACTACTGTTTTTCTTATAAGCATTGCTATTTAAAGATTAAAAAAACACGATGCAAGTATAACAAAAATCAAATAGAACCCCAAAATATTAACACATTTATTCTGCTGTAGTATATAGTACTCCCCATTTCCCCATCGTCAGGGATTGCCATTACCTCATGTCCGACGAGCTTTGACCCGCCTTGTGGCAGGTCACATTTGTCTGTCGGGCGAGCGGGCTTCCCTCCTCTATAGAAGAGAGCAGACTCCTCTATAGAAGAGAGCAGACTCCTCTATAGAGGACGCAAATCTCCTCTATTATGGCGTTCCTGAAAAAAGTGGACATATTTTTGGTTTTAATTCTGTTATTGTTTACACTCTTGTTTTGTTATTTCTACAAGTGTATACACTCTATGTCCTCTGTCTGCTATTTCAGGAGAGGACAGGTAGAGGAGGAAGAACGATGGATATTAGTAGCTAAAGGGATGTAAAAAGGGGGTCGAGCAATAAATCTTGCTCGACCCCCTCTTGTCTTATCAATTATCTCAATCTATTGCTCGGCAAAGCCTGCATAGGTAGGCCAGCCAATATTTTGATAGAGATTAGAATTAGCGGCATCCCCTGTAGGAGAGGTCTGTTGCATCTCCTGTACAGAGAATGGAGAGAGGTAGTATGCAGGCGTAAATGTATAGCCATTGTACAATTCGTTGTTCTTCCTTATCTGGTAAGGGCGAAGATATTTAGAATTATCCTTTGAAGAAACATTTGCATTTTCGCCACCATCGGAAATCAACACAGCGGTGTTTCTTGGGTCGTTGTCCACATCTGTCAAATACATTGCATCCCAGAAATTGACACCTTCAATCTGGTAGTTCTTGACCTGGTCAAGAGCTCTCCATCTGATGAGGTCGTCCCAACGGTAACCCTCGCCGGCAAATTCACAACGACGCTCCCTACGAATACTATATAGTGTAGGATCGTTTACCGATACCCCTGCTGAGAAAGCACCCCAGTCGTAAGAAGGACGATTGACATCAGCTTCGATAGCCATATCGGTCGCTGCAATTGTGGTCTCGATAGGAGCAGTGATGCCTGCCCTTTCTCTAAGGGCGTTCCAGTATTTTCTTGCCGTAGCATCGATATTATTATTGAGTAGATAGCTTGCCTCTATATAATTGAGGTATGCTTCTTCTACCCTTACGCATATCTGACCTGAAACATCAGAGAATGCCGTACCGGAGTGCATAGCGACATCGTAGTTGTAGAACTTCCTCTGACGATAACCGGTGGCATCGGTAGTCTCCAAGGTGGCGATGATAAATGGGGATACAAATTTCTTCACATCGCCTTTCTCGACATTGAGCATATCGGACTCTCCAAAGACAAAGAGTTGTAGTCGCTCGTCACGATCGGTCTTGGTGAGGTCAATCGTACTATCTCCCTTATAACCTGAGGTATTGTCGTAGATAGGCTTGCCACTTTTCATGAGAAATGACTCTACCAATCCTCTTGTCCAACCTGTGCCCGAACCTGTCTTGAGCTTATTGGAGGTGAGATGAGCTACTGACACTTCGGTATTGAACTCTCTCCACAGTAGCACCTCAGGGAATCCACTCAAGTCCTTGCTTGCATACATGTCATAGTAAGGATTCCAACCATTATACACACCTTCGGTAGGATTGGTGACATGGTTGTTTTTTGTGCTCAATGGGATCTCATCACCAACGACCTTTGCGGCATTCATCGCTTGAGTGAGGAAAAACTTCACTTCCCCAGCTTGATCAAAAGTCTTACCCTTATTCCACTCCTTATCTTTCCCTGGCCAGTTGGCATCTCCAGGGACACGACCCGAACCACGATGATACAGCTCAAAGGTGGCTTCGTAGAGCGCTACTCTTGACTTCCATACCTGTGCCACACGCTTAGAGATCTTTTGATTTCTTGGGGTAGTAGGCATGAGAAGAGCGATAGCTTGGTCTAGATCCTTGAGGATTTGACGTGCTACCTCGTTCCTTGGCATTCTCTTACTTGCTGCTACGAGGTCAGCATCAATATTGACTTCCTCAAGGAGGATGGGGTAGTCGCCGAAGGTCTTGAGTTTGTCGTAGTAGAGCATCGCACGTATGGCATACGCCTCTCCGATGTAATGGTCTATATCCTCTTTCTTACCCGTGATAGTCCCGGCTTGTTTTTTTGCTTCAACCTCAGCGATGAACTTATTGAGATTTCGGATATTATTGAAACCTATGCCACCACTTGCAGGGACAGACCATCTATTTTTGCCAAACCTCTGCTCGTTGCCTGTAGAGGGTCTCGCCTGATTGTCTGTACCATTGTCAAAAGTCGCTACACCTGCCCACCAACCACTGTTGTTGGGGAAAATAGTACTATAGTAGTTGATGGTGAATGTGGCTAACTCGTCGGCAGTATTGTAGTACTTACCACCTGATAATTGATCCAATGGATCTCGATCCAAGAAGTTGCAAGATGTAAATCCGACGCTTCCTGTGACCAAAAAGAGACCCAGAATCACTCTTTGTATTTTATTTGTAAACATACGATTTCGCTTAAATATTTAGATTGATACCAAATGAGAGGGTGCGAGAGAGAGGATAAATCTTACCAGGTCCCCAGTCACCACCGGTTGCCTCAGGGTCAAAAATCTTCGATATCTTGGTGAAAGTAGCGAGATTGTCAGCTGAGAAGTAGATGCGCAGACGGTTTACGGAGAACTTCTGTGTCCACTCTTGTGGCAGGGTATAACCTATCTGCATGTTCTTGATACGTAGGTAAGATGCATCCTGTAGATAGCGTGTCTGAGTATAGAAGTTCTTCCCTCCTCTATCAAACTGAGGCTTTGGATAATATGCATCCGGATTGGCACCAAAGTTTGTATCGCCCTCTGGTCTCCAGAAGTCTAGGTGAGACTTGAAGCCTGGTACCTGCCACATGTTGGCATTAGCACCTATGAAGTAGACTGAATTGTCCCAGAAGTCACGCTTGCCTACACCCTGCAGGAAGATGGAGAAGTCTAATCCCTTCCAAGAAGCATCAGCGGTGATACCGAAGCGGTAGCGAGGTGATGAATTACCAATGATAGATAGGTCACCATGGTCTGAAAGAGTATTGGCACCGCTATCTACCGTGCCTTTACGAGCCTCGATTACTTTGCCGTTTTCGTCCACCGGGTCATTGAGGTTTTTGTACATCACGTCTCCGGCAGCCCAGTTATTACCCCAGTTTGGCCTGTTATTTTTCAAGTGCTCTTGCATCTCCTCATCGGTCTGGGCAATACCAATAGATTGGTAACCCCATATTTCACCGTTTCTTCTACCCTCGTACCATTGACCAAGGTCGCCATTAGGATTGTAGTACTTGGTGATGGTCTGGATGTCATCAGAGAGTACCAGCTTGACACCGTAGTTGAAATCCTTGATATGATCACGCCAAATGAGCTCCAACTCCCATCCTTGCGAACGCATATCGCTATTATTGACTGCAGGCTGATTGGCGCCTAGGATAGAAGGCTTAATCGGTGCAGGACCAACCATGTCGTGGGTATTGCGGACAAAGTAGTCGAAGCTACCCTGTAGTCTGTAATTGAAAGCAGAGAAATCAAGTCCCGCATTCCAAGACTCTACACTCTCCCAAGTAAGATCCGGCGATACCAGACCAGGTACATTAGAGGTATTTTGCTTCTGTCCGTTGATGAGCCACCAAGAGTTTTGGTTGCCGGTAGGCTGAGAAAGGAACCAAGGGTAAAGAGCAGTGATATTGGTATTACCAAGGGCTCCCCATGATCCACGTAGCTTGAGCACGTTTATTGTGCTTTGGAGTGGAGCGAAGAATTTTTCGTTTGCGATATTCCAACCTACAGATAGGGTAGGGAATGTAGCCCATCTCTTGTCGCCTATGAAGCGAGAGGAGCCATCACGACGGATAGATGCCTCGAAGAGGTAACGACTATCGTAAACGTAATTGACACGGGCGAAAAGACCCATTGTAGCCCAATGAGTGTTTGAGAAGCCAAGATTTACGTTTTTATCTGTCGTATTGTTGATTGTAGGGACATCAGCAGAGATGAGGTCTTTCCTTGAAGCGCCGAGATAAGTATATTTATTTGCTTCCATATCGAGACCTCCGAGGACCTTAAGATCGTGCTTTTCGGCAAAGAGTCTGGTGTACTCGGTGTAAAAACGACCATTGAAATAATTGTTTTTCCACATTGACTCTCCTACGTTGCTCTTTCCTTTTGCATAATCACCACTCCAAGCAAATGGAGTTTTCACCCCGTTTGGATCGTAGTAGTATACCGGAAGTACTTCCCAGTGATTGTGGTTGTTGGTGACATTGTAGTTACCCTCGAGGCGGATCAACCATCCTTCCAGAGGTCTTACTTCTGCGATTACCTGCTGATAGAGTTGGTCTTTTTGATTGATATCCAATCCTCCTTCCTCCATCTGTTGGATCTCGTTACCTGGGACATAGTTGCCGTTTGGGTCGTAGAGAGGATTGGTTGGCCAGCGACGTGCGATATTGTGGAAGAATAGACCAGTCATATAAGATGGACGATTGTAATCCTCACGCACCCACTTATTATTATAGATCAGGGTCAGCCAATTGGAGATGTCGGCAGTGACCTTTCCGGAGAAGTTGTAGCGTCTAAACTCGTCCTTACCGTGACGAATAAGACCCTCTTGATCTAGAATGGCGCCACTGATATAGTAGCTTACTCTGTCACTACCACCGCTAAATGAGATATTGTGGTCATGCGCAGGAGCATTTTTGCGATACATCTCGGCAAACCAATCGTTATTTGCCCAAGAGTTTCCATACATCGCCCATGGCTCGTTGGCATCATAGCCTTGCCAGTAGGTCATCGCCTCGTCTCCCGCTTTGGGAGTGCCTGCCAAGGTATTTTTGATACGCTCGAGATTCTCGGGGCTAAAAGGCAACTTGGATCCTTGGTTTGCTGCAGCGGTATTGAAATAGCGTGCAAACTCGTAGGCATCCATCATCTCAGGAATCTGCGTGGCTGTAGAGAAACGTACGCTACCGTTGTAGCTGAAGTTAGATTGACCCTTGCGGCCACTCTTCGTAGTAATCAAGATAACACCAAAAGCAGCACGAGATCCGTAGATAGCACTTGATGATGCATCCTTAAGTACCGAGATACTCTCAATGTCGTTGGGTGAGATAGAGTAGAGGTCTCCCTCTGTACCATCGATGAGTACGAGTGGTCCAGAATTGGATCCAGCACCAATGGTCCCAGCACCGCGGATATTGAGGCTCATCCTAGAGTTGAGCGCACCACCCGCATTATTGACACTCAAGTTAAGACCTGGGACTGCTCCTTGAAGAGCTTGTGAGAGATCCTTTACAGGTCTTGCCTCCAAGGCTTTGGTATTGATGGTAGATACAGACCCCGTCAAGTTTACCTTTTTCTGAGTACCATAGCCGACCACCACGACCTCATCTAAGAGCTCGGTGTCAGGCTGTAGAGTGATGGTGATAGAGGATTGTCCATTGATGGGTACTTCGACGGTCTTATATCCTACGTACGAGATGCGAAGTGTACCATTGGCGGGGACACCGGGGAGTGCAAATTTTCCATCGATATCGGTAAGTGTACCTTTGGCTTTGTCCTCTACCAACATCACAGTGGCTCCGATTACCACTTCTCCCGTATTGTCCAACACTGTTCCCTTGACCGTTATGGTTTGGGTTTGAGTGAGTACCGGATTGTTTAAAGCCCCTAAATCACTGGCATACAGATACTTGCTACCCCCCCTGTAAGGGAAATTACAACTGTACAGCCCAGAGAAATAAGAGCTTTCCTAAAGCAACTTTTCTTCATAAGACTACAAATTAAGATTATATATTGTGAATTCTTTCTGCCTAAACTATTTAAATTTCCATAACAAAGGCATTCCTGTCCCCAAAGTTACGAAATTATTCCAATAATGAGGAAATTTATTCCGTTTATTCCTTGCGCATCCCTCAAATCCATGTTTATAACCCTGAAAACCTCTTAGTAGGTAAAAGAAAACAGATTTGTAATATGACTTCGGATATATTAACAATGATGGGTGTACACTACAAACGTAGTGTACACCCATCATATATTGAATGTTATAGCTGAGTGCGATTACTCGATAGTCATAAGGGTATCGCCGTCCTGAACGCTCTGGTTTTGGTTGACGAGGATAGAGGTGATGACACCATCACGGTCAGCTTTGATGTCATTTTCCATTTTCATCGCTTCCAGCACCATTACCTTTTGACCCTTCTTCACCGCTTCACCGACTTTTGCAATAATCTTGACGATTACTCCCGGGAGTGGAGCCTTGAGTGGTACGCCTGCGCCAGCACTTGCAGATGCAGTTGGTGCAGGAGTGGCTGGTGCTGCTTCTGGCTGTGGAGCCGGAGCAGCTGGTGCTGCCTTGGCCACCGGAGCTACCTTAGGCATGGCAGATGCTGCAGCCCAAGCCTCTTGGTCAATATCATACGATCTGTCAAGCTCTACGTCATAGCTCTCGCCATTGACTCTCACTTCGGCAATATTCTCCTTTATGCTGACTACATCTACCTGGTATTGTACCCCATTGATAGTATAACTAAATGTCTTCATATAGATATCTCTGTCTACTTATTTATCAAATACTTATTTCCTCCTGGGGAGCTGACGGAGTGTCAGTGCCTTATTGCCCCAAGGGGAATTGCTATGCTTTGCCCTGTCGATAGTGATGACATTGCTCTCTCTATCATTGGGCATACCCAGCGTCTCGTGGAGCGCCATAGCTATAGCAGCGTAAACGTCCTTTCTGGATGGAATCTTGATATTCATAATTGATCGTGATTACAATGGGATGTTGTCGTGCTTCTTAGCTGGGAGCGTCAGTTGCTTATTCTCAAGCTGACGAAGTGCCCTGATGATACGGAAGCGGGTGTTGCGTGGCTCGATGACATCATCGATGTAGCCATAAGATGCGGCATTGTATGGATTAGCAAACGCCCTGCGGTACTCCTCTTCCTTTTCAATTGCTTTTGCAGCTGGGTTTTCAGCCTCCTTTACTTCTTTGGCAAATACTACTTCTACCGCGCCACTAGGTCCCATCACTGCAATCTCTGCACTTGGCCAAGCGTAGTTGATATCGCCGCGAAGGTGCTTCGAACTCATCACGATGTACGCTCCACCGTAAGCCTTGCGGAGGATACAGGTAATCTTTGGTACAGTAGCTTCACCATAAGCATAAAGCAGCTTAGCCCCGTGGGTGATAACTGCGTTGTACTCCTGTGCGGTACCCGGCAGGAAGCCTGGAACATCTACCAGGGTTACAAGTGGGATATTGAAAGCATCGCAGAAACGTACAAAACGAGCACCCTTGCGAGAAGCATTTACGTCTAGCGAGCCGGCCTTACTCTTTGGCTGGTTGGCTACGATACCTACACTCTTACCACCCATGCGAGCAAATCCACAGATGATATTATCAGCGAAGTCCTTGTGCACCTCTAGGAATGCCCTATCATCGATGATTGCACCAATCACCTCATACATATCGTATGCCTTATTGGGGTTGTCAGGAATGATCTCATTGAGCAGATCCTCCATACGATTGATTGGATCGGTGCACTCTACCTCCGGTGCAGTCTCCATATTGTTGGATGGAAGGAAGCTGATGAGGTGACGGATGAGATCGATACCCTCTTCCTCTGTCGGTACTGAGAACTGTGCCACACCGCTCTTTGAAGTGTGAACAGATGCTCCTCCAAGCTCCTCCTGAGATACATCCTCGTGGGTAACGGTCTTTACCACCTTTGGTCCGGTAAGGAACATATAAGATGCCCCCTCAACCATCAGGATGAAGTCGGTAAGTGCCGGTGAATATACTGCACCACCCGCACATGGTCCGAATATGGCTGAAATCTGTGGTACTACACCACTTGCGAGGATATTGCGCTCAAAGATTTCGGCATAGCCGGAAAGAGCATTGACTCCTTCTTGGATACGTGCACCACCCGAGTCGTTGATGCCAATCACAGGGGCACCTACCTTCATGGCCATATCCATCACCTTGCAGATCTTAGCTGCGTGCATTTCGCCAAGCGAGCCGGCGATTGCAGTAAAATCTTGTGCATATACGTATACAAGGCGACCATCGATGGTACCACAACCAGTGACAACACCATCTCCCAGTACCTTGCTCTTATCGACTCCGAAGTTGTGAGAACGAAGCTCAACAAACATGTCCATCTCCTCGAAGCTCCCCTTATCTAGGAGCATATCGAGACGCTCACGAGCGGTCATTTTACCCTTCTCGTGATGTTTCTGAATTTTTGCTTCGCCACCACCGAGGCGCGCTTTGGCGCGTAGCTCTATCAGCTCTTGAATCTTCTCTACCTGAGTACTCATATTATAGCTCTTAATGTTTGATATTCGCCTTATTACTTCTTGTCAGGATTGCTACAAACCTCGGTCAGCACCTTACCGGTACTCTTTGGATGCATAAAGCCGATGAGGAGACCCTCAGCTCCCTTACGTGCCTTCTCGTCAATAAGCTGCACACCTAGCTCCTTAGCTTTGTCTAGTGCTTCCTGTGTATCAGGCACACAATAAGCAATATGGTGGATGCCCTCACCTTTCTTTTCGATAAACTTTGCGATAGTGCTGTCGGGGCTAGTAGGCTCTAATAGCTCAATCTTGGTGTTTGAGTTGCCCACCTTAAAGAAAGCAGTCTTTACCTTTTGATCCTCTACTACTTCGATGTTGTAGCACTCCCAACCGAGTACCTGCTCGTAGAAAGGGCGGTGCTCCTCGATACTATTCACAGCAATACCTAGATGCTCAATGTGTGAGATGTTCATGTGTCTAAAAATCCTTGAATTGTATGTTATTATATTATTTCCTTCATCGTAAACGCAGCGTCAAAACTACACCAGTGCAAATATAGACTTTATTCCCTATATATCCATATTTTTGCGCTATTTATTTGTATGTTATATATCAATAGAGACTGGCTCCCAATGACATGGAAGCCAGTCTCTATCGTTTAATGGACGTCCAAAGGAATCCTATTACTTCAATTCGAGAGCCTGAAGATATTTCTCAGCCTCCACCCTAAAGTCGGAAGCAGAATACTCATCTATAATGGTCTGGTAGCTATTTCTAGCCTTCTCTACATCACCAAGAGTCTCATAGGCGATGCCCGCCTTGATGAGATAAATTGGAGAGAGCAAGTCATTATCGGCACGCTTTGCAGCCTCTTCAAAATACTTCACACCCTCTGCCACCTTATCCATATCTACATAGCAGTCCCCAATGAGACCGTAGATACTTGGATTGACCATAGTATCTTTAGATTTAAACTTCTTGAGGTGATCAATAGCCTTGTCAAGCTCCCCAAGGTTGTAATAACTGATACCTGCATAAGCCTGAGCAAGATTGCCCGAAGGAGTGCCACTGTACTTGTCGATAATCTCGAGGAACCCTACCACATCGGCACCATTGCCATTGAGTGCAAGAGCAAATGAATCTACGCCAAAGGCTTGCTCAGCCTTAAACATCGCTGTCTCTGCCTTGCTTATGCGTGGTTTCTTGTATAGGTAATGGTAAGCCAAAACCCCGGCAATAGCCACCAAAATCACCATTGAGATGGTGATAATCGTATTACGGTTGTTGCGGATATAGGCTTCCGACTTACTGATAGCCTCTATTGCGCCTTCCTCTATCTTGTCAGTAGCGCCTTTAACTTCATGCTTCTTGTCGCTCATATAATTATATCACAATACATTGTTATCAAAGATTGTGCAAACTTACACATTTCCTATAATATAGTGAAATGGAGAAGCGAGCAATATGCCACTTCTCCATTTCTTTGTACCTCAGTCGGTCAGCTTTGAGAGGAGCTTACGGTCTGCCTCCCATCCTAGTGCACTAGCACCTAGTACGGCTGCGTCGCTCTCCTTAAGTTCGCTTACCAAGATCTTCACTTTATCCTTGTATATATTGAGTAGATTCTGCTCCATGTGGCGCTTCACAGGCTCCAAAAGGATATTACCGGCCTTGGTAAGTCCACCAAATAGAATTATCGCCTCGGGGCTGGTGTACGCCACGGCATCCGCAAGAGCTTCCCCCAGTACTGCACCGGTAGCCTCAAAAATATCAAGTGCCAACTTGTCCCCCTGGATAGCGGCATCGTGCACATCCTTAGAGGTAATCTCATCAATATTCAGTTCCCTCAGGAGGCTCTCATCCTCACGGGCGGTGAGGAACTCCTTGGCTGTCCTCGCGACACCGGTAGCTGAGCAGTAGGTCTCTAGACAACCCATCCGACCGCAACCACATGAGCGTCCATTGCGACGGATAATCGTATGCCCTACCTCGCCAGCAAAGCCATCATGACCATATACGAGCTTGCCTCCGACTACGATACCGCTCCCTAGTCCGGTGCCCAGTGTTATCTCGATAAAGTCCTTCATCCCACGAGCAGCACCGTAGGTCATCTCCCCGATGGCAGCTGCATTGGCATCGTTGGTCAGCGCCACAGGCAGACCATCCAAAGCCTCACTTAATAGGTGCGCAAGAGGGATACGTCCCTTCCAGAGGAGGTTAGGTGCGAAGTCAATTGACCCAGTGAAGAAATTGCCATTAGGAGCTCCTACGCCTACACCATGTATCAATCCTATTCCGCCTGCTTCCTCAGCCAGTTCTTTAATGGCTGTAGCTAACTCATCAATGTACCCCTCCACCTTAATGTGGTTGGTACTCTTAATCTTATCACTGCGAATGATATTACCACGCGCATCCACAATGCCAAATACAGTATTTGTCCCTCCTACATCTACGCCTACTACATAGGGCTTTGTGTCACTTTTTACTGAAGACATAACCTAAATGTGTATAATATATTACTTTCTCTAATATTACTCTACTACTGGAGCCATATCGTACACGGTACTTATGCGCTTGCTATTTTGGATTTGCGCCGAAAGTCCCATATACACCTTCCATTCATCGCCCTCACGCTTGAGCTGCACCTGTCTTGCTTGACTAATTGTAGACACCCCATTGGTCTTGATGGAGTCGATAATCTTCTGGCGGATAGCTTCGGGCATATCGCTTAGCTTCCGACCCTTTACAGAGAGCAATTCCAGAGCATCTGCAATAGAGAGCGCTCCCATTTTGCTAAAATCCGGCAATGTGATAAAGTAGGTGACGATGGCTGCCTCGCCATTGATTTGGCTCTCAAATTTTTCGACCTTGATGGCTTCCTTGACCTCAGGGATTAAGTTCATAGCATCAGCGAGGTCCCCGGGGATGGAATAGTGCCTATTGAAGTTATCCAGTGTTACGGCATCTCTATCCTCTATACTTAGCAGGCTATAGAGTTTCTCAAAATCACCTGCGAGCTCTGCTTCTACAGCTGTCTGTGCCACCTTTTTAGGGTCAGACCCACCACATGAAGTAAGTACCGTACCGGCAAATAGAGTAGCCACAATTGCCACTAGAAGTGTATTCATCCTCTTCATATCTATGCTCCTAATTATAATGTAAAAATCTTTTGCAGAATAGACTATCAAACACAGCCTGCCTTTCCTCTGGCAAGTTACAAGTTTTTCACGAATTACCCAAATAAACTCAATTCTGCAAGTGGGGGATGCCTGTCGGGGAAAAGATCAAATTTCCTCTATAGAGCGGACAAATCTCCTCTATAGAGCGGTCAGATTCTCTCTACCGAGCAACCACTTCTTTATGTACTTATATGTGTCTGAAAAGTATGCAACCAACAAACAGGCATCCTTTACTCTCGGAATCTAGGATATTAGCGTTGAGGCTTGATCCAAGGCTCATTGAATAGTTCCCTCGGGGGATCCCCGCCACTCTGATAAGCCTATTAGAGCAAGTTTTGGTAAGTTTGTAGCTGAGATTTAATGAAGTAATATCGAGTTTGCAGATGGGACGAAAAGTGACGAGGGGGTTGGTATTTTTACTAGCGATTGCTGGGCTACAACTTAGCTATGCTCAGGAACAGAGGAAGGTAACGATTGAGGAAGCTACGCCTGGCTCCAGGGAATATTGGAAGATAGTACCACAGTCTTTGCCTGTGGTGGGTATATCTCCTTCGGGGGTACTCTTACACATGCAAGACGGGCTTTATGCTCAGGGGGTGGATGTCAAGAGCAGGCTATTGAAGTGGGAAGATGTCGGAGGTCGTGGCAACCTTACCCCTTTCTCTGAACGCATCCTTGCCGGATGGGTCGATGACAATTATATTCTCTTTGACTACCATGAGATGAAGGAGGTAGGGCGTTTCACTGTAGACCGTGACGAGTGGACTGCTCAGCAGGTGGCACCAAATGGCAGTTATATGATGCTCTCTAATGGCAAGAATATCGCTGTGATGGTACTGGGTGGTACACCTTATCAGCTTACCCAGAATGATTCCTCCGATATTACCTATGGTATTGAGGTGCATAGAAGCGAGTTCGGTATCAGTGGAGGTCTATTCATCTCGCCTGACAGTCGTTTTGTCGCATTCTATCGTAATGACCTGAGTGATGTAGAGTCTTATCCTATCGTCAGGATGAATAACCATATCGCAGAGCACGACCCCATCAAGTACCCTATGGCAGGGCGAAAGAGTGAGCGGGTAACCATCGGCATCTATGATACCCAGAAGGGGAGCATTAGATACCTGGAGACAGGGGTGCCTACAGATCGATTCTTTACAAATATCGCTTGGGCACCCGATAGTCGGGCTTTGTTGATAGACGAGGTAGAGCGTAACCAGCAAGAGACGAACCTAAGGGAGTACGACGTAGAGAGTGGTAAACTGGTGCGGACGCTGATTCAAGAGCGACACCCCAAATATATCGAACCCAGTGTGCCCATACACTTCTTGAGTGATGGTCGCTTTGTGCGCCTAAGTCGCATTGATGGCTACAACCACTTCTACCTTTACAGCCGTGATGGCAAGATGATTCGTCAAATCACCAAGGGGGCGTGGGAGGTCAAAGCACTGCTCGGCATTGATGAGGGCGCAGAGAAGATTTACTTTGTCTCCAATAAAGACTACATCATAGGTCAGGATCTCTATAGTGTCGGACTGAAAGGAGGTGCCATAGCTCGTCTGACAGAGGGTAATGGATGGCATAGTGTGGCTATGTCGGATGATTGTAAGCTATTCTATGACAATTTCTCCAACCTGAATACCCCGGGAGTTTCTACGGTGGTTTCATTGGAAACAGGGGAGCGTAAGGAGCTGTTGCGTGCAGAGGATCCGCTAAAGGAGTTTGAAGTACCTGTAGTGGAGCTTGGCAGTCTCAAGAGTAGCGCTGGGGATGATTTGTATTATAAGCTGACTCGTCCTGCTGTATTAGAGGCAGGCAAGAAGTACCCTGTGGTGCTCTATGTCTATGGCGGACCACATTCACAATTGGTCAATGATAGTTGGCGGGGGCTCCGAATGGGTTGGGATGTCTATATGGCAAACCGAGGGTACGTCGTTTTTACCATTGATAATCGTGGTACAGCGAGTCGAGGCATGGACTTTGAGAGCATCATCCATCGTCAGCTCGGTACTGTGGAAATGGAGGATCAGATGGTGGGAATTGAGTACCTCAAGGGGCTTCCCTATGTCGATAGCGACCGTATTGGGGTCTATGGATGGAGCTTTGGAGGCTTTATGACGACCAACTTGATGCTGACCCATCCGGAGACCTTTAAGGTGGGCGTCGCCGGAGGGCCAGTGATGGATTGGTCATTCTATGAAGTGATGTATGGCGAGCGGTATATGGATACCCCTGAGGAGAACCCGGAAGGGTATGCCAAGAATAATCTAATCAAGAGAGCTGGAGACCTCAAGGGACGTCTCCTCCTAATTCATGGAGGGGTAGATCCTGTGGTACTCTGGCAACACTCTCAGCTATTTCTCCAAGCGGCAATCAAGGCCGGTACTTTGCCCGACTATATGGTCTATCCAATGGATGAACACAATGTGCGAGGGCAAGACCGTGTGCATCTGCATAAGGTGATAAGTAGATATTTTGAAGATCATCTATAACGAATATATGAAGGCTTTAGTAATAGGCAACGGCGGTAGAGAGCAAGCTCTGGCATGGAAGATAGGGCTCAGTGGCATGATCTCTGACATCTATATGGTGCCTGGCAATGGAGGTCAGTTGCCAAAGTGCCACAATGTGGCATTGGGCGTAACCGACTTTGAAGGGATAGCTCGATTAATCAAACAGGAAGAGATTGAACTGGTGGTCGTAGGTCCTGAGGTGCCATTAGTGGAGGGTGTGGTGGATTATCTGCAAGCTGATCCGGAACTACAGGATTTGTACATCGTAGGTCCGACGAAGGCTGGGGCAGAGCTTGAAGGAAGCAAGGACTTTGCTAAGGACTTTATGAAGCGTCATGGCATCCCTACGGCTAAGTACCGAACCTTTACCAAGGAGACCCTTGAGGAGGGGCTTCGGTATCTAAGAGAGGAAGAACGTCCACCCTATGTGCTCAAGGCAGATGGATTAGCTGCGGGGAAGGGGGTAGTGATACCAGAAACCTTGGAGTCGGCTGAGACTGAGATGCGTGAGATGCTGGGAGGTAAGTTTGGCTCTGCCGGAGCGAGTGTAGTGGTAGAGAACTACCTCAAGGGTATCGAGTGCTCCGTCTTTGTACTTACCGATGGCAAAGATTATATGCTCCTCCCTACAGCAAAAGACTATAAGCGCATAGGAGAGGGTGATACAGGTCTCAATACCGGAGGTATGGGCGCAGTCTCTCCGGTTCCCTTTGCAGACGAAGCCTTTATGCAAAAGGTAGAGGAGCGAGTGATTCGACCTACCATAGAGGGACTTATCCAAGATGGGATTGACTACAGGGGATTTATCTTCTTTGGGTTAATGAATGTGGGAGGGGATCCCTACGTGATAGAATACAATTGCCGTATGGGAGACCCTGAGACAGAGGCGGTGATGCTCCGTATCAGGGGTGACCTTGTAGGCTCTATGCTGGCACTGCGTGATCAGATACTGGGTCAGATGGAGCCGCTCCTTGAATTCCCAGAAGTGGCGACGACAGTGGTGACCGTTTCGACGGGATATCCGGAGGATTACCGGAAAGGTTTCCCAATCTCCGGGCTTGATCAGGAGCAAGAGGGTGTCCAGATTTTCCACATGGGGACCAGAGCCAATAATAATCGTGTGGAGACTGCTGGTGGTCGTGTCTTGGCTGTGTCTGCCATGGGGGCCTCTATCCAAGAGGCTTTGGACAAAGCGTATGGTAGCGCAAGTAAGCTGCACTACGAAGGTATTAGCTATCGAAAGGATATAGGTCAAGACTTACTAAAGCCCTAAGATGGTAGAGAAGCCGTCATTGGTAAACCTATACTTGCCTCGATTGGAGGAGTGGTGGAACGGCATACTCGCTTCGCCGTGGTTGTCTGTGGTGTTTATAATACTGGCACTGTTATCGGTGCGTCGCCATAGTGAGCTGGCTTATGGGACATACCACTCGAGGTTCCTAGGGATTTTCTTCTTCTTGCTTTACCTCGTTGGTCAGGTATTTTTGAGCGTGTCAGCCACAAACTTAGGGTTTATGACGTTGATACTCGTCGTGATACTCAGCGATAGTGTGGTGGCATCGATTAGCCGTAGCCGTTCTACTTACTTCGTCTACGACTTAGGCGTGGCATTAGGATTGCTGTTCTTGATTCATCCGATTTTTTTGATCCTTTCGATCTACTATTTAGGTAAGCTCCGAATGATTAATTCGGCAACTGTCAGACATATTGTAGCCTATCTAGGTGGTCACCTGACGATTTTAGCACTAGCTACCATGCTATTCTCCACACGGAGTTGGGAGGGGATACTTCAGTACTGGAATGGATGGATAGCACCCTTAGGAGAGCTTCGTTTGCCGGCGCTGATCGATTTACCTATATTATTACTGGATACATCTTATTTAGTGGCTATATCTGTGGCAGTATTCCAGATAATACGAGCCAGTACAGTGCGAATAAGAGTGGCAATGGGTTATCACTTACAGTTGGCGTGGATACTGATGTTGATGAATCTTGTATATGGGATACAAGGCGAAGGGAACTATGTTTTCCTTATCTCTTCTCTCTTTCTCAGCGGTGTAATGGCGGAATATCTCATGGCTCAGAGACGCACTAGATGGTTGCTTCTTGCCTTGTTTGTAATATTGTCGGCGACGGTAGGGATGAGGGTTTGGTTCTACTTTGGGCAGCCGATGTTGGGATAGAGTATGCTTGATTTTCTTATAGAATACGGGTACATAGGTGTCTTTTTAGCTGCTTTCTTAGCCGCTACTGTGCTCCCATTTGGCTCGGAACCGGTCGTGCTGGGTGTGCTTGCTGCCGGAGCGGAGTCAGTACCGGTACTAATCGCTGCTACGATTGGCAATTTCCTCGGAGGAATGAGTTGCTACTGGCTGGGTTGGCTAGGCAAAAGGCAATGGATAGTGAAATATCTCAAGATGCCTCGCGAAAAGGTGGATAAATGGACCGATTGGCTGCAAGGACGAGGCTCCTGGATGGCTTTCTTTGTCTTCCTCCCGGGTGTAGGGGATTTCTTTGCAGTGGCATTGGGGCTGTTGAAAGCCAATGTCTGGAGTGTAGCACTGTGGATGTTTGCGGGGAAGTTTCTTCGCTATCTGGTGCTGTTTGGCGCATTTGATTGGATTAAGTCTCTTTTTTAGTTGGGGAGATATAGTTACTTTTGTGTTTAGTGAAAAAACTTAGGATAGATACTATATGAAGAGGTTCGGTAGACTGGCTGTGGTGCTCCTTGCATTATTTGCCGGGACAAATGTAGGGGCGGAGGGAATAAATCTAAAGGATGTAACCAATGGAGTGTATTCAGCAAAGAGCGCAGGATATACTTTCCGTCCGATGGTTGATGGTAAGAGCTATACGGTGCTGTCATCGGATGGTACCCGTCTGGTACAATACAGCTATGAGAATGGTGCGGAAATAGCGGTGCTATTTGATACTAAGACCGCAAGGGATTGCTCTTTCGATACTTTTCAAGACTATATCATTAGTGATAGCGGGCACCATATCATCATTTTGAGGGATTATAAACCGATATACCGTCGGAGCGGGACTTACGATGCCTATCACTACGATGTTCGCCGTAATAGGGTGGAGCCACTCACATCTCAAGGGGCTCGAGTGCGGATCCCTCTCCTGTCGCCTGATGGGAGAAATT
This sequence comes from Bacteroidota bacterium, assembly GCA_023395395.1. Taxonomy (GTDB): domain Bacteria; phylum Bacteroidota; class Bacteroidia; order Bacteroidales; family Porphyromonadaceae; genus Porphyromonas_A. Next base: position 31,293 of record JAEWZH010000019.1, on the reverse strand, counting down.
GTGCCTTTGTGGTAGACAATAATATCTTTATCAAGAAGTTTGACTTCGATACCGAAGTACAGGTGACCGCTGATGGGAAATTCAATGAAATCCTCAATGGCGTAACCGACTGGGTCTACGAGGAAGAGCTTTACCTCACCAGTCTCATGTCTTGGAGCCAAGATAGTAAGTACTTAGCTTTTGTAAGGACGAATGAAAGTGAGGTAAAGAGCTATGACATGACTGTTTTTGATACAGCAGTATATCCAGATACCTATAGCTTTAAGTATCCCAAGGCTGGAGAAAAGAATAGTGAAGTCTCGGTACGGCTCTATCATCTAGACAATCGCAAGACCTCGGTGCTTGACCTTGGACTTAATGAGGAGTTTTACATCCCTCGTATCGATTTTCACAAGGATAACCTATATGTATTCACGCTGAATAGGCTCCAAAATCACCTTCGCACCTATCAGATTAATCCCGATAGTCAGGTCGCTCGTCTCTGGCTAGAGGATAGAGATGATCGCTACATCGATAGCAATAGCTGGGTAAGCCAGTTGGCTTTTACCAATGAAGGGGCTTACTATGTCTCAGAGCGAAGCGGTAGACCTCAACTCTATAGATTGGATCAGGCAGGTAAGGTGCAAGAGCAATTGACCAAGGGTGATTATGACTTGGATACTTTTTACGGGATTGCGCCTAATGGTGAAGTGATCTACTCGATAGCTTACCCTACACCGATGGATCGCACCATAGTAGCGCAGGACAAGAAAGGTCGTACACGTTACCTCTCTCCAGAGAAGGGCTGGAGTACAGCCACTTTCAGTGCCGACCTCAGCTATTATCTACTCAAGCACTCTTCTGCGACACAGGTCCCTAGGTACGAGATTTGCCGTATGCGTGATGGCAAGGCACTCACGCTTCTGGAGGATAATAGTGAGCTGACTCAAAAATTAGCACAGCTCAAATACAATCAGAGAGAGTTTATTCAGCTCAATACCAAGAGTGGTCAGACACTCAATGCTTGGATCATTAAACCTGAGGGGTTTGATGCCGGCAAGAAATATCCTGTGGTGATGACCCAGTACAGTGGTCCGGGTTCACAGACCGTACAGAATAGTTTTTCTTTTGGCTGGGAAGAGTACCTCGCTCAGGAGGGCTTTGTCGTGATCGCTGTGGATGGTCGTGGCACTGGTGGCCGCGGGAGTGAGTTTAAGAAGTGTACCTATCTACAGATGGGTATCTTGGAGAGTCAAGATCAGATTGAGGCGGCTCAAGCATTGGGTGAATTGCCTTATATAGATGGCACAAGGATAGGTATCTGGGGCTGGAGCTTTGGCGGGTATATGACCCTAATGACTATGTCCCGTGGCAATGGTGCTTTCGCTGCAGGAGTGGCAGTAGCTCCGCCCACAGATTGGAAACTTTACGACTCTATCTACACAGAGCGGTATATGCGCACTCCTCAACAGAATGCCAAGGGCTATCATGATACCTCGGTGATGAACCATATCCGTGGTCTCAAGGGTGAGCTCCTAATAGTGCACGGCACAGCAGATGACAATGTCCATGTGCAAAACGTGATGCATCTAGTCCCTGCTCTCGTAGCAGCCGACAAGGATTATCAGATGCTTATTTATACGGATAAGAATCACAGCATTTATGGTGGCAATACACGCAACCATCTCTACAGACAGATGACCAATCACTTCAAAAAGCACTTGATGCGATGAAGATAAGTAATAATGGGGTGCCACTGCTTCGCAAGCCAGATTGGCTCAAGACTAGTATTGCAAGCAAGGATAACTACGCTGATACCTCTGAAACTATTAAAGAGGCAGCACTACATACGATATGTAGCAGTGGTCGCTGTCCCAATCAGGCTGAGTGCTGGAGTAGGGGGACTGCCACCTTTATGATTGGAGGCAATGAGTGCACACGCTCTTGTCGCTTCTGTGGTACTCCCTCATGTAAAAATCCTGCTCCCCTTGACCCCGACGAACCGCGTCGGGTGGCAGAAAGTGTGCGTCGTATGGGACTAAAGTATGCAGTGATTACCTCTGTAGATCGTGACGATCTCTCTGATGGCGGTGCTGCGCATTGGGCAGCGACTATCACTGAGATACGGAGACGCTCCCCCAATACCACTATCGAGGTATTGATTCCCGATTTTCAAGGCAATCTTGAGGCACTAGATACTGTCCTCTCAAGTAATCCTGATGTCGTAGGGCACAATATGGAGACCATCAGGCGACTCACCCCTACTGTACGCCACCGTGCTACCTACGACAATAGTCTCAGAGTCCTTAAGCATATTTCCGGTCGTGGCTTCGTCACTAAGACAGGGATAATGGTAGGGCTTGGAGAAAAACCAGAGGAGGTGGAGGAGCTTTTCCGAGACTGCCTGGCTGCGGGAGTTTCTACCCTTACTATTGGTCAATATCTTCGCCCCTCAAAGCATAATATAGCTGTAGAGGAATACGTGCACCCCGAGCAGTTCAAAAAGTACAAGGAAATCGGAGAAACTCTTGGATTGTCTCATGTCGAGAGCGGACCTCTTGTTCGTTCGTCCTATAAGGCGGATCAGCAATTTGAGGTCGCAAAAGAGCGCCTACATCTCAGAGATTTATAAATGAGATACCTGCAGCTCTTTCTCCTATTCTTGTACCTCCCTCTTCTATCTATGGCTCAGGAGGGGTGGTTGGCAGAGTGGCAGGGAGACTTGCAAGCATATAATATCGAAGGCGCTACCCTCACCCATCGCAATGATGGCGTGTCGGGTAGCGCTTCGCTTTTTAGAGAGTACCGCCTTAGTCCCTCTTATTCTTGGAGTTTTGGTTTCCAATTTATCGACCTTCCCACCAGTAATAATACCTTTGAGTATATCCCGATGTATGTAGAAGAGGGACAATACCGATATTACTATAAGGTGCTCCCCGAGCCTAATAATAGAGGTATCCAGCTTATCCAAGAGACTCATGAGTTTGTGTCTGGTACGTGGAGAAAATTGTCTACACAAGTCCTCTCTCGTCAGCTCTTCTCATCGGCACTCCTCGTATGGAATAATCTCCAAGTAGAGCTGCATTATGATGAGAAGAAAGGGATACAGCTACAATCATTTAGCCCTCTTACCGGCTTTTGGCAAGGCGATTGGATGGAGATAAGACAGGGGAGTGTCATTCCACGTTTTACCATCAAGACCAAATTCACATCGCAGAAAAAGTTAGGATACAGTTACCTCCTCCCTGAGTTGATAAATAGTAGTGATGCGCCTGTGGAGGTAAAGATTGAGCGCTTTGAGCCTGAGGATATAGGGCGTATCACGCTATTTCTATCAGCTCCGGTCATAGCAAATAATGCCACGGTCACGTGCGATGGGTTTGCCCCTACCATCATGCCAGGTACTACCCCCAATCAGTTGGTGGTCAATCTGGGCGTCGCCTTTGCACCCTATACGACCTACGACTTTACGATTTCAGGGCTGAAAGATAGGAGTGGGCGTACCTTTTCTCTTTCCTTTGTCGTTGAGACACAAGGAGAAGCTCCCGGGAGCACCTCTATTCCCCAAGGCATTTACTTCACAGAGGTTATGTCATCACCCCCTACCAGCGGACCACTCCAAAGCGTGAAGTACATCGAGCTCTACAATAATAGCGGCGAATCCCTCCAGCTAGGTCACTATCACCTCCTCTATGGAAATACCAAATATCAGTTGCCCGCCACTCTACTTGCTCAGGGAGCCTTTGCAATCCTTTATTTAGAGAGCGATCCCTATCCTACACGTCTCGCTACCTTAGTGCCTATGGAGCGATTCCCGGCTCTTAGTGGTAGCTTTGTCCTTTCGTTAGTTGATGCCAATGGGGCGATGTGGGACAAGATTAACTATTCCTCTCGACTATTTGGAGAAGGGGAGTATAAAAGCGGAGCTTCTGTCGAGAGAGTGACATATCACCCTGATAGCTGGCGTAGAAGCAACCATCCTAACGGCGGCACTCCGGGGGCTCATACGACCCTACAACCTTTTAAGACTGTCGAGAAAGGGCATGTAGTCATCAATGAACTATTGCTTTCTCCAAGTACCACCGGCGAAAAGTATATCGAGCTCTACAATAATTCTTCCCGATCAATCAATCTGGCTGACCTGTACCTTACCTACTCCAATAAAGAGGAGAGTCCACTTGCCACTTCATGGTTATTGGTAAGAGATGAATATATCCTGCATCCACAGCACTATGTCGTACTTTCTCCTTTCCCTGAAGCTCTTTCTCGACTTTATCCCCAGAATGACCCTGCTACATTTGTAGAGCGGGTGGATTTTCCCGCCCTGTCACCTACCTATTCTGAAATAGCTCTACATGCTCATGCCTCAGGCATGGCTGTCGATGAGGTGGTGTATCGTCGGCAGTGGCTCGGTGAGCAAAGTTCAGATCGCACAGGTTATTCATTAGAGCGAATAAGCCCGAAGTACGATGGCTCTCAGCGACCTAGCTGGAGACGAGCCAAAGAGAATGGTATCGAGAAAGGTACGGGAGGTACCCCAGGTGTTAAGAATAGTGTTGATGGTCTTTCACCTCCTGACCAATCCATCCATCACCCTCTTGAGTGGCCTACTGATCCTATCCTCACCTATGAGCAAATCGAGCCGATGCTCCAGAGCTTTGCCCCCTTTGCCACTCTATCTCTCTATAGCCTTACTGGCGATGTGTTGATGTCGGCAGAAGGGGCAGCAATACAGTCACTACTACAAATGATAAAGATGGGTGTAGCACCTCTACCCACCATGCTTGTGATAGTAGATCTCCAGTTTAATGACCCAGAACAAGAGCCGGCAGTGATTCGCTATAGACATACTTGGGCGCATATTAAGTAGACTTGAGATTTAACCTTTCCCTTTTTCGACTATCAAAGAACTAGAAGTAAGGTAATACTTAAATGATTTTGAATATGAAAAAGATTGGACTACTACTCGCTACCGTCACGATGTTGATGCTGACATCGTGTTCGATGATGATTCCCGCAGGCGGTCAAAGATATCCTTATGGAGGAAACAATGGAAATCACTATGGAGTCATCAGAAAAGGAACCCATATCAACGATGTGCTGAGAATCAATGGGCGACCAGACTATGCCGATTCCTATATGAATGGACGTAACCGTATGGATATCCTCTATTACTACCAGCCTGTGCGCTATAATGATGGATACAACTCCCGGAATCGTGTCGCTATCAAGTACACCTTCCGTAATTCCTATCTGCAGAGCACTAAGCAGGAGAAGATAAGGCAGCGGCGCACCAATGACCGATATGACCGCCGCAACGATCGAGACGATCGCGATCGATGGGACAATCGTTCGCCCCGCCGCTACTACTAATTTGAGACTAGCGATATTAGCTCAAACTCCTCTATAAAAACGATTCCGCTCCGATATAGATTTGTCTTGACGGTTCTATATCGGAGCGGAATCGTTTTTATAGAGGAGTTTGGACTATTGCTACTTCTTTAGTTTTTTGGAATATTTATCCAAGAGTTCGTGGAGACAGTTATCGTCTTTTTTAGGAGCTATTAGGAGGGTGTCTTCTAGGTCTACTACTAGGTAATCCTCTAGTCCGACCACGACTATATCCTTGTGCTTATTCCCTTGATGTACCATAGTGCGAGGGCTATTCTCGAGGATGACTTTCCCTACGCTGTCGCTCTCTACTGTGTAAGGTGCAGGATGATGCTCGAGATGATGCTGTAAGCTTTGCCAAGTGCCGAGGTCATCCCATTCAAATGTCCCTCGGATGCAAGCGACGTTGTCCGCTACTTCCATCACACCGTAGTCGATAGAAATAGATGGGCAAGCAAGAAACGCTCTTGCTACAGCATCTATCTCACCAGGCTTGCCGTAGACATTAATCTCGGCAAAGTGGACTGCGACTTCGGGCAAATACCTCTCTAGGGCAGAGATGATATCATGTACTCGCCAGACGAATATCCCTGAATTCCAGAGGTAGTTACCTGAGGCAAGCAGTTTGATTGCTTCCTCTTCACAAGGTTTTTCTTTGAAGCGCACGATGGGACCTACACCTGTAGCCTTGGCATCTTCACCGAGTTCGATATAACCATAGTTGGTGGCAGGGTATGTGGGAGAGATGCCGATGGTCATCAGACACTTGTGCTCCTTGACATAGGCTACAGCCCCAAGAAGCGTCTCCCTAAATGCTTTGGTCCCAGTGATATGGTGGTCTGCAGGGGATACAATCATCACTGCATCTGGATTGATGCTGGCAATCTTGTAGGCGGCATAGGCGATAGCAGGGGCAGTATTTCGGCGATCTGGTTCGGTGAGGACTTGACTTGGGTGTAGGGCAGGGAGCTCGTTGAGTACTGTCTTTTCAAACTTTTTGCCGGTGACGACAAGCACATTCTGTTCGGGAACCAAGGTGTCAAAGCGGTCAAACGTCTCATGGATCATCGACCTGCCGCTCCCTACAATATCCAAGAATTGTTTGGGGCGATCCTGACGACTCCATGGCCAAAAACGGGAGCCGATACCTCCAGCCATGATGACACAATAGTTGTCGTTGAGTAAACTATTCATCTTGATTATTTTTTTTGAGAGAATAATAGTGTGCTATCTCTCTTGATTGCTTGTTCTGCCCACTCCTTTGGTTCAAAGGACCATTTAGCTTTTACACTAGGGGTATAAGGATTATGTTTGTCGAAGAAGTCTATAAGGTAATATCGCAAATCATTTTCTGTGGATTTGATTACCCTGCTAGGGAGTTCTTCAATGGGAATCCCACCACCATGGGTCAGGAGACCACCGCCACCATTGCCACGATACGAATTGATAGCGACTTTGTATTCTGTAGCTGGGTTGAAGTCATTCGCCCCTACCTTCTCTATGACGACACGTTCTCCTTTTGGCTTTGTCACATCGACAGTATATGTAATACCCGAGGCAGAGTCAAAGTTGAAGGAAGCATTCTTGGTTGCAAGATACTGCCCTCCCAGCTTTGATTCGTCTATCTGTATCAGCCGATCTTCGGGTGCATCCATAGTTTGTATCCAGCGATCATAGCTTTCCTCTAGGGTTTTTCGGATTTCCTCTCCGGAGAGACGCATGAGGTAAAGTGTATTTTCATACCTATAGAGCTTAAATAAATCCCTGATTGCAATCTCTCCCTGATGGAGGGTCACATCGAAGTCGAGAGGAGCAGTCAAAGAGACCTGTGCCTCAGGATAGACAAAGAACTGTAGTTGATGGATTAGGTCGGTGAATGGAGTCGGGCGGAAGATAGCACTGCGTGCATTAAATGAACTGGTAAGTGTCGCCACTGGGCGAGAGACGAAGTCTCTGACAGCTTGCTCCTGCACCTTGAAACCCATTAATAGTGCGGGATCAGGGTCTGTGTCCTTTAGTGACACAATCTCAGGAGAGAGCGTGATGGCATTCTTCCCCTTATTATTGTCATGGAAAGTGACCACTGTATGGCTTACGGCATTAGCATCATTGGCTGGATTGAGGAGATAGGTGACCTTGCCAGTCTGATGTACTACGGAATCAAGTAGCTGCTGGTGATCGTGCCCAAGGAGTACAAGATCAAGCTCAGGGATTTCTTGAGCTACCTGATAGCCTACATTGTCAGACATTGGACTTCGTTCCCCATCTTTGTCGCCACCACCGCTATGGATGAGTGCTACTATTAAATCGGGTTCGCTCTTTAGTATCTCGGGGATATATTTCTTAATGGTCGCTACTTGATCCACAAATTCCATCCCCTTCCAAAGAATCCGAGGGAGGTTGTGGACAAGCCCTGGCATAGTGGTTCCGATAACTGCTATCCTACGTCCCCCCTTTTGGACAATCACAAAAGGCTGAAAATAAGGGCTATTACTCCCTTCTCTCAATACATTGGCGCCGAGGACGGGAAGTTTTATCTCCCCCACAAATCGATCATAGGTGCTATGCCCCGTCTCTATGTCGTGGTTGCCAATAGTAATAGCATCATAGCCAATCTGCTCAAGCATCTGAGCATAAATATGGGTGGAGGTGGTATCGATGAAGTTGTAATAATAGGCAGATGGCTGTCCTTGAAGGATATCTCCACCGTCGAGAAGCAATACTTCATCGCTCCCTTTCTTTAGTTGCTTGATATAGCTGGAAACACGAGCATAGCCTCCTGTCCCTGGCTGATCATTTATAAAGTCGTAGGGGAAGAGGTTGCCATGTACATCGGTGGTATGCACGATGTGTATAGTCGTGCCTTTTTTGGACGGTTCACAACCGACCAAAAGGAGAAGTAGCAAGGCAAAGAGTAGTATTCGCTTCATTGTGGGAGTTATTTTACGATGTCCAGTTCGTCTAGGAGTCGCTCAGCACCAAGGTATTTATCCAGCACCAATAGTAGATAACGGACATCCAGGATAATACTCCTTTGGTAGTCAGGAAGGTACTGGATATCTCCGCCTACGCCTTCCCAGTTACGGTCGAAGTTAATCCCAATCAATTCGCCCCGACTATTGACCAGAGGCGAACCAGAGTTGCCACCAGTCGAGTGGGTAGTGGAAATAAAGTTTACAGGCATCTTCCCATTGTAAAGTGTGAGTGCACCGAAGTCTTGAGCATTGTAAATCTCTACAACTTTGGGGAGGAGATAAAATTCAGGGCTACTATCGTCCCACTTCTCCATAATCCCTTCCATCGTGGTCTGGTGACCGTAGAAGACGTTGTCACGTGGTGAGTAGCCCTTTACCTTTCCATAGGTATAACGTAGGGTGAGGTTGGCATCTGGCCAAAGATTCATCTCTCCTTCCATCTCTAAAATACCCCTGAGCATGGTTTGACGAGCAATGGCAAAATCACGGTCATATTGTGAAAGAGCGTTAGAGATGGTTGCAATGTCGTTACGGGTCGCAATGGCAAATGCGATGAGGGGGTCACTAGAATAGTCGGAGTAAACTCCACTATTGAGTACCTGTTGAAGTTTCTCCCTATTCTGATACAAGGAGTTGTCGAATGCCTTATCCAAAACCTCATCACCAAGAAGATTCATTGCCATCGTTGGTACAGTAAGATCCACTGGTGGCAGGTTATCCCCAACTATCTTCTGGATATACTCTATCACTGCGTGGAGCATCGCTTTAGTTACCTTCTTATCCACAGCCACATTGTAGTCCTTATTGAAGTAGCCATCTAGTCTATCCAAAAACTTCCGAGGTTCGTTGGTTGCAGACTCAAATTCCCTTTCTGTAAGGATGGGAGCCCGCACAGTCTCTACAGCTCGATATAGACCTTCATCGTAGATCTTGGATAGCGCACGCAGTGTGGCACGCTCCCTCACTATCGACTCTATCTTATCGATAGCTTCGGCATACTCTGGCTTGCCTTGCTTTTCAGCGTAAGCGCGTAGCTTATTTACCATTGCCTGTTTATTCCCGACAAAGTCCATCTTGTCAGTAGCCCAGTTGGTGCCAATCGCATTTTTATAAGCGTTGGTAGAGCCCTGGTATTTATCAGCGTATTGGATATTCACAGCTTCGTCCTTCATCATCTCCTCCCACATTGTCTCTTGGCGGACTTTTCGAAGATCGATTCGGATTTGATTGTCAATGTTTCTACGCTCTACCACCTCACTAGGGGTGTAGAAGTGATTAGTAGTCCCCGGGAAACCCATCATCATCACGAAGTCGCCTTCCTGTACCCCAGTACTATTGATTTTGAGGTAGTATTTGGGTTTAAGAGGGATATTTTCAGCGGCATACTCTGCTGGCGAACCATCAGGAGCGGTGTAGATTCGGAAAATAGAAAAATCACCAGAGTGTCGAGGCCAAGCCCAGTTGTCGGTATCAGCGCCAAACTTTCCGATACAACTAGGAGGTGCAGCTACGAGACGAACATCGGAGTAAATCTTCTTGACAAATAGATAGTACCTATTGCCTTCGTAGAATGGCGCCATATCGAGATCCACACTGCTGGAGAGCTCTCCTCTATGCTCCTTATACCATTCCTGCGCTACTTGAAGGAGAAAGGCACGGCGCATGTATTGCAGTGGATCAGTAATCCCTTTGGTGGCAATATAGCTATTGAGATACTCTGTGGCATCTATGATTTCCTCTACTATAGTTACCGTAAGCCCGGGGTTAGGTAGCTCAGTTTGTAGGGTAGGGGCATAAAAACCATCTCGAAGGTAATTATGATCTACGGAGCTGTGATTTTGGATCTCTCCAAATCCACAGTGGTGGTTGGTGATAACCAGGCCTTGACCGGATACAATCTCTCCAGTGCATCCTCCCCCAAATTGGACTACGGCGTCTACTAGGGAGCCTTGTCCGGGATTGTAAATATCCTCAGCCGACATCTGCATCCCCATTGCCTGCATCTTTGCCAGGTTTTGCTGCTTCAGAAATTGTACCATCCACATTCCCTCATCGGCTTTTACCAAGGGGGACACTAAGAGTATCGTAGCAGTGGCTAATAGCCAGTTCGTTATTATCTTCATCGTCTATTTTAATTATTCCAAGTATTATAAGGGTGGTTTGCTAAGTAATTGTTGAGGTATCGAGGATCGTTGGTCACCTCGTCACCTATCCAGTCGGGGATGACGATTCTCTCATCAATCGAGGGGAGCTCAAGCTCGGCAATGATTAGTCCTTCGTTCTCTTCCAGAAAGAAGTCTACCTCCCACTTACGATCGCCATCCTTAATAATGTGGCGCTGTTTTACAATCTTTATATAGTGGCTGAGCTCCATCATCTCCAGAGCATCCTCTACCGGAATCTGGTACTCAAACTCACTGCGAATATTGAATTCACTTGTTATAGCTTTTTTTATGGTGAGATACGCCTCCTCCATATTGATGAGGCGAACCCGTACTGCTACTCCTTTGTCATTCGCAATGTATGCTTGTTGGATATTCAGTACCAAATCACTCTCTGGCAATTGTGCACCTGGTTTGAGCAGGAATTTACGCTCGATTTCTACTGCCATATTGCTTTCCTTTATCTAATGGTCACCTGTGTGGCGCCAAATCCATATTCTTGAAACGAAGCATCCTGGGCATCGTACTTAGGGTATTTCCGCTTCAGAAGAGTAAGGACTGCTTGGCGCAAAACCCCTTCTCCTTTGCCGTGGATAAAGATGATCTTCTTGCCTTTGAACGAAGGCTTGCGATGTGCTCTAAGTACCTCTTCTACCCTTTTGAGCTGTAGCTCCAGCATATCATGTGGTTCCAAGCCCACAGTGCTATCGACTACTTCGTCGATATGTAGATCCACTACGAGTGGTTCGTTGGTTTTTTGTTTAGGCTCTGGTCGAAGCGTTTTTTGCTCCGAGACTCTCTTTTGAGCCATCATCTCGGCGGCCAGCTTGTCAGCATCAATCTTATTAGGGATTATGGGGATGTCTCCTTTCACAAGTTTATATACAATGGCACGGTCGTCAAAGTATGGGGTCTCAACAAAAGCATTTTCCTTAAAAAACTTAGCCCCATCTATTTTCAGCTCGATGTCTATTGAGTGCTTAGGCCGGTAAGGAACCCCCTCCTCTTTAAAGGCGATGATCTGAAAAGTACTCCTACTTCGTTCAGGAAGATCGTCTGGACTAAAGCTCTCCAACATCTCCGAGCTATCAAACGGTACTATTCCTGTAAATCTCACTTCTTGTGCAGCGCCACGTCCGGAGGTGTAGCAGACAAAGAGGTCATAATTAGAGTCATTGACGAGAAACACCTCATAGTGTGATTGTCCGATTTGTCCACCCTCTTCTGGGAGGTAGCAGAGCGTCACATCAAGTAGCTCACCACTAGGATCGCTACTTCTTTGGGGAGATGGTTGGTAAGAGCTTTTATTCTGAGGCAGAGAGGTAGCCACAGGAGCATCCTCCTTTCTTTTGCTTACCGGTGGTGCAATCGTACCCCCTGTCTCCACTTTTACCACTTCATTATGTAGCACAGGGATTTCAAAACCCGATTCATCTTCTACATACACCACTCCACTAGAGCGTAGCACTTTACGTACAATGCCACCACCGGTGGTATTGAGAAATCGGACGCTGTCCCCTACATTTATCCGTATATCCATGTCGTGAATTAACTTTCTATCGTACAAATATACCCAATTTATCAGGAGGAGAGGAATGTTTCAATTTATGCCGTGCATCATACGGTTGAGGATTGGCGAAAATAGGATGACCACTATCCCAGTGACTACAGCTACCCACCCGAAGGAGGTATAGACATCTATGTAGCGGAAGAGAGAACCGGCTGCATCCGAGACTTCAATGCCACTTGATTCCGCCCCGGTAAGGGTTGCGAGCTTGCCGGCCACAAAATTGGAAGCGGAGGTGGACAGATACCAAGTCCCCATCATGGTACTGGCGAGTCGTGCAGGCGCAAGTTTGGATACCATGGAGAGCCCGATAGGAGAGATAAAGAGCTCTCCTACTGTGTGGAAGAAGTAGATGGCGATGATAATCCAGAGTGGAACCAAGTACAGTTCATCATGTACCGACTTCCCTAAGTGGGTCAGTAAGTAGCCAATCCCTAGCATCACAATGCCGATACCAAACTTCGCAGGAATGCTCGGATTGAGATTGTGCCGTGTAAGCCACACCCAAAGTGCCGAGAATAGCGACCCCATCAGGATAATGAATAGAGGATTGAAGAACTGCGTCTGTCCTGCCGTTAGATCAAATAATCCTAAGAAATTTCGGTCTACATTGCGGTCGGCAAAGAGGGTAAGGGAGGTCCCCGCTTGTTCAAAGAGTGCCCAAAAGACAATATTGAATAGACAAAGGATAATAAATACCACAATCCTATCTCTCAGTACTTTCCCTCCCCTTATTCCTTCTCGGATAAGTACAAATGCGATATAGGCAAAGGTGACCAATAGAAACCCTCCGACCACACTATTGTAGATGACCAATAGGTAAATAAGTGGGACTGCGGCGATAGAGAGCACGAGGGTTGCGTGGAGCTGGGTAAGAGGACCAAGGACTCTACGATGTAGCTTCTCGGGAAAAGGTGGATGGCTTAGATGCCTATAGAGCTTTAGCCCAGATACATAGATCAAGATGCCAAGAAGCATCCCAATACCAGCTACGCCAAAACCGTACTTGAAGCCATAATGCTCCCCAATCCATACACAGACCAAGGTGGCAAGGAGCGAACCAATGTTTACTCCGATATAGAATATGGTGTAACCTGAATCTCTCCGTTTGTCCTCCTTAGGGTAGAGCTTGCCTACCAAGGTAGAGATATTCGATTTGAAGTAGCCATTGCCGACGATGATAGCCGCCATCCCAAGGTAGAGCCATCCCTCTGTCCCACCGAGAATCATAAACTCTCCGATTGCCATCATCAAGGCACCAAAGATGATGGCAATCCTATGCCCCAAAATCTTATCCGATACTCTGCCACCGATGACAGGAGCCATATAGACGAGTGCAGTGAAGGCAGCATAGACAGCAAATGCCTTTTCATCCCCCTGTAGCAGAGACTTCGTCAGGTACAGCACCAGTAGCCCCCGCATACCATAGTAGCAGAAGCGCTCCCACATCTCCGTAAAAAAGAGGACGGTAAGCCCCTTGGGATGACCAAACCACTCCCCCTTATCTATCAACTCTTGTCTGGTATCTGTCATAAATTTGGTGCTAAATCTTGTCAATTAACCCAAAGATACGATAATTAGACCAAACAAATAGGGCGTAGACAATGTAATTTCGACAGAGGGTCGTTATTGCCTACCAGTGAAGTGTGATACCAATAGTACCACTAAGACTATAGCTATGATGCTTGAGGTATTGACTTCGGAGTGCTAGGGTGAAATTTTCGTGTAGCATAAACTTAGTGAAGCTCTTATGCCATAGGTGAGACTACTCCATGCAGCGATGCCCTCCCTCCTATTTGGGTAGCCCTTGTGCTTCAGCACCCCATGAGGTGCCAAGTAGTAGCAAGATATAGAGTAAAATCTTTTTCAATTGATTATTTGATTGGGATATTAAAAAAGTAGGGCGCCGAGGTAGAAGTAATAGGTTGGGAGTTTACCATCCCTAATCCACTGGGTGGGAATACCAAAAACCTCCTCAGAAGTGCCCATAAGGTCGAAGCAAAAGTTTTCTAACGAATAGCGAATATCCTCAGGATGGCGACAAGGCTTGTCTTCAAGTCGGGTGCATGCGCCTCTAGCACATCTGCGACAGCTGCCGGCAAAACAAGCACGACTCCCTAGGCGGCTCTTCTCAAGGGTCATAAGCTTTCTGTCCGTAATCAGTCGTACCGCATCGCCAATCTCCTCGGCAAGATCCATCAGCTCCTGCATACAGCCCTCCCGCCCGGCATACGTCTCATTGAGCTTTACTTCATAGCCAAATAGCTCTATCTGGCTGTAGCCCTCTAAGAGCGCATTTATATCAAATTCATAGGGCGGACAGCTCCAGAGCTTACCATATTGTCGGCAGTTTTTACAAGCCTCCCTATACCGCTCTATATGTTGATACCGCTCCACATATTCGTGAAGCGGCATCAACCTTGTGTGTGTAATTATCTCTCCGTATTTCATTATTCTTTGAGGATGACATCGTGGGCACCGCCCTCTACGATAGAGGTGGATGATACGAGTGTAATCTTGCTATTGTGCTGTAGTTCATGGATATTTACCGTGCCACAGCTGCACATCGTAGATCTCATCTTGCCTAGGGTAAGCATCAGATTGTCTTTCATCTTGCCGGCATATGGGACGTAGCTATCCACTCCCTCTTCAAACTTCATGCCCTCAGTCTCACTACCGCTGTCATACCGTTGCCAATTCTTAGCTCGGTTAGAGCCCTCACCCCAGTATTCCTTCACGTAGTTATTATTGATTTTGAGTTTCTTAGTCGGACTTTCATCGAAGCGAGCGAAGTACCTTCCCATCATTAGGAAGTCGGCTCCCATCGCTAGTGCTAGTGTCATGTGGTAATCGTGTACAATACCACCATCAGAGCAAATAGGGATATAGGTGCCCGTCTCCTCAAAATACTTATTACGAGCCTTGGCAATATCCATTATCGCTGAGGCTTGACCACGACCGATACCTTTCTGTTCACGAGTGATGCAGATAGATCCACCGCCAATACCCACCTTGATAAAGTCTGCTCCTGCCTCTACGAGGTAGAAAAATCCGTCTGGGTCCACTACATTGCCCGCACCTATAGGGACATTAGGGTAGTGCTCCTTGACCCAGCTCAGGGTTTGCTCTTGCCAAACCGAATAGCCATCAGAGCTATCGATACAAAGAGCATCGACTCCAGCCTCCACTAGTGCTGGCACACGCTCCTTGTAGTCACGGGTATTGATACCGGCACCTACGAGCAGTTGTTTATTCTCTTTGCTGGAGAGCTCAAGCGGATTGTCTTTGTGGCTGTCGTAGTCTTTGCGGAAGACAAAGAATTGGAGGTTTTGATCCTCATCAATGATAGGAAGAGTGTTGAGCTTGTGCTCCCAGATGACATCGTTAGCCTCCGAGAGAGTCATGCCGAGTTTCCCGACGGTCAGTTTGTCAAAAGGGGTCATAAACGACTCTATCTTAGTCTCTAACGGCGTAGTCGAAATGCGATAATCACGGCTCGTGACGATGCCGAGAAGCTTCCCATTGGCACTGCCATCCGCAGTAATCGCTAGGGTGGAGTGGCCGGTTTTTTTGGTCAAAGCCAGTACATCTGCAAGCGTATGGATGGGTGTGAGGTTGGAGTCACTGGTGACGAACCCAGCCTTAAACTTCTTGACCTTGCGCACCATCTCTGCTTGACTTTCGATGGGTTGCGAACCAAAAATAAACGAAAGTCCGCCATTGCGAGCCAGTTCTATCGCAAGGGTGTCATTAGACACCGACTGCATAATAGCGCTCACAAAGGGAATATTGAGACTGATCTTGGGTTCTTCCCCCTTTTGGTATTTCACCAGTGGAGTTCGCAGGTTTATATTTTCTGGGGTGCACTCAGCTGTAGTGAGTCCCGGAATCAATAGATACTCCCCGAAGGTATGGGAGATTTGGTCTAGTACTTTTGCCATGTTTCCTCTGATATTTCTAAAAGTTATGAGGTACAACTTGCCCGCAAATTTACCGAAAAAATCGCACATGTCCTATCCCATCTTTTGGCTCACTCGATATTAAGATTGGTGCCCTATATAAGAGGATGGCTATTTATGTTATATAGAACCCGCGTTGTACTGGCCATGCACCTTGTCGTTTTCTTGATGAAGCATGCAACCCATCAGGGGGATGGGTCGTGGTGTTTTGGGACAACCTTTCCTATAGTCTTCGGTGCTATGCCTCGGCTGCGAGCTAAACAATGGCAACCCGACAAGGCGGATCGTCTCTCTTGACGATTTATTGATTAGTAGGTGGGACAACTCTCTTCAGGAATTTAAATATCGAATAAGCCTCCAGAGACCACCACAGGTAGGGGATACTTGTCGGCGAAAAGACAATATGCTCTCTACCGAACGACCGGATTTCATCTATAAAGTGACCCGATTTTCTCTGCTGACTGCCCCCCCCCTTTGTCGCTTACATGCCAAAAAGTATATCATCAATAAACTGGTACCCTTTTACTTGCGGAATAGAGGTGTTTTGCAACTCGTTTATTCTTTGTTATATTTGGCAAATAATATGATGGCAATATTAATTTATTGCAACACAACATGAAGAATACATTAAGAATTACTCTGATGCTACTGCTTTGCATCTTACTTTATGCTTCCTGTAATAAGGAAAGCGAACTGCCGGAGGAGACTCTGTCGCACGGCTCTCTAATTGAAAGAGTAAAGAATAAATTAGACGCTGATGTTAAAGTGGCAAATAGGCGTGCGCGATTGCGTTCGGCATCGGATGACGAGACCCCACTTATACTGAAAGAAGTCGATATAGACTGGGATGAATCTAGATTTGTAACTTTTGGAGATTCTACCATATTTATGTGGGTTCCTTTTGATGCCAAGTTCAATTCTGTATTGGTCTCGAATGAAGTTGATTCCATCAGAGCAAAAGAGTTCAACCACAAATTGAGTTATACAACGCTAGTTCGGTACGAAAATATTTCTGATTCGATCCCAGGAGTTAGCTTGTATGCACATATTATACCTAGCATTGAGTACCTATATTCGGGAGCACCTCTTTATGATTCCGATAGATTTGTCCCAAAGCACTTTGATGGACAGATACACCTATATAATCTAGATGGCAACTTGATTGGCATACGTCAGTACATAGATGGCAAGCCTTATGCAATAGCAGAGGAGCTTCGTGCTATTCTTTCTATCTGCTTCACGAGAGTTGTCGAAATGTACGCAGGGGTAGGTTCAAATCTTGAATTTAAGGGTTACGCATATCAGCGACATTGTATACATGACTTTGGCTACACAAATTCCAATATTTCACCACTGGTATACCTTACTATGTCCAAGATCGATTCTGGAGAAGGTGGTGGAGGAGGGGGAGGAGGTTCCTATTCACCTCCCCCACCGCCTCCGGAGACACCTATTCGAAAAGACCCATGTGGTGAAGCCAAGAAATTCATAGCAAGGACACAAATATCTGACAAAATAAAAGAGTTGTCAGCGCATAGGGAGGCACAAAGAGGGCGGTCGATCCAGGAAGAGAAAGGGTATGTTGAACTATCCGATGGTACATTCAAACCAATCTCAACAATCAATAATGGACACTCAATGAATGTAGAATCCGTCGTGGGCGATAAAAAAGGATATATACATACACATACAACTGATTATGAGGCTGCAGACGGATGTATTAATAAACCTATTCAGATTTTTTCTGATACAGATGTAGAGGAGTTTATCGTGATACTTCAAGATGCAGCAAAAAAAGGAATTCCTCCGGAAGAGATTTATGGGGCTGTGATTACAGATGGAGGCACATATATTCTGAGATATGGTGGTAACTCTAAGACTCTTTCGAAAGATATTGGGAATATAAACTGGAACCAATCAGAGGCGACTTTAGGAATGTCATATGATGAGAGAGAAATATTTTTAAGAGAAACGTACAAGTTTTATATGCAAAACGCAGCTACTCCAACTGATCTTTTGCAGGGATTAAATAATTATATCGCAGAGATTTATGGAGCCAGTTCAATTATCATTCAGAGAATCTCTTTTGATGAAACCGAGACTCAAACAATAGAAGTAAAAGATAAAATAGACAAGTTAAAGTTAAACATGTTAATAGAATGTAAATAGTAAATAACGATGAAGAAGACAGTAAAATTGGCCACTTTCTGGAGTTTCGTTCTCCTCTGTGTGTACACGCCACTTAAAGCGCAGAACCAACTTCCCATTCTACCCCTAGAGGAACAAGTCTCCTGGAATGAAAAAAAAGTCCATCAGGATATACTATATGCGTACTTCAAGGATGTGAATAATATATTGGAGACAATGGTAGGGCATTGGTATGCAGAGAAAGATAATTATTTGTATGACTTTTGGATCACAAAAAAAGAATATGTAGAAATCCCTCAGGGAAGATATGATCGTCTTATCGTTCAGTACGAGGTCTACGAGAAAGGGAGGAAGATTCTTTTCTCTACTTTGCCTATCACTTTGCAGAAAAGCCCATATATTCCGAAGGGATTCTTGTATTATCCAGATAAGAAGGAGTATTCCGTTTTCTATTTCGGTGGTAGTAAGGGGCAAGAAGGTTTTTGGTGGCTCAGTCTGGGGACAAAGCCCCAAACCCTTAAACTTGTATATCGCGATGATGCCGATTTGCATGGCTTTGACCCCAAGACACCTCAGCTATTCCCGATGTCCCCGGACTACCTGGTGCTTACGAGAATTAATCCTAATCCGGCGATTGCTGAAAGGTTACTGTCGATGGACAACATCAGTGCTTTGGGGGTAGAAAAAGTTAAGAAGCTGATTCAGATATCTCGTATGATATCCAAAGAATCACGCACCTTTACCATTGGTGACTTGACTACTGAAGTGAAGTTTCTAAGTGCCAAAGGCCGTCCTGTACTTAAGAAGGATGAGATCGAGCAAAACAACTACTACAGCATCCGATTTGCTGCAGATAAAGAGATCACTCCAATCACAATACAGTTTTATAACCATCCTACCATTGTGTATGAATCTGTCGTCCCGATATATCTTCAAGCTCTGTGTCACTCTCTTTTGATAGAGAAAATCAAGAATCTAAATAATGATAGCAGTGTCTCTTTCCTCAAGAGTCCATCGAGCCAAGACTTTGGTTTGGTTTTGGATTATTATGCTCAGCATACTAAGCAGGCTCCATTGGCTTTGGCAGATCAGTATGTTCGAGAGATGGGAGATGTGATTGCGCTCTTTGGGGATGACTTAGATGATGTTGCCCCGATATTATGGTGGGGTATTCGAAATAGTGCATCCTTTAGTGAACTGCCGCTAATGGAACAAGTAAAGATCGACGACACCCTAAGTACTCTTGGATATATTATTCGTGAAAATATGCGCCGTCCCATGGAACCGAATCCAAATCCAGATGATCTAAAGTAGCTGAAAACAACAAACGTGAATTATTGATCTATAGATCGAGATAGAGTAACTTCGCATGCAAGATTGATTCCAAGGTCTGTTGGAGAGAAATCTCTGGCAGACCTTCTTTATTGCGGTATGTGTGACATGAAGTAAAGATGTTAGAGCAGGAATCGTTTTCAGACATTATGGGTCAGCGGTTTGGGGATATTTTGGTATCTTGTCGGGAGTGAATAGATATTGATAACCGAAAAAAGAAATAGTATTACTATGTCGAATGAGATTTTGAAATTAAAACCGGAGGCAGTCTGGAGCTATTTTTATGACCTGACGCAGATTCCTCGCCCCACCGGGCAGATGAAGGAGGTGGTAGAGTATGTCGCTGGAGTGGGTAAGAAACTTGGTCTGGAGACGCACGTAGATAAGGTGGGTAATATCGTCATCCGTAAGCCTGCTACTAAGGGATACGAACATCGCCCTGTGGTCGCTCTCCAAGGTCACTTGGACATGGTTCCACAAAAGAATAACCATGTGCAGCACGATTTTGAAAAGGATCCTATCCAGGCTCGCATCGATGGAGAGTGGGTGAGAGCCAATGAGACTACCTTGGGCGCAGATAACGGTATCGGTGTGGCCATGGCACTTGCCGTGATGGCAGATAATTCGCTGGAGCATGGTCCTCTGGAGGCTCTCTTTACAATCGACGAAGAGGTAGGTATGGTTGGTGCCTTTGCCCTAGAGGCAGGATTTTCTAAAGCCGACATCATGCTTAATCTTGACTCTGAGCTTGTGGATGAGCTCTATGTAGGGTGCGCCGGAGGTGTGGATATCAATGTCCGCCTGGAGTATAAGGATGATAAGCCTGTACCAGCAAACGATATAGCTGTGAAGGTGACGCTCAATGGCCTGA
Source organism: Bacteroidota bacterium (assembly GCA_023395395.1). Classification (GTDB taxonomy): domain Bacteria; phylum Bacteroidota; class Bacteroidia; order Bacteroidales; family Porphyromonadaceae; genus Porphyromonas_A. Next base: position 10,909 of record JAEWZH010000019.1, on the reverse strand, counting down.
AGGGTGGTCACTCGGGTGTGGACATCCATCTCGGGAGGGGTAATGCCAATAAGATGCTGGTACGCTTCCTCAAGAAGGCTACCGAGGAGTTTAATATATCCGTCGCTGAGCTACAGGGCGGTTCGCTCCGCAATGCGATCCCTCGTGAAGCTTGGGCTGTACTGACGCTCCCCGAGGAGGAGGTAAAGGATCTAGAGGCTATGGTGGCAGAGTTTGAGTCACTCTATATCGGTGAGTACAGGGGTATCGAGAGCGACATCAAGATGCGTATGGAGCGCCTTGCGGATCTGCCTAAGACCATAGTACCACAGGAGATTACCGATAACGTAATCCAAGCTGTCGAGGCTGTACAAAATGGTGTAATCACCTATCTAACCGACTTCCCGGACACTGTGGAGGCATCTAGCAACCTCGCTGCGATTAAACTTGGCGGAGGCGAGCTGACAGTAACGTTCCTTACCCGCAGCTCAAGTGAGAGCCGCAAGGAGATGGTGGCTTCGAGCATCGAGAGTGTTTTCTCATTGATTGGTGCAGAGGTAGAGTTTGACGGTGCTTACAATGGTTGGCAGCCGGATGCGCACTCGCATGTATTGGAGGTAATGAAGCGGATATTTAAAGAGGAACACGGTGTGGAGCCACCTGTCAAGGTAATGCACGCCGGGCTGGAGTGCGGTATCATCCAAGGTGTGATGCCTAAGACACAGATGATCAGCTTTGGGCCAACAATCAAGTCTCCACACTCTCCGGACGAGAGGATTGAGATTGCGACCGTGGCTAAGACCTACGATTACCTGTTGCGCACGCTCAAGTCTCTTTAATGCTGGTAGAGACCGAACTCATCGTGCTCAGTGCGGTGCGTTATTCGGATAACGCTAGCATCGTGACCACATATAGCGAGCGTCTTGGGACGATCGCTTTCAAAGCAATTCGCTCTGCTTCTCGAAAGAGAGGCAGAGCGAATGCTCTTTTTACACCACTATCGGTGGTGAAGATGGCGATGGAGTACCACCCTACAAGGGCTATCCAGATACCGGGGGAACCATTTGTGGTACATGCACCATTGCGCCCTTCGCTGGATTCTGTAGCAAATGCCGTAGCACTCTTTACGGTCGAATTGCTCACCAGAGTGGTGCGATCAAGCAGTGCTGACACAGCTCTGTATAGATATTTAAGGGATGAGATTGTCGGATTGGAGCGCCTGAGTGATAAGGGTGTGAGCTCTTTTCACCTCCGACTGATGGTCGGAATGCTGCACTATATGGGTATTCTCCCTGACCAAGGGCAGTATCGAGAGGGATTTATTTTAGACTTGGCTGAAGGGGCATTTCGCAGGGCTTGGACACAAGAAGAGCAGTTGCTTGGGAGGAGCTCTGCGCTATTGGTGCAGTTTATCACCACAGAGCATCCTGAGGAGCTATCACTCTCGCGTCATGAGCGTAACGCACTTCTGGATATGCTATTGGCATATCTCGCCTATCATTTTCCCGATGTTGGCACGCTTCGGTCACCCGAAGTCCTCTCCCAACTCTTTTAGATTCGGATGAATTCGTGATCGATATGGTAGAGCCGCGTGGAGAGCTCTCTGAGGTGCTCCAGATTGTGGGAAACCATAATCAAAGCGGTATGCTGCTGTAGGGTAGGGAGCATTTGGTGGAGCACCTCCTCAAATGAGCGGTCTACGTAGGTAGTAGGTTCGTCCAGTATCAAGATGGAGGGTTCACTCACTATTGCACGAGCTAGGAGTACGCGTTGTAGCTGTCCGCCTGACAGCACTCCCAAAGGTCGCTTAGCAATCTCAAGCATCCCCACTTGTCGAAGAGCATTGTGCGCCTTGGCCTTTTGCTCCTTGGTCGAGCGTAGCGTCTTGTGATTGAATAACCCGCTGACTACGACCTCTTCGACGGAGATGGGAAAGGCTTTGTCGAGACGGTTTTGCTGTGGCATATAGCCGATGTTGAGTTCCTCTATCTGTCGCCCTTCTGGGGTGTAGTAGGTGATGCTACCGCTTCGAGGGGTAATCAGTCCAAGCAGGGCACGTACAAATGTGGTCTTCCCGGCACCATTAGGACCGGAAAGACCAATAAAATCATGTGGAAATAGCTCGAAATTGAGGTCAGTAAGGATGCTTGGCTCATCTTCGTAGCCTAGTTCTAGTCCTCTTGCTATCAATATCGGATGGCTCATCTTTTCTTTCTGAATACCTCTATTAGGCGCTTCATCTCTGAGACCCAATCCTCCGCTAAAGGCTGTATTGTGAGTGGTTCGATGCCAAGCTCTCGAGCGATGTTTTCAGCATTCTTGATGTCAAACTCCTCTTGTATCAATACCGCCCGGGTGTCCATCTCCCTTGCTTTTTCTATCAATTGCACGAGATGGCGAGGGGTAGGCTCCAGACCATTTTCCTCTATGACTAACTGAGTCAAGCCCCATTCACTCGCAAAAAGTGATAGTGAGGGATGGTAAATGACGAATGCACACGAATCACTATCTCCAAAGACCTCCTCGGCAAGGGTCTTGACTTCGTCAAACTTAGGGATAATATTTCGCTCATAATTATCGCGAAGTATTGCTTCATTCTCAGGGAAAAGCTCGATTGTAGCAGCAAGTATTGCCTCTGCCATCGCTTTGCCGCCAACGAGAGAAGTCCAGTAGTGCGGGTCGCCATGGATATGGGTGTGAGCATGCTCGCCATCGTGCTCGAAGATGAGGTCGTGGGGCAACCTTTCTGCCAGATTGATCACCTCGACACTGTCGGGCAATGCCCTAATCCACTGCTGCTCAAAAGGCAATGTGCCAATGGCAAAGAAGCTGCGAGAATCTTGTAGCTTGGCAATATCTCTTGGCACGGGATCGTAATACTCAGGGTTGTTGCCATAGGGGACCAATACGTGCACTTCGGCAAGATCTCCAACAATCTGCTCCAAGAAATATTTCTGAGGCAATAAGCTGACAGAGAGAATTGGTTTATCGGTTGTACTCGAAGAGGTACACCCGATAGATAGTAGGGATAGGGTTACCAAGAGCAAACCAAGTATCTTTTTCATATAGCGTTGGTAATCAGTATGAAGTTATACGCAGCGAATGCGAGTAACATAATCACGCCCTCGGTTCGCTTAATTTCCCGCTTACCCCAGAAGAGGGCCATAGCGAAGGCAATAATCGTAGCTATCAGCTGCATCCATACATCTAGTAGGGTGAACTGGAGATTTTCCAAAGGATGAACGACACCGGATATCCCCAGTACAAAGAAGATATTAAAGATGTTGCTGCCGATGACATTGCCGACAGCGATGCCGGTATTCTTTTTGATAGCTGCGACTACTGATGTTGCCAATTCCGGAGTGGATGTTCCCCAAGCCACAAGAGTAAGACCGATTAGCGTATCACTTACGCCGAGCCGTTTGGCGATAAGGGAGGCATTGTCTACAAATAGACCACCTCCATATACCAGTCCTGCTAGCCCTGCTATAATGAGCAGTGAGCTCAATGCCCAGTGCTTTTCTTTCTTCCCGTATTGTACTTCTTCTGCTTCTTCGTTCTGCCGTCCCATGTATATGGTGTAGCCTAGGAAGAGCATCCCGAATATCAAGAGTATCATAGCTTCTACCCTGGTGATAGACGACTGTTGCCCATCAAGAGCAGAGTCGGAGAGGAGAATCATCATCACCACTGCCGCTAGGATAGAGATGGGGATATCAAAACGGATAGAATTGCGATGAACTGGGATGGGGTAAATCAAAGCACAAATCCCTAAAATAAGTAGTATGTTGAAGATATTACTTCCTATCACATTACCCACTGCGATACCTCCATTTCCCTCGATACTACTCAAAACACTCACCGAAAGCTCTGGAGCAGAAGTCCCAAAAGCTACAATCGTAAGCCCAATAATCAATTGAGGAATCTTGAATCTCCTAGCTATTGACGAAGCTCCATCTGTGAGGAAGTTGGCACCTACTACAATAAGTACAAGCCCGACTACTACTAAAGCTATTTCTAACCACATAATGTTCTATTACTCTAAATGTGCATATTCAAGGGTAGTCACCGAACCATATTCCGGTACTCCCACAAAGAGCTTGTCCAGCTCTATCAGACCCTGGCAGAATCGAGCGCTATTGATTACCCCTCCGTGGCAAAAGATGGCGACACGATGGTAGCGCTGTCTCCTTACCTCTAGCACAAATGCTCTGACTCTATGGATTAATTCGTCCACCGTTTCTCCGCTTGGAGGGATGGCTTCACCATTACTGTCTACATACTTTTGGGGATTTTCCTTCATCAACGCAAAGACCTCTGCCCAGGGCTTCATCTCCCACTCTCCAAAAGCTCGTTCCATAATCCTAGGTTCCCGTATTGCAATATCTCCATATCCGGAGAAGATGCATAAATCTTCTGCTCTCGAGAGCGGACTGGTGAATACAGCATCATACCGATGCCCTGAGAGTTTCTGACGTACCACCTCTGCCTCCTCTGAGAAAGTGGCAGAGACCTTGAGGTCGGTCTGCCCATAGCAGATTGCGCCCGTAATGTCTAGTGAAGTGTGTCTAATCCAATCTATTCTTAACATTAATATTCCTCTTCGTAATTCTTGCCGTGGCGCTTCTTGCGATTGTCTTTGCGTCCCTTGCGCAGATCTCTGCTCTTAGGGTTGTCGGAATAGTTTCTCTCCTCAGACTTGTGGATACCATACTTTTCGCCTATTTGTCGCTCCGCTGCTTCACGGGAAAATTTTCTAAATAGCCCCTTAAGCGGGATTACCACGTCATCGAGGGTTACAATATCTTCAACCGAAGCTTTGTCGCCGATACCGGCGATTTGGTCATTCAGTTTGATACGTCCTTGGCGAAGTAGCTCCTCAGCATCTCTTCTTGTGTACTCGTAGTACTCACTTACAATACGACTAATGCGTACCTCCATACTATTGGATCAAATAGTTACTGATATTTGTTGAAAATTAGTTCTTTCATTACCTCTGCTGTCTCCCTTGGAGTACCCAGAGGGCTTATGTATTCTATCTCAAAACCATTGCGTTCCATCCCCCGTGCCCACGTCATCTGCCGTTTGGCAAATTGGTGTATTGCTGTCTCTAATCCCAAGTACATCTCCTCATAGCTGAGCTTGCCCTGTAGGTAGAGCGTCACGAACTTATACTCTAGCCCGTAGCGGATAAGGGCTTCCGAGTCTACGGTCTCTAAAAGTTTTTCCACCTCCTCTATCATCCCTGCTTCGAGGCGAGCTCTGAGCCTCTTGGAGATTCTCTCCCTCCTGACCTCTCGGCTCACATCTACACAGAATATCGGACCTCTGAGGGGCGCTCGCTCCTCTACATCCACTTCGCCGGCGAGAGCGACCTCTATGGCACGTACCAGCCGTCTGCGATTGTGGATATCTACATGCTCTAAGCCGCCACCTGCTTCCACTAACTTTGATTGTAATTCCTCTAATGAAAGTGCATCAAGATTAGCCCTCAATTCCTCATCAATCGGTACCTTTGGCATCCTATAACCCCCGAGTACGGCGGTCATATACAGCCCTGTGCCGCCACAAAGTATCTTGAACGTTTCTGTCGGAAGCTCGTCAAAGGTTTTGTAGAAGTCCCTCATATATCGGTGCAGATTGTATTGCTCCCCTGCCTCTGCTACATCAATCATGCGATAGGGGACGGTGTATTCCCCCACCTGATATTCCGAGAGATCTTTGCCTGTCCCAATATCCATACCCCGATACACCTGACGCGAATCTCCGCTAAAGAGAACCGCCCCAAGCATCTCAGCCAGCTGCACTGCGATAGAAGTCTTACCGCTGGCAGTCGGTCCATAGATGGTGATAATGTCGATGCCGGAAGGCATTGTCTGCATTTACTTGCCGAGTAAATTCTGTGGGTACACGCCTTCGTCAGCGAGTCGCTGTAGCTTGGCTACTACATCTGGGCGATCATTAGCATAAGTGACGCCGAACCATTTGGATGGCGTGTCAAGTACCTTGCAAGTAGATATGCCATTGTTGATTAGGTTATTCACCACAAAAGGGATATAAAATTCTCCCTTCTCGCTATTGATATTTTTCTCCAAAAAAGAGACAAAAGACGCCTCGGAATGCTGGAAGTAGTCGGGAGTAAAGCCCCACATGTTCATAGACACGGGAGTCTCTTCGTCTATCACCACTTTAGCTCCATGCTCATCAGTGAAGACTATCTCTCCGTCCACCCTCTGTACATCTGTACGCTCTACGACACCTGTGAGGAAACCTTCTTCATTGGTCTCGCATACGCCACGAGCTACTGTGCCACTTTCACTGAGGGTATTGCCCACGTGATAGCCCACCATGCAGTACTGATTGGTGGTACCCTCCATACGACGTAGTTCTTCAGCCAATACTTCAAAACTTTCACGACCGTAAAAGTCATCGGCATTGATGACCGCAAAGGGCTCGTTGATGACATCACGCCCCATCAATACCGCATGATTAGTCCCCCAAGGTTTAGTGCGACCCTCCGGGCAAGTAAATCCCTTTGGGAGATTGTCCACAGCTTGGAATACTATCTCTACCGGCAACAGATGCTCATATTTACTAGCCACCTTGGCGAGAAAATCCTCTTCAAAGTCTTTGCGAATAACAAATACGACTTTCCCAAATCCAGCCTTCACTGCATCATAAATCGAATAGTCCATGATGGTTTCGCCACTTGGCCCTACGCCATCCAGCTGCTTGAGACCACCATATCGGCTACCCATCCCTGCTGCCAGTACAAATAATGTCGGTTTCATCTCTCTCTTATCTATTATGTCTATATCTCTACACTCTAAATAGTGTGTAAAGCTACACAAAATATGTGATAATTCCGTGGTTACGAGCAAAGAAGAACCGGTATATTCTGAGGTAATAGAATCCTAAAGACCCATCTAAATCAGGAAAAGGCGGTATTTATACAAAGCATGACCGGTATTCCTAATGCCCTTGTCCTGAATCTATAGAGTAGATGACCATTTGATATATATTAATCGACACAATTAGTATATATTAATCGCATCAATTAGTATATATTAAAATGGGTGATTAGTGTATATTAAATGCTCAACCCCTCTATGAATAAGGTGGAAAGGAGGTATAGAAATGGTTGAAAAAATCTATATATTGGAGGCGATTGCGAGCAAGAGAGGATAAATCCACCTCTCATTAGGAATTGTCGTATATAGAGGAGATTTTTTGAGGATAAGATACCTTGGGAATCGATTTTGTTAGAATTTACATTTATTTAGCCGTCGAAAAGTGGCGAAATTCATAAAAGTGTGGTATCTTTGAGTTATAGAAATTGTTTAACGAATTAGAATATTGAAGATATGATTAAGAAAGAATTGTTGAAGGCAATCAATGAGCAGATTAACTTTGAATTTGAGTCTGCATTTATCTATAGGAAGATGGCACTTGAATTGGAGCTACAGGGTTGGACAGGTTTTGCACACTGGTTCAAGGCTCAGTACCACGAGGAAATGGAGCATGGAGAGGAGATGATTCACTATGTGCTAGAGCGTGGCGAGAAGGTAGAGCTCAAGGACATCAAGATGAACAACTTCAAGCTGGAGTCTATTGTGGATTATTTTGAGCTTGCCTACAAGCACGAGTGCCAGGTCTCTGAGAGAATCAATAAGATTGTAGCTATTGCATCAGAGAATAAGGACTATGCGACCGAAAACTTCTTCCGCAAGTTTGTCGATGAGCAAGTAGAGGAGGAAGCAACTACTGCTGGTATCGTGGATCGTCTCAAGCTGGCTACCGGCAATGCGGGCTATATGATTATCGACCAACAGCTCGGTGCACGCAAGTAATCTTGGCGTATATAAAAGAGGGGCGAGACTATCTGTAGTCTCGCCCCTCTTCTATATCTAGTAATGAGCCCCTGCCTTGAGCCTTTCGAGATGGCAGACGAGTAGCTTGCCTTCATCATCGTGTAGGTGCATGCCATTACCGAGGCAGTACTTCCAATCTTTGCAATTGGCACACTCTCCATTCTTTGCCCAAGAACGATTGCGGTAATTTTCAAATCGATTTTCCCACACCTCCCAAAGGTCATCATGGTGGATATTGCCCTGCTTATAATCAAATCGAATACTTGGACAAGCACTGATAGAGCCATCACATAGGATAGAGGCAACATTGACTCCTGCTCGACAGTGGTAAAATTGCTTTCTCACTCTACCCTCAAAACGCCCAAGATAGCCCTCGCAACCATATTGGGCTTCTATTTTGCCTGTCTCGTTGGTTGTGCAGATGAAGTTCATCAAGTCGTAGTACTGTCGGTCTGAAAGCTGCAGCTCGCTATGCTCGGCAGCTCTGCCCACGGGGAAAATGGAGAAGAGTCGCCAACGCCTCACCCCTTGGTCTATCAACTGCTGGCGGAGTGCAGGGAGGGAGTCGAAATTCATAGGATGGACACACGTGACCACATCCCACAGTATATCATCTACTTGGCTCAGTAGCTGTATGGCTCGCCAAGCCCTCTCGTAGCTGAGGGGGTGTCCGCGCATCTTATTGTGTACCTCCTCAAATCCATCAAGACTGACAGTGGCAGTATGGATACCGGATTGTCGTAGACGCTCGAGACGCCTCTCATCGAGCAGCATCCCATTGGTGACAATACCCCATGGATAGCCACGACGATAGAGCGCCAGCCCTGCGTCCTCTATGTCCTTTCTGACCAATGCCTCCCCACCTGTAAAGATAATGAGCAACTGATGAGGATTGACGTGTGGAGTGAGACCGTCTATAATCTTGATGAATTGCTCTACCGACAGCTCCTCCACCCCACTCTCCACTCGACAATCGCTTCCGCAGTGTGCACAGTGAAGATTGCATCTGAGGGTGCACTCCCAAAAGAGAGTGGTCATCTGGTGTGTACGGATATTCTCGTCCCTCAAGATGCGATGGGCATCAAGAGCGAGCTTTTGCTTGAAGCTGGGTCTAAGGGTAGGCTTATTTGGTCGAAAGAGAGGGGGCATTTACTTCTGTTACTCCTCTGGCACTAGGTCTTTTAGTTCATACCCACGATAAGGGGTTCCATACATCGCAACCGGCTCGCCGTAAGGAGGTCTGATGGTATCTCTTTGAGGCATCGTTGGCTCTTCGGGAAGAGGCGTCTTGCTTTTCTGAGCCGTTTTACAACTACCCAAGCCAAGTACGCCAAGCACTACGAGGGCTCCAGCAACGAGTATTTTGCGTAATTGTAGTCTTTCTCTGTTCATACTATTTTCTTTCTACTTTAAGGTTGATTTCCTTCTTTACAGTACCATTGTTCCAAGCGCCATTGCCTTTCTTGATAAAGTCTGACTTGGTAATCTTTTCGCTCCTATTAAGGTCGGTCACGATGCCATTCGTATCGCCGTCAATATCCTTGACGAGAAAGTTTACCTCGTGGTCTTCGTAGAAACCGGTATACTGACCCTCGATGGTTGCCACACCATCTTTGCCCGTCAGCTCTCTATCACTATCTTGCAGAATCCCCACCTGCAGACCCTCCACGGGCTTGCCGGTCTGATCCGTCACCTTGACCTTGAACTGATACTCCACCGTAGGCGTGCCATACATGCACATGCCATTATTCATCGTTGAACGATCGCAGCCCGACAACCCAAGCCAGCTGACCAGAGTTGCTACCCCAGCCGACAATACTGCTCTGATAGACAAATAAGCCTTCCTCATAGTTTCCTCATTAGTTACTACTCCCCTGCGCCCAAAGGTAGCCATAATTTACTTATTCACAAAAAAGAAGGTCTCCCAGAGGCATAACCTCCAGAAGACCTTCCCAATCTATATCCCCAAGCCCTTACTTACTTCTTCAAAACAAACCTATACTTATTTACAGCAGATTGTAATCACATGGTACAAATATGATTTCTGAAATCGATTACAGACAATCGATTATATTGTCTTTATTGCTCTGCTTTTTCAAGTTGTATTCGAGCTGTGAGTTCTTCTTGGTATGTGGTCATAAACTTGTTTAAGTCCATAAAAGCATACCCAACCAAACGATAGAACAGATTCTTGTATTCTATCTTTTCTGTTGCAGTGAATAGAGTTTTACCTCCTTCCATTGGTTCGAATGTTGCCCGCCATTCTCCTGTAAACATTTTACTGTCCATCTCAAAACTGTAGAAAGTATGTGGTCTCTTCTCAAGTGTCTTGAATCGGATAGTTACACCATTGGTTGTCTCTTCCCATTCTTCAATACCCCCTTGGGTACGGATGATATCCAAATCATCCAAAGAACTTCTGTAATGCCATTCTTGATTGTTGGACACGATAGCAAAAACAACATCAACAGGGGCATTCAAAATGCACTGTTTTGTCTCTGTTCTGGTTCTCGGCAGAAATGTTCCTATGACCACGACAACCAATACAAGCAATAAAAGACCGCTCAATATTATGTACGACACATTCTTCACGTTCTATTTGATTATTATCCACTTACCAGCCTTTGTAGAGCCTTCGTGCTTGATAACTCCTTCTTTAACCATCCTCCTAAGATAATAACGAATACTGTCCTCCGTTCTGTTTAACCTTTTGGCTAAATCTTTCCTTGTAACTTGCGGAAAGTCTTTTATTTCATCTAATATTTCATCCTCTATATTTCTTGGGCTTTTCTTGGGTCTTTCTTGGGCTTTTCTTGGGTCTTTCCTGTGCTTTTCTTGGGTAGTTTCTCTTCCAAAGCCTTCCTCAAAGTATTTTTGAGAAACGTTCTCAACTACCCGAAAAGCTGTAATCAATGAAAAATCAAAAGAGGCCTGCCCATTACCGTTTTCTTCCAACTCCTTCTGAACTCGGTAGACTCCACGGCTGAATCGGTTTACATAGCCCAAAACTTTCATTGCTTCGGCAATAAAGGGATTCCGATAATCACTCACATTGGGGA
>JAEWZH010000004.1 GCA_023395395.1 Bacteroidota bacterium | reverse complement strand
AAACTCTTTTTCTTTAGGTAATTCAACCCCAAAGGTACTCATCCATAAGTAAACACTCGAAACGCCAACGTTAAATTTGTCCGCAACACTGGCGACTGAACTCCCAGTATCAAGCAACTCTCGTAATACTCGAAGTTTCAACTCTTCAGTGACAGACTGACGATACCTAATTGTTACTCGTTTCTCCATAATTTCGCTAACACAAGGTGTCTACTATTTCAGGAGAGGACACGTGATGATTCCGAAGAAATTGGTAATTTTGGGCGGTAGTTTTTTGCTTGATTCATTATTCCATACACTTGGAATCATGAGGAAAGTAGAATAATATATTGGTCCCAGTAATACATACTATGTATGGATAATCATTTTTTTGCCTATAGGAGGCTAGTACTGGTCTTCCTGCTTGTAGTAATTTTAGGTATTAACCGTGCCATTGCCCAAGAGGGTGTCGTCTATCTCGTAGGCGCAGGGCCAGGTGATCCCGACCTTATTTCCCTCAAAGGGGTAAAGGCGCTGAGAAAGGCTGATGTCGTGCTCTACGATGCTCTAGCCAATCCAGAGATTTTGTTGCATTGTCGTAAGGATGTACGACTGATTCCCGTGGGCAAAAGAGCAGGACGCCCATCTCTTAAACAAGAAGAAATCAACCAACTACTCATCTCTGAGGCGAAAAATGGTCACTGCGTGGTCAGGCTCAAAGGAGGAGATCCTTTTGTATTTGGAAGAGGTGGTGAAGAGCTTTTAGCTCTATGTGAGAGAAAAATAGAGGTAAGGGTGATTCCCGGTATTACTGCTGCTATTGCAGCCCCAGCATACGCTGGTATCCCAGTGACGCACCGCGGGCTTGCGAGATCTTTTACCCTCGTCACGGCCAGCACAAAAGACCAAGACCTTAATGACGCTGTGCAGTGGAAATCCCTTGTGAATCTGGGTGGTACGGTGGCCTTCTATATGGGGGCTCGTATAGTGCCCGAAATCTGTCAGACCTTAATTTCAGAAGGATTATCGCCTGAAACGCCTGCAGCCATCATTAGCAATGGTACTCTGACTTCCCAAAAAGTGCTCCGTGGAAGACTCAAAGACTTTACTCCGACTTATATTGATTATGGTAAGCTTACACCTGCTCTATTGCTGGTAGGTGAAGTCGTAGAAGTAACTCCTGAGCAGCTCGACCCAACACCAAAGGATGAGATAAAAGTATTGGCAGTCACGCTTAATCGAAAGATAAGCGAGCTTACTCCAAGGATAGAAGGGGAGGTAGCACTTACAGAGACCTTTACGAGCAATACTCCAGATGTTTATAGCCTAGACTATCTCCAACTCTTAAAGTCTGTGGGATTTACTCATATCGTGTTTTCCAATACCAAGAGTGTCGAAGCTTACTTCAAGTTATGCGAACAAAAGGGGGTCAATATAATTGGCGAAAATACACTCCTCATTACTCTTGGGGAAGCAATCACCCAAAAACTTAGGGACTATGGTTATGATGCAGTGACTGTCAAGTCTTACAATGAAGTGGCAGAATACTTGATTGGAGACAAGGCATTGCTCTTACCCTCCAAATACGATGCTGTATCGGGAGCCACCAAAACAGTGACAAAGTAAGGTTTGTTGAAAGAGTATAGTGCGAGACACTCTTCCTATCGGACAAGCAGGGAGAGTGTCTCGCAATTATCTTAATTAGGTGCAAAAATTAGTGGGAGATAATCAAGAAAACTGTTACCTTTGCGCATGGAAATGGTGATGCACCGAAGCATTCGCTTTTGATGGTGTATAAGAGGGAATCCAGTGAAAGTCTGGAGCAGTGCCCGCTACTGTAAGCTATTACCAAGTCTTTGGATAGTCTATTCAACCACTGTCTTATATAAGATGGGAAGGTCATCCAAAGGTTAGCAAGCCAGGAAACCTGCCATTGCCAACAGGTATTATTGCACTCCGGGGAGCAGAGTGTGGGTATTAATGTTTGTGAGGAAAATCATCCCATGAGAGATATTCTACGAATGACTGTCACAGTCGTTGTTGCTACGTTGTGTTGTTGTCATCTTTATGCCCAGAGCAAAGTCTCTGGGTGTGACTCGTTATTTGAAAATCCTCAAAATGGGAATCAAAAATCTACTCCATACATACGCTCGGGTGCATACAATGGTTCTGCGCCATGGACACAAGCGCACTCTTTTGTGTTAAGTGGAAAGGTGATGGATGGAGCACACCGACCTTTACCCTATGCCGTCATTTCCATTCGGGGCAAAGAGAGAGTGTGCGCTACAGGAATGGATGGATCCTTCAGTGTCAGACTATTGCCCGATACGTATGCCATAGAGGTTTCATTGCTAGGGTATAAAACGGAGTTTTTTGAGATCCGGATAGATAAAGACACCAAAGTGGAATGGACGCTCAAGGAGGATTATAAACTTCTCGGAGAAGTATTGGTCGTGGCTCCCAACTATGCTCAACAAACGCAAGAGGGGGTCTATAATGCTAAGAGCCTTAATGTCCGACCTTATGCAGCCTCAAACAGTAATCTCAATCAACTGATGTCGTATACTAGTGGAGTACGCATCAGGGAGGATGGAGGAGTTGGTTCCAGCTTTGACCTTTCTCTTAGCGGGCTTGGAGGTAATGCCATTCGTTATTTTATAGACGGAGTCCCACTGACATCTTTAGGTAGTGGTGCTAACATAGCTAATTTGCCTATCAATATCGTAGATAGAGTAGAGATTTATAAGGGGGTAGTGCCACCCGAACTGGGACTTGATGCTCTAGGTGGTGCAGTGAATATAGTCACACGTAAAGAGGGTAAAAACTTCTTGGATGTAGCCCTTAATGGAGGCTCATTTCACACCTATGGGGCAGACGTCAGTGGAGAGTATAGGCACGCCAATAGTGGTTTTACGCTGCGAGGAAATGGGAGCTACACAAACTCTCGCAACAATTACATGATGAAAGGGGTGGAGGTTTGGAATGCTGCCAAAAATGAGTATGAGATAGGTGATTATCGGAGATTTCATGATGGCTATCAGTCGATTAGTGGAGAAGCTCTGATTGGATTTACGCAGACTAAATGGGCTGATGAAGTGCTGATGGGTGTCTACTATTCTCAAAGTAAGAGTGAAATACAGACGGGGTTTAGCCAACAGCTGGTCATAGGTGCCGCCGAGAGACATCATGATGCTCTTCGGTTTTCCTTTAACTACAGTAAGAGAGACTTATTGGTCAAGGGGCTTACAGCTAAGTTTTTCGCGGCTCACACTCAGGACCATGTTTTACATGTCGATACTACTTTCAGAAAATATAGCTGGAATGGTACTTATACGGAGGTGTACCGAAATGAGGTCATGGGGAGAGCCAATAAGATACTTAGGCATACTTTGCGCCCTACCACTGTGGTGAGAACCAATGTGGCATATACCCTGACACCACTGAGCTCTATCAACTTTAATTATACCCTCACTGCAAACCAAAACAGGAGGCGGGATGATTATGACCAGACATTCATCCCCTCCAATGATTATCTTGCGCGTCATATTTTAGGGCTTTCGTATAGTCGGTACTTCTGGGATGATAGAATTAATTCTACACTGTTTCTTAAAGATTATATCTTTCATGCCAAGGTGGAGCAACAAGATATGTACTGGATTACAGGAGGTCGGGAGGTAGACCCCGAGATGACACGCAATCACATCGGATATGGACTAGGAGTTAGAGTCTCCTTTACTAAAGAGTTTGCACTTAAATTGTCGTATGAGAGGGCTACTAGGCTACCTACTGCAAGGGAGTTTTTGGGCAATGGCGCAAGTATCTATCCTAATTTCAAACTCAGACCAGAGCGTGCCCACAACCTCAATATTGCTCTCTATGGGACATGGGCTATCAATCCAAGCCATCAAGTCAATTATGAAGGCACCTTCTTTGTGCGTGACGTAACCGATTATATCCGCCGCAAGATAGAGGGTGATGATGTAAGCACGTATGACAATGTCGGAGCAGCCCGTGTTTTGGGAGGGGAGGTAGACGTCAAATACCGATATAAGAACCTATTGGACTTTGCTTTCAATGCCACCTATACCGACGAGCGTAATAAAAGTGCGCGACTTCCAGATGGGCGTATAGATATTACTTATAACAACCGTATCCCCAACACTCCCTTTTTCTACACCAATACCAGTTTGGGGATATCATTACAAGACCCCTTTGACGTAAAGCAAAGTCAGTTGAGGTTTAATACCTCATTTGGGTATGTCCACTGGTTTTATCTCTCTTGGGCAGCCTTTGGTACTAATGAGTCTAAGGCTGTGATACCGACTCAGACTACGACCAATATTGGAGTTGTTTGGTCTTTTAATAATCACGGACAGTCTATTGCATTAAGCTGTAACAATGTCTTTGATGAGGTCAATTATGACAATTATAGACTTCAGAAGCCAGGGCGCTCAGTCTTTTGTAAGCTAACAACTTTTATCAACTAACATAGATTTTCTTTTTTATGAAACAAAGGTCTTTAATCTACTTATTGGCAGTATTGATGGTTGCCATTTCTGCTGGTTGTAAGGGAAAAGAAACTCCGAAAGAACCCCAAAACCATGATGTCACTCTACCAGATAAATATGATATGTGGCTAGCTATAGGAGATGGGACTTCCTCGACCATTAAACAAGACCCGCACGTGGTCAAAAAAATACCTACCCTCTTGGAGGGAGAGTACGATGTGAGACAAACTGGTGCAGAAACTTTGGAGTCCGGGATTACTCCATTCGTCATCTATCACAAGGGGTACTACTATAGTATTAGCAGAAAGGTCTTAAACTTTGGAAAGTATAAGATTACGGACAAGGGAGTTGAGACCATTAAGCTTTTCCCCCTGCCAGAGCTGTGTGATAGGCGATTTGCCCATGCTTGGCTTGACGACAAGACACTCATTTTGATAGGTGCTCCAGAAAGTAAGGAGATGATGAACTGGGTAAAGGTGGACGTCGAAAAGATGGAGGTAATCCAAAAGGGTTCGCTTAAACTTCCCGCCTTGAGTGAAAAAGAGCAATTTTCTTCGTGTGGACTACTAGCACATAGAAAAGCAGACAATAGGCTATTATTCAACTTTAGGTATGAAGACAAAGAAGAAGCTAAAAAAAACAGTATGGCTCCAGATAGCCATAAATACTTTTTTACAGCTACGATTGACCCTACGACGATGGATGTCATACATCTTGAAAAGGAAGATAGGGTGGATCGACCAGGCTCTGTATCGTTTGGGTCGTTGAGACACCAAACTGCCTTTTTTGATGCCAATGGTGACTTATATATGCTCTGTAATACAGTGATAGAAGGTGCTCCCTCATCAACACAACAAAGTGGTTATATCCTACGTATCAAGGCTGGAGAATACAGGCCGGACCCCAACTACAAAGTAGATTTAATGGAGAATAGCAAGATTATTACTATTCACCATATGAAAGGAAGTAAGGCCATTGTATATCTGCAAAATCCTATGTACGCTACGGGGAAGAATGACTGGAAAGAACCCATGGTATTCTTTTGGGCAGTTGTGGACTTAGCAACCAAAGAACAACATCGCATAGAGGGCATTCCTTTTAGTCAGGGAGGAACGTATACTGAACTCATTGTCGTCGAAAGAGATTACGCTATTCTGGGGATAAGTGACAAAGAGCAGACGAAGTTCTACAAGTATGATTTTGATAGCGAAAAAGTGACTCCTGTGGCAAAGCTTAAGCCAGGCTACTTTGCCGATCGTATTATTGTGCTTGATGAGAAATAGTTTGGAAATTTATCTCATCAGAGGAATGCTATTGCCAATTACTTGATATCGATCGGGAATATCAGACATCCCATATTTAACAACAGATCTCTCCTTTATAGAAATGCTGTGGCAACTCTATAAGGGGGAGATTTATTGTGTTACCTATAGCCGTGGGTGATTTTGATCTTGGACGATAGGTTAGATCTCTGGGAAGACACCGTTAGTTAAATTATGAGTAATGCGTTGTTTGGGACTAGTGCACTCTTCAACCTTTTTTGGTAGATTTGTGGAATAGAAAGGGGCATTGCCCATATTGTGTAATAAAGTTGAATGTGCAATGATGTTACGAATAAATCAGAGATATATTGGAGTTTTGGTATTGCTGTTGCTTGGGGCACTATTGATGGGCGGGTGTGGCAAACAACAAAAGTCAGCTATGGGCGGGCTCTTTGGAGCCAGCGGTTCGCCTATGGAGATGGTGGCCGTCGTCCCCTTAGAGTATGATACACCAGCACTGAGGGATAGTATCAAAGCTGCCTTTGGGCGTCCCATGCCGATTCTCCCTCAAGCTGAACCCATGGTGACTGTGATGACGACGACGGAGCAAAATTTCTCCCAAATGTTTAAGTCAATGCGCAATGTGCTCTATGTTTCAATTGACCCTGAGGTGTACACTCGACCTTCGGTCGGTCTTGCTCGGGATCAGTTTGTAGCTGGTCAGTTGATTATCCACGCCAAGGCTGAGAGTATGGAGGGTTTTTACCAATTGCTCAGGCAGAGAGGAGAGTATCTCTCCGATCTTATCCATCAGGAGGAGATGAAGAGGTTGAGTGCGAGCTTTGAGACCACTTATTCAAGTGCCTTAGCGAAGCTCGTTGAGGATACGATTGGAGGGTGGACAATCAATGCTACCAACCTCGTCAAGTTTACTAATACGGCTGATAATTTTGTATGGGCTTCGGATCTTGGTCAGAAAGGACGTACTGATTTGATGATTTATACTTATCCCCTTGAGACGGTAGGAAGCCTAGAGCCTAATCATATCATAGCGATGCGTGATAGTGTATTGCAGCAAAATGTGAAGGGGCAATACGAAAACTCTTATATGACGACCGAGAAACGCATAACGCCTAGGGTGAGGAAGTTTGAGTATAATGGTCTGCAGCGTGTCGAGCTCCGAGGTCTCTGGTCTATGGTGGGCGATATGATGGGTGGTCCCTATGTGTTGCACGCCATACCAGATGTGGCAAATGGACGTGTGATTGTGGCTGAAGTGTCAGTATTCAATCCCGGGGGGTCAAAGAAAGGCCTAGTGTTGTACGCTGAGTCTCAGTTGTATACATTGCGTCCTGTGGGTGAGTAACAGTAATTAAATAGTATAGGGAAGGGTTGGGACAAAGAAAGCCCACGATGGAGGCTATCTTACTTTCTCTTCTGACTCGAAATAACGATGAATAAGATTAGGATTGGAATCACACATGGCGATTTTAATGGTATTGGATATGAGATCATCCTCAAGGTGCTTGAGGATGATCGTTGTGTAGAGCTATTTACCCCGGTATTGTACGGCTCAATCCAAGCCTTTAGCTACTACAAGAAGGGATTGGGCATCAATATCTCGCTTCGACACAATATCGTCAGCAGTGCCGCTGATGCAGTGGATGGGGTACTAAATATCGTGGATGTGAATACTGAGGGGGGAGAAGTAACTGTAATGCATGGTCAGCATAGTGCCCTTGCAGGTAAGCTCGCCGAGCATGCAATAGCGGTAGCTAGAGAAGACCTCTTAGCCGGATCTATAGATGCTGTTGTGACAGCTCCTATCAATAAGGGAGTGATGGGGCTCAACGGCTTTCCTTTCGTTGGACATACAGAGTTTTTTGCAGAGCCATTTAAGGGCAGTACAGAGCCCATGATGCTCTTCTCTACTGACGTGCTGAAGGTGGCACTTCTCACGATTCACGTGCCACTGAGTGAGGTGTCGAACTTCGTGACTAAGGGTAGAGTACTAAGCTCTATTGAAGCTCTAGAACGCACCATGCAGCAAGACTTTGGGGTAGAGAAGCCTAGGATTGCAGTGCTCGGGCTTAACCCACATGCGGGAGAGGATGGATTGCTTGGCCGTGAGGAGGTAGAGGTGATTGCTCCTGCCGTTAAGGAGGCTTGGGAGGCAGGGTATCGTGTCTTTGGTCCCTTTGCTGCTGACGGTTTTTGGGGCAGTGGTAATTATAGGCAGTTTGACGTAGTGCTCTCTATGTACCACGATCAGGGGTTGCTCCCTTTCAAACTCTTAGCTATGGACGAAGGGGTCAATGTCACGTGTGGTTTGCCGATCATTCGCACTTCTCCGGATCATGGTACGGCTTTTGATATTGCAGGGAAGGGAGAGGCAAGTGAGGCCTCGTTGCGTAATGCCATCTACTGCGCTATAGATATACACCGAAATAGGGAGCGCCATCGAGAGGCAACTACCAATCCCCTGCAGAAACAGTATGTAGAGCGTGGCAAGGATAATGTGCGACTGGATCTATCAAAGAGTGACGATGAGTTTTAATTCAGAAATAGGAAACTAGTGTTATGTTTAATAATAAGGTAATAGTCTATACCTCCGGGACATTCGATATGTTTCATTACAATCATCTTCGAATGATTAACTATGCCAGAGCACTGGCTGATATTTTGATTGTGGGGGTGAGTACAGATGAATTGGTGAAGACTTATAAGGCAGCTCCAATCATCCCATTTGAACAGAGAATGCAAATCATTGAGGCTCTCAAGACGCCTGATTTAGTAATCCCTCAGCACACTCTGGATCATACTGAGACGGTCAAAAAGCTTAATATCGATGCATTCGTGGTAGGGGATGACTGGTACGGGAAGTACGACTATCTGAAAAAGATGGGCGTACAGGTCTTTTACTTCCCTTATGGCGTAGGGGTGACCAGCAGTAATATCAAGGAAGCTGCTGCAGAGTCGTACAATGCCCATCTGCACGAACGGAGACAAGAAAAGCCTAGCCCTGGTATGATTATCGATGACAGCTGCGATAAGGATAGCAAGTAGGAGCTATGGGGCATAAGGTATTGGTGACAGGTGGCTCGAAAGGGATCGGACTAGCAGCCGTGGAAGCTATGGCAAAACGGAGCGATGTAGAGGAGATATTTCTTACCTACAACAGTGATGTTGAGCGAGCTTTGAAGGTACTAGAGGAACTAGGAGAGAGGTATGAGGATGTGGTGTTTCACCTTTGTCAGCTCGATGTGACTGACCCTTTTGAAGGGGAAGCTCTTGAAGAAGCTCTTGAGGAAGTCGATTTTGTGCCTACTGTGGTCTGCTTCAATGCCAATGTGACCAATAGGTCTTCTTTAGAAACGATAGAAATGGAGGAGTGGCGAAAGCTATTCCAAGCCAATGTGCACTTCCCTGTAGAGATGACTAAGAGGCTAGCGCCCAAGATGGCAGAGGGGGGGCTCTTCCTCTTTACTGGCTCTATGATGGCGGTGCAGCCTCATTCGGTATCGTTAGGATATGGAGTGAGTAAAAGTGCTGTTCATGCTCTGGTTCTTAATCTCGTAAAGCATCTTGAGCCTTATAGGCACAGGGTAGTGGGCATTGCCCCAGGATTCGTCGATACAGAATGGCAGAAAACTAAGTCTCGGGAGATCAGAGCTAATATCGAAGCCAAGGTGGCGCTGCACCGTTTTGCTACTCCAGATGAAGTGGGATCGCTATTTGCCTATGTTTTGGACAATGGCTATTTCAATGGTGACATACTCACACTATCGGGCGGATATTCGTATAGATGAGAGAGTGAATGATGAATAAGGATAGATATGAAAGGAATGAAGCGTATCTGAGTTCGCTGAAGTCCTTAGAAACGGAAAATTATATTGATAGGGTGTTTTACCGCCCTGTTGGTTTTAGGATTGCTTGGTCACTTAGGAATACGGGCATTACCCCAAATACGATTACTGTCATCAGTATTGTGGTGGGAATGATGGGCGCTTGGTCTTTCTACTACGATTCGATTTGGATGACGCTATTGGGTATTGCTGGACTAGTGACTGCCAATATACTTGACTGTGTAGATGGACAGCTAGCGCGCCTCACAGGTATTAAGTCCAAGATTGGACGTATCTTAGATGGTATGGCTGGTGATCTTTGGTTTATCACACTATATACGGCTATCGCACTTAGAATGTATGACGCCTCTGGTCACTGGATATTTATTGTCGGAGCAGTGCTATCGATGATGAGCCATTTGGTGCAAGCTGCGGTGACCGACCTTTACAAGACTTTTCACCTCTGGGTTATCGGAGGGAAGAATGGAAAGGAATTTGAGAGTTATGCCGTGGTGAAATCGAGGGTAGATGCGATGCCAGTAGGTTTTTCAAGACTCGTGAGTCGAATTTATTCCTACTATACTCTGATGCAGGCAAAGCTCAGCCCGAAACTTCAAAAATTGGCGAATAGACTTGTGGTCAAACATTTTACAGAGGAGGAGTCTCTGGGATTTAGACAAGGGAGTATGCTGATACAGAAGTTGATCAATCTGATGACCTTTAACGGTCGTACCATGGCTCTATTCGTCTCGGCACTTTTGGGTATTCCTTGGTTTTACTTCGTTTATGAGGTCTTATTTCTCAATATTGTAGCAGTGGTCTCACGTGCACAACATGAGACTTTGTGTAAGATTTATCTCGAACAACTAGGTGATGAGTGACAAGAGGCAAGCAAATCCCGCCAATTTTTTGGTGACAGTAGATGACCTTGGAGATATACTCCATCCTTTTTTTAGAAGTCGTATAGGGCGCTTTTTGGGAAAAGGACTTTTGAGTATATTAAAGATAAAGGATCTGAATAGGATACATGATGCGCACTGTCATCTCAAAGGGACGGAAGTGACTAAGGCAATATTGGCAGATCCTCGTATTGATGTGACCTATACACTCCATGGTAGCGAACATCTGGAATTGATGAAGAAGATGGGTGCATTTTTTACCATTTCCAACCACCCTTATGGGGGATTGGATGGTATTATCTTAATTGATATAATGGGAGGCGTACGCGAGGATTTTAAGGTGTTGGTCAATGGATTTCTCAATAGGATTACCGCTCTCAATGACTATTGGATACCAGTACAGCCTAGGATAAATCGGAAAAATTATGTGCACGACCCATCAAAGAATATTTCTGGTGTGAGAATGGTTACTCAGCAAATATTGGAAGGGCATCCCGTGGGGATGTTTCCTGCGGGAGGGGTACCTCATTTTAATGATGAGATGAAGCGTCCAATCGAACAGCTCTGGCAGATGAATAATGTAAAGATCATTAAGTCTGCAGGAATACCGATATTTCCGATAATGTTTGAGGGAAACAACTCTGCAGGATATTTCAAATTTGGAAAGCGATATGGCTACTACCCTGCCTCAATTCTTCTACCTCGAGAGATCACCAATAAGAAAGGCTCAAATATAGATGTGTACGTGGGGGCTCCAATAATGCCGGAGGAGATGAATGAGTTTCATGATTTGAAGAGTGCACGCGAACTAATCATGCGGAGATCTTTCGGATTACTTCCTTCCTATGAAAATGTGTTAGACTTAATTAAATACAGATAGAAATCAATGAGTAAGTGGCAAAACAAACGAGATATTATTTACTATGGCGCAGTGCTACTGGTAGGTATTGTTGTGGTTGTCCTCCTTACCTTGATTCCAGATCCGAACGCTGTATCAAATGGGGCGGAAAGCACGATTGGCGACGCATTTGGAATATTTCTTGATTTATTTAAGGGACATATAATTTCTCCATTCGGGTTACTTTTGCTTCAAGTAATAGTGATTCTCATCTTTGCTAGGTTAGTAGCTTGGTTATTCACCAAGTTAGGTCAGCCATCAGTGATAGGTGAGATCATTGCGGGAATTATCCTTGGACCTTCGGTGATGGGGTGGCTTTGGCCAGAGGGGTTTCAATTCTTGTTCCCTAGTACTAGCCTTTATAACATCAAACTTCTAAGCCAGTTTGGACTGATCTTCTTTATGTTTGTCATCGGTATGGAGCTTGACCTAGAGGAGATAAAGAAACAGTTTCGAAAAAGCGTAGTGATAGCACACTCAGGCATTGTATTCCCTTTTATACTTGGGGTAGCAATGTCTGTTGTCTTTTATAAGGAGTATGCGGGGGAAGGGAGTACACTGCTTACTTTTGCACTCTTTGTGGGAATTTCCCTGAGCGTTACTGCCTTTCCTGTCCTAGCTAGAATCATCCAAGAGCAAGGCAGGATGAAAGATCCTATTGGTGTACTCTCAATGGCTAGTGCTGCTAATGGAGACATCACCGCTTGGTGTTTGCTCGCTGTGATTATGGCAATTGCCCAAGCTGGTTCGCCACTAAGCGCATTATTTACTGTGCTCTTTGCTGTGGTGTATATGTTGGTCATGTTCTTGATCGTTCGCCCCGCTTTTGCTGTGATTGGAGGAGCATATAATACCACAGAAGTAGCAGGAAAAGGCATTGTAGCACTTGCATTTGTGGTACTGTTAATATCATCCTATGTGACAGAGATACTTGGATTACATGCCTTATTTGGGGCTTTCATAGCAGGAGTTGTGATGCCTGCGAACCTTAATTTTCGTCACATGCTGACTGAGAAGGTAGAGGATGTATCACTAGCAGTATTCCTCCCATTATTTTTTGTTTCTAGCGGGCTATCTACGGAGATCGGATTACTCAATACGCCTACACACTGGGGGGTGACTTTGATTATTACTCTTGTTGCAATCTTAGGCAAGATAGGGGGGACTTATGGTGCTTGCCGAGTAGTGGGAGAATCTAAGCGAGATAGCCTTTATATGGGGATCTTGATGAATACTAGGGGATTGATGGAGTTGGTAATCCTATCTATGGGTCTGCAACTTGGAATCCTCTCTCCGGTGATGTATGCGATATTGGTTATCATGACCTTGGTGACCACCTTTATGACTACTCCAACTCTAGTTCTAGTCAATAAAATATGGCCAGCCAAAATGGTCAAAACGGTGAAAGATGGATTCCATATCCTCTTCTCATTTGGGAGAAGTAAGACAGGACTGACGATGATGAGGATAGTAGAGAGCTTTTTCCCTAAGATGGACAACAAGGTCAATCTCGTGGGTCTACACCTTACTGTTGGTAGCGATACCAGTAGAAGTGATGCTGAGCATTATCGGGTCAAGAGCTTTAAGCCAATACAAGAGCATGCAGATAGTCACGGCTATAGTGTCGAGGAGTATTACGAGGTGACAGACGATCCCATACACTCCATTGTAAAAGCGACCGAGATAAAGCAGACTGATTTACTTCTTGTGGGAGCAAGTCTTGAACTTTCGACAAATCCAGAAGATAAAGATGTAAAGGCTAAGCGTGAGCGCTTCATCAATCGTTTTGGTCAGGCTCTAGCCTCTGCCACTGAGCTTTTCAATGTGCATAACCTTTTCAAGGATAAGACCAATGATTTTATCAATATTAATCATTGTGCTGTAGGTGTGGTGGTTGATAGGGGTTTGGATCATCCCGCTGAGAGTATTGCAGTGCTTTCAGATAGGATGGAAAGTGGGTTTACCTCGCTTTCTGACCAACTGATTGCCAACTCTCAAGCAGATATTCACCATTATTTCTTTCCCGAATTGGCAAAGGGTGATTTTTGTTTTGCCGAGCACGACCTCTTGGTTATGCCTTTCCCGCTTTGGAAAAATCTAAAGGCGGAGTACCCCGAGATTATTGAAAGAGTCCCTACTACTCTTCTTTTGCAGACGCATTATTCTAATAAATAGTATCTATGAAGTACCTTTTGATAGCAAATCCTATTTCTGGCCCTAAGAGTGATAGCATGCCTTTGCTAGGGAAAGTGGCTACAAAGATTGCTAGTGAGGGGCATATTGTTACTCTGCGGGTGACAGAGAAAGAAGGTCACGGCTATGAGATAGCTAAGGAGGCACTCGACTCTGACTTCGATGTTATAGTCGCAGTGGGAGGGGATGGCACTGTAAATGAAGTCGCAAGAGCCCTCGTTGGCTCTGATAAAATAATAGGTGTGATACCCAATGGAAGTGGCAATGGACTGGCGAGAGAGCTTAGGATTCCTATGGATCCTATTAAGGCTGTTGATACGCTCCTAAGGCATGAAATAGCTACGATAGATACTTGTATTGCCAATGGAGAGCCCTTCTTTGTTACTTGTGGTATTGGGTTTGACGGGAAGATTTCTAAAGAGTTTGCTTCGGGGGATACCCGTGGGATGGCGACTTACGTTAGGGAAATCATCGCTCAGTATTTTAGCTATAAGCCACAGCAGTATCACCTATTTGTTGATGACTACGAGGTGACGGCCAAGGCGCTTATTATAGCAGTTGCTAATGCTTCACAGTACGGCAACAATGCCTTTATTGCCCCTAAGGCGAGTATGGAAGATGGAGAATTAGATGTGACTGTCCTCAAGGAATTCCCTGCAGGAGAGACGGCTAAAATTGTCCTCCAATTATTCTCTAAGGACTTAACAAAGAGCGATTATACCTCATTCTTTAGAGGGAAAAAGATTGAAATCAAAGTGGATAAACCAGTTAATTATCACATTGATGGAGAGCCGAAGTCCAAGAGCGATTCTCTTAGTATAGAAGTGGTTCCCTCATCTCTTCGAGTGCTTCATGGAAGAGAAAATGATAGGACAAAAACAATCTTTGACTTCTTTAAAGATGCTACAAATAGCCTCCATGAAGTCACCGAAGACATGACAGACCTTTTTAAGTAAAGCGGTATGGATATTTCAAAAGCAGTTTTCATTACCAGTAGCTCTAAGACGAAGGAATGCCCTGCTGATGGGCTTATGGAACTAGCCTTTATCGGCAGATCCAATGTGGGGAAGTCTTCCCTAATCAATATGCTGACCAATACTAAAGGATTGGCTAAGACCTCTTCCACCCCAGGCAAGACACAGCTGATTAATCATTTCCTCATCAATGACACTTTCTATATTGTCGATCTTCCTGGCTATGGCTATGCCAAAGTCCCTAGGGGGATGAGAAATAGCTTTAAGAGTATGATTTATGGCTATATCCTTAGCCGTGAGCAATTGGTCAATCTCTTTGTTTTGGTTGATATTCGCCACGATCCAATGAAGATTGATATTGACTTTATCAATGAGATGGGCGAAGCTGGTGTCCCCTTTTCTATCGTCTTTACCAAGGCGGATAAGCTCTCCAAATCGGCACTGAAATATCATGTGGAGACTTATCAAAAGACTCTTCTCGAGAGCTGGGACGAGCTGCCACCTATCTTTATCACTTCTTCAGAAAAGGGGACTGGCCGTGATGAATTACTCCAATACATCGATCAGATATTGAAATAGATGATGTGCTCCAGTGGAGCAATGGAAAAGAGACTGTTGCCTATAATTGGTGCAACAGTCTCTTCTTTTATATACTATTCATTTTCTAATTGCGCTCTGGCTTGAGCTAGCATCTCGGATGATTCGGCTGGAGGAAAACGAAGCTGCATCTTTCTAAACTCCTCAAGGATAATATCACCCACGGCAATGCGAGCGAAGTATTTCTTGTCTGCGGGTACTATGTACCAAGGGGCATAGTCTGTAGAGGTTTTCTCCAACATCTCTTCATAAGCTTCATCGTACTTATCCCATTCGTTGCGGGCAACGAGGTCGGCAGAGCTAAATTTCCAATTTTTATCTGGGTCATCAATACGAGCTAAGAAACGCTTCTTTTGCTCTTCCTTGGAGATATGCAGAAATATCTTCACGATACGCATCCCATTTTCTGACCAGTGCTTCTCAATAGCATTGATAGCTTCGTAGCGGTTTGCCCAAAACTTCTTATCTATCTTATCTACAGAGTCAATTTCAGGAATCCGTTCGTTTAGAATGTACTCGGGATGTACTCTTGTAGCTAGTACATTTTCATAATGTGATCGGTTGAATATCTCAATCATCCCTCGCTCAGGTAATGCGAGATAGTGCCGCCACATGTAGTCATGCTCCAATTCTATTTTGGTTGGAGTCTTGAAGCTATGCACCCTACACCCCTGAGGATTGATGCCCGACATGACGTGGCGGATGACACCATCTTTGCCGGCTGCATCGCGAGCTTGGAGAATGATGAGTAGTGAATACCTATCATCGGCATAGAACATCTCTTGAAATTCCCGTAGCTCCTTGATATTCTTTTTGATTTCATCCTTAGCGGACTTTTTGTCAAAACCTGCACTCTCATTAGTTGAGAAGTCATTAAGATGCACCTTACCACCACCTTTGACTTTAAATTTCTTATAATTGTAGTCCATACTTTATAGGGTAACTAGTTTGCGTATCACCACCTCAAAGGTAATCAAATAATACGAATAGAGGGTTGTGTCCAAAGGAATGGACACAACCCTCTACTTCTCACAATCCATTAGGATAATTAGTAGTGATTGCCTTGCTTCATCTCTTCCTTGTCAAACTTGTGGAAATCAAGCTTTTTCCAAGCATAGAAAATATATGCGAGGACAAATGGAATTACGAGAGAAGCATACGCCATTACCTCAAGAGTGTAGGTACTAGAGCTACTATTGCGGATGGTGAGTGAGCTCTGTAGATCTGCAAACGATGGGTAGTAGGCGGTATTATTCCATCCAGCGAGGAGGAAGAGAATAGTCACCACGACTACTACACCTACACCCTCATACCAAATACCCTTTACAAAATCTGCCTTTGCGATAGTCATTCCTATACCATAGAGCACAGCTACTACACCGACTAAGAAGAGCGCCAAGAGTACTGGTTGCTGAATTAGGTTGTGGAGATACTTATACTGCTCCATCGTCACTGTCTTAGTCGCAGGGTCTACTGCAAATCCTTCTGTTGTGAGTAGGAAACCAAGAAATGCAAGGAAAAACACTAGGAATATCAGCGCATTTGGGATTAATCTCTTTCGTGCTGCCACTCGGACTTCAGGTTCGCGGATATTATTGATGAAATAAAGCAATCCTGTGGTACGAGCGAGGAAAAGTACAGCAAGCCCCAGTACTAGATTCCAAGGGTTAAGCACTGCTTCGAGACCGTGCAGCATCACATCATTGAATGGCATCCAAGTCGATACCGACATATTACCTCCTAAGTTGGTGATATTGCTCCTATCGACGACGAAGTTGGCTCCAGTAAAAAATGTACCCACGGCTGCTCCTAAGAGAAGTGGTCCGAGGATTCCATTGATGAAAAGTGCCCATTGATAGCTCTTCTTGCCCCAGATGTTGCCCTTTTTGTTTTGAAACTCAAAGGAAACAGCTTGTATTACAAAGCAAAATAAGATGAGCATCCACACCCAATAAGCACCGTAAAAGCTAGTGGAGTAGAATAGAGGGAATGCAGCGAAAAAAGCACCGCCAAAGGTAACCAACGTGGTGAAGGTAAATTCCCACTTCCGACCAGTCGAATTGACCAACATCCTTTGCTGTAGTGAGTCCTTGGTGAGGGAGAATATGAAAGATTGACCACCCTGCACAAATAGCAGAAACACAAGTAGACCACCCAGCAAAGATATGATGAACCACCAGTAGTCTTGTAGTATTATAAACTTATCCATAGCTCTTTACAATTATTGCTCCATATTAGTTTCCTTCTCTACCTCTGTCTGAGGACCTTTCTTGATGGCATTCACCATGATACTCAGCTCTGCGATAAGCATCACACTGAAAAGTACCAAGAATAGGACAAAAGTTGTCTGTACAGCACTAGCAGCGATATTAGAGACGGCAGCCTGTACTGGTAGGGCATCCTGCACAGTCCAAGGCTGACGCCCTACTTCCGCTACTACCCAGCCACATTGGCTGGCGATGTAGACAAGAGGGACACTCAGTATCATTACCCAAGCATACCAGCGCATATTGGCAAACTTTTCTCGATTTTTCTTGATCCATATCAGTGGTAATAGGCAGATGATGATAAACAACATCCCCAATCCGACCATCGCCCTAAAGCTATAATAGAGCATAGGCACATTAGGTATAAGCTGCTCAACGCTATCGATGTAGCCGTAGCCAAAGTGTGCCATATTATCGTATAGAATACCTTTCTGAACCTCTGCCTCTGCCTCATTGCCTATCTCCTTAGCTGCACGATAGTCTGCAAGTGCTTGGATAGCTATCTTGCCTCTCTCGATTCGTTCAGCTGCAGGAGGTACTACAGTCCCATCGTGAGTGGTATAACCCTCGATGATGTCTTTGATGCCAGGGACATAGGCATTAGGATTATTGAAAGAGAGGATAGAGAGTCCGTATGGAATTTCGATATTGATGCCTGCGAGGAAGTCTGGTTTATCGCTTGCCCAATCGCTACGCTTTTTGTCGAAGTTTACAATTCCGATGGCACTAAGAGGTGCCTTGTCGCTACCTACATACATGTTTTCCATCGCAGCCAGCTTCATAGGCTGATGGCTAGCGACCTGGCCAGCAGATAGGTGACCGGTAAAGGCGGTAATGACACTAGAGATTAGCCCGAGCCAAGCAGCGAGACGGATGCTCTCAATTGCAAATCTCTGATTTCTCTTTCTTAGGAGATAGTAGCCACTTATACCCATTACTACGATAGAGCCAAGAATCCAGCTGCTGATTACAGAGTGGAAAAACTTGACCACGGCTACAGGTGAGAGAGCGACGTCCACAAAGCTTACCATTTCGTGGCGCACCGTATCGGGGTTGAATACCATACCCTGTGGGTACTGCATCCAAGCATTGGCGACCAAAATCCACCAAGCCGACATCGTGGCACCAAAGATAGTAAGCCAAGTGGCTGTAAGGTGAAACTTCTTGGATACCTTACCCCACCCAAAAAACATGATAGCAAAGAAAGTCGCCTCCATAAAGAAAGCAAACATGCCCTCAATAGCTAGTGGCGCTCCAAAAATATCGCCAACGAAGTAGCTGTAGTTGGACCAATTGGTGCCAAATTGAAACTCGAGAATCAACCCTGTAGCAATACCGGCAGCAAAGTTGATACCAAAGATTTTCTGCCAAAACTTGGCCGTCTCTCTCCAAAAGTCCTCTCCAGTGCGATAGTACTTTGTCTCGGCTAACGCCATCACAATACCCATTCCCAGTGTGAGGGGAACGAATATCCAGTGGTACATCGCTGTCATCGCAAATTGTAAGCGCGACCAATCGATAAGTGTACTCAGTAGTAACATAGGTAATTACGTGATTATAAAATTGTATTATTGTTTTCTTTTACTCCTGTTTGATCGTGTCTGCTGGATCTGCAGCTCTCTCCACCAATTGATGGACTACATAGTCGCGCCGCCCCTCCTCGGTTTTAGATTGTTGCTTTAGGAAGTTGGGGAAAAAGAAGAGTTTAAGGATACCAAACATAATCAATAGTTTTATGATATTGAGAATCCAAAGCGGTTTCCCCCAAGTCATATTCTTAAACCCCTCTCTCCAGAGCTGAATAACTTTGGGAAAGAAGCCCCGTTTTCTCTGCAAATTACTCTCTTGCCCGTCCATTCTTTTTTCTTAATTGTCCAATCGATAAATCTATTCATGTGCTAAATTAGAAAGAGTTCTGCATTCTACCAAATATTTACCATATAAATTTGCGCAATTTTCACATTGTCTCCGTATTATTCTCAATTAGTACAGAAAAAGGTCTCCTCACCATGGGATGAGAAGACCTTTCTTTACTTATAACTTATATGCAACTCTTAGAAGAGTAGACGAGCTGTGACCGAAAAGCCTTTTTCCTTTTCGTTTAGGAAGTCATTCACCACCTTGCCGGCATTCTCAAATTTATAGCTGTCGGTCATTGCTGCATTGTATGTCGCAGAAATCTGTAAAGACTTTAGTACCTCAACACCAATACCAGCATTTAAGTTTACGCCAATTCTATTGGCTTTTACATCTGTAATCTCCTTTACTTTAATATCACCAACACTGGTGTTGAGTGCAAAGTTAAAGCTAGGACCGGCTATCACAAAGAAACGAACTGCGGGGATGCTGAATATATACCCTTTCAAATTAAGAGGAATCTCTACGAGATTGCTTTTGAATTTAAGGATTTCATTGCCCGCTTGCTCCATCGTGACACCTTTCTGGCTGTAAAGTACCCCGGCCTCTATTGCAACTGGAAGGATAGGCAGTTCGAGCTCTACCATAGGACCAATGTGGAAAGCGGTGAATAGGTCGCTCTGGTAGTCTGAGATTGTCGTGCTGAACTTGCTAAAGTTGGCACCGCCCATCAAGCCCCAGCGGAACCCACCTTGAGCGCTAGCACTTACTGTGCCTATCAATGCTAAGGTAGCTACTGCTACCATGGTAATTATTCTCTTCATAAATGATCCTTTTCATTAAACAATAATATTACCTCACCGGCAAAGATACTATTTTTCGTGAGCCGAGCCACCACCTTTTACTAGTTGGACTGATAATTATCAAACTTATACTCCTCTTGATGGGGGGCAAGACTTGAAGTATCAGGTTTCTAGTAAAAGAGTCGTGTGGAGTACATAATAGATTTCCACCTGCAAAGCTGCTAAGGACATATAATACCTCAAAGGGTAATCTTATTTCTTTTTCATCCTAAAATAGACGATTTAGGTCAAATTTATCCCCTATGTGAGGCGACTGCGACACATAGGGGATACGAACACTTATTGTAAAATCATTGGATGCTCCAGATTTCTCCGCAAAGTAAAGACTATTTTCTCAGATTTATCCAAATTCCCTGTTAAGAGTTTGTTACAATCATGTTACTATAATGATGCCCTATATGAGTTGTCCTGTTTTCTATAGTCTTAGATTCAACAATTATATGCAGATTACCCCTAGTATATTGATCCCTTCAACCTTTTCTATACTAGTCTTTATCCTTTTCTATATCAGACATGACCATTTGATATATATTAATATAGGTGATTGATGTATATTAAATGTATAGATTAATATATATTAATTGATTCAATTGATATATATTAAATGGTCATGCGCTCTATTAAAAACGGACAAGCGAGATCCCTTTGTCTGTCATCTCTTCAGTACAAAAGGGGCAGGTAGCCTATCTATCTTTCCTTTGTGGTCGGTTATCTTGTTTGGGTTGTTGGTGGAGTAGGGGAGGAGTGATAGGGTATGTGTGGGCTGACGCATCAGAAAATACCTCTTAATTCCGTTTGACATGTTTTTTACCGCTCTTCCTGCGACTGTGGGCGATGAGAGTGTTGAAAATTACTTACTTTCAGAGTAGAAATTAATACGAAACAACCAGCTTTTAGGTTATTAGGCTTGAACAGGATCAGGGAAATGATATTCCTCTACTACCAATGCTCTCCCAGTTAATTTCTTAATTTTGGAGTGTCGAGGTTGGCGAATAAAATGGTAAATTTGCACTTAATATAATAATGGAGTCAGAGTGATGAGGAAAGTAACAATATTGGGCTCCACTGGTTCGATTGGGACGCAGGCACTTCAGGTCATTGAGCGACACCCCGACGAGCTTGGTGTGTATGCGCTCGTAGCCAATAATAGCATTGAGCTGCTGGTGGAGCAGGCTCGGAAATTTCGCCCCGAGGTAGTGGCCATCGGAAATGAAAAGCTGGCTAAGGAGCTAAAGAAAGTACTCAAGGGCGATCCTATAGAGGTGGTAGCAGGAAGAGAGGAGATAATCGATCTAGCCGCCTCTGTAGAGGCTGATGTGGTGCTTACTGCCATGGTCGGTTTTGCAGGGCTTGAGCCTACGATTAGTGCCATCAAGACGGGTCGTAGTATTGCTTTGGCAAATAAGGAGACCCTGGTGGTGGCTGGCGATTTAATCAAGCAGCTCTGCAAGGAACATACTTCGATGATACTGCCGGTGGACTCGGAGCATTCTGCTATCTTTCAGTGCCTAGTGGGGGAGCAGATGAAGGAGGTGGAGAAGATCTATCTTACGGCATCAGGAGGTCCTTTTGTGGATATGCCTACTGAGATGCTCTCGCAAGTAAAGGCAGAAGATGCCCTAAAGCATCCTAATTGGTCTATGGGTACTAAAGTGACTATAGACTCTGCCACTATGATGAATAAAGGTCTGGAAATGATTGAGGCGCATCATCTTTTCAATATAGCAGCCGAGGACATTGAGGTGGTAGTACATCGCCAGAGTATTGTACACTCTATGGTGGGTTACCGTGACGGCAGTGTCAAGGCACAATTGTCGTACCCTGATATGCGCCACCCGATTGCGTATGCTTTGCTCTATCCGCACAGATACGAGGGGCACCAGGCTTTACTCAAGATAGAGGATATGGCGAAGCTGACTTTTGAGCCTCCCAGACGGGATGCGTTTCCTTGTCTCGACCTCGCCTACGAGGCACTTCACAGAGGGGGGACTAGCCCCTGTACCATGAATGCTGCCAATGAGGTGGCAGTACAAAGGTTCCTTAAGGGGCAAATTGCCTTTACGGATATTCCTAAAGTAATTCGATATACCATGGACAAGGCTCCAGAGCGCAATGCTTCCAACCTTGCCTTATTACAAGATGCAGACCAGGTGGCTCGAGATATCGCTCAGGCTTGGTATGATGGGCTTAAATAATAGATACACATGGGCATACTTATCAAGATAATTCAATTACTCCTTTCTCTATCGATTCTTGTATTTATTCATGAATTGGGGCACTTCCTTTTTTCAAGGCTTTTCAAGATAAGGGTCAATAAGTTTTTCCTCTTCTTTGATATTGGAGGAAAGGCTCTGTGGCGATACAAACCCAAAGGTAGCGATACGGAGTATGGGGTGGGATGGCTCCCACTCGGTGGCTACTGCCAGATAGATGGTATGGTAGATGAGTCTTTGGCACTGGAGGGGATGGAGAGCGAACCACTACCGCATCAGTTTAGAAGTCGTCCGATCGGGCAGCGTTTCTTGGTGATGATTGGTGGGGTACTCTTCAATATCCTACTGGCGGCACTCATCTATGGAGGTATCGCTTACCACTGGGGCAGTGAGAAGCTCCCAATGAGAAATATCGGCGATAATTTGATGTATTCCTCCGTGGGACATCAGATGGGGCTCGAGGATGGGGACTTGCCTATCGCTGTTGATGGCAAGGAGCTGAAGTATTTTGAGGGGACGCTCCTACAAGAGATTGCCAATGGAGAGCAACTCACGGTGCTTCGTGGGACGGAGCAATTGGAAATTGCTATTCCGATAGACTTCATGCGGGCTGTGCTAGCGAGCAAAGAGGCTTTCTTTAGGATGGATATGCCTGCATTGGTCGATTCGGTGGTGATTGACGGCGCAGGTGCCATGAGTGGTATCGAGAAGGGGGACAAGATTGTCGCTATCAATGGGACGCAGATGGATAAGCTCTCCAAGGTCATGCCCAAGATTCAGGAACTGAGGGGTGATAGCCTGACACTCTCTCTCCTCCGTGGTGGAAGTGTGGTAGATATACGTACCTATGCTGATAAGGAGAGAGGTATTGGGATTGCTTTTGCGATGCCCAATAAGGTATTTGTCACCGAGAAGCAGGAGTATGGTCTATTGGAATCTATTCCTGCTGGGGTGCGTGAAGCATACAAACAGGTGGTTAGCTATGCCGACCAATTGAAGTATGTGGCAACGCCTGAGGGAGCGCAGAGTCTCGGCGGCCTGGGGACTATGGGGAGTCTTTTTCCCTCTACTTTTGATTGGCGGGCTTTTTGGAGCATGACTGCTTTCTTGTCGGTTATCTTAGCAGTTATGAATATCCTTCCTATACCAGGGCTTGATGGAGGACACATCATGTTTTTAATCTATGAGGCGATTGTGGGTCGACCACCTTCCTTGAAGTGGCAGACCCGTTTCCAAATCATTGGTATGGTACTGCTACTATTGCTGGTACTCTATGCCAATATCAATGATGTGCTAAGATTCTTATTTTAAAGATGGAGCAGGGAAAGGGTGCAGAGCTATTGGAACAAAAACTGGAGTTTGGACAACTTCAGCATGAGCTTCGTACCCTTTGCGACAATGAGATCAGTCTCTTCCTCGTGGAGCGTATCTCTTTTCTCCCGGATGGACGGGAGCTGCGAGGGAGATTGACACAGCTCTCAGAGATGATGGCACTTTTATCCACGGGAGCGGAGGTGCCTAGTTTCCGTTTCGGCGCACTACGAGCATCGCTCTTGTCTCTTCGCCCTGAGGGCAGCTATCTGCCAGTGGAGGCGCTTCGTCCACTTCAAGATCTTTTGCGATCTGTGGTGGAAACCAAGCAGTTGTTGGAGGACAGTGCAGAAGAGTATCCGGAACTATTTAGATTGGCTGAGCAGTTGGATGACTTGGCAGAGATTCGTCGCCGACTGCACAATTTGATTGATGATGAGGGGGAAATCAAGGACTCTGCCAGCCGTACTCTGAAGGAGATCAGAGTAGAATTGCGACAGTTGCAAGGCTCTCTCGGACAGACGATGCAGAGTATTCTGCGTCAAGCACAAGCGGCAGGGTGGGTGGACAAAGATGCTACTCCGGCGGTGCGTGATGGA
The DNA here is from genome assembly GCA_023395395.1 of Bacteroidota bacterium. Classification (GTDB taxonomy): domain Bacteria; phylum Bacteroidota; class Bacteroidia; order Bacteroidales; family Porphyromonadaceae; genus Porphyromonas_A. The sequence continues at coordinate 89,519 of JAEWZH010000004.1, read as the reverse complement.
CGATTATTACTCCCTATCATCCCATCTGCCAAGCGGGAAATAGGGGGGATTGTACACGAGGAGTCATCGACTGGGCGCACACTCTATCTGGAGCCTGAGCAGATGGTGGTGATGAATAACCGCATACGAGAGAAGCAAAGCGAGGAGCAGAGGGAGATTATCCGACTGCTCAAGGAGTTTAGCGTGTATGTCCGAAGGGATATGAAGGCGGTGCAACAAGATTGTCAGACCATTGGTATTTTCGATTTCAATAGGGCGAAGTCTCGCTTGGCAGAGCGACTGGGCGCTATCGTACCACCGATTGCAGAAGATGGTACCAGTATGGAGTGGCAGGTAGCAAGGCATCCTCTTCTCGAGCGACATCTGAGGTCTCAGGGACGTAGACTGGTGCCACTGACTATTAAACTCGATGCCGAGCAGAGGATACTACTAATTTCGGGACCCAATGCGGGAGGGAAGTCTATCGCACTGAAAACGGTGGGGTTGCTTCAGTATATGTTGCAGTGCGGGCTAGCGGTGCCGATGATGGAACACAGTGAGTGCCGTTTTTTCGATAATATATTTATCGATATCGGGGATGCCCAATCACTGGAAAATGACCTCAGTACCTATTCGAGTCATTTGCAAAATATGAAGCGGATGCTTCGTGAGGCGACATCGGAGAGCTTGATACTGATTGACGAGTTTGGTTCGGGTACCGAGCCTGCCATCGGAGGCGCCATTGCAGAAGCGGTATTGGAACAGTTTAGGCTCCGTGGCTCTTTTGGCGTGATCACGACACACTATGGCAATCTCAAGTCCTATGCCGAGCTTCATGATGGAGTGGTCAATGGAGCCATGCTCTTTGATAGGGGCAAGATTGAGCCCCTCTACGAACTATTTATAGGCCAGCCTGGAAGTTCCTTTGGTATAGAGGTGGCAAAGAAGATAGGATTAGCACCCGAGATTATCGATCATGCCAGCGCTTTGGTCGGGTCGGATGCTCTACAGCAGGATAAGTATCTGCAGGATATTATCCGTGATAAGGCCTACTGGAAGCGCAAGAGGGAGGAAATCAAACGAGAGGAGCGCAAGCTCCAAGAAAAAAAAGCTAAACTGGATGAGCGACTTGAGGGCTTTACACAGAAGCGTAAGGTGATGCTGGCAAAGGCAGAACAAGAGGCTTTGGAGATTGTCAATAGTGCCAATGCGACTGTCGAGCGCACCATCCGAGAGATAAAGGAATCCAAGGCAGATAAAGTGGTGACCCAGCAAGCCCGTGCTAAACTGGAGCAGAAGAAGGAGCAACTCCACCGCAAGCAGAAAGCGACATCCTCGGCTAAGTCTTCAAAGGAGCCTATAGAAGTGGGGAGCAGGGTGACCCTGGCCGGTGGCAACGAAGTGGGGGAGGTGGTAGAGCTTCTAGGCAAGAAAGCCAAGGTGCGATTGGGTAACCTCACGATGTCGGTCGCTCTGGATCAGTTGTTGCCCACGCAGAGAGCGACGACAGAGGTCTTCGCCCGCAAGCCTCAGATGATTTCAGAGCAAGCAAACGAGCGGAGGCTCAATTTCAAACCTCAGCTCGATTGCCGAGGGATGAGGGTAGAAGAAGCTCTGGCGAGCGTGACACAGTTTATTGACGATGCCAACCACTTTGGCTACTCTCCCGTGCGTATATTGCATGGCACGGGTACTGGAGCACTCAAGCAGGCGATAAGAGATTATCTCAAAGACCATCCACAGGTCAAGCACTTCGAGGAGGAGCACGTAGATCTTGGAGGCGCAGGGATTACAGTAGTTACACTATAGATATTATGATAGTAGCAGAAAGAAAGAGGAGAGAAAACATCGCAGAGTACATCCTCTATATGTGGCAGATAGAGGATATTATCCGTGCATTAGAGTTGGACGATGCCAAGATCAAAGAGTATGTGAGCCGAGGCTACCAGCTCGATGAGGAGCGTATGGATCAGGTTTTGCTCTGGTATCTCACCCTTGCCGACCAAATGAAGGCACAAGGGATTGCCAAGGTCGGTCACCTGAGAGAGCTCAATGAATTGATGGATGACCTCCAAGAGCTCTCAACCAATCTCTTGAGAGAACCCAGCCAGACCCTCTATTCTTCTGTCTACTTCCAGACCTTACCAAGCATTATCCAGCTGAGAGAGCTAAGCGGAAGTGAAGACATGGGTGAGATTGAAAGTTGCTTCGTGGGTATCTATGGCTACCTTACGCTCAAGGCTAGAGAAGAAGAGGTGACCGAGGCTACCGAGGGTGCTATCAAGCAATTCAGTACCTTCCTAGCGATGCTCGCCGCACGATTTCACGAGGTAGAGGAGGGCGTCTTCACACTTAATACCATCCCAGATGAAGAAGAGTAGTAAAAGGGTGTGGGTGGCTGGAGCCTCTGGTTTGCTCGGGACAGCTATCCAAGAGATAGCCAAGAAAGAATTTCCTTGGTTGGACATACTCCCGACTACACGGGCAGACATGGACTACACCAATATCGAGGAGATTGTCGCCCATCTCAATAGCCATCGACCTGAGATTATGGTCAATTGTATCGCCTATACCAATGTAGATGGTGCCGAAAGTGAGTATGAAGTAGCCAAAGAGGTCAACGCTACTATTCCAGCGATGATTAGCTATGTCCTAGACCAAGAAAATCTCCCTCTTATCCATATCAGTACTGATTATATCTTTGGAGGCGATGGTAGACGGGTGGGGACTCCTTTTTCAGAGGAGAGTGCTCCTAGCCCTGCCAATGCTTATGCCTTGACGAAGTATTTAGGGGAGTATGCCCTTACGATGTTTGAACCACCCCTCTATATCCTCCGTAGCTCTTGGCTCTATGGGCCAGAAAGTTGGCAGCATAAGAGCTTCTATAAAAGTATTCGCCACAAGGCAGCTGAGGGTGAGCCATTGAAGGTGGTTACTGATGAAGTGAGTGCGCCCACCAGTGTATTTACCCTAGCGAGGGTGATTCTCAGTATCGCTACACTATATGGGAGCGACAAAGAATTGCCCATGGGGATTTATAACGTCTGTGATAAGGGAGAAGCCTCTCGTCATACCTTCGCCAAAGCAATAGTGGCACTCGACCCTCAGACAGCGAGGCAAAAGGTAGGTAAATGCCGCCAATCAGACCTCAACCTCCCAGCACGTCGTCCCCAATATAGCAAATTAGCAACCCAAAAGATAGAGCAATATCTACCTCAGTTGATACGCCCGTGGCAAGAAGCACTCAGGGAGATATACCATTACGATAATCCAAAGCAATGAAATACAACGTAGAAGAGATTAGCCGTCGTCGCACCTTTGCTGTTATCGCACATCCCGATGCAGGAAAAACGACGCTCACTGAGAAGCTCCTCCTCTTTGGAGGAGCCATCCATGTGGCAGGTGCAGTAAAGAATAATAAGATTCGCAAGTCGGCGACCTCCGATTGGATGGAGATAGAGAAGCAGCGTGGTATCTCTGTCGCCACCTCGGTGATGGGCTTTGACTACCAAGGCTATAAGGTGAATATCCTTGATACCCCTGGACACCAAGACTTCGCCGAAGATACCTATCGTACCCTTACCGCTGTAGATTCGGTCATTATCGTCATTGATGGTGCTCGAGGTGTGGAAGAGCAGACACGCCGATTGATGGAGGTTTGCCGTATGCGCAAGACGCCGGTCATCGTATTTGTCAATAAGATGGATCGGGAGTCCCAAGATCCTTTTGATCTCCTCGATATGGTAGAGGAGGAGCTACAGATAGCGACCACACCTCTGACTTGGCCGATAGACTCCGGCGATCGCTTCAAGGGGGTCTATAATATCTACGACCAAGAGCTTGAGCTCTTCTCTGGCGCAGACAAGACCCATGTCTCAGAGCGTATCCAAGTGGATTTAGATTCTGACGAGCTCCTAAAGTATGTGACCGAAGCTCAGGCAAAACGTCTCAAAGACGACCTAGAAATAATTGGCGGTGTATATCCACAGTTGGATATAGACTCCTATCTTAGGGCTGAGCTGGCACCTGTTTTTTTTGGCTCTGCTCTCAATAACTTCGGCGTGAAAGAGCTCCTTGACACTTTCGTGAAGATTGCCCCATCGCCTCGTCCAATGCAGGCGGAAGAACGCTTGGTAGATCCCTATGAAGAACCTCTGACAGGCTTTATCTTTAAGATACACGCCAATATGGATCCCAACCATCGGAGTTGTATTGCCTTTCTCAAAATATGTTCGGGCAAATTTGAGCGTAATACTTACTACACCCATGTAAGGCATGGTAAGCAGATGAGATTTAGTTCGCCAACTGCCTTTATGGCACAGAAAAAGGAGATTGTAGACGACGCCTATGCGGGAGATATAATCGGTCTGCCAGATACGGGTAACTTCAAGATTGGCGATACTCTTACTTCGGGAGAAGTGCTCAACTTCCGAGGACTCCCCAGTTTCTCTCCTGAGCTATTTAAGTATGTAGAGAATGCCGATCCTCAAAAGCAAAAGCAGCTGCAAAAGGGACTCAGTCAGCTGATGGATGAGGGTGTAGCGCAGATGTTTACCAACTCATACAATGGCCGTCGAATTGTCGGTACAGTCGGTCAGCTTCAGTTTGAAGTGATTCAGTATCGCCTCTTACACGAATACCAAGCAAGTTGTCGCTGGGAGCCGATTAGCCTCTACAAGGCTTGTTGGCTATCTTGCGATGATTCGACTGTTCTTGAAGAGTTTAAGCGCCGCAAGATGCAGTATATGGCAGTAGATACTCACGGACGTGACGTATACCTAGCTGATAGTGCCTATCTGCTCAATATGGCAAAAGAAGAATTCCCCCAAATCTCTTTCCACTTCACGAGCGAGTTCTAAGCGAGCATCAAGAATGGCGGTAGGAGTCTCGGAGCTTCTGCTGGTACTTCTTGAGTACGGTTGGGCTGGTAATGGAGTGAGGAACTTCTGGATGGGTAATGGTTAGCTCGGCGAGGAGCCAAGCATTTGCCATTTCGATATAGTAGTGCTGGTCGTGCTGGAGCTTGGTGATGTGTTCAATGGCGACTTCTGGTGCTACTAGATGGGATCTGACTAGAGGAAAGAAGACGACAATGGTGAGCCTACGGGCAAAGGGGTTGTCATCATTGTGAAACCGATCAATGGATGCCATCACTTCGGGTAGTGCTCCCTTTTTGGCAAATGTGCCCAATACATCATTGAATAAATCAGATACAGCCCATCCGTCACAGAGTGAATAGAGTATCGGTAGAGCTTCGGAGACTTGTTCTTTGGGGGTTACTTCCTGCAATACCAAACCCAATAGTAGTTTGTACTCGTAGTATCTCTTCGCTTTATCGAGCAGGAGTCGGATAGCGTCATCGTACGTGAGGAGCTTTGCTAGCTTCTTAGCACTCTTGCGTATGATAGGGATTCGGATACCGATGATACTCTCAGGGTTTGAAGAGACCTTGAGTTTCTGATTGAATGCCTTATAAGAAAGGTCGGTAGCGGAGGCGAACTCCTCTAGGAGTACCTCCGCTGCCGACCTTTTGTCTTGTTGATATTGCATATAGGGTTTTTAGCTTAGCCCTTCGATGATACCATCTATGATATCCATCTTCATCGCTGCTGGGTCCTTTGGCAAGCCAGGCATACGCATGATACTGCCCATAATCACTACGATTAGTTCGGCACCGGTATTGACTACGACATCCTGCACATTTAGTTCAAAGTCTGACGGTGCTCCGTATACCTTGGCATTATCTGTAAATGAATACTGAGTCTTAGCGATACATACTGGGAACTTATCGAATCCCTGTTCTTCTAGGGTCTTTATCGCTTTCTGGGCTTTGGCATCGTAGTTTACCGTCTTAGCATGGTAGATATTCTTCGTGATAGTATCTACTTTCTCTTTGATGCTCATATTGAGGTCGTAGAGGTATTCTAACGGCTTGGAAGGATTATTCTCCACAGTATCTACTACCACCCTAGCTAGCTCCTCAGCGCCTGTCCCTCCCTCGCTAAATGCGGTATTGACGGCAAATGGTAATCCATAAATTTCGCAGTGCTCACGGATAAGAGCGATCTCTGCATCGGTGTCGGTAGGGAAGCGGTTGATCGATACGATTACGCTCTGACCAAACTTCTGGAGGTTCTCGACGTGACGGTCAAGATTGGCAAATCCTCTCTTGAGAGAATCCATATCCTCCACCTTGAGGTTTTTCTCATCGCCACCGCCGTGCATCTTGAGCGCTTGGGCTGTAGCTACGAGTACTGTCGCTTTTGGTTGGAGCTTGGCGTGGCGACACTTGATGTCAAAAAACTTCTCACCACCGAGATCTGCGCCGAATCCTGCTTCAGTGATGGCATAGTCTCCATACTTTAGCGCCATCTTAGTGGCCATGATTGAGTTGCAACCGTGAGCGATGTTGGCGAAGGGACCTCCATGGATAAAGGCAGGCGTATTCTCTGTGGTCTGTACAAGGTTAGGATCGAGTGCATCCTGTAAGAGGATGGTGAGCGCACCACCAGCACCAAGATCCTTAACGGTAAATGCCGAGCCATCCTTTTTGTAACCCACAAGGATATTATCGAGACGACGACGGAGATCCTCAATATCTGTCGCCAGACAGAGAATAGCCATAATCTCCGATGCCGGTGTAATGTCAAATCCAGCTTCACGTGGCATACCATTTGAGATACCGCCGAGACCAGTGATTACGTTGCGAAGGCTGCGGTCATTGACATCTAGTACACGCTTCCATACGATGGAGCTTAGACCATTCTCATTATTCCTGTTTTGGTAGGCATAGTTGTCTACCAGTGCAGCGAGCGTATTATTGGCTGTAGTGATAGCGTGGAAATCACCCGTAAAGTGGAGGTTGATTTGATCCATAGGTAGCACCTGTGAGTAACCACCGCCGGCAGCACCACCCTTCATGCCGAACACTGGACCGAGGGATGGCTCGCGAAGTGCGACGAAAGCCTTCTTGCCAATCTTATTAAGACCAAGTGCTAGGCCGATAGATACGGTGGTCTTACCGTTACCGCTCTTAGTGGGGGTAATAGCAGTTACAAGGATTAGATTGCCCTGCTCGTGCTCCTCCTTGAGGAGCGTGCCGTCTACCTTTGCCATATATCGTCCATAGGGCGATATTCTATCTTCTGGAATACCTGCCTGCTCAGCGATTAGGTCAATTTTTTCTAGTTTTGACTCTCTCGCAATTTGTATGTCTGTCTTCATGCCTATGTTGGTAAAATATATTATTGTAATGTTTTGGCTCGAGTAATACTCCCTCCCTCGATATAACAACTTTGTCAATCAAAGGTTTTCCAACCTCTTAAATTGCAGTCGATATATGGTCTTCGCAGCTGATTCAAAGGCTAGTACCTTGGTATTGGCGACACGGACATCCCACACGTGCCCTTCAATGGTTGCATCACTGCCTATCGTCTCGGCTTCATACTGTCTCATGAGCATCATCACGGGGTTGATGAGATCAAAGGGAAAAGTCAGGCGATAAGAGGTGTATAGTGTGTGCTCGACAATCTCTCCCGACTCTATTGCCAAGGCTGTCGCAGTGCGATATGCATTGATGAGTCCACTAGGTCCTAGCTTTACACCACCGAAGTAGCGTACCACTATCCCAATCACATCGGTAAGCTCGTGGCTCACAAGTTGTCCGAGGATTGGTTTGCCCGCAGTGCTACTTGGTTCGCCATCGTCATTGGCACGCTCATGCACTTCACCCTTGCCTATACGGTACGCCCAGCAAGCATGGCGTGCATCGTAGTACGCCTTGCGGATTTCCTCTAGTTCTGCCATCGCTTCCTCCTCGCTCTCAACAGGGATGACGAAGGAGATAAACTTACTTCTCTTGTCTGTGAATTGTCCTTCGCTTCGAGCTACTATAGTGCGATAACTCGGGAAAAGTGGCCTCTCCTCACCCATTACTTCAGCATCTTATCGAGGATGGGGCGCCAATCTTCGCCATTCTCAGGGCAATATGTGACAAATCCAATCTCCCTCGCCACTTGGCAATTGGTGCGTCCGTCATCGATGAATAGTGTCTCCTCTGGTTTTATCCCAGAGTCCTTGATGATTAGTTCAAAAAACGCTCGATTGGGTTTGCACATCCCCCGCTCAAACGAAGCATAGATAGTCTCAAAATAGTCATCAATACTCCGTCCGCTATCAATCATCTCTCCAGACTGAGCATAGCGCCAAACAAAAGGATTGATATTACTCACCAAGAGGCATCTAATATCCTCGCACCACTCCTCACGGAGATAGCGAAACTTTTCCTGATGTACCTCTGCAATAAACCCTAGCAGAGCATGCTCTATTTGCATCTCGTCTAGCTGTAGTCCATACCTGTCATTGATGAGCTGGATAAATTGCGCCCTATCGTACTTCCCTTCCTCTAGCTCGAGAAAGATTCCCGATTGCATATATGGGTCAAGTAGGTGGTCGGCATCGTATACCCCAAGTGCTTCCAAACGGCGCACTGCTTCCTCACGCTCTATCTTGACGAATACCCCTCCGAAGTCAAAGAGTACGTTCTTTATCATTTTATTAATGCTCTAAATACCATTGATATAATCTTTGTACTCCCTCCTCCAGCTCTACCTTGTGGCGCCAACCAAGGGTGTGGAGCTTCGAGACATCGGTGAGCTTACGGGGCGTGCCGTCAGGCTTGGAGCTATCCCAAAGGATTTCCCCCTCGAAGTGCTCAACCTTGGCGATAAGCTCAGCAAGCGCCTTTATAGTAATCTCTTGCCCCGTCCCGATATTGATATGGCAATTGCGGATTTCTTTATTCCCCTCTCGGTATAGATCGGAGAAGCGGGTATTCAAGAGGATATGTACTGAAGCGTCAGCCATATCTTCGCTCCAGAGAAATTCTCTTAGCGGGCTACCACTGCCCCATAGTCTTACTTCATTGGGAAATATCCCGAAGCGCTCTAGATCTTTTGCACATTCTACCGCTTTTATTGGTCGCCGAGATAAGTCTTGTGTTACCGCAGCCCAATCTCCCTTGCCTAGTAGCTTTGCCAAGTGGATTTTCCTAATCATAGCAGGCATCACATGGCTATGCTCTAGGTCGAAGTTGTCATTAGGGCCATATAGGTTGGTCGGCATCACAGCGATATAGTCCGTACCGTATTGGAGGTTAAAGCTCTCGCACATCTTGAGCCCTGCAATCTTGGCAATAGCGTAGGGCTCATTGGTGTACTCCAATACCCCTGTTAGTAGCTCCTCTTCCCTCATAGGTTGCTGGGCATTGCGAGGGTAGATGCAGGTACTCCCAAGAAAGAGTAGCCTCTGAACCCCATGGCGATAGCTCTCCCCGATTACATTCTGCTGTATCTGAAGATTATCGTAAATAAAATCGGCTCTGTAGGTATTATTGGCTAGAATCCCTCCCACTTTTGCCGCTGCCAATACCACCGCCTCAGGGCGTTCTTTGTCAAAGAAACGACCTACTGCAACGGCGTCCTTGAGATCAAGCTCAGTGTGCGTACGCCCTATCAGATTGGTATAGCCACGCATCTCTAGGTTGCGCCAGATTGCAGAACCCACAAGACCTCTGTGCCCTGCAATGTATATCTTACTACTATTCTTGAGCATCACAAGTTTATCTCCGTTTGGAGGTGAAGTTTGCGCACAAACTTCACGTCGTGCTCCACCATCTTCTTTACCAATTGATCAAAAGATGTCGCTCTGGGGTTCCAGCCTAGTTCTGTCTTCGCTTTGGTCGGATCACCCAAAAGGGTCTCTACCTCAGCAGGGCGGAAGTATTTTGGATCCACCTCTACGAGTACTCTCCCTGTTGCCTTGTCTACGCCCTTCTCCTCAATACCTTTGCCTTGCCACTCGATTTCGATACCCACGTAGTGGAAGGCAAGTGTCGCAAACTCACGCACAGAGTGCTGTTCGCCTGTTGCAATCACATAGTCGTCGGGCTTATCTTGCTGCAGGATACGCCACATACAATCTACGTAGTCGCCAGCGTAGCCCCAGTCTCGTAGTGCACTCAAATTGCCCAGATAGAGCTTATCTTGATAGCCTTGTGCGATGCGTGCAGCTGCCAATGTAGTCTTACGGGTAACAAATGTTTCACCCCTTCGCTCACTTTCATGGTTAAACAAAATGCCATTGGACACAAACATCCCGTAGCTCTCACGATAATTCCGACCAATCCAGTAAGCGTACTGCTTTGCCACAGCGTAGGGTGAACGAGGATGAAACGGTGTGGTCTCCCGCTGAGGGATCTCTTGTACCTCCCCATAGAGCTCGGAAGTAGATGCTTGGTAAATCTTTACACGATCGGTCATATCTAAGATGCGAACAGCCTCCAATAGCCTCAATGTGCCGGTGGCTACCACATCGGCAGTGTACTCCGGTACCTCAAAAGAGACCTTTACATGGCTCTGAGCAGCGAGATTGTATATTTCGTTCGGCTTTATCATCTGGATAATTCGGATGAGTGAGCTAGAGTCGGTCATATCCCCATAGTGGAGATTGACCAGCCTTTTTTGCTTCATATCCCTAATCCATTCGTCTAGGTAGAGGTGCTCGATGCGACCCGTGTTAAAGGAGCTGCTCCTCCTGATAATACCGTGTACCTCATAGCCTTTTTCTAATAGAAGCTCCGCCAAATAGGAGCCATCTTGTCCCGTAATCCCTGTTATCAGTGCTACCTTCATACAATTTATCTATCTACTTCCTCTCATGCACCACAAACTTACCAAAAATCAGTATATTGTCTGATCGGTAGCCTTATACTTCTTGGACGCTCTCTATACCGGAGGCTCCCGACTTCCATAGGAGGCATGACCAACTAATATATATTAAATGTTTGCTTTGATATATATAAATTGCCATATTTAGTATATATTAATTGGTGGAATTAGTATATATTAAATGGTCATGAGATTGGGCAATTAGGTTTAGAATTGTTACCTTTGTGGTATATGAAATAGTAATCATCGGGTCGAGTAAAAGCCGACTCACAGAAGTTTAGTGTTATGTCAATCAGTTACAGAGTAATCAAGGCTAAAAGTAAACTGCCCAATGAGGAGGGCAAGAGAGAGTGTTATCGTGCTCAAGTGGTACAGAATCAACAAGTAAGCCTTGATCAAATCGCCAAGTGGATCGAGGATACTTCTGCACATTCTGCCTCCGATGTCAAGGCAATTGTAGCGCATTTAGCCGAGGCTGCGGTAAAGTATCTGAAACTGGGTCAGGGTGTAAACTTAGGGGAGATTGGGACGATGACCCCTACAGCGCAGAGCGACACGACGGATACCAAAGAGGAATTTACCTATCGTAATATCTCTAAGGTAGGTGTACGCTTCACCCCTTCCTCTGTTATCAAGAAGGGTCTGAAATCGGTTCGTTTCCATGATTTAGATGCCAAAGACTAAAGGATAGATGAGTGGAGGAGTGGTTGGCTTCCCTTTTGGGAGGCCTCTGTATGTGCTGACAAAAGCGGCTGGGGCTGCATGCAACCTTGGCTGCAAGTATTGCTATTATCTGGAGAAAGCGAGTCTATTGTCGGATAGCCCCTCCAATCAAATGATGGATGATGAATTGTTGGAACTATTTATTCGTCAGTATATCGAGGCGCAGACAATGCCCGAAGTCAGTTTTACTTGGCATGGGGGAGAGCCCCTATTGCGTCCGATAGCATTTTATGAAAAAGCACTCTCACTACAGCATCGCTATGCTCAGGGTAGGGCGGTCAGTAATAGTATCCAAACCAATGGTACACTGCTCACTGATGAGTGGTGCCGCTTCTTGAAGCAAAATGATTTCCTCGTGGGTATCTCTATTGATGGTACTGCTGCTGTGCATGATGCGTATCGAAAGTACAAGGATGGCGTGAGAGGTTCGCACGCTGAGGTGCTCCGAGGTATTGAGCTCTTGCGGAAGCATGAGGTGGAATACAATATCATGGCGGTGGTCAATGACCGCAATGTGAATGATCCGGTAGGCTTCTATCGATACCTCAAGAGCTTGGGAACTGCATTTATCCAATTTGCTCCGATTGTGGAGCGGGTACTCTCTGATGGTCGTCTTGCTCATGTACAGAGCGAGGGATATAGTGCAATGAGTAGTCACTCCGTACTACCGGAACAGTGGGGCGCCTTTCTTTGTACTATTTTTGACGACTGGGTGCGACATGATGTGGGGCAAGTATTTGTACAGCTTTTTGATGCTACATTGGCCAACTGGATGGGGGTGGATCCAGGGATCTGTACTATGGCAAAGTATTGTGGCCATGCCGGAGCATTAGAGCATGATGGCGCACTTTACTCCTGTGATCACTTTGTGTTTGACCCGTACAGACTGGGGAATATTAGGAAGCAGAGCATTCTGGAGCTTATGAACGACCCCAGGCAGCTTCGGTTTGGACGAGATAAGTTTGACAAACTTCCACGCCAATGTCAGGAATGTGAATACCAATTTGCTTGCTGGGGTGAGTGTCCCAAGAATAGGTTTACCAGAGATAACTACGGAGAGCAGGGGCTCAATTATCTATGTGCAGGGTACTACCGGTTCTTCGATTACGTGGCACCTTATATGGATAGGATGAAGGCTCTGATTCAGCAGCAGCTACCACCTGCTCAGATTATGCGGGAGATAAATCACTGATTTGTAGTGAGGAAGTAGGAAACTGTGAATTTGAAGTGAAGAAAAGGCTCTAAATATTTGGTGAAATCAAATATTCATTGTACCTTTGCAAAGCAAAAGACAAAAGAGGGAATAATGCGGAAATAGCTCAGTTGGTAGAGCATAACCTTGCCAAGGTTAGGGTCGCGGGTTCGAGTCCCGTTTTCCGCTCGTTTGTATAAAGCTCCGGTGATGGGTCACTGGAGCTTTTTTTATACCTGTAGTATTCGGAATACCTATATGTAGGTATGTAGTGTATCATTTCCCTTGTTTTATTACCCTTTAATTGGTATATTTGCTGGGTGGCAATGGGCAATTTGTATGTCCGAAGCTGATAACAATAACATATAAACGGTTGTAAAATGGAAAAGAAAAGTTTGAAAGGGACACAGACAGAGAAGAATCTAATCATGTCTTTTGCCAACGAGAGTCAAGCACATGCGCGCTATAGTTTCTTTGCAAGCCAAGCAAGGAAGGAGAATTTTATCGAGGTAGAGGCGTTTTTCCAACAGACTGCGGATCAAGAAAAGGCTCACGCTAAGAGGTTTTTCAAGTTTTTGCAAGGAGGCATGGTCAATGTCAATGCGGAGTTTCCTGCTGGTGTAATAGGCAAGACAGTAGACAACCTAGAGACTTCAGCTCACCTAGAGTGGGAGGAGATGGAGAGCCTATATCCTGGCTTTGCAGAGACTGCCGAGCAGGAGGGATTTCCAGAGATTGCCGAGGCTTATCGTAGCATTGCTGTCGCAGAGGGAGAGCACTCAAGAGTTTACACAGAGTTTGCCAACCGCATCAAAGAGAATAAGATGTTTGTCAGCGACGAGGAGATTGTATGGCAGTGCCGTAAGTGCGGTTTCCTCATCAAGGGTCTTGAGCCACCAGTAGTTTGCCCTGCCTGTGCACACCCACGCGCTCACTTCCAGAGGCATAGTGATGCACCTATTGCTCCTATTGGCTTCTAAGGCAATTCTCTTATTTTGATTTAAAATGGACTGCACCCCAAAAGTTAGACATAAAACTTTTGGGGTGCAGTTCGATATAGTAAAGCCTCAACTATAGTATTTCAGCTTATTGACGGATGGCAAAGTATAATGGAGTGAATTGTTCAGGGCGATGAAAGTCAGGCTGGGGAGCTTCGATTGGTTGCCAACTCAGGAAGTGTGGCACCGATGTCTTATCTCCACACTTGTAAAGATTCCCCAAAATATGACTAGGAAAAGTATTATCATCAATGTCAAGCCCTAGTAATTCAAAAGGAATAAAGACAGAAACCCAGAAAGTGTGGACCCCTTGCGGACGATCAAAGATAAGGCCTGGTCTCTCACTAGTAGCTCGCTTTATAGAGGCATACTCTACTGGTTTCAGCTGGACACTCTCCGTCCTGCTTCGGCGCCTTGCTGCATCACAGACACCAATACAATTAAACTCAAAGTTGAAGTATCGGTCACTACCTGGTATCTGAAGAAAAATCTCTACACAACTATCTTCGTGTACCTTGCCTCCATCTTCAGTATAACTAGCCTTTAGACCGACTCCTTTACTCCAAAAACGACAGTAAATACCCTTATTAGAATAGGCGAGATCAGCTACAGTAATCGGGGTATATGGGTACTCTTCTCGCCAATTATTACACATAATCGGCAAACGTAACGCCCTGCTCTCCATCACTATCTCTTGAGAATTTAGATCAAGTGCATCGAGCACTGGGACATAAGGTATTACATGCTTATAAGTATCCATAGCAACAAATCTTTATAATGATTAAGGGTTCGGCCAAATATACATAAAATATCTGATATTCGTACAATATATACAAATATTAATGCTGATGCACAATATAATTATGGATTATCTATCGAATATAAACTCAAAAATGTAGTTTTATACTACAGCTATCGCAATTTGAGCTCATAAAATATAATAACCCCTTGCTCCTCATATTTGTGAAGCAAGGGGCTATTAGTTTAGTATAGTCCTTTCAATACTCTTCCTCGTTAAAGAAGAAATCTTCCTTACTTGGATAGTCTGGCCAAATCTCTTCAATATTGTCGTAGATCATCTCCTCATCTTCGATTTCTTGTAGATTCTCTATGACCTCCATAGGAGCGCAAGTACGCTGAGCATAATCGATTAGCTCATCCTTTGTCGCTGGCCAAGGAGCATCATCAAGCTTTGAAGCCAATTCTAGTGTCCAATACATAATTTACACTCTAAGTTAGTTAATTCCAAAACATTGGTCTACTCAACTTTTCCAATTCGGCTGTAAAGATAACATTTTTCTCTACAATAGCAAATAATTCATATCAATACATACCAGGCAACTACTTCAAATAACGGATAAGGGCTGAGAGATTCTAAAAGAAAAAGCATCAAAACATTTGTTAGTTCAAATATTTGTGGTACCTTTGCAGAGCTAAACCCAAAGAGGGTATAGCAATACGACGGATCCTTAGCTCAGTTGGTTTAGAGCATCTGCCTTACAAGCAGAGGGTCGATGGTTCGAATCCATCAGGGTCCACGTTTTTAGTGTTTGTTGAAAGGATCCTTAGCTCAGTTGGTTTAGAGCATCTGCCTTACAAGCAGAGGGTCGATGGTTCGAATCCATCAGGGTCCACTCGTGTTAATAGTTTTTCCCACTGTACTTACTAATGGAGTACGGTGGTTTTTTATGCCCAAACCGTGCCGTCTCACATTTTATACAATAAATAACAATCGCCCCTTAGATCTCAAGATCTAAGGGGCGATTGTTATTTATCCCTCTGAAGTTATTGGAACTTCGATCTTCTATCCTGAATCTGCGCTTTCTGGATAACCTGCCCTAATACCTGAGAGCGAATATATCCCTTGCGCTGAGCATTGAGTTGCAGCTTGACATCAGCTGCGGTAGCCAGATCCTCTTGCCTATTTAGCACATTGATCAAATATACGCTTGTCATACCCTTTACAGGAGTAATAGTGCCTGGTTTGGCAAAAGCGGCAGCGACATTTACTCTTGGCTCATAACCGATGGAAGCCAGAGCAGGTGTATTGAACTTCACAGCAGTGAGCGTATCCACTACACCTGAAATACTTGACGCATAAGCTTCGAGACTGCTTGGTTTTGTAGCCAATAGTCGCTCATACATCGCATCGACCTTCTTCTCATTTCTAACCACTTCGGTTAGCTGATTCTTTACGTAGTTGAATGGTATCACTCCGTCGGAATAAGAGTCGTTGAGACGTACAAATACGTACTTGTCACCACACTCTGTAATATCACTGACTTCTCCTGGCTTTGCATTCATTGCCCAACGAATGAGAGAGCGACTATTTTCAATCCCTGCAGCCAACTGAGGCTGATCGGCACTCACTGTCGTATGAGAGAGCACTTGATAACCTTGATTGAGTGCGAGGGAATCAATATGATTGCTCTTATTAGCAGAAAGGAAGCTGCTCATCTGATTGTAGATAGCGCTCTGTGTCTCACTACTTGGAGTCACGGTACGCTGTGCAAACGCCACTTTGTACTTCTCCACTCTTTCACCCGCCTCAGTGACCATCACGATGTGCTCACCGTACTGAGACTTAAAGCTGAATGGCACTCCTACTGAAGCGCTATAAATCGCATTACTAAAGTCGGCACCGAGAAATTGTGTCGCAGACGCCTCGTTGAGCTCCCCAAGTTCACCTCCATTGACACTACTATTGGTATCAAGCGAATATTCCTTGGCAATCTCTGCAAAACGAGTAGACTCGGCTTTCACAATGGTCAGAAGACTATCAAGACTGGGCTGGTTACCTACTGCACCCGTAGGAGCAAGCATTATATGGCTTACTTTGAGCGTCTTAGGGGATACCTTCTTATCGATTAGCTGCGCTACGCTGATAGTACTTCCCAAATCGTATATATTCGACACCTCACCGACACCAGCTGAAGACAGGAACCCAGAGAAATCGGCAGGGAAGATAGGATTATTAAAGTCCTCGATAGTAAAATACATATCCTGATACTTAATATCAGAATAGTCATCAAGCACTAGATTTGGATTTTGACCAGCTCTTAGAGCCTTATCTGCCTCCGCAATATCAGCTTTTGCACTAGAAAAGTCTTGAGCTGAAGGAGTAATTGTAGTGTAGATGATGTCTAAATCTGCTCCGCCACTATAGCTAGTAAAGAGCTTCTGGTGAGCATCGTAGTAAGCCTTCACATCAGACTCGCTCACGTCGATATTGAGATCGGTAGCCTGAGCCACAGTCTGTTGTACAAAGGCTACATCATTGAGAGAAGCATTAGCCTTGGCGAGATAAGCCTGCTCTAGTTTGTTAGCTACTACGGCACCAGCGACCAAATTGCCATACTTCTGAGCCAGACGCTCTGCACGGACGTCCTCCTCAATCTTGACCCACATCGCCTTGGACTGATCTAGCATGGCCTGCTCCTCTGCAGTTGCACCCTTAGAATTAATTTGCTTGAGGAAATTAACAACAGCAGCCTTGTCAAATACACCAGTCTGGGGATTTGTGAAGTATTGCATAATCGTTGGTGACGGATTCTCTCCTTGGATCATATCCATGGTCTCCTCAGCACTCACAGCAAGACCAATCTTATCTGCTTCCTCAGTGAGTACCTGCTTAGCAACCATCCCTTGGAATACCATATTGCGTATTTGGAATGACTCTGTCTCGCCAAGGTTTCGTCCCATTTGCTTGTAACGCTCCTGCTCTTGACTCACCAGCATCTCATAGTCTTGGATCTTTACCTGCTCTCCATTTACCATAAATGCGGTCATCTCTTCATCTCTCGATACGGATGAAAACCAGTTACCCACGTCTCCAAGGATGAAAGCGAGTAGACCCAAACCAATCACAGCCACTACCACCCAGGCAAGGCCTCTAATTCTTTCTAATACTGCCATATATTATTACTATTAACTTATTCCAAAGTATTGTATCTCTATTTGGTTTGCGAAGTTAGCAAAATTTAGGGACTTCTTCAAATAGAGTACTATTTTTCTCGATGATTATCTATCTCAACCACTGGTATCCCCAATTCTCCATAAGGTAGTTGGCGTGCAATCCTTATCACTTCCCACTCCTCTGCATATTCATCGTAAATATCCATACGGAAACTCTCTGACCCTAACCTATCCATAGCCGTTAGGACCCTCTTTACGGTGATACTCGATATTTCAGAAGCGGGAGAGTATGTGGTCGCATGGCGTCTCGAAGAGGGTTCGTTTGCATTGAGCAGCCTACAAGCCACTAGCTTATCTAGTGTATCTTGGACAATAATTATCGGCAAGTCGGTCTCCTCTGAGAGCAAATCAGCGGTATAGGGGAGCCCTTGATGACGAAAGGCCATACACACCTTTTTCATAAGGATAATCGCGACAAGGTCACGATAGCGACGGCTCACCTTTTTGCTCTCTGTACGAAACACATAGCGTTTCACATTTTGAATGGCATAGCTAAGCTGAGCACCAAAAAGAATAATAGTCCAAGAGAACTGTACAAAAAGCATCAGCAATGGAATTGCAGCAATACTACCGTAGATGCTATTGTACTTCGACACCCACAACTGCCCTGAGATATAAAGCACTTGGAAAAATTGGAATGCAAAACCAGCCACCACGCCGGCAATTAAAGCTGGTACAAATCGCACCCTGATATTGGGCATCGTCATATAGAAGGCTGTAAGGATCAGGATAATGACCACTACGGGCAATATCTTGAGGAGTGAAGTAATGATTGGGGCGATGCTGATGGTCCCCAGTAGTTCAATGGAACTTAGAGAACTAATAAAAATGTTGGAAAAAGAGATCGCAATCAAGGCGATAGGGACTATCACGATGGCTGCCAAATATCCTATCAGACTTCTACTAATAGGGCGTCCCACTTTGATTTGCCATATCTGATTGAATACGCTCTCTACGGTCAGGAGCATACTAAACACCGTGTAAATCAACACCACCAAACCGACAATAATCAGCACCCCGCTGTGTATCTGATTGAGATAAGCTTCAACTAGATCAAATGCGGTGGTCAACTCCATCTGATGAGCTGGGAAGGCATCATAGAGTGCTCTCTGTACGGAGGCTTGCATCCCAAAACCAGCACCAACACTTAATATCAAAGTCAATGCTGGGACTAGAGCCAATAGGGTGGTGTAAGTAAGAGCTGAAGACTTCTGAGCTACTCTCCCTTCGATAAATTCCTTGATAGAGACATAGAGGACACGGAGGATACGCACAAAGAAACCCGAGATACCTGTCATCTCCTGATCATAAAGCCTCCACATATCGCTGGTCACAAACTGATAGGCTTTTCCAATCCAGAGACCCATTCGCTTAAAAAAAGGATTCTTTTTCTCTCCCTCTTTGTTGCGTTTGTGTTGAATCTCTTCAATGCGTTTATGGTACTCTTCTCTCTCTCTATCCTCCATAAATATATGAATGTATGTGATGTGGGCGCTTAGGAGACTTCAGTAAGCCGGGTTCTGTACTCACATCAAAGGCGAGTGCCTACCATTTATCTACTCAAGAGGTCACCCCCTTGCTCCATCGGTCTACCCCCCGACATCGGACGAGCCGCCCTACAGCGCCGGTGTACATGACCTTTCCACCCATAATACGTACTGTCGGCTGAGTATCACTACCAGCCCGGTAGGCTCTTACCCCACCTTTTCACCCTTACCATCCACGGATGGCGGTTATTTTCTGTTACGCTAATCTACCTCACGATAGCTTCCCGTTAGGAAGTATGGTGCTCTTTGTGGCCCGGACTTTCCTCTCGTGGTACCCCTTAGGGCAGATCACCAGCGGCAGGCTTTCAGACTCCCTTGCCCACTACTCACATCTTATACACAGTTATTACAGTGCAAAGATAGCCAATTCCAGTGAGTTAAGGAATAAAAGAGGCTCAGCTGATAATATATCTCTTGAGTAGCGGTGTGTAATGTGTCTCTGCCCAATCTCATTGCAACCTCTCTCAAGGAAATCTAGTCTCTCGGTAGAGGAGATTTGGTTGCTCTATAGAGGAGATTTGGTTGCTCTATAGAGGAGATTTATTCGCTCTATAGAGGAGATTTGGTTGCTCTATAGAGGAGATTTGGTTGCTCTATAGAGGAGATTTGGTTGCTCTATAGAGGAGATTTATTCGCTCTATAGAGGGAATCTGGTCGCTCTATAGGGGGGAGTTTTGTCGCTAGAGGAAAATAGGAGCGATATGGATATTTTTTAGGTGGATAGAAATCATCTTTTCCTCTATCCTTCTCCCTACCACCCTCAAAAAACGAGCGATAGAAGCGGAGTGATATTGGATAGTGCTGAACAGAAAAAGCGCAAATAGACCCACTCTAAAGCTCAAAATCCTTTACCTTCAGACTTGAGGCGCCACAAAAGGTTTGGTTAGATAGAATATTCTTCGTAAATTTGCCCCCGCATCCGGAAGGTAGATGCATAAGTTAAGTTACAAATAATACAACATTATTACAGGAGTTTATGATTATTGTAGAAGTAAAGCAAGGCGAGAACATCGAGAGGGCACTCAAGAGGTTTAAGAGGAAGTTCGACCGCACAGGTGCTATGCGTGAGTTGCGCACCCGTCGTGAGTTTCAGAAACCCTCTGCCTTGAAGCGCCGCAAGATGGAAAAGGCTCGCTACGTGCAGCAGCTACGTCAGATGGAGGACTAGTCTCTTGAGCTCTTCTAGGAGCAAGTATGGCTAAGTTAAAGACAGAAGATAAAATCATTTTCACCAAGGAGGTGTTGTTTTAATTATAGAGGATGGCATTACTAGAAATAGTGTGCCATCTTTTTTATTCCCTAATCATCATTATGAGAGAAAAGTATCAAACGATCATTGACCAGATGAACCGAGCTGGCAAAGAGGGTACACCATTTCTATTTGTATTGGACTACGAGCAAACCGAGGGCGTATTTATCCTCAACCCTCTTGAGCAGAACGAAGTCCTCTTCGCAGTCGGCTCAATCACCAATATCTCTCCTGAGAATCGCCTCGAGCATACCCAAGAGATTTCCCTAAAAAAGAGCCCTCAACCGATCGAGCAATACGCCAAACGATTTGAAACCATCCAAGGTGGAATGCAAGATGGGAGATCTGTACTTGCCAACCTTACTATAGCAACACCGATAGAGGTACCACTTAGTCTCAAAGAAATACTCCTCAGCACCAATGCCAAATACCAACTTTACCTTCCCGCAGCCCAGTTTGTCTGCTTCTCTCCTGAGCGATTTGTCAAGATCAGTACTGACGGTATCATATCTACAGACCCCATGAAAGGGACCATCCCGAGCGACACCCCCGGAGCACCGGAAGTAATTCTCAACGACTATAAAGAGACCTCGGAGCACTGCTCCGTAGTAGATTTACTACGCCGAGACCTATCCCAAGTGGCTAAGGATGTCGAGGTAAGTCGCTTTAGATACTTTACAGAAATACAGACACAATACAAAAGTATCTACCAAGTAAGTTCAGAGATACGAGGCACTCTATCCAGAGACTGGAAATCTCAAATTGGAACCATTTTGAGTCGTATGCTCCCTGCCGGCTCTATCCTTGGAGCTCCGAGAGAAAGTACCCGTAGGCTTATCGCTTCTGCCGAGCGAGATACACCACGTGGTTATTACTGCGGTATATTTGGCTACTTTGATGGTCAAAGCCTAGACTCCTCAGTATTGATCCGCTTTATCCATGAGGACACCAATGGGCAGAAGTATTACCACTCAGGTGGCGGGGTCACCATTAATAGCAAGATGGAGCAAGAATACAAAGAGGTTATAGAGAAAATATACCTCCCTCTAAGACAGAAATGATGGGGCAACTATTAGAGACTTTTTGCCTCCTTGATGGGGAGCTTCTCAATCTCCCATACCATAGTGCTAGAGTAGGGCGATCTCTAGGGCGAGAATACCCAATCACCCCATTTACAGATGTAGTAAGTCGGGAAGTAAGCAGACTGGGAGCGACTAAGGGGAAATGGCGAGCTTCTATTACATATACTTGGCAGGGTATTGAGAGTATCAAACTCATGCCATACCGACTACCTCAGATAACTAGTTTTAGACTTATTGATATTGAGGACAACTTCTACTCCAAGAAGTGGGCAGATCGAAGTAGACTAGATGAGTACAAAAATCTTCTCCCTCAAGGGGTAGAACCCATCTTTGTCCTCAAGGGACAAATTACCGATACATCATTTACCAATATTCTTGTCGAGCGAGATGGGAAATTGTACACGCCCAGCACTCCGCTGCTTTTGGGTACGAAGAGAGATAAGCTCCTTAGTGACGGCACAATACATTCTATCCCACTGTCATCAGCAGAGTTACATACTTACGAGCGGATACACCTAATCAATGCGATGCTCGATCCTGGGGAGGTCTCACTCCCCCTCTCAGTAATCTAATGACATAACTAAGGGTGACCGGTAACATTTACCAGTCACCCTTACCGTTTTTTGTCAAGCCTTTAGTCGTTAGTTTTTACTTACGAATGGCATTTATTACTGTCCAAGTCCCTTTCTTATTAGAGTAAGCGATATTAAGGCGCTTTCCAGTAATCCTGATGACTCCACCCTCATCATTATCCAGCGTAACTAAGGTATTGTCTCCCTTCTGCATCTTTATACCCTCTAGCGTTGGAATACTCTTATTAGCGAAGGCAAAAGCATAGCTATCACCTATCTTCAAAACAGTAATCTCAACCTTAGCATCCACTATCGGCGACACACCATCCCCAATCTTAGCATAGGTAGCGGGTCCCTCATACTTCCCGGTAAAAAGAAGCGCATCAGATGGGTTATTTTGATTACATGAAGTGAATCCAAACGCAATTAGTACCAATAGGGATGCGATAATTAGTTTTAATTGTTTCATAATCTAAAATCACAGTTAATAGTTATACACTCTTGTTACGCAGGCAATTTAGTAAGAATATTCTATTTGATGTCTCAAAAAAAGCTAAACTTTCTTGCCTAATCTATATAAGGTCTGATTACCTCGCCCCACTTCAGGTATCCAAGGCCCAATAAATGTAATCCATCGTTGGAATACCGTAGATCCAGTTTCTCTTCATTGGGTGATACCAAGTGATGGTAAATATCGACAAAGGTGATACCTTTTTCTTTTGCCATGGCAGACAAGCGACAATTAAGTGGTTGGATTTCAGCCCAACGTCCACTGTGCCCTAAAAACATTCCGGTCGCATCATTCACAGGTAGTATACTCTGCAAATAAATCTCCGTACGAGGAGTCTCAGACTGAAGTCGCTCTATAATCTTTACAATTCGATCGAATACCATATCCGAAGTACTCCCTCTTCCGAGGTCATTGATTCCAATAAGCAAAAACACCTTCGCAGGTCGCCCCTTGATAATTATTTCAAGTCGATCGTATACTCCCTCTGTGGTATCTCCACTGATACCACGGTTTTTACATCGACTATCTCCCATCAGCTCCATCCACTCGCCACCATCTGTAATGCTGTTGCCGAGAAAAATAATATCTGTGGTATCAGTAGGTAGGATCTCGAAGAGCGTAGCTCTCTGATAGTAGTAAGTCGAATATTTCTTCTCTTGTGCCTGACTGGTAATAATCAGTAAGGATGTCACCAGCGCTATAAAAAACTTATTCATTCCTTGTATCGCTATGTTATACAATCTTTTCTTTAAAGATGCCATTTCTCAAAAGTACTACAATTTCCGATACCATGGAAAAGGGGGTATTTCCACTTTTGGAAACACCCCCTACGCACCGTATATGTGTAAGATTACTCAGCTAAAAGTATCTTCATGATCTCAATCGCAGCCTTTGAAACCGAAGTACCAGGGCCAAAGATTGCAGCTACGCCTGATTTGTAGAGGAAGTCATAATCCTGAGCCGGTATTACACCACCAGCAATGACGATAATATCCTCGCGCCCAAGCTTCTTCAGCTCGGCAATCACCTGTGGAACAAGAGTCTTGTGACCTGCTGCCAATGAGGAGACACCAAGGACATTGACGTCATTTTCCACAGCCTCGCGAGCTGCCTCTGCTGGGGTCTGGAAAAGTGGACCCATATCTACGTCAAAGCCTACATCGGCATAGCCAGTAGCAACTACCTTAGCTCCACGGTCATGACCATCTTGCCCCATCTTGGCAATCATAATACGTGGCTGGCGACCCTCTTTTTTAGCAAACTCCTCTACTAGGCTTACAGCCTCAGCAAAGTTAGGGTCACTGCTTGTCTCTGATGAATACACGCCTGAAATCGTACGAATAATAGCTTTGTAACGCCCGACGACTTCTTCGCAGGCGTCTGAAATTTCTCCGAGTGAAGCCCTCACCTTGGCAGCCTCTACAGCTAGCTCAAGTAGGTTGCCAGTCTTGGTACGCACTGCCTCGGTAATTGCGGTAAGAGCCTTCTGCACAGCTGCTTCGTCGCGATTGCCACGGAGTTGTTGTAGACGCTCTACCTGTTGGGTCCGTACTGCAGTATTATCTACCTCAAGGATGTCGATTGGGTCTTCTTTTTCGAGGCGATACTTATTCACACCAACAATCACCTGATTCTTAGAATCGATACGAGCCTGAGTGCGTGCCGCAGCCTCCTCGATACGGAGCTTTGGAAGACCGCTCTCGATAGCCTTTGCCATACCACCCATACTCTCGATCTCTTGAATATGCTCCCAAGCCTTGTGCACCAGCTCATTGGTGAGGGTCTCGACATAGTAAGAACCAGCCCATGGATCTACTTCACGAGTGATATTGGTCTCCTCCTGAATGTAAATCTGCGTATTACGAGCGATACGAGCCGAGAAGTCTGTTGGTAGTGCAATAGCCTCGTCAAGCGCATTGGTATGAAGCGATTGAGTATGCCCTAGCGCTGCACCCATTGCCTCAATACAAGTACGTCCCACATTGTTGAATGGATCCTGCTCTGTCAAAGACCATCCTGAAGTTTGGCTATGGGTACGTAATGCCATAGACTTAGGATCCTTGGCTCCAAGGCTCTTGGTAATCTTTGCCCAGATCATACGGGCTGCCCTCATCTTGGCAATCTCCATGAAATGATTCATCCCAATTGCCCAGAAGAATGACAGGCGAGGAGCAAACTTATCGATATCCATACCTGCCTTGATACCAGCACGGAGATATTCCATACCGTCGGCAAGGGTATATGCCATCTCAATATCAGCGGTAGCCCCTGCCTCTTGCATGTGGTAACCAGAGATAGAGATCGAATTGAACTTTGGCATATTCTGTGAGGTATACTCGAAGATATCTGCGATAATACGCATTGAGAACTCTGGTGGGTAGATATAGGTATTACGTACCATGAATTCCTTGAGGATGTCATTCTGGATTGTACCCGCCATCTCCTCTTGCTTTGCTCCCTGCTCAAGACCTGCTACGATGTAGAAAGCTAGGATAGGCAGCACAGCACCATTCATAGTCATAGATACGGACATCTTATTCAATGGGATACCATCGAAAAGTACCTTCATATCCTCTAGCGAACAAATAGATACGCCAGCCTTACCTACATCACCCTCTACACGTTCATTGTCTGCATTGTAACCACGGTGAGTTGGGAGGTCAAATGCTACAGAGAGACCTTTCTGACCACTGGCCAGATTACGACGATAGAATGCATTGGACTCCTCTGCTGTTGAAAATCCCGCATATTGTCGAATAGTCCAAGGTCTCATAGTGTACATTGTACTATAAGGGCCACGGAGATATGGAGGCACACCGGCAGCATACTGCAGATGTTCCATTCCCTCAAGATCTTCCTTGGTGTACACACCCTTTACATCTATCAGCTCTGGAGTCTTCCAGTCATATTGGATGCCATTCTGCTTATTAAACTCAGCCACACTTGGCTGTGCCCATCCTCCCTCAAGGATGTTGATGTCTTTATATGTTGGTTTCATAACTTCCTTTCCTTACTTTGCGCTCCTTGGCTTGATACCCATAAGCTCGTTGAACTTCTGCATTGTCTCCAAGACATTCACCTTCACGTGGACAAAGTGCTCAATACCCTTAGCCTGTAGCTCCTCCATACATGCAGGAGCACCAGCAATCACAAGTGGCATATCGCCTTTGAGAAGCTCTTGCGCCTCTGGAGCATAAACTGCATACTCGTCGTCGCTCGAACAAAGTACTACAATATCTGCCTTCACCTTCCTAGCTGCCTCTACGCCCTCTGCTACAGTATCAAATCCTAGATTGTCGATAAGGGTATAACCTGCAGTTGCGAAGAAGTTGGAGCTGAATTGTGAGCGAGCGAGTCTCATAGCCAGATTCCCAATGGTAAGCATAAACACCTTTGGAGCCTTGCCGCTTGCCTCGGTAGAGAGACGAAGTTCCTCAAAGTCGGAAGCTCCACGGCGCTTATCAAGAGCGGTCACCTCTACACCCTGTACCTTGCTATTGTCTACCTTCTTCATCTCCTCAGAAGCTTTCTCAGTGAAGTTAGGAAAGATATTGGTCCCTAAGATATTTTCACGACGAGTGGCGATGTCTTTATGACGAGCATCATTTGAAGCATTCACGGCCTCTTGTACCTTACCCTCATCCGCTAGTTTTGCAAAGCCACCCTGCTCTTCTACCTTGAGGAAAAGCTTCCAAGCCTGCTCAGCAATCGCCTGTGTGAGATGCTCAATATAATATGAACCACCAGCAGGATCTACCACCTTATCGAAGTGGCTCTCCTCCTTTAGCAAGAGTTGCTGATTACGAGCGATACGACGACTGAAGTCGCTACCGGCAGGGTTGTAATGCTTATCGAAAGGATGTACCAGAACTGAATGTACTCCAGCAATAGTCGCACTCATGCTTTCTGTCATGGTACGAAGGAGGTTGACATAAGTGTCGTAGATGGACTTATTCCACCAAGCGGTCTCTGCATTGACGACTACCTTGGTGGCACGCTCGCTTGCATTGGCGTCATTAGCCTTTACGATAAGTGCCCATAGCCAACGCATTGCCCTAAACTTAGCTATTTCCATAAAGTAATTGGAGCCGATACCCATGTCAAAACGCATGCGCTCTGCCACCTCTGAGAAGCTCTTGCTACTTGCCTCGGCAATCTTAGCGAGCATATCTGCGCCAGCAGCGAGGGCGTAGCCCAGCTCCTGATAGATGTACGCACCCGCATTGACGAGATCTACACTCTGGAAGCTGAAGCAAGTGAACTGCTTTAGTGGCTCCGCTGCCTTCAGAACCGCTACAGAAGTCTCAAGCCACTCAGCCCAGCGAGCGCCCTTACCTAGCACATGCCTAAAAGGATTGAACCCGAATGATCCACTAACTTCGCCTAGATTTACGCCTAGTGCTTGTAATCCTTCCTTGACAGCTTCAATAAGTTGTACCGTAAACTGACGTTTAGCATAGAAGTTAATCTCCAACAGAGAGAGATCTATACCAGCAAACATTGTCTTGATGTTCTCAGTATTAATAGCACTGTCCTCGAAGTGAAAGCCAATGCTATTCACTCCTCTCTCCATCAAACTCTTGATGCTCTCATTTAGTCCTTGTGGGTTAGCAAGGACAGCCATATCTTGGCGCACCAACCACTTATTGTCTGCCTTAGTTCCCCTCACGTATGGAAACTCTCCAGGCAATACATCCTTAGTAGGGAGGTGCTCCACATCCTCAGCCCTGTAAAAAGGCTGTACATCGATACCCTCCTTCGTGCGCCAAACCAACTTCTTGTCGAAGGGTGCGCCCTTGAGATCTCGAGTCAAGACCTCCATCCACTCCTCATTGGAGACAGGAGGAAACTCGTTGAATAGCTTCTCTTTCATTTGCTTCAAAATCTTTTATGAATCATTCTTTGACCTTATTATCGTCACAATAGGGACTAATTGCCCAATAAGGCAATCCACAGGGTTACACTTCACCAAAGTGATTCCCAATATCACTTACGGGAGAAATGGATAATTATATCCCTAATAAGTGAGTACAAAGTAACACAAAATATAGCTAACTGCCAAGGAAATAGCCGCTAAAAACAAATAATCACTTAATAAATCGACAATATGCTATACCTATCTTTGAGGCAGAGTTTTTTGGGACAAGTAATAGGTGTTCTTTTCATCTGACACCTCTCTCTGATATTTTACCACGCCTATTCTCGGTGCAATCCAAAAGATATAGTTTATATTTATGTTCTTTTTCAGAATACTTACCCCAGCACTTATATGCACTCGTCCTCGAACCAGAAAGGTTTCGTATTTGCCCAATGGAAGGTCTAGCGTTTCCCAACCCACAATCTTTTTTTCTTTCCACCCCATCTGTATGTCAACGGTTACGATGCGAGATACCTTCATAGAAATTTTGGAGGTCTCAAGGGGCAACTTTTCACTGCTGTACTGTAGAGGAATCGAAAGCGACTCTCCGCTGACACTTGCACTCATCTCACTTGCAGCATCTTTGTCCATCTCTATGGCATCAATCATGAATCTCCCTATATCCATTGACAGAGAAGTCGGTTTATAGAGTAGCTTCATGATTACCCCCTTCTCTTTCAGCTTGTTTTTCTGCTCTATCTCCATCCAAATGCCATCGGATCTCTTCTCAATCCCTTTAAGGACAAAATAGTAATGCTCCACAGTATCTTTCTTAGTCTCTTCATACTGCAAGACCGTACCGATAGGATCAGTAGGCAGAAAGGCTTGTGCGCTAGACAAGGCAGACACAAATAGTGCTACAAATAGGTATAAAAGTCTTTGCATTTCATCATTTGATTATATACTTACTTCCTCACAAATTTACATTTTTCTAACATAGATATAACAACAAAGGCTGCCAAGGCAGAAATTCACCCTGGCAGCCCACACAAAACTTATGAACCTACAATTCTTTCTTATATCACAATCAACCAATCGTAATCATACGTTCGATTGGAGTCTTTACCTCCTCTTTAACCTTTGGGATGATTACCTCCAGCATACCATTTTCCATCTTAGCTGAAATCATCTCTTTGTTTGCATTCTCGGGAAGCAACAACCGCTGAACAAAGCTTTGGTATGCAAATTCCCGACGGAGATAGCGAATCGGTTTCTCGTCCACCTTGGCGACCGCCTTGTTTTCGGAGTCCTCCTCACTGTTAGTCTCTTCATTCTTTTTCTGAATAGAAATCACCAGTGCCTCTTCCTCATCTAGTTTGACTGACACCTCTTCCTTGGTTAATCCAGGTGCCGCCACTTGAAGAGTATAAGCATCCTCACTCTCCATTACGTTGAGCATCGGTGCAGTACTACGCTTTACAGTTGCCACTGGTCTCACGAAGTTATCATCGAAGAGTTGATCCATCATATCAAATATTGTACGTCTCATACCTTTTCCCTTTCTTATTGTTAGTTATTTGTAATCTTGTTTACATCATTATCAGTGCAATCGCCTTGCCATGTAATCAATTGGGCAAAAAGTCCTGACACTTACACGCACAGTCACGACAAGTATTTACATCTGTCAGACCATAGACAACAAAAGAGGAAAGGTACACACGCACCTTTCCTCTTTTCGTCAATGAAGTACAAGAATTCACAAGATTAGGGATTCTCTGACAATTTTTGTAGCAATTGTTCCTTTACTGAAAACCAAGGCGGTAGTCTTTAGATTTTCAGTCTTTAGGGTGTAAGTCCCCGTACAGTTTTTGGTCTCTAGGTCAAATGAAGTGAAGGTGACCGTCCCACTTGCCGAACGTCTCTCTCTTTTGACATAATCGTAGACGACAGCAATTCCTTTAGCCCCATCGACCAAGAATTTTGAGCGTTCTCTGATAAACAGCCTCATAATCTCGTCAGAGTTGGAAGCACTCTCCAGCAAACTATTATAAGCAATAGGATACGGCTTATTGAGCTCAGGGATGCCGTTTGTTGCGTCAATACAGAGTAGGATTGCATATTCTACACTAGTATTTTGATTCCCTCCGGCTGGACTGAGAAGAATAGGGAAGTAAATCATATTATTATTACTACTACTCTTCAAAAATGGATTACCTGGTCGCCCAAATGGGCTGAAGTAAACCACATGTTCGTAGTGCTTGTCATTAACCATAACGCTTCCCATATGGTATCTCTCCACCTCTATAGGTTTATTATTCAGATTAAGACAGCTAGATAGGAGCACAATTAGAAATGCACTCCCCAAGATCCATCGTATCAAATTTTTCGTATTCATAGACTCATTGCATTACGTCAGTGGATTATTTACTCGCATCGTATTTGACGGTCAAGGTCTTGGACAAAGTACCATCCATAGATTCGAACTTGACGGTTACAGTAGGAGACTCATCTAGGAGCTTCTCCTCTACCAGAGATACAACTACGTTAGTAATTCCCGCCTTGCCGATTACTGGAGTGATGCGTACCCATTTCTTCTGACCTACAGACGGAGGAAGCACTACATCCGCCTTAGGGATAGGGATAACCAAATCACTCTTCCAATCATCAGTAGACCTTACAGACACCATACTTACTTTCTGAGCTCTCGATAGCGTAATTGTCTCTGTAGATAGCGTTATACTCCTCTTCTTTTCTGGTTGCGGTTGCTCCCCTCCCTTACACATTGTCAGTCCAAAGACCAGACAAAGGGAAACCAACAACGTGACGATGCTGCTTTTCGTTTTCATTGCTTTGAGATTATTAAATTAGTAAAACCATATATCATTGTATCCTAAACTTCAAACCTACGTTCATCTTCAGCCTCAGCCGAGACGAAGTATCCTCAAACAATCGTTGGTTGAGCGGAATAATATCATACGCTCCTCCCACCGATGCAGCCAAGGCAATCGACTCGGAGATCCGATAGTCTGCTCCAAGTGTCAAATAACCATCAAGGGCAAAGTGAGCCTTCTGCTCCTCTCTTTGATCGCCATGCACAGATACAACCACAGGAAGATTTCCCGACACACCAGCTGACGCATTGAAACCCAAACGCCCCAAATGAACTACCTCGTATTGAAGCCCTAGCGGAATACCTAGTAGATGCACATTCATATCATACTGTTCGGGCATGAAGGTTCTCGACCTAGTCACTTCAAATCGCCTTAGTACATAATGTAATCCACTCTCGATACTTAGCTTGGAAGCGATAGGAACAATAGCAGTTATCCCCACCTCTGTCGGCAACTTTTCCCTCACCGAATAACCCTGTTCTTCTACTGATGCAAACCGCTCTATCACGCCCAATATTGAATACTCCATCGGTGGCTCCCCTCCTCCTCCCGCTCTACCACTAGTAGGTTGCCCCGACACATTGACCGCAATAGACAATCCCCTCCCAACTGATTGTTTGATTGGCTCAATATAAACTTTATCTTTCCTTTTTTCAGTCGGTGCCACATTATCCTCTATTACCTGTATCTCACTACTGACTACTACTACATCATCTACTGGCTCGACCTCTGCTTTCGTCACCACGTCAGGTTCCATATTGGTCGTCCTAGCCGTCTCTGTATTTGGCCTCGAGAGCGTAACTCTTCCGACTCCCTCATTACTTGCTAGTAAAGGAGCATCAGGCAGTTGTTCTACTACAGGAGACTGAGCAGTAAACCCGACTTCGTCGGTTGTCGATGGGACAATCACTGGGACAGACTTTTGTGGCGACAATACAGCAAGGAGAAGCGAAGCCGCTACCGTAGTAGCCACCACCCACCAAGGAGCCAACTCCCTACGATGACTCTTTATATCAGGTAAGGAGAAAGGAGGTAGATCCCCCATAGGATAGTCGTAACTATCAAGCTTATCACGCAAAGCTTGCTCCCAGCTCTGCCCTTTTGGCTCTATCTTGTTTCTCTTATCCATTGCTCTATTCTTTTCTTTAGCAGTTTCTTCGCCCTGAAATATTGAGAAGAGGAGCTTCTCTCCGCTATTCCTAGTTGTTGAGCGATCTCTTTATGGCTATAGCCCTCTACCGCATACAAATTAAATACCATCCTATACCCCTCCGGTAGCTCCGCAATCATATCGTATAGGACTTTGCCATCAATTGCGGCTAGCATATCTATGCTATCATCCTCCTCTTCTACAATATCGTAGCTATCCTCCTCGTACCTATCCATATTTTTTACCCCAAAGCTCTTTAGATGATTGAGCGATAAGTTCACCACAATCTTCTTTAGCCACCCCCAAAGGCCACCAACTTGCTGATACTTAAAAGTCTCCCTCTTTTGATAAGCTCTACACACAGCATCTTGCAAAATATCCTTTGCCACATCCTTATCACCGATATACCGATAGGCGATGCCAACCAATTTGGTGGCATACAAGTCGTATATCAGACGAAAAGCCTCCTCAGGTCGTTGCTCCAATAGTTTTACAATATATTGTTCGCTGTGTTGGACACTCATACGTTATGCTTCCCCCTACATCATTATAACAATACCTCTCCTAAAATACTGCATCAAATATCTGAATATTATCAGTAAAGACAAAAAGGGAGCAAAACAGTTTTTTACTATAGGTCTTTGTTTTTGTATGAAGAATTCAAAGATTCTTCATGCCTACATTCAAGAAACTACGAACCAAATAATTACACGTATGGGTCAACTCTATTCCCACGAATATAACTTCATTTGTAAAAAACAGCCGCTACTAAAGAGCTTAAAACTCAATAGTAGCGGTTGCTTCGATTATTTATAAAGGGGACTCTTAATTTGAAAGGCGACTTCTTTCAATTCTGAGCCTTGACATACTCTCCCCTCAGACTTCAGTTGTATACCAATGGTTTAATTAGAAGTCGGATTTTGAGTGAGTGTACTACCTGTGCTATTATACACGTCTATAGCATCGGATGGAATAAAGTATATTACTCGATAGTCAGTTGCAGGAATTATTTCCATTGCCTTGTGTGGACCAGGATACTTACGCTCCAGAGAGTCTCCGTTTCGGAAGACATCATAACTACGCTCAGCCTGGAATGCGAGCTCTAACTGACGCTCTTTATCGATTAATTTGCCTGCATTATCCTTGGTTAGAACTGCGTAGCCCTCGCCTGGGAGAGAACGCTCCCTGACGGTATTAAGAGCTTGTAGTGCAGCGGTGTAATCTCCAAGTTTAGCGGCAGCCTCTGCTTTATTGAGATAAATCTCACCTAGTCGTGAAATAACAGGGGAGTGCAAATGTGACTCTTCACCCTCTCTTGAGCACTTAGTAATGTAGAACATAGGGTAGACACGATTGAGAGCAATGAAATTGTCGGTAACTCCTGTATATATCGTGCCATCTGAGTAAGTTATGGAGTATATTCCCTGGCTTGCGTCCACAGGTGTAAGCAGATATTGTTTCTTCTCTCCATTTCTTTCTTCATTGCAGAAAAGCTGACCGCCACTCTCTTCCAGAGGAAGCTGAGCGTAGTTAAAGTTGGTATGATTTCCATTTTTGTCATACGAGTTATGTACGAAGCGGAATACCTTCTTTGCATCTGACGTGTATTGAGGCTCGATAAATGCAGCTCGTGCGTCTACGATTTTCCCATTCAACCAGTCATTACGACCGGTTTCATCAAGCAGAGCGATATACTTTGCACTTGCATACATTTCGCCCCATCCCATGCCTCCGATATAGGCATACATACCGCCAACACCATAGTAGTGATCCCAACCGGAGAATTCTGAAGCAAGTCTTCTGATGGCAAAGATTGTCTCATCATTGTTTTCTGGGGTGAAGGTGTTGTATTTCATGAAATCTTCACGAGGTAGTAGGCTATATTTCCCAGACTTGATTACTTCATCGGCATACTGAAGCGCCAGCTGTGCGTATTCGGTATTTGGATTGTCATAAGTGCCACTCATATACAGATAAACTCTGGATAGGAGTGCCTTAGCAGCATTTTGAGAAGCATAGATATTGCCCTTATCGATTGATAGCAGGCTAATTGCTTTCTTAAGGTCGTTGATAACTTGTTTGTAGGTCTCAGCCACTGTAGCTCTGTCTGGATACTTTTGGAAAACATCCTCGGGTGTCCCATTTACGATAGGGACTCCTAAGTTGGTTTCTGGAGACTGGTAATAAGGTCTACCATAAGCTCTGACAAGATAGAAGTACATCATACCGCGTATATAGTATGCTTCTCCTAACTGATTATCTACTTCAGTGCTTTGCCCCTCCTCGATCATATTGATAATATTGGAGCTCTGTGCGATTGCCTTGTAGCTACTATTCCAGAAGTTAGTAAGGCGATAGTTATTTGCAGTCCTTGAGAATGATATAAACTCGTAGAAGGCATCAGTGGAAGTCCCACGAATCATGATATTGTCCCCTGCATATTCACCACAACGGTGCATTACATCACTCCAGCTTTTCATTTGTGCGTATGCACCATTTAGGAGAGCTGTAAGATTACTTTGGGGATCCTTGGTAATCTCTCCGGATGCCATTTGCCCATGAGGCATGCGATCTATGTCACATCCCGATAACCCGATTGCCACAATGGTAGCTATTATATATAAAATCTTTTTCATAACTTACTGTCTGCTTAGAAAGTGATGTCAAATCCCAAAACAAACTTGCGGGTATTTGGGTAGACGCTAGATGTGGTACCTACTACACGACCATCATAGGATGGCAACTCAGGATCAACACCTGAATACTTTGTAAGAGTAAATAGGTTCTCTCCGGAGAGGTATACTCGCAAGTTCTTTATGTTGTACTGAGGTAGTGAGAAGCTATATCCCACTGAGAGATTTCTCATCTTTAGGAATGAACCATCTTCGAGGTAACGTGAAGATACCTTTTGAGAGTTGGTACTATTATTATAGCTTGGTAGTGGGTGAGTAGCGATATCGCCCGGCTTAGTCCATCGGCTCCAACCTGGCATCAAGTTCATCTGATTGCGGTCAGTGTACGCACCATCGGAGTCATATTCAGAGCGAGTGTAGTTGTAAATCTCACCACCGACAGAGAATCCAAATACTACGTTTGCATCAAATCCTTTGTAATTGAAGGTGGATGAGAGACCCCCGAAAAAGTCAGGATTGTAAGACCCCAACTCGGTTTTATTTGCCTTGGCGTAGTTGCTCGTTACTTCCTTTACGAGATTACCATTTTCATCCTTAGTGTTGGTATACCATTGAGGTGCTCCATTATCAGGATTTACGCCAGCCCATTCGGGTAAGTACCAAGTATCTGCGTCGATACCCTCCCGGAGGATTCTTTGTGCTGAGCCTGCGATACCAATACCGTCACCGAGAAGGATTGGCGGTACTTGATTGGTTTGAGGATCACGTACGCCGTACAGCTTAGTCACCTTATTGCGGTTAAGACCTATGTTGGCATCCACAGTCCAAAGTGTATTTGCAGTCTTAATGATGTCTACCCCAAGAATCGCTTCAAATCCCTTGTTGTTTACTGCTCCTACATTGCGCCAAATTTGAGTTACACCAGTGAGACCAGTGACCGGAACTTGGTAAAGAAGGCCGCTTGTATCCTTGTCGTAAAAATCTAAAGTGAGGCGGAGTCTATCCCACATTGCAATGTCGATACCGATGCCAGTAGTATAGGTTTTCTCCCAAGTCAGATCTTTATTGCCAATTTGTGAGATAAGCATCCCTGATTCGCCATCATAGCTGGCTGATGAAGAGATAGAATATAGATCATACTGAGGATAAAGAGATGATGGACGATTTCCTACAGAGCCGTAAGAAGCTCTAAGCTTTAGTTCGTTAATAAAGTCTGTATTGAAGAAAGCCTCTCTGTGTATATTCCATCCGCCACTGATAGAGAAGAAGTTCCCATATTTGGCATTATCTCCGAAGTTGGAAGCTCCATCTCTACGAAGTGATATTTGGGCTAAGTAGCGATTGTCATAGGAGTAATTTACGTTGGCAAAAACTGATTGTACAGCCCACTCTGAAATACCACCCTTTGCCCGCTCTGGTTTAGCAGTAACATCTAATACCTTAAACCCAGGGACGAATCCGATACCAACTGCATCCAAATCATTGCCACGATAGTCGTTAAACTCGTATGCCAATATTCCGTTAATAGAGTGATTACCAATGAGCTTATTGAATCGGAATAGCTGGTTGGTATATCTTCTTACCACTTTACTTCTGTATTCGCCAATACGACCATTTACACCCATAGCACTGCTAGAACGAGGATCTTCGTACCAACGACTATCACCCATCAATAGACGGATGTTATTGACAGAGGCGAAGGTTAGCCAATCGGTAATCCTAACATCAAAGTCAAAGTTGCCCATAAACTCATAGCTATTACTAGAGCTTTCGTTCCACTGAAGATCGTATACGTAGTTGGTAGAGTTTGAATTTACCCATAGTTGACTCTTATGAGGAACGATATTGCCATTAGAGTCATAAGGAGCATCCCATGGTAGGTTTGAGTACATAGCACCAACTGAGTGCTGTTGGTTCTTAACTAGCCCCCAAGACCCCATTAACTGAGGTTTGATGGTAAGCCATTCGAATGGTTTGAATTGACCCTTGTATAGGAAGTTGTAACGTTCAAACTTATACCCTTTTACTGCTCCTGTTTCGTTATATATGCCGACGGACAAGAAGTTACGGAGCTTTTCGGTGCCACCGGTTAGCGAGAGGGTATAGTCTTGTATCACACCAGTCTGTGAAGCAAAGTCCCACCAGTCGAAATTGCTATTTCTTAGATCTTCATTCCAACGTGGAAATTTAACCATCTCTTGATTGGAGAAGCTTTTGTAAAGATCGTAAAGCTCAGCCCCATTCATTACCCTGAGATTGCCCTTTGAGAGGCGAGTCAGACCTCCCTTCCCTGAGAGACCGATTGTAATATTGTCTGCTTTGGGGGCTTTGGTCGTCACAACAATTACACCGTTTGCTCCCTGTGAACCATAGATGGCTGTAGAAGCAGCATCCTTAAGAACGGTCATAGTCTCGATATCAGATGGATTTAGTGCTCCAGCTGAGCTACCGATAATTACACCATCAACCACCCACAATGGGTCGGTACTACCGTTGATGGTCGATTTGCCTCGGATGACGATTGCTCCCTTTGAACCAGGTTGTCCACCTCCGGGTGCAACATATACACCGGGTGCTTTGCTGCTTAGAAGGTTCTCGACGCTTGGAGTCGTGAGACCTTTCAACTTTTCACTGGATATGGACTGAAGTGATCCGGTGAGGCTCTCTTTGCGCTGTGTCGTGTATCCCACTACCACCACTTCATCCAGTAGTTCGTTATCTGGTTGTAGTGTTACGACAATATTGGTTTGGCCATTGATTGGGATCTCAATGGTTTTCATCCCTACGAAGGAAATGCGAAGCGTACCGTCTGACGGTACGTTTGTAAGTGAAAACTGTCCGTCAATATTGGTCAGCATACCCTTAGAGGGATCCTGAACCAATAACACAGTAGCTCCTATTACTGCTTCACCATTGGTGTCTACAACCGAGCCCTTGACAGTAATTAGGTTGGATTGTTCGATAGTTCTCGTTGTGCCCTTTGATGCCTCATTAGCGTGGAGAAGATTTGTACCTCCTCCAGTAATAAGTGCCAAAGCGCAACTAAGCTGAACAACCGTCTGAGTTAAGCATTTACATCTCATACATGTTGATTAATTTTGGTCCTACAATTTGTCGATCTGTCTGGCTCTCTGTTGTCAGTGAGGGATGGTGAATCGACTGTCGTTTCTAATTCTATTATCATTGTTGGTCAAGTGGAGGTGTGAAATTTTCCGCTGAATATGTTCCCAATTTGAGCACATTTATTTCACATTCGTATATAAATATCTTTTCAGCTCCAAATATAATTAATATATTTGAATTTGCAACAATTTATATCAATAAGTTTAATTAATTATTGCTAGATAGCGTCAAATATCTAGTTAAAAGTGGGAACAATAACAGAATTAAATGCCAAAGCTGTCTATTTTTTCAGGGACGCCATAATAGAGGAGATTTGGTTGCTCTATAGAGGAGATTTGGTTGCTCTATAGAGGAGATTTGATTGCTCTATAGAGGAAATCTGACTGCTCTATAGAGGAAATTTGTCCGCTCTATAGGGTGAGCTTCTCTTTTTCCCGACACACATCCTCTACTAGAGAAATCTAATCTATAGACGGATCTAAATTATCTGCACAAATAAATTTATTTCTAGAAATATCGGCTAACTCAAAAAAGCTCTCTCCGATATGAATACATCAAAAGGTATCCATATCGGAGAGAGAAGTTTTTACGGAGGAGCTATTTTCTATATATAGGTGGACTTTCCCTATTTTAAAATCTAATCATCTTTAGGGCTGTGACAGCGGCTTCAACGCCTTTATTGCCTAGTACTCCACCAGCTCTGTCTGCTGCTTGTTTGTGGTTATCTGTCGTAAGTACGCCATTGATAACTGGGACAAAGACGCCGTGAGGGGTGTGGCTAGAAGTGGCATTGAGCAATCCTACATTGGTCATTACACTTTCTGAGATGTAATCAAAGTGGGGTGTTTCGCCTCTGATAATGCTGCCCAATATTATGATGGCATCGGCACCACTGTAGTGGAGACACTTTTTTGTCGCATAAATCAGTTCAAAACTGCCAGGGACATAGCGAACAGTAATATCGGACTCTTTTACCCCATGCCTGAGGAGCGTTTCTATCGCTCCATCTCTGAGTGCAAAAGTGATGTCACTATTCCATTCCGATACGATAATTGTTACTTTTTTGCCCTCCCCATTCGGTACCGCAGATGGATCGTATTGGCTTAAATCTGTTGTAGACATTCTATCATGTGCTATTATGTGTGATTACTTACCCCAAAGGTAAGACTTTCTTTTGTGACGAACAAATCTTTCTATTCACTGTTATATCTACAGAGAGTAATAACTATTTAATAATAAGGAGGAATATATGAAGAGTACATATAGGCTTGTAGAGGGATACCTCTCTGAGGTGGACAATGGACGTGGTCACTCTGTACAGATGGACTTACCTGAGAAGGCTGGTGGAACCAATAAGGCTCCAAAGGCATTTGAATACTTGGCAATGTCTCTCAATGGTTGTATTGGAACCATTTTTGTGGACGTGGCAAAGAAGATGCGCATCGATGTGCAGGAGCTGAAAATCGAACTGAATGCTGAGACGAGTGATACAATTGATAGTATTGACTATAAGTTTTATATCAAAACTGGAGCTACGCTAGAGAAGGTAGAGAAGTGTCTCAATACCACTGAGCGCTACTGCCCTGTAGGAATGCTTTTTCATAAGGCAAATGTCCCGTTTACCCATGAAATAGTAATGCTCTAGACGAGAGTAGTAAAGACCGAAGGGGCTATACAGATGTGTCTGCATAGCCCCTTCGGTCTTTATGATGTGGTTGTTTTATAAGATGAAGACTAGAAATACTGATCGAGAAAATGGCGCAGAGGCTTGGGAAAAGCTAGGGTGGGGTGCTCTGACAGTTTGATTTTCTTAAAAGAGGAGGGTAGGTGTGTCTCTGTTAGCGCATAGCAGAGGTGTATGCGGATATGGAGGAGGCGGTGGGTGAGTCTATGAGGTTGGAGATCAATACTCTTTTCGAGAGCCCAGCTGCCTCGTATCTTCTCTCTTATCTCGTTTTCTCCCAGAGCTCGCTCGATATTCTCTACAAGGGGGAGCTGGTATAGCCCTTTCCAGATACCTTTATTGTCGCGTCGCTCTACCCAGAAGCAATCTCCGTCAATCAGAAGGAAGTAGTCGAGATAGCGATTGTCTGCTACTAATTTTTTTGCTTTGATGGGGAGTAGTTCTATGAGTGCCTTATTTTCTCTACTCTTACAGAGTGGAGCAATAGGACATTCATGGCACTTCGGAGAGCGAGGGGTGCAAATCATCGCCCCAAGATCCATCATGGCTTGATTGTACTTCCCGGGTTGAGAGTGATCTAGGTAGTCAGAAGCGAGGAGACGATAGTATTTCTGCCCCTTTGTCGTATCTATAGGCTCTTCTGAGGCTTCCACTCTGGAAAGGACTCTATACACATTGCCATCTACCACAGCAAGTGGCTGATTGTAGGCAATACTCATAATAGCAGCGGTAGTATAGGGCCCAATTCCCTTGAGTGCAGATACTTCTTCCTCGGTTTGAGGAAAGATACAGCCATGCTGCTCTACTACTTGTCTCGCAGCGACTAGCATGTTATGTGCCCGAGAGTAATAACCCAGTCCTTCCCAGAGGAGGAGCACATCCTCGTCTCGAGCATTGGCAAGAGCGGCAACATCAGGGTAAGCTTCAATAAAGCGCATGTAATAGTCCCAACCCTGTACTACCTGTGTCTGTTGGAGTATAATCTCTGACACCCAGATCCGATAAGGATCCGTGATCCCTCGCCAAGGTAAGATGCGACCATATTGGTCGAACCAACTGAGCAATAAACGACGAAAGAGAGACATGCACTCCCCTCCATGTATCGGGTACTGCTGCCTCTCTTTCACCTATTGTATTCGTTAGTATTTATATGATTAAATATCGTAGAGATCGCTGATAGACTCATGCTCTATCACACGACGGATAGCTTCGGCAAACATTGGAGCTACCGACAGACAATTGATGTTTTTACCACCTTTGTCGTACGGGATAGAGTTGGTAAATATCATCTCCTTGAGCGCGCTCTGTTCGATTCTGGAGGTTGCTGGATCGCTCATAACGGGGTGGCTAGCAAGAGCTCGTACGGAGCGAGCTCCATTTTCAATCATGAGATTGGCAGCCTTGGTCATGGTGCCAGCAGTGTCTACGATGTCATCTACGAGGAGCACATCCTTACCCTCTACATCACCGATAATACGCATCTCTGCCACCACATTTGCACGGAGGCGCAGCTTGTGACAGATGACTAGGGGTACACCTAGAGCCTTGGCGTAGGAATTGGCGCGCTTCGTACCACCTACATCTGGCGTAGCCATTACAAGGTTTTCATGTGAGATTTCGCCCTGATTCATCAATTGTTTGACGTAATCCATGAATATATTGGAGGCGTAGAGGTGGTCTACAGGGAGATTAAAGAAGCCTTGTATCTGATCTGCGTGGAGATCCATAGTAATCAAACGAGAGATACCTGCAGTCTGTAGAAGATCTGCGATGAGCTTCGCTCCAATGGAGACACGAGGCTTGTCTTTGCGGTCTTGTCTCGCCCACCCGAAGTATGGGATTACAGCTGTGATATAGTGTGCACTAGCCCTCTTGGCTGCATCGACCATCAGCAGGAGTTCCATAATGTTGTCTGTCGTAGGCATAGTAGACTGCACTAGGAATACATCCTTACCTCTGATAGACTCTTCGTAATAGACAGCAAACTCTCCGTCTGCAAAACGGTCTACGCGCATCTGACCCAGTTCGCAACCCAAGCAACGACAGATTTCTTCTGCGAGATACAAACTCTTGGTGCCGGAAAAGACCGCAAAATCATTTGGTTTCATTATATACGTATAAATTCAGTATTATAAGTTTGGTTTTTGTTTTCTATTCTTTGGGAGATATTTTTACTTGCCAGTCCCAAGCACTCTTAAGTGATTCCGCAAGTGTACTCTTAGCACTCCAACCCAGTACTTCATTGGCTTTTTTAGGATCTGCCCATACTTGCTCGATATCGCCCTCTCTGCGGGCACCGATCTTGTATGGGACTTTTACTCCGGTAGCCTCTTCAAACGTGTGAATAAGCTCTAGTACGCTGTTGCCTCGTCCTGTACCGATATTAAACACTTCAAGTGCTTCTAGGCTTTTACCCTGCAACATTCGATCCATGGCGACGACATGTGCCTTAGCGAGGTCAACCACATGGATATAGTCACGGATACAAGAGCCATCAGGAGTGTTATAGTCATTGCCGAAGACCGTGAGCTCTCGGCGTATTCCTGCCGCTGTCTGGGTTAAGTAGGGAATGAGGTTTTGGGGTACTCCCAGTGGAAGCTCTCCGATCTCTGCGGTAGGGTGTGCTCCAATAGGGTTGAAGTATCGAAGAAGAATTGCCTTGTAAGGTACACCGGCGTGGATAGTATCGCGAATGATTTCCTCATTGACTTGCTTGGTATTGCCGTACGGCGATGTCGCAGGTAGTATCGGTGCATCTTCGGTCACGGGGAGCTGCTTTGGCTGACCATATACGGTGCAAGAAGATGAAAAGACGATGCCCCCTGTCCCATACTCTTTCATCAACTCCAACTGCACGATGAGAGAGAGGAGATTGTTGCGGTAGTATAGGAGTGGTTTCTCGACTGATTCGCCTACTGCCTTACTTGCTGCGAAGTGAATGATTCCCTCTGGACGATGCTTGGCATAAATCTTGCGCATCTCCATCTCGTCATTGCAGTCCACTTCGTAGAATAGCGGTTCTGTCCCTGAAATTGCTGTGATACCTTTCAGCACCTCCCGGTTGGAATTGGAAAGGTTATCAACAATGATTACCTCATATCCAGCAGCTTGGAGTTCGACTGTGGTGTGACTTCCGATGTAGCCCATGCCACCAGTCACCAAGATTGTTTTTGTACTCATATTGCTATACTTCCATTCTTTTAGTATCCCAATCTTTTATTCCCCACAAAATTAGATAAATAAACTGAGCTACGCCAATATATTGTGTTCTTGTTGCACGACTATTACGATTGTGATAAGTGCACTGCCCCAGTTTGAGGATCTAGACGTACTTGTTCGGAACTGAAAAGCGCCTCGATAAGTCCAGAAGACTTCATCTCTTCCGTTGGACGTGTAATGAGCTCTTGATGCTGTATCAGCATTATTTGGTCACATAGTTGAAAAGCAATATCTAGATCGTGGGTGCTAAATATTATTATTTTATTGCGCTCTTTGGCGAGCCGTCTGAGGAGGAGCGCTAGGTCGTATCGATTGGGGAGGTCGAGGAAAGCTGTGGGTTCGTCAAGAAGTATCACGGGGGTATCTTGAGCTAGAGCTCGGGCAATCATCACACGTTGGTTTTCGCCGTCACTAATCTGATGGACATATTTCTCAGCCAAATGCTCGATACCGACTAACTCTAGTGCTTCCCGTACTACAGTACGATCGTGTGCCGAAAGTCTGCCCATAAGATTGGTATAGGGACTGCGTCCCAGACCTATGACTTCTATTGCTGAAAGCTGTGGGATGCGACTTTTCCTCGTCGAGACTACACTTATCAATTTGGCTCGTTGACGCTCATCCATTTTGTGAATCTCATTTCCATTGACCAATACCTTGCCCGAGAGCAGGGGGAGAAGCCCGGCAATATGTCTCAAGAGTGTACTCTTTCCAGCACCATTTCTGCCGAGAAGAGCTACCAGCTGTCCACCATCAAGGGTGGCATTTGCTCCAAGGATAAGTGGATGGTCGTAGCCTGCAGAAATATGATTGAGTTGGAGCTTCATCTGCGGGAAAGTTGATTGAGAATGACTTTGAGGATAATAGGGATTCCCAAGAGTGCAGTGACCGAATTGATAGGAATTACCAGTAGTTTGGCTATGATATCACAAATAAGCATCGCACTAGCTCCTACCAGCATCGCACTGGGAAGTAATACAGTATGATCAGAGGTTCGGAATAGGTATCGAGTGGCATGAGGTATTGCCAGTCCAATAAAGCCGATGG
This sequence comes from Bacteroidota bacterium, assembly GCA_023395395.1. GTDB lineage: Bacteria > Bacteroidota > Bacteroidia > Bacteroidales > Porphyromonadaceae > Porphyromonas_A. The sequence continues at coordinate 46,359 of JAEWZH010000004.1, read as the reverse complement.
GACCACAGTATGCTGTGATTGTGCCTGCCATAAGTGTCGTAGCTCCAAAGACGATAGATCGAGTGCGCTTAATATTCATCCCCATAGTTTGGGCATACTCATCTCCTAGTAGTTGGAGATTAAGAGCCTTAACAGATAAGAAAGAAAGGAGGATGCCTAATAATAGTAGCGGCATCATGATATTGAGGTGTCCTCGTGTGATATTGGAGAGCGAACCTAGATTCCAGAGGGTGTAAAGCTGTAGTTGCTCAGCACTAGAGTAATATTGGAGTATTTGTATGATAGAACTGACGATATAACTAAGCATCACGCCGATGATAAGCACCCCAAATATATTCTGTATTCTTCGGCTGAGGATAAGAATAAGCAGTAGCACCATCGATGCTCCAATCCATCCTGCACCTAGTAGACCAAAGTCTAATATCCATTGTGGGAGAGTAGCGCCCAAAAGCGGTAACCCGAGAAAAAAAAGAGCTACCCCAAGACCTGTCCCTGAACTCACACCCAATATATAGGGATCAGCTAAGGGATTTTGGAAAATGGTCTGCATCATTAGCCCACATACAGGTAGTGCAACTCCTATAAGTAAAGCTACTAACACTCGAGTACTTCTTATCTGTGTGATGATATGACGTGTGCCATCATCTCCATTGCCGATGAGTGCTTGCCAGACCTCAGAAGGCGTGTACACGATATCTCCAACCAAAAGATCAGAAATGAATAGAAGTATCATCAACACGATGAGTAATGCAAATATGATATATCTGCTTTTAATCCTCATTGTTCCACTGGGATATGACGGTAAAAATAAAGCTCATGTTCCTGAAGTTCAGGGTGAAATATCTCAATCAAATCACGTAATATAAGGTCGGGACGGACGATGCCCTCTTGGTAATAGGCAGAGCCTCCTCCAGGTGTGGTGATTGCGTTGTTATTGTATAGTTGATTGAGCTGAACAGGTCTCATTTTGGAGGCGTGCACCCTGAGGGCAGGGGGCAGTTCGGAGAATTTTTTAGTCGTATGCCCTAGTCCTATCCAGAAGTCAGCTTCTTGAAGCATTGTAAAGGCTTCCTCCATCCCTATTTGAGTGACATCCCCTACCTCTTTTTTCCCGTAAAAAGGTTCGGCTCCAGCATCACGAATGAGGGTCGTTGTCGAACTCTTATTTGGAGGGAGTACCCAAGCGTCATTAAAAGGGGTGTTGAGCATGACCTTTGGTCGATTTAGAGGAGGAATATCAGCCGTCAGAGCCTTGGCTTCCTGGTAGTTTTTTTCAATTTCTTGAAATAGTGCAATTCCCTCCTCTCTTATATCTTCAACTTCAGCAAACATCACTATCCACTCGCTTTTGCCTAAGACATCACCCTCAAGATAAGCGGCACTATATATATAAGGTATTCCGAGTTCCTCCAATTTGTCTGTCATCATTTGCTGGCCATCTGCTACTCCATAGCAGAATACAACGTCAGGACGCAAACTTGCGAGACTCTCATATGGGATCTGTTCTCCAAAGTCTTTTACCCCATTCTTGGGGTCTGTAATCCATTCGTTGAATACATATTGCAAACCACTAACTGCCACTACACGTTGTTCGCGCTTGAGGTGCTCCAACATCCCTATGTTGGTAGTCGATAGGGCAACCAGCCGCATGGCATTGGACTTTATGACTTGCCCTTTAAATCCCACCGGCGGTTGCTCTTCTCCCCGTTGAATAAAGGAGTCCATCACTACGCCTGATGCTCCTTGCCAAGGATTCGTGATTCGGATAATGGTACTTTGATAACCCTCGATGCTAAAGATAGCAAAACCTGTAGCGTATTCTGGGGTATAGAGAGGAGAAAGAAGCTCTTCGTAAGATTTTGTTTGCTCTTTGCAATTACTCAATAAGATTAGAAAAAGCAAAAACAGAGGTGGTAGAAGATTGCGTTTCATTTCAATCAACCTTGAATAGAGGATTATGCTTGATAATGGTATTTAGTAAATCAAAATGATGGGGTGATGAACTCTCAAAGATGTTGTTAAAACCTTGATTTCTTAGCTCACACGATGTTGCACGATCTACGCTGATTGCAGTTGGACGCCAATCTGTGGCGCCTACCCATGCTTGGACACTTACAGGGCTAAAGAAGAGCACCCACTCTGGTTTATCTTCAATCTTTGCTAGATTTTCAGAGAGCTTGGGGTGTGGAGAGACCTTGTAGACCTGGAGCGTAGTGAAGTCAATACTCTGTTCCCTAAGCGAATCACCATAGTGATGTACACCATTCCCATAAGTGGGGAGCACTATCTGGTAGTTGCTGGCTGTGTAACGCATATAATTGAGCAACTCAGGAGGCATGCCTACTGCATCCTTAAATCGTCCCGTCATGTTGGGTTCGATTCCATGATTACAAAGCGTACGAGTAGTACGATGCCCCAGTGTCGCTACTTCTGATCCTTCTGGGATATTATGGCGCTCGAGAAAATGCTCCACTGCTCTAGGAGAAGTGAAGAGAAACATTTGTTTCCTAGTAGAGTGTGGCAATTCAAATGGAATTCCTTCGCTTTTTATTAGAGGGATTGCCCTAATCTCGTAGTCTTGATAGGTCGCTCGTAACTCGTCCAAGATGTGGGTACACATCTCCTTTTCCCTGCCTATAATCGCTATCTTACTCATCCTGCTCTATGTTTAAAGTAATCCCACAGGTTAATCAGTAGATAGAGACCCATCGCAATCGCAAGTCCTGTATAGCTCCAGAATATCACACCGATGATTCCCGCTACTACTACTGACCCGATTCGGAAGAGATGTCCTTTGCGACTGAGAGTATTAGAACCCTTGAGTGAAAACATCGGGATTTCGCTAATAAGTAGATAAGCAAGTAAAATCAGTACAATCGCATAAGCTGGGTACACCTTGTAGATGATTGACAGTGGTGCACTACTAATCGCTGTAGCATTGGTGAAAGTAAAGTGTGCCAATCCAGAGAGAAGTAGGGCATTTGCAGGGGTGGGAAGTCCTATAAAGGAAACCGTCTGTCGAGTATCATGGTTAAACTTTGCCAACCTATACACCGAGGCTGGGACTATTACTAATGCAATGACTGGGAAAGGGAAATTGATTGTTACCAATGCTACCACCATCATGGCCGCTGGTGCCATCCCAAAAGAGATGACATCACAAAGGGAATCAATATCTTTACCAAGAGGAGAAAAGGCTTGTAGTTTTCGAGCAGAGAAGCCATCAAAGAAGTCCATCACCGCCGCTATGATCATAGAGATAATAGCTAGGTCGATATTCCTATACCCCAGTGCAAAATAGATGGCGATTGAACCGAATAGAGCATTTGAGAGACTTATAAGGTTTGGGATATGCTTCTTGATCTTCATACTATTATTCAGCTTTTGGAAGAGAAGGGAGCATTGCTATCAGAGTCTCATTGCCCCATACCTTCTGACCGAGTTCGACTTTTATGTCACTACCAAGAGGAAGGAATAGATCTACTCGAGAACCGAACTTGATAAATCCTAATGGCTCATCAGTGTCATATTGCTCACCTACTTCAGCATAGGTGATGATGCGCCTAGCCACTGCCCCGGCGATTTGTCTTACCAGTATGTTGTGCTGCCCATTTTCAGTCTGTATGACTATGCTACTACGTTCGTTTTCCACACTACTTTTAGGTAAGTTGGCGCTCATAAAGCGCCCCTCGTGATGAGCAGTATAGGTCACCTCTCCCGCTACTGGGAACCACTGGGCATGTACGTTGAATATAGTCATAAAGGTAGATACCTGTATGCACTCACACTTCAACACCTCAGGTTCATATACCTGCTCTATCACAACTATTTGCCCATCTGTAGCGCCGAGGACAGCATAAGGGTCTGTTGATTGCTGTTTGCGCTTGGGAAAACGGTAGAAGTTAAAGCTAAGTCCAAGTAGGACTACTACACAAGGGAGCCATAACCAGAAAGGTATTTTGCTCTCAATATTAAAGTATAGAAATATCAGCGACCCTACCAAGAGTATTGTGGCACCTGCGAGAAAGGTCCATCCTTCCGCATGTACCTTAATCAGGCGCTCACGGCGTTTATATAGTCTTAGCTTGTGCATTACTTAAAGGTCCACTTGACTCCTAGTGTGGGTAGTGCATAGAAACGATCTGGAGCGACCATGCTATAGGATAGTTTGATCTCTGTCCCTAAACTGAGATTGAAGTCGTCGTGTACACCCACAAACTGATTGAGATTAATCCAAAATTGTGGCTCAGAAATGAAGCGAATACCGCTAGTGACATCGCTCAGATTTTGAGTGCTGAGGGTGGCAAAACCATTGATTGTGAATATCCTATTCCAGCTGTTCCAAATCCATACGGTATGGAGTGTCATATTATGAGGCTTTGCCCATCCTTGATCGTATCTATACGACATATTTACTCCCAAGTAGGTTCGGTCGTTACCATACTTCCAGGCTATACCACCAAGATAGGAGTGATTGAAGGCAAACTGATTGCCTCTCATTACACCTCCATTGTACTCGGTATGGATGTATATAGGTGCTTTCCAAAATCTTGTATCTCGGTGAATCTGGGTATAGACATTCTGTAGATTGCCATATCCCATATTCATATCTACAAATGCAAAGTTACTTCCCCACTTATCTAGAGACGAATGTTCAAGGGTAACCAAGTGAGATGGCTCCTTGCGCTCCTGAAGATCCTTATGGAGGTGATTGCCCACTGTGTAATGGTATTGTAGGTTGGTTTGTGCTTTTGCACTACCCATTAGCCCGAATAGGCAAGCCCCAAGGGCAATAAGCATGAGCTTTTTCATAAGCTTTGTACTGATTTAGTGTTCAAAATAAAATATACATCGACTCTTGGACAAAGCTACCAAAATCCAATAATTGTACCTAGTAGAGTTACTCCCAAGGATCTTCATCAAGCATCCGACCACCGACATTGTCATCATACTCCTCCTCTTCGACGACTTCCTCCTCGTAGTAAATCTTGTCTTCATCAAACTCTTTACCCACTAGGGTGAGATTCATATTCTGGCGCACCATGGGGCTTACATCGTGGAAATTGTTGATGGTTATGCTTCGCCATATAAGGTCTTTGAGCTCTTGTACTCCCTTGCCCGTAACAGCAGAAAAGAAAACATGCTCAATACCCTCTGGGAGGGTAGGTATGAGCATTTCCTGTAGATCGTCATCGATAAGGTCGCTCTTAGAGATACCTAGGATTTTATTCTTTTCCATCAGCTCAGGATTATATTGCTGTAGCTCATTGAGGAGTATCTCATACTCTTTGGCAATATCCTCAGTGTCTGCTGGTATCACAAATAGGAGTACGGAGTTTCGCTCAATATGTCTGAGAAATCTAAGCCCTAATCCCTTGCCGTCAGATGCCCCTTCGATGATACCAGGGATATCCGCCATTACAAAAGAGCGTCCATCACGGTAATTGACAATACCTAGATTGGGTTCCAGTGTCGTGAAAGGGTAGTCGGCAATCTTAGGCTTAGCGGCAGATACGATAGAGAGGAGAGTGGATTTGCCTGCATTTGGGAAACCCACTAGTCCTACATCAGCTAGCATTTTGAGCTGCATTACCACAGTCATTTCTCGACTTGGTTGTCCTGGCTGAGCATAGCGTGGAGCTTGATTGGTGGCAGTGGCGAAGTTGGTATTTCCCAGTCCGCCAAGCCCACCCTGAAGTAACATAATTACTTCATCGTGTTCACGTACTTCACATACAAAGTCTCCCGTTTCAGCATCATAAATTACAGTGCCGAGAGGGACATCAATATATACGTCCAGTCCATCTTTGCCTGTACTATTTTTGCCCGAACCATGCTCTCCGTCTGTTGCAAAAATATGGCGTGCGTATCGTAGATGAATGAGAGTCCAATAGTTACGATTCCCTCGGATGTACACGTGTCCTCCTCTACCACCATTCCCTCCATCCGGACCTCCTTTGGGGATGTACTTCTCCCTGCGGAAGTGGCTTGAGCCAGCTCCACCCCTTCCCGAGCGACATACTATCTTGACGTAGTCTACAAAGTTGGATTCAGCCATATATGCTTATTATCTTTTTTGTGAGGTTGTGAGAAAGGCGATTTGCCTATCAGCTAATCGCTACCCAATGTTTTTATCAATGTTCTTGATGAGTTTTTGGGTAATCTCTTCTATTGTCCCTTCTCCATTGATAGAGACGACAGGATAATTATGCTCCTTGAAATAGGAGATGATTGGTTCGGACTGATTGCGGTAGATTTGAAAACGATTGCCGATGGTCTCCTCATTATCATCAGTGCGACCTGAAATCTCACTTCGGTATAGAAGACGTTCCATTAGCAAATCCTCAGGGACTTCTAAAGCCACCAAGAGGGGAGGTCTCCAACCTCGTCTCTCAAACTCTCGGATTAGTTCTTCAGCTTGTACTATGGTACGTGGAAATCCATCAAGAATCAGCCCCTTGTAGTCCTTGATGTTATTGATGTGATCGAATAATATCTTGAGAATAAGATCGTCCGGGACAAGGTTGCCACGTGAGATAAGACACTCTATCTTATGCCCCATTTCACTATCCCTTGCCACCTCTTCACGCAGAAGGTCGCCTGTAGAAATGTGCTCAATACCGTAGTGCTCAGCCAGAAACTTGCTCTGAGTCCCTTTCCCTGAGCCGGGAGCACCAAAGATCAATAAATTAAGCATAAACCAACTATCTATTGTGTGTATCTGTAGCAAGCTACATGTTTCTGAATCAGTAGTGTGCCGTCAGTGCCCGACTACTGGTTTCAGCTATAAAAATGATGTCTATTTCTTCAGTACATATATGTCACGCAGCATCCGACCACCACCATTGTAGTCGAGACCGCAACCAACGATAAAGTCGTTTGGAATCTCTCTACCTACATACTCTGCCGGCTCGGCTCCCTCACCTAGCGCTCCTGGTTTGGAGAGCATGGCTGCTACATATACCTCTGTCGCACCCCGTTGTCTGTATAGCTTGCGGAGCTCTGTCACTGTAAACCCGGTATCTATCAAATCCTCAAGGATGACGACTACTCTACCTTCCATAGGGGCAGTGGGCTTCATGATCTCGTGAAGCGTCCCAGTAGAGGAGAGCCCATCGTATGATGAGTATTTGGCAAAAGCAATGTCATACACGCAATCTAGCTGGCGCGACAGCTCAGCAGTAAACATAAATGCACCATTCAAGATGCAAATAAAGAGTGGATTCTTTGCCCCTAAGTCGTGTACTATTTCCTGAGCTATACGCTTTATCTCCGGGCGTAACTCCTCCTCTGAAAGGTAGGGGATAAATGTGAGCCCATGTACCTCTATGCTCTCTTTCATTCCAAAAGTCGTTATTGCTACTTGTAATTATAATGTGCAAAGGTACCTAAAAATCACACACCTTATATCGATTGTGGAGGGGTAATGTACTAAGGATTAAAGCTAATATATCTATCCATTTGAAACAAGAAATGAACGCAGCCCAAAAAATACTGTGGCTACGCTTCGCTCTTACTCGGTTGTGCGTTGAAATTAAGCAGTAAATTTTATCAAACACATACTAGGGGTGTCAATGCGTCCTTTGGCTATTTTCTTACAGTGAAGAAAATCGGTTTCGGCTCCAGCTTTCTTCCTGTGACTACCGTAAAGAATTGACCTGAATCCACTGGCTTTTCAGAGTCTGGTACATGTGAAAGGGAAATATACAACTCATAATTCTGGTCTTGAAAGATTTCATTCCATTTTTTACTTCGCGAATTGGACAATCGCTCATTGAACGCCTCAAAGACCTTCTCTTTCTCATGATTTGTGGCAACAACAATTCTCGCATAGGAGCCCCAATAGATGTCTGAAACATACACTCTGTCAGAAGAGAAAGTGTACGCTTTGACTTTAGCTTCGACACTAAAGTTTATGAAATAATACTCTGCATAGAATACATTCTTCCACTTTTTAGATAATTGCTTCCCTTTCAAGGGGTCTAAGGCAATCGGTAGATGCAGGATGATTTTAGAAAGGTTATCTTGAAAGCCATAGGAGTAACCTTCATATAGAAGCCTTCGAGATTTTGCATATTCAGTGGAAGCCAATGCCTCCTTTATCGCTTTAGTGTACGTTGCTAGTCCTGGGGCATTCTCTCCAGCCGCTATAAATGGAACAGCAGAGAAATTAAAAATGTAGGTGTAGCTGTCAAATACTTTCTCTGAAACGTTGACGAATGAGTCTTCAGATAGCTTTTTCTTGTCCAGCATTAAGTAGGGGTAAACAGTGCGAGAACCACAAGCGTATAGACTATCAGGCATGTTGTTCACTGTTTTTCGGTAGTTAGGTGTTGAAGGATCTTGAGGAATCATTGGGATTTCCTCTGTTGTTTCTGTGAGACCCTCTCTTTTAGGTCCCTCATGATTAGATATAGAACAACCTAGTAAGCTAATTGCGAAAACAATCGAAGCAACGAATTTGATATTTTTCATCTTGTCCTCCCCTCGCTTCTTGTACTTTTAATCTTTGATCGACCGAAATCTTTCACATCTATTAGTACGTTAGTATTAGCATACTTGAGTTCGAAAAAAACTGGAACTCCAACATTCGTCCGATCAAAAACAGCAGTGAACATTTTGTTAATAAATGTTGGAGTAGTGCCCCAAAATGATTCATCAGAATTATCGCCCTTAATCCAAACATAAGATTCTGACTCTGAAAGAATCTTGGTAAGCTCTTTAGAATAATTCGCTTCTCCTTTGACCATTTTGGAAGAAATAGCTAACTGGATGCTTGATTTCACTTGATCGAAATTATAGTTAGAATATATAATCAAGTAGGCAACTTTGCCGTAGGTCATAGAACTTACATAAGCTTGAGACTTATCCTCGACTTGATCGTTAGTTATTTTCCCATTAACTTCTGTTTCTACCTTGAAATTCCCGACCTTGAGTCGTGCTAAAAGAATACTTTTGTACTTCTTTGAATTCACTGAGTATGATGCTTGTCCACTGAAAGATGAGGCAACAGATATATTCCCTCCAAAAGCTGTTGAAATATCACTATAACTTTTAACCTCTTTAAAACTGGCTTCTGCCGAAAATTTTGTATTACTTTTTGAAGATGCAGCCCACTCATTAGACTTCATTGCTTCTCTGAATGCCAGAGCGTAGCTAACCTTTCCCTTTGGGATCTTGACTTCCACAACATATGGCTCAGGAGAGAAGTTAAATATCAAATAATAAGGATTCTTTTTGGGATACACTTCGTGCCAAGTTCCACTAAGTATGTACTTATCTGCAAGAATATTTTGTGTTGGATAAACCATTGTGCCCCCTGTGAGGAATTCCGTTCTATCTTCAGCTCTTGTTTTGGGGGCATTACTACTGATATCATCCAGAGAGAGCTCTGAGGAGCTGTCAAAATTGAATCTTTCAACTTCATCCCATGCAGATTTGGCTTCAGTAAGACTCAACAATTCTTTCTCTTGTGTAGAGCAAGAGGCAAGAGATAACGAGGTCACAAGACCGAATACAATAAAAAAACTTTCGTTTTTCTTCATAAAGTGTAAAATATTGAGATTAAATAAAACGCCACAAAGGTAGTGATTTTTTATACATAGCCTAAATTACAACTATAGTTTGGTGATTTCGCACAAGAACGTTCCCTATAAGTTGCCGTAAATGACAAGATACAGATAACTTTGTCTGTCCTTATGGGGGAACGCACACTAGTGAGTATTTGGTTTTGTTATCGTGATAGATGGAGTTATAGTCTCTTGCTCGCCTTAGTCGCAAGTCATATATAATATGCCTTAGGTTCAATACTACTTAGTTTTTCCTAGAGTATGATGGACTATATGCTAGAACAACATGTAGAAAGGTAAAATGTCAATTACGGTGCACTTGTTGTAACTCTACAGAAAGCCCAAGTCTATTCCTAGAAATTAATAATTTTATTTGTACAGATAAATTTGCCCCATCTATAGATTAACCCCCATTCTTCTATAAATAGGGGATACGGTTTCCTCATAGCGTTTAGGAGTAGAACCCCACTCTTTTTGGAATAAATAGCGTAACCTATTGTGGGACTGAAAGTTTTTTGTACCTTTGCGGAAGTCTCTTTTCTGAGGGCGACCAAGGGATTGAGGCTTGAGAGATGTCTTAACCTAAATGGTTAGGATAGAGATAGTAACGTTGTTTTATTCACCAGTTTTTTAAATGAAGAATTACTACGAAGAAGTGAAGCCCCTTGAGGGTTTCGATTGGGACAGCTTCGAGCGTGCTACGGAGGAGTCTCCCGAGAGCATCAAGAAGATGGAGGAGCAGTACGCTGCGACTATGGGAGAAGTATCTGAGGGTGAGATTGTAAAGGGTGCAATCAAGTCTATCAGCAAGCGAGAAGTGATTGTCGACGTAGGTTTTAAGTCCTTTGGCGTTGTATCTGCTAACGAGTTCCGCTACAATCCTGACCTCGCAGTAGGTGATGAGGTAGAGGTATTCGTGGAGGTACAAGAGAATAAGGATGGCCAGCTGATTCTCTCACACCGCAAAGCATGTGCAGCTCGTGCATGGGAGCGCGTCAAGGAGGCGATGGAGAATCAGGAGGTTGTTAAGGGTTACATCAAGAATCGTACCCGTGGTGGTATGATTGTTGAGATCTTCGGGATCGAGGCATTCTTACCTGGTTCGCAGATCGATGTTAAGCCTATCCGTGACTTTGATGAGTTCGTAGACAAGACTATGGAGTTCCGTATCATCAAGGTCAATGAGGAGTACAAGAATGTAGTGGTATCGCACAAGGCGCTGATCGAGGATGAGCTAGACGCACAAAGGTCTGAGATTATCTCTAAGCTTGAGAAGGGTCAGGTACTTGAGGGTACTGTCAAGAATATTGTACCTTATGGTGCATTTATCGATCTTGGTGGTGTAGATGGTCTGATTCACATCACTGACCTCTCTTGGGGTCGCATCCGCACTCCTGAGGAAGTGGTCTCTCTTGACGAGAAGATCAATGTGGTTATCCTTGACTTTGACGAGGAACGCAATCGTATCGCTCTTGGTCTCAAGCAACTCACCCCACATCCATGGGATAGTCTAGACCAAAATCTGACTGTAGGTGACAAGGTCGAGGGTACTGTAGTAGTTATCACTGAATATGGTGCATTCGTAGAGGTACTTCCTGGTGTTGAGGGTCTAATCCACGTGAGTGAGATGTCTTGGACTCAGCACGTCCGTAGCCCACACGATATCCTAAAGGTGGGTGAGAAGGTTGAAGCTCAGATACTCACTCTTGACCGCGATGAGCGCAAGATGAGCCTTGGTATTAAGCAGCTTACTCCAGATCCATGGGGAATTATCGAGAGTAAGTATCCAGTAGGCTCACGTCACGCTGCAAGGGTGCGTAACTTTACCAACTTCGGTATCTTCGTAGAGTTTGAAGACGGTATTGATGGTCTTATCCACATCAGCGATCTATCTTGGACTAAGAGGATAAAACACCCAAGTGAATTTACCAAGATTGGTGACACAATCGAGGTAATGGTACTCGAGATTGACAAGGAAAACCGTCGTCTGAGTCTTGGGCACAAGCAGACAGAGACTGATCCATGGGAAAATCTCGGTAGCGTATTCTCTGTAGGTACTGTACATGAGGGTAAAATCGTAGAGCTCCTCGATCGTGGAGCTGTAGTCGAGCTACCTCATGGTATTGAGGGCTTCGCTACACCAAAGCATCTCACTAAGGAGGACGGCACCCAGGCTCAGCAGGGTGAGACTTTAGAGTTTAAGGTCATCGAGTTCAATAGCGACTCAAAGCGCATCATCCTAAGCCATAGCCGCATCCGTGAGGATAAGGAAAAGGGTGCTCGTCAAGAGGAGCGTGCAGCTAAGCAGGCTACTCGAGAGGCGATTCGTCAGGATGCTACTCAAGCTGAAAAGTCTACATTTGGAGACATTGACGCACTTGCAGAGCTTCGTGATAAGCTAGAGGGAAATAAGTAAAAGTCATTTTCTAGCTAAAATATAGATAACTGAGGGGTGGCTAGTCTGAATAGGACCAACCACCCCTCTTTTTGTGCTATGGAAAAGTACAAGGCTATAATATACTATACACTAATTGCCCTGATTGTATCAGGGTTTATCTGTACCTATATCCCTGACCTTGAGCAATTGGGTACCTGGGTAAGTCCCCCTATAGCTCTGCTCTTGGGATTACTTTTCGCATTGATGTTTGGGAATATCTATCCCAAGCTCAACAAAGTGATGAGCAAGTATCTATTGCAATACTCAGTGGTGGGGCTTGGCTTTGGTATGAATCTTTATACTTCCCTCGAATCTGGAAAGGACGGCATGCTTTTTACTATTATCTCGGTGATAGGTACGATGTTATTGGGATGGCTCTTGGCGAAGCATGTATTTAAGTTGGATCCTAAGATTGGATACTTGATTAGTTCGGGAACTGCAATTTGTGGCGGTAGTGCTATCGCTGCAGTAGGACCAGTAGTGGATGCTAAGAGTGGGCAGATGTCGGTGGCTCTAGGCGTTGTCTTTATTTTGAATGCCGTGGCACTCTTTATGTTCCCTCCTGTTGGTCAGATGATGGGGATGAGCCAAGCTGACTTTGGACTATGGGCGGCTATTGCCATCCACGATACTAGTTCGGTGGTGGGTGCAGGTGGAGCATTTGGAGATGAAGCACTGAAGGTTGCGACCACAATAAAGCTGACTAGAGCGCTTTGGATTATGCCGTTGGCACTTGTAACGGCTTGGATCTTTAAAAAGAAAGATCAACGGATTGCAGTCCCAATATTTATCTTTTTCTTTATCCTAGCGATGCTTGTCAATACTTTCTTACTACAAGATTATCCTCAGATAGGGGAGGTGATAAGTCAGCTCTCTAGGCATGGACTCAATGCCGCGCTTTTCTTTATTGGCGCCGGGCTGTCTCTCGATGTGCTGAAGTCGGTAGGTGTCAAGTCTATGCTCCTCGGAGTGTCCCTTTGGTTGATTATTTCACTAAGTACCCTTGCGTATATCTTCTTTACTTAATGATAGGGTATAAATAGATAAGGGGTGGATAGGTATTGCAAGACCTATCCACCCCTTATCTATTATTTCCGATACTTGTCGAGTACGGCTCTGACTGAGCCCTCCTCGATGAGCTGCTGGCGAGCTTCGGCATACTCAAGCCCTAGAGCTTCGACCAACATGCGAGTCCCTCGTTCGATGAGTTTTTGATTACTCAGTTGCATATTGACCATTCTATTGTCTCGGACTCGCCCTATCTTGATCATTAATGAAGTGGAAATCATATTGAGCACCATCTTTTGCGCCGTGCCCGACTTCATACGAGAGCTGCCAGTGACGTACTCTGGGCCTACCACTGTGACGATGGCATGGTCTACCACATGGGTCACAGGACTTCCTGGATTGGAGGTGATACAAGCGGTCAGTATACCATGTTTACGAGCTACTTCTAGACCAGCTATGACGTAGGGCGTTGTCCCGCTCGCCGCAACGCCAATGAGGGTATCATCGGTGCTGATATTGTGATTTTGCAAATCTCTCCAGGCTTGATCTCTGTTGTCTTCGGCATTTTCTACTGGATGTCGAAGAGCGCGATCACCTCCTGCGATGAGCCCGACAAAAAGGGTAGGAGGCATCCCAAATGTAGGGGGAATTTCAGATGCATCCAGTACTCCTAGGCGCCCGCTAGTCCCTGCTCCGATGTAAAAGATTCGACCTCCGCGCTCTATCCGAGGAATAACTTGACCTACTAGTTGCTCGATAATTGGGATGCTCTCTGCCACCGCATCAGCAATCTTGTGATCCTCTTGGTTAATCTCCCTAAGAATCTGTCCTACCTCTTTGTCTTCTAGATTGTGGTATAGAGAGGAGGTCTCGGTTATTTTGATAAAGTCATTCATTGATTGTGGTATCGATAGAGTCCGTTCATAGGTTCTTTGGTGACGGTGCCGATTGTAATATCTTCTTTGGCACAGGCTGTTAATAGCGTAGCTTGAAAGTAGTACGCTATAGAACCTACGAAATGGATTGGCGTGGAAAAAGAGGTTGGATACTGTTTTATGTTTCTAACAATAAAGGAGCGGAAAGCGTCTTCGACGAGCTGGTAAACCTCAGGGATATGAAGGTGCTTTGCGATGAATGGAGCAAAAGATGCAAGGTAGGTATTAGACCGAGACTGACTGTAGACATGATCGATGATCTCGGCGGGATTGGTCTTGTGGTACTCAAGAAATGACTCTCTAAGTCCAAGTGGCATCTGATTTTTCAATACCGCCCCTATAAAGAGCTTTCCTAACACCGCACCACTACCTTCGTCGCCAAGGATATAGCCTAGGGGCGATACATTCGCAACGATATCTTTGCCGTCATAGCTACAAGAGTTGGCGCCAGTTCCTAGGATACAAGCAATGCCAGGCTGATGCTGGCAAAGAGCTCGTGCCGCTCCGAGCATATCAGACTGTACGGTGATAATCTGAGCAGTAAAGAGTTGATGGAGCGCATCTAATACTACGGGGGACTTATCAGGGGTACAGCCGGCACCATAGAGATGGACTTCGTCTAATCTGTTGGACGTAAGGTGTGGGCAAAGCTCTTCTTTTAATAATTGTACTATCTCATCAGCGGTAGTGAAGAAAGGATTGATCCCTTTAGTCTTCACTTCTAATGTGCCGAGCCTCCATGTGGTCTTGGTAGAGCCACTATCAGCGAGTAGGATTTGCTTCATGTCTTTTGCTAATGAATGTTAGCCCTATTATGGTGAATAGTGCATTGAGAATTAATATCTCGTAACTGAATCTGTACCCACCAAACCATGCTTCAGAGTTGCGGTCAAGGATAAAACAAAGAATAGGAGAGAGGATTGCTACTACTGGCACCAGTCGGTCTCGAACGAGTCGTTTACTTATCATCCCAAAGGCAAACATCCCTAGGATGGGACCGTAAGTGTAGCTGGATAGAATGTACACAGCGTCAATCACAGAGGTGTTGTTAGCAATATTGAATCCATATATACAGGTTGCCATGACAAACGCCATAAGGATATGCACTTGTTTGCGGAGCTTTGTGAGCTCCTCTTCACCTCTTGATTTGCCTCCTAGGATATCGATAGTAAACGATGTGGTGAGAGCAGTGAGTGCCGAGCCCGCAGCTGAGAACGAGGCGGCGACCAGACCAATAATAAAGACAATTCCAAGAGCAATTGGGAAGAAGCCTCCTGTCGCAAGGAATGGGAAAACTTCGTCCCCTTTGGCTGGAAGTGTGATATTGAACTGTTCGGCATAGGTGTAGAGAAGCAATCCAAGGAGGAGGAAAAGCGTAATTACTACCAACTGCATAGCAATACTGAGCATGGCGTTCTTTTGGCTCTCCTTATAGCTTTTGCAGCTGAGGTTGCGCTGCATCATGTCTTGATCCAGACCGTTGGTCGCAATCATGGTAAAAACTCCGGCAAGGAATTGCTTCCAGAAGAAATGTCTATCGTTGAGGTCATCAAAGAAGAATACACGGCTCATATCGCTCTCCTTGACCAGATTAGTGAAGTCTCCGAAATTTAGTTGAAGCGCTTTGGAGATAAAGTAAATGCTAAGGACGACGGAGAGGATAAGACTTACCGACTTAAGGACATCAGTACTAATGATACTCTTGACCCCTCCAAAGAAGGTATAGATATAGACGAGAAAGACGGTGAAGAGGGCATTGATGATAAAGGGGATGCCAAGTGGTTCAAAGACCAGTAACTGCATGGTAAGGACTACCAAGAAGATGCGCACAGAAGCACCGAGCATCTTAGAGACAAAGAAAAACCAAGCCCCCGTCTTGTAGGTGCTAATCCCAAAGCGACTGTCTAGGTACTCATATACTGAAAAGAGGTTGAGTCTGTAGAACAGGGGAAGTAGCACAAAAGCGATGAATACTTGTCCCAATACGAAGCCCAGCACCATCTGGAGGTACGAGAAGCCCGAGCCAAATACCATTCCGGGAACTGATACGAAGGTGACTCCGCTGATGGTAGAGCCAATCATTGCAATTGCTACGATGAGCCAGTGATTTTGTCTATTCCCGACAAAAAAGCCTGCATTATTGGCTTTGCGTCCCGAAAGGTAGGAGACGGCAAAGAGTAGAACAAAGTAGCCAATAAGTAGCCCCAGTATTAGGTATGGTGACATTGTGATTGATTTCAATTGTGATTACTCATGCCAAAGATACATAATATACTTATGACACAAAAAGGCATCGGGCGCAGAATAGCTCTGTACCCGATACCCGATATCGTTATTGTTGAGAGGGATTACTCCGCTACATGCTCAGTCGTATTATTATCAGTCGTTTTGCTTGCCTCTTCGCTCTCAAGAAGCTGATCGGCACGTGACTTCCAAGGGCGCTTGCCAAGTATATTCTCTACGTCCTCAGAGAATATCACCTCTCTGCTATAGAGCAAATCTGCAATTGCTTTATGTCCTTCTTTATGCTCTGTAAGAAGCTTCTTTGCGCGTTCATACTGAGTATTAATGATTGCATGAACCTCCTCGTCAATGAGTTTAGACGTCGCTTCGCTATATGGCTTAGTGAATCCGTACTCATTTTGATTGTCCTCGTAGTTGATATTAGGCAGCTTTTCGCTCATTCCGAAGTAGGTGACCATAGCCTGTGCCATACGAGTGACTTTCATCAGATCATTGGCAGCACCAGTGGAAATCTGTCCATAGGTGATATACTCTGCAGCACGACCTCCGAGGGTAGCACACATCTCATCTAATAATTGTTCGGTCGTCGTAATCTGTCGTTCCTCAGGTAGATACCAAGCGGCTCCAAGGGCACGACCACGGGGCACGATAGTTACCTTGATGAGCGGATTGGCATGCTCCAAGAGCCAGCTCACAGTAGCATGTCCAGCTTCGTGGACCGAAATAGCCCTCTTCTCTTCCTCTGTAGTAATCTTGGTCTTCTTTTCGAGCCCACCTACTATTCTATCGATGGCGCTCATGAAGTCACTCCCTTGGATTACCTTTTTATTTGTACGCGCAGCGTGGAGAGCGGCTTCGTTGCAGACATTGGCAATATCTGCTCCAGAAAAACCTGGTGTCTGACGAGAGAGCAGGTCTATATCTACTGACTCATCAAGTTTGAGTGGGCGCATATGTACTTTGAATATCTCCTTTCGCTCGTGTACATCAGGGAGCTCTACGCTAATCTGACGATCAAATCGACCAGCACGCATCAGAGCTTTGTCTAAGATATCTACACGATTTGTTGCTGCTAAGATGATTACACCGCTATTAGTGCCAAAACCATCCATCTCTGTGAGGAGTTGATTGAGGGTATTCTCCCGCTCATCATTGCCACTAAACCCTGCATTTTTGCTGCGTGCTCTACCTATCGCATCAATCTCGTCAATAAAGATGATGCAGGGCGACTTTTCCTTGGCTGTCTTAAAGAGGTCGCGCACTCGTGATGCACCTACGCCGACAAACATCTCTACAAAGTCCGAACCAGATAGAGAGAAGAATGGGACTCCAGCCTCCCCGGCGACAGCCTTTGCTAGAAGGGTCTTACCGGTACCAGGAGGACCTACTAGTAGCGCACCCTTTGGGATCTTTCCTCCAAGCTCGGTGTACTTCTGCGGTTCTTTGAGAAAGTGTACAATCTCCTCTACCTCTTGCTTGGCACCACTGAGACCAGCGACATCCTTAAAGGTGACATTGACTCTATTCTCAGCATCGAATAACTGAGCTTTTGACTTGCCTACATTAAAGATACCACCGGAGCCACCAGCACCACCTCCGCCAGCACCCATCATACGGCGACTCATCCATATCCAAAAGATGATTAATGCTATGAAAGGGAGGTAACTGAGTAGGACAGTCAGAATTCCATTGGTGCGATTGACATAAGAAACTTTGGTGTCGATAGGCTTGTCGCTCGCCATTATGCTCTGATATAAGTCATTAAAAGCATTGGCTCCTGGAATCTGTGACTCGATTTCTACCTTTGCAAGCAGAGCAGAGCGACCACCATTATTGTTGAGTGGAGTGATACCAAACCGATTGATATCTTCTTCAGCACTTTTCTTGACCACTGCTTGTACCGTCCCTTGGGCGCTATAGACAGTGACTTCCTCAAATATATTCTCCTGCATCATAGATTGGAAACGACTCCATTCTACTCTTTGCACAGAGTTGTCATTGGTGAAGAAAAATATTCCGAGTATTGACAGCAACATAATGGCATAAATCCATCCCAATCCTCCCTTTTGCTTTGGAAAGCGTGGAGGGGTATTGGGTATTTGCTTCCTTGAGTTGTTGTTGCTCATTTATTTACTTTCTGTTTCTGTTGTTCAATCTTCATCGGGCAGGGATGTTTGCTTCGCATCAGCCCACATTTGTTCCAACCCGTAATACTTACGTAGTTCTGGGACAAAAAGATGTACCATCACATCTACGTAGTCCATCGCAATCCACTCTCCACCTCCTACATGGGTATGTATGGGTTTGTCGCTTAGCGTCTTCTGTACCGTATCCCATACAGAGTCTTCAAGGGCATTGACCTGAGTCGGGGTATTGCCTTCTGCCACTACCATATAGTCACAGATCGCATCATCAATCCCACCCATATCTATGATGGTGATGCGCTTGCCTTTCTTCTCTCTGATTCCCTCCACGATTGTCTCCACAAGAGCAGTCGTTGTGTTATTCTTTGTCTTCAAGAAACTTTCTATCTTTATAATGTTTATACCTTATTTGATGGATGAGCAATAACCGTGCCACCGTCTACTTTCTGTCTAGGAGGAGAATATTCTCCACGTGACTGGTATGTGGAAACATATCTACTGGCTGCGTCACTATTACCTTGTATTGCTCTGCCATCAGTTCTACATCTCGCGCCTGAGTGGCGGGATTGCAGCTCACATACACGATACGCTTAGGGGCAGTCCTGAGAATAGTTGATACTACATCAGGGTGCATCCCTGCCCTCGGAGGGTCGGTGATGAGCAAATCGGGATGCCCGTGTTCAGCCACGAAGTCGTCTGTGAGGATATCTTTCATGTCTCCAGCAAAAAACTCCATATTGGTTAAACCATTTACAGCCATATTGGTTCGCGCATCCTCTATCGCTTCGGGGACATATTCAATCCCAATTACTTTTTTCGCATTTCGACTGACAAAAGAAGCAATCGTGCCAGTACCTGTATAGAGATCATAGACGAGCTCGTCTCCCTTGAGGTCAGCCAACGCCCTTACCTGCTCGTAGAGGCATAGTGCCTGTCGGCTATTGGTCTGGTAAAAGCTCTTAGGCCCAATCTTGTATTTGAGCCCTTCCATCTCTTCCCAAATACACTCTTCTCCTGCAAATGGAAGTACATCGAGGTCACTAAAAGAGTCATTGAGCTTAGGATTGATGACATACATGAGCGAAGTGATCTCAGGGAAAGCCTTTTTTATCGCAGAGAGTAGAGCCACCCGTTTTGTTTCCTCCTCCTTGGCAAATACTACGACCACCATCAGTTCGCCCAAAGAACTGGTACGAATCATCAACGTACGCATAAACCCCTCATGGCTGCGGAGGTTGTAAAATTCATACCCTTCATGAGTCTGGCAATACGCTTTGATAAAGAGTCGGATGCGATTGCTGATTTCTCCTTGCAGGTGACACTCCTTGATATCTAAAACCTTGTCAAACATCCCAGGGATATGGAATCCTAGACCATCCATAGCATGCACATCGGTCTCATCATAACTCTCTTGAAATTCATCGTTAGTGCGCCAACGACGGTTGGAGAAAGTGTACTCCAGCTTGTTGCGGTAGTCATAAATCTCCTCTGCACCCAAAATGGATCGCTTCTCCTCTATCTGAAGGTGACCGATACGCTCCAGTTGATCATAGACCTGCTGTTGTTTACCCTCCAATTGGATAGAGTAGGGAATGTGTTGCCACTTGCAACCACCACAGATGGTAAAGTGCTCGCACCTGGGCTCTACCCTCTTTGGAGAAGGCTCTACGATGTCTACAATTACCCCTTCGGCATACGCCTTTCGGATCCTTCCCAAACGAATGTTTAGGACATCACCTGGGGCAGAATAGGGCACGAATACTGCTCGTTCATCAGGTAGATGACCGAGACACTTGCCTTCGCCTGCCATTTTCTCTATCTTGACACTCTCAACTATTACGGGCTCCTTCTTTTTTCTTGCCATAACTTCTTACATTACATAGATGCAAATTTACACTTTTCCTCTCGCTCCACCTAACATGTATTATTCGTCGAGAGACAAAATCCTCTCTCCCGAGCGACAACTACTGATGGGAGAAAGTAAAAAAGTGAGTAGCACAAAGAGCCGTGCTACTCACTACTTTCGAGTCTATGTGAACCTTGGCAGACTCGAACTGACGATATATTACATTGTATTTTAGCTACTTATCTTTGTCTCTGCTGATTGTAACCACGCAGTAGCCAATAAGCCTCCAATTTTGTCTTTATAGTGACGGACTCTACCTTCACGACCCAAAGTTACACTAAATATTTCATTCAGCAAAATCTCATTGTATTTCTGTCATTTATGAGAGATATAAGGGCTTGGGTTCCGTGCACACGCACGCATATATACATATGCGTGCGTGTGCACGGAAATGCCTTAGGTTTCGTCAATGGTGTAAACCTTGAAAAAAATAATATCTCCCCATGCAAGGCAGACGGCTATTATCTTTTCAAGGTTACCAAATAAGCTCGCAAGACCTACGCACTAGCGTAGCGTAAGTCTTGCTTCGCAATCATAGCACGCAGAGAGAATCGCTACTCTCTTCTCATTGCTGCGCTATGATTTAACTTAGTATTATTGCTACGATTTAATTTAACGGTAGGGAAAAGAAGTTATTTTTTGCCATTTCTTTATTTAGTAATATATATGTACATTTGTCGTACATAAGTTGTGAGTGAAGGATTTTGTACTAACGATAATGTATGTAATAACGGCTACTGAATTTAGAAAAAATCAGCGTAGGTACTTTGACTTGGCTGAGAACGAACCTGTTTTTATTACTAGGACAGGTAAGACTCCTATTGCACTAACTCCTGTAGATTTAAGTAATCTGCAAGTGGAGAATGCGGAGAGGATATCTGTAGAAGGAGAGAAAAGATTTTCGGAAGAGGAATAAGAAGATTATGTATTTATAGGACTTTATAGAGGATTAGAGTTATGAATATTAGACTTAATGAGGTAACTGATAATGCTACTTTGAAAGAAGTAATATCTCAGGCGATTGGAGAGTTGAGAATAATTGTTCTGAATGAAATGATTGCTACTAATGACGAACAAAGAAGAGCAGAATTAAGAGAGCAACAAGATATTCTGGAGTATGAGTCTAGGGTTGTGCTTGGTGATGATGAAATAGCAAGAAGTGTACAAGATAAAGCCCTAAGGTTATATTCACCTATGCTGAAGAGTTACTATGGAGCAAATTGATGTAGAGAGAATATTCAATGAGGTAAAAGACAATTTACTGAAGAATAGCCGTTCTGCATCAAATCCAATTGTCTATATTTTAGGTGGGCAGGGGTCATCTGGGAAAAGTGGTTTGGGTAGAGTTGCATTTAACTCATCTAATGTTTTACAAGTAGATGGTGATCTTTATAGGGGTTTTCACCCTTATGCCAGTATTCTTATAAAAGATCCATCGACATACTCAGAAAAGACGCAGGTATTCTCAAATGTTTTTACAGAAGGACTTATAGAGGAGGCAATAAAACGAAGAGTAAGTGTGTCCATAGAGGGGACGATGAGAAGAAGCGAAGTGGTACAAAGAACCATTGAAAAATTTAAGAATGCTTCTTTTCGGGTAGAATTGGTCTGTATCATAGCACCTGAAGAGTTTACAGCGATAAATCTTCATTACCGATACGCCAAAGAAATAGAGATTAAAGGAGAGGGCAGACTTGCAGATATTCAGAGTCATAATGAAGCATCTAAAGGTCTGTTAACGACACTAGATGATGCTTTCAATAATAGGGTAGTTGACAGAATACGACTTTATGAAATGTTTGGTCGGTCTTTAATCGCAGACTATCGAAATGACCGAGGAGTCTGGAATGATTTTACACAACCAAGTGTTATAGCACTCCAAAGTCGTAAGGCTCAACTTCGAGATACGTCATTAGCTATTCAGATCGTGGAAAGAGGAATAGAGGCAATGGCTTTAATCCAAGCCAATCGGATAAGAGTAAGTCTACAAAGTAGAATAAATGAGCTTTTAGTTACATTGCAAAATTCCTATAGTCAAGGTTATCATTTTGAACATGATTTGGAGTATAGTTCTCTTCTAGATGAGATAGATAGGTTGACTTATGGAGTCGAGTATTTCAAATCGAAAGGTCTAGATACTCTTTGGTTGGAATGCAAAAATTATAACAATAGCCCTAAATTCGAGAATGAAAGAATACATAGTGGTCCCATATCTATATCTCAAGCCTTTAGAATGGCTCTTGATAACAGAAGTATTCAAACTTCAAGAGTTGTTTTAGATGTAGTAATAGTAGGAGAGGAGTTTCATTTAAGGCTAAACGGTCAATTTGTTTGTCCATATAATGTCCAGGAAGAAAACATAGAGGAAAAAAAAGGAATGAAAAGGTAGAAAGAATCTAGTTTCATAAAACGATTGTTTTATGAAACTTGTTTGCTCTTCTGATTTTATTCCTTTTTTAGCGGGTAAATTGCTATTCAGATAAAGTTTCGTATATTTGATGAGTATTTGAAACTTATTCTTTTCAAGGTGATGATATGGCAATTATTGGTTACGCAAGAGTCTCTACTAAGGAGCAGAATTTAGACTTGCAGATTAATGCCCTTGTAAAGGCAGGATGTACTAAGATATATTCAGAAAAGGCATCATCCACTAAAGAGCGAAAAGAGTTAACCGCAGCTCTTTCTTACCTCAGGGAAGGCGATATATTCATTGTTTGGAAACTCGATAGATTAGCTAGATCTCTGAAAGAGTTAGTCCTACTTGTCAGCTCTTTTGGGGATAGGGGTATAGAGTTTAGATCAATTTCTGATAACATCGATACAACCTCATCACTTGGGAAGTGTCAACTAGGGATATTTGCATCGATGGCTCAATATGAGCGTGATATTATTCGTGAGAGGACAATGGCAGGGCTTGAAGCTGCTAAACTCAAAGGGAAAAGAGGTGGGCGACCAAAGGGAATAACTGAAGAGGGTAGGAGGAAAGCTAAACTTGCGAAAAAGCTCTATGAAGATGAGACAATAACTATTGATGATATTTGCCGTTCTGTAAGGATAGGGAGAGCAACACTGTATAGATACCTAAAGCAACAAGGAGTAGAGCTTAGAAAGTAAAAGAGTGGGCTAATGAAGAAAATCATTAGCTCACTCTTTATTTCTTCGTCTGATACTTAGATGGAGGAGGCAGTTCCATTTGCAAATGTAACTCGCATTTTCCAATCAAAATTAAGCGTGTTATTTATGGAGCCATCGTAACTGTCAGTTTTAGTGTTTTTGCCATTTATTTTTTCTGTCCACTTACAATTAAGTACAATGCCTTTTGATTCGTCTTCTATTTCAATTGGAAATACTATTATGTTAGAGCAATGCTCTAAAGATCGACTTTTGGTTACATATGTTTTTGTGCCTTGATGAACAATTTCTTTCTTGACCAAAAGCGATTTTTCATTTACTCCGTTAATGTATATGTCATCGGTTGAGCTTACAATTAATGTAAGCTTAACAGGTGCGGAGGATGTAATAGTGTAGATGTGCTCAATATCTGCTTTTGTTTGCTTAATCCCATCAGGATTATTAGCACCTTTGCAGGAACTGAGTGTTGCAATAAAAATTGCAATTAATAGATAAATAGTCTTGTTCATACTTACTTCTTAAACTTATCAATGAGATTAATAACTGTTGCTTTCGTTATACAGTAGAGCAAATATACACCAAAAATAATACTTCCTAAAAAAATGAGAACGTTAATTAGTTCAAATATGAATTTCAAGGTGGGATTATTATTAAGATAGTTAGAAACATCTTCAAAAAGTTGGAAAATCCATGCAACAGCTGCTATAACCCCCCATCCAAGAAAACTTGAACACCCCGGTTCATCATCGTAGTAATAGTAACCCATAGTTTTGACTTAAATACAAGTATACATTTTAGCGTTATTGCCTATGCAAATGTACACATATCTATTGACTTTATCAAGCAATAGCCATTTGTATTCTAATGTATAATTGCTTGTTATATAATATAATATATATATCTTTAGTGTATTATTAGTATTTATTGTATGGAAGTTTTTTTAGATATAAATTCATTTTGGCTGTATTGCTAAAAATACAAATTCATAAGAGTGGCTAAATGGTTATTTTACCTATTTGGTTTTGTAGCCAGTAATCTTTTTAGTTCATATTGAATACCGATATTATTATGCGTATTACATTGTTATGTATTATGGTTTATTATGTAGGATTGCTATTTTGTAGAATCGTTACATCATTACAACTAGCGTTGTTCACAACGTTGCCTTATATCAAATTTCACTATTTATCCGTTTGGGTTGCTGCCTTGCATTTCAACTCGTTGAAATGCAAAATAAGGCTGCAATTTGTGGGCTATTTCTTTCCCTTTTGTTATCTTTGTGTTGTTTGCACATGAAGGGTGCAAGTAGTGTTTTTGTACGTACAAAAACCTCCTCGCCTGTCATACAGACAGGAGGGATAAACCTCGCAACTCGGTTTAATTTATAAAGAAAATGGCAGGGAAGAACAAGCGAATTTATATGCGTGTGACCGAAGAAGAGTATCAAATGATAAAAGACAAAAGTGGTAATTATCCAACTACCACCGCTTTAATGGTAGATGCTGTTCGGGCTTTTAATGAAAATAGTATGCGGAATAGAATTGCAACAATGGTTGAATTTTCTTCTTATGCAAAAGGAATAGACGTTGAAATGGCAAGAGTAGGTAATAACTTAAATCAAATAACACACGAATTACACTTATACAAGTATGGGGATGTAGAATTGGTAGAGGTTGAAAGGTTACAAGAGACTTTGTCAGAGGTCTTGGAGTGCAATAAAAGCATATTAAAGGAATTGCGTAAATTTGCCAGCAAGCAACGAAAAGCCAATAAGGCTATATAGTAATAAAATGGAGTTCAAGATTTTAGTGGTATTACTTTCAGGGTTATTTTACCGATAAGGTTATCTTGACCAAACAACCAAATTGTAATGGAAGTTTCTTTCTTATCTTCGTCTAGTAGTTTTGGAGGTGTAGCTTATAATCTATCAAAAGTTGCAAACAACTCAGGGGAAATTCTTGAGGTTGCAAACTTTCAGGGGTTGGACTATCTTATAAACCCAACTATTGAAGATTATATCGATTACCTAAAGGCGTGGAGTGACAGGAGTACAAGAATAAAGAATAGTCAATTCCACGTTGCTATTTCCTGTAAAGGGCACGAAAGGACTAAAGTAGAGTTATTAGCTGCGGCTAAGGAGTGGTTAAAGGAGATGGGGTATGAGGGTAACCCTGCCCTTTTTATATTTCATCACGATACAGATAATAATCATATTCATATCATAACCTCACGAGTAAACAAGTCAGGGAAAAAAGTTAATGATAGCAACGAACGGTGGAGAGGGAGAGCAATTCTCAAAAGAATAGAGGGCGAGAGGTTGTCACTTGAGGAGGAAGTAAAGAAAGCTATTAGTGATGCTTTCTCCTATAGATATGAGAATATGAAACAGTTTGAAATGATATTGGAGAGCAAAGGATATAAGGTGGAGGAGAGGGACGATTTCTTTCAAGTTATGCGTTATGGAAAGGTTTTGGCAGTAGTAAAAGGTGATGATATTATTGCAGGTATTTCAGAAAAGAAGAAAGATAAGGACAGTAGGGTAAAACAATTGAAAGCCATACTATACAAATACAAGGTGAAGATGAGTATAAATGAGCTGAAAGAATTAATGCGGAAGTCTTTTGGGGTTGAGTTAATGTTCTTTGGTAAACTTAATAGCCCTTATGGATATGCTATTATTGACCATAAAGAGAAGTGTGTCCATAAGGGAGGGGATATTATGCCGATGAAAGAATTGCTAGGAGAACGTAAAAAGGAGAATATTGACCACAAAGAACGAGCAGAAACGTTCGTTGCTATCATTTTAGAAAGTAATAAGCTCAGCAATAAAGAAGTCAATTCTATGCTTAAAAAGTATGGCTATAGTTTGAGAAGTGGTGTCCTTTATCATTATAGTAATGAGCTTGGACAACTATCAAACGAATATGCAGAACAAATTAGGTATAATGATAGGTTGGCAAAGACTAAACAAATCCATACCGACGACCCTAAACTTATGCAGGTATTAGCGAACCACTACAAGTTAAAGATAGAGGACTTAATCGATAACCCTATGAGAGGAGAAGGGGGTTCGGTGGAGCGCACATTGCAAAACCTTTATGATACGGCGTATCGTTCAGGAGATTTGTACTACTATCTGAAAATGAACAAAGCATTTATTATTGAACAGGAGGGGAGAAAGTATATGGTAAGTCAAGAACTAGGGAGTATTGCGGAAATTGATACTAGTAACCCTGACAGGACTTTATTGGTTACAAAAGGCTCTATGGTGGAGAGGGCGGAGACTGCTTTTAGAGGAGATGAGGTGGGTTTAATGGATATATTAGGATACGACAGTGGAGAGGGGGTAAGCTCAGCTAATAATGAGTTGAAGAAAAAAAGAAGAGGTAGATAAGAATTCCTCTTCTACCTCTTCTTTATCGGTTACCAGCGATTTATAATGCTTTCAGCTATACGTTTCTTATTAAGGGTGCTATAATATATGTCAGGAACGAGTAACCGTGGCAAATCCTTAAAACTAAGAGCATGAACTGAGTAGATAAGGGAGAATAATTTGAAATGAATTTTTTCAAGGCGGTGCACTACTTGTCCTGTAATAAGTAATCTTTCAGCTGAGTTTAGTAGGACTTTCTTATTAAGAGAAATCCCACTTATGTATACATACAATGATTTAGCTTCGGCAGACAAGTCTACTATCTGTTTGGTGCCAACTGTCATTGTAATGAACCCTTGAGGGTTTGCCGCAATAGCTAGTCGTAGCTCATCACAAAGTTTGACAATTGAGATAGACAAATCTACAGATTTCTTTATATCTCGGGCATTTTGTACTGCCCCAGAGATATTAGTAAGATAATCATAAGTTAGCTCTTGATACTTTCTTATGTTGCCTAAATTTACATTGATGAGCCCTTGAAAGAAAGTGATTCTATCTTGACTTTTCGTGGTTTGGTCAATTGTCGATGTTTCGGTAACAGTTGCTGCTGTTATTGCTGCTGAAAGTAAAGGGTCTGTTGTTTGTGCATTAAGCTTCTGACCAAAACTAACGACTAGAAGTGTAATGATTGTAAGTTTAATAGTTTGCAATTTCATATATGTTATGTTGTATTTTAGCTTGTTCAACATTCTTTCTTAGGTAACTAACTACATCAATATTGCTATCGATACCGTAGACTTTCAGCTCGCTATTGGACTTGTCTGTACTGTACACAACGATTGACTTTAATTTTAGAAATCTCTCAATAATGGTTTGTTTTTCAACATAATCATTCACTCGAAAAAGCTCCATATAGTCAATTCGTACTGATACAATGCCTCTTTTGTATATCAACTGCGTTGGTGTAATCGTCCATGTCGTTTGCCTTATTTTTAAGACGATAACTAATAGGAGTAGTAGAAATATTATCCCTATTCCATAGGAAATCGGGCGAAGCATAGAAAAAGGCAAAAGCGTTGCCGTAAGTGGTAGACAGAGGCAGAGAACCACAATCAATGGTGCTTGATCTAATACCACTCTTAGCTTTGGTGTGATTATTACTATATCATCGACGAACAGAGTACTTACTCTCTGTGTCGGCTTCAAGTTGTAGGACATCGTTCCAATCTTTAGCAGCTCCTTTAGCCTTGTTAATACTAAGTTCATCATTGTTCGTTCTCATCCCACTTGAGTGTAGAAAACTACGAATAGAGACTTCTTCGATAGGGATAGAAAAAGACTTGTCTTCAATCTTAAAATGGACGGTCTCATCTTCTTTGTTTATCCTCGTCTCTAGCGATTTATTTTGCAGTAGCATAAACGCTCTGATATCATACATCTTACCATAGAGGTCGTTATCAAAGAGGAGAGTAGGTTTCGCAGTGCTATAGTAATCGGTTAAACCCTTAAACTGTTTATCTGAGAAAGAACCTCCAAATGAAACAAAAACAGATGAACTGAGGTCTATCTTGCTTCTATTTATCTGATAGTAGGAGATAGCATCAAATGCACTCTCGGCGATATAGATGTTACGTACTTCTTGTGGTGCATGTGTAAAATCTGCTATCCACATTCCATCTGTAGAGTTTGTGCCTGGTGCTTTGGACTTGAACCCTCCTACACCTCTTATCTCATATCCAACACACTCTTTTTGTCCTGGGATGGTGTAGGGGAAGGCGATATTAGTATATGCAGCTGAAGCTTCTTTATCTTGGATAAGATGGATATGGTCTCCAAAGGTGCGACTGCTATCACGATCGATTCCTCTACTTTCAAATATGCGGTCTCGAAAGTAGGTGTTTTCTACTCTTAAAAACCTATTAATGTCAAATGACTTTGGCTGAAAGTACTTGCTAAAATACTTAGAAGTCTCGGGTGGGGTATAGACAGCATTGGCAAAGTTGTGTAACACAATGTTGGTATTATCTATATCATTTCTTCCTTGAACGTTGAAACTAGATAGATTCTCTTTGACAAAGTTAATCACATCTCCGCCCTTAGTTGTACCTCTTCGCCAATAGCCTTGGATTGAGGTGTCTCTAGGGTTTTTGATGTAGATTCTATCGACCTCTTGTCCGTTAGAGGTGAGAACGTAAGAAGGTTGAGATAACCCCTTGCTCTTATCTAGTTGATACCCCAAAAAGGTTGCCACATCAATAACTGAAACACGAGCTTTTAGCTCTTTGAATGTTAGATTTTCTGCCATATACTATCTACTTAAACCTTGTGATTGTCCTTGGGCTTGACTTTGAGAGGCGGTGTTCTTTATCTCATTATCAAGTTCTTTTGCACGAGCCATATCCTTACTTTTGTCGGCTGTTAGATAGTCTTTGTAGAAACCCTCTATGTCGTACTTGTCGAGGAAAGAATCACGCTCTAAATCGACTCCACCCAGCTCCCATATATCATTGACCCCTTGAGCACCATGAAGAGCTACATAGGCTATTTTTTCAGAGTCAGGACTATTGGGCTTTGGAGCATAAGAGTACTCTTTCTCTGCTTTCATTTCCTTTAGTCCCATCTCTATTGTTTTGGGATTATTGAGGTCTAAGCGTGCTTGATAGTATTTGTCAGTTTCTTTGTCATAACCTGTAACCTCCTTGCCCTCTCTAAGATTCTGAAGTTGAGATATGGAAAGGCTTATACCATTCACTCGATTTGGAAGGTGTACTTCATTGACAGGAATAGACCTAAGTCTAAGCGTTTCATCATCGACAAAGTAGTACTTTTCCACTTTGCGACCATCTTCACGTACCGTCTTTCTGATTGTCTCACCCTTATTAAGTCGGTTTACCTCCTTATTAGTAAAGGCTTCTTTGGTATTAAACAGCTTCTCTAGATTCTTTTTATTAGCTAAATGCACCATAACCATAATGCCGATAACTGGGCTTATTGCACCGAGCGCAAGGAATAGCATAGCTCCTACATTTGGGGCTTTATTGGACACATATAGCCTATTACTCTTGACTACATCATAATTTATATTATTCTTTTGCAAGAACGACTTATTTTTCTCTGTATTTTCTAGAGTATAGCCTTCTTGAATGCGAACAGCTCCCTTATATCTCAATTTCCCTGTAGGTAGAATTTCATATTCGGCATCAATTGCTTCTAATTCTCTACGGTTTTTCTCTGTATTTTCCGTTGTAATGACTAAAGGAAATGAGTCGTGTAAACCATCGTGCAGAAGCTTTACTCTATTATCCTGTGGTATGTGTTCCTCTAGTCCCTCAAGAGCTTGCATCTTTTCATCGAAAGTGGAGATAGTAGGGAGCTGGTGACCAAACTTTTCAGCTATATATGTCCTTAACTGTAGCCTAATTTTGTCTTCGATCCTCATCTTCTCTTCTAGTAACTCGGTTTCCTTTTCAGGGCTAAAGTTGAGCTCTAAATCGCTCATAATTATTTGTCGAGTACGTAGAGAGGTCATTAGACTAGCTGGGAGTTCTATTCCATGCTCATTAACTTTGTCAGGAGTCATAGATTGCTCTTTTGAGTAAATTTCAGCAAGAGCGATTAGCTCCTCTGATACTTTCATTGAATCTTGGACTTCTACCTGATATTGGGGGGACTCTCCTGCACTCAGATTAGTAGATACGTTAATAGGTGCTGCATAGATAGATCTATCGAGGGACTGATGTACTTTTTGTTCGTCTTTGTAGTAGTCTAGACCTAAGCGGTTTGTTATATTCTCGTTGTACCTCCGTATAATGGCTTCTGCTTGCTTAATACGGTTTACTACTTGCCTGTCCTTATCTGTTGTGACAGAAGTCGGATATAAGGCGTTTATACGGCTGTATTGAGCCTGTAAGTCATAAGCAGACTTGCCTTGCTTTGTTTCTTTGGTCGACATAGTTTTATCCATATGCTTTTTTTGTACTTCTTCTACTCTATCTACTATCATATTTGAGGCGTTAAGTACGTCCTCTAAGACCTCATTGAGAAATTCAGGTTCTTGCTTTATAGCGTCTAACCAGTTGTGAAGATAATTGGCGTTCCCCTCTAATATGGTTTTTGATACCCCATATTGTTGTCCTACGATAGCTGCTGATAGCTCTGCAACAAGCTCCTCTCTCGCATATTTCGGTGAGCCAAATTCGTTGTGAATTTCTCTGTTTAGTCTACTTTCATGACCTGTTGAGTGGCTCATTTCATGAAGCATAGTGGAATAAAACAAATCATCACTCTTGAAAAACTCTCGCTTAGGCAAGTGAATTTCATCTTGGCTGGGAGAGTAGTAAGCTCGATCAACTCTATCAAGCTTGATAGGAGTATACCAGGATTGATTATTCACTATTGATAACAAATGAGAATCAGATTCTTGAACTACTCTTTCCTCGAGTTTAGCTTGTTCTTTCAGCTGCTGAAAAAGCTCTGGTTTGACCTCCTCCATGTTGGTTTGCTCAACATTGAAAACATCGTAGTGCTTCATCATAAAAGCTATATCGTATTTCTCTTTTTCTGTAGCTGATAACTCTTCATACTTGTCAATAGAAATACTCTTTTTGGTCTCTTTATGAAAAGCGACTTTGTTTGCATATTGTACTGGTAATGACTTCTCTCCTTTACGAATGAGTAAACCTTCTTGTTTCGCTCTAAGAAAAGTCATATAGACAGGAACTTCTCTGCCACCGTCTAGCATGTAGAGCAAGAGCTTGTTCAGACCTTTATAAGCCTTGCCGTCTAAGTTTTTAGGTTGCATGCCGACATTGTCGAACCAAGGCACTTCGTG
Organism: Bacteroidota bacterium; assembly: GCA_023395395.1. Classification (GTDB taxonomy): domain Bacteria; phylum Bacteroidota; class Bacteroidia; order Bacteroidales; family Porphyromonadaceae; genus Porphyromonas_A. The sequence continues at coordinate 14,780 of JAEWZH010000004.1, read as the reverse complement.
ATGCTCTACCTCTATTGCCTTAATCTTATTGATCAGGGCATCAGTGAGGGCTTCTGCAAATTTCTTATCTAGCTTCATACGCATTTAACGATAGGGGGAAATAAGGTGATTATACTTAGGCTTCTTGCTCAGAGGTGAGTATCTCTTTCTCTTTCATTTCAAGAAATAACAAGGCACTCTCTTCTGATGAGGTTTTACCCTCTTCTTTCAAAAAGGCAATGTATTCTTCTGAATATGCCTCTTGCACGTGTGCTAATGCGGTCATAGAACTATTCTTTTCGTTCATAATGTTGTCTTTTATTTTGTTTTGTATCTTAACTGTCTTATCGATAAAGGCGAGCAATGGGAGCGGGTCGCACTTCTTGCCTCTATACTTTATCTCTAAATGGAGATGGGGTCCGGTGGAGCGACCTGTATTCCCTGATATACCAACGATTGTTCCCGGGTTTACAAAGTCGCCTTTTTCTACTAATGCGTATTCAAGGTGCCCATAGGTTACCTCAAAGACTTTATGGGTGATGACAATATAGTTGCCATAGCCTTTGTTTTTTCCTACTTTGACCACTTTTCCAGGAAACATTGCCAAGACCTTTTCATTATCACATTGTAAATCCAATCCATGATGAAATCTTGTTTTACCTGTAAATGGGTCTTTACGATAACCATAAGGAGAGGTGAGGTATAACTCTCTATCGAGGGGCAGAGAACATTGAAATATTTCTTGTTTGAAAATATTTGTTTTGTCCGGCTTGATTGGCTGAAAGTCGTCTAATGTTGTACTCTCTTTGACCTCTATAGGAGTAGAAGTCTTTGTAGATTGAGTACTTCTTATCGTATAGAATTGCGCTTCACTTGAATTAGCCAAAAACAGCAGCAGTATAGATAGGAGTAGTAGCTTCATACTATTTTGATATTCTGTGCTTATTACAGATTTCTTCTACCTCTTTCAGGATCTTCTCAAAATTTTGGGATAGTAACTCTTCTTTCTTTTCAAGTCCTCCAAAGTCGTATACTAAAGGGAGGGCATTTGGATAGTTGCCCTCTTCTTCTTTAATCGCTACCATATCGAAATTGGTCTTGGCATAGAACTTCGTTGTTTGAAACTCTTCTGCTTCTTGTATGTCTATTGAACCGTCTTTCTTCGTTTTAGTTGCAATGAAATCTCTAGCAATTTGACCACACAAGAAGCCTGTAGGCATATCGGCTATCTTGGAGGCAGGTACTAAGTCGCCCATCTCTTCATTAAGACTAATACTTGTCTTATTGTGGTCTATCGATACGCCCTTTTTTATTTGCTTAACCTTGCCAAAGATACTTGAGGAAAGCCAATCAAGAGTTTCTTTATTCCTTGCAGATGCACAGATGACATTAGCACAAACACTAATAACTTTCTGCATGCCAATCTTTCCATAGTCTGACTCTAATTGTGGTAACTCTTGGAAACCTAGTGTAACTGCAACTTTATTGCTTCTCGCTGTTCCAATGAGGCGGTCTATTTTATGGAAATAGATAGTGGGTAACTCATCTATAATGATATTGACTGGGATATTTTTACCAGCACCTGAATTAACTCTTGTCACCAATCGATTGATGATAAGTGCGTTCAGGCTACTATTGATACTTTCCATCTCAGGGTCGTTGGCAATAAGTAGGAAGCTTGGATTCTGCGGGTCGGAAACTTTCAAATCGAAGTCGTCTCCTGTAAATATCCAAAAGGCTTCTTTTGTAGCTAAACGGCTACAATCAACTCTAAGTGTACCAATCATACCCTCAAGCTGATCCATTGCTTTGTTATGAAGTGCAGTCATAAAAGGGGCAAGCAATGGCTGTATCTCTCTGTTGGTCATTAATAAATCGAATTGTACCTTATAGTCTTGATTTAACAGTGCCAATACATGTGCCATTGTACTATACTTGCCGTTCTCATATCTCGTAAAAAAGTAGATGATTGCAGCAAGATAGTTCTCAGCCGACTTTTTAAAGAAGTCATCTGAACCACCACTAGATTGTTGACCTTTTTTTAGCGATTCGATGAGTGTAGAAGCAGTTTCACTAGCTGCTGCTAGGTTTGGAATATATTTCTTTTGAATAGGGTTAATGCGATGGGAGTACTCTACTTTAGTAAAGTTTATCATCCTGAATTTGCAGCCTTGGGGAGCGTTGCCATCGTGGACGGCTTTAAGATAGTGGTAGTATAGTTTGGTCGCAAGGGTAGGGAACTTATAGTCATAAACTACAAGTGAGAAGCCTTTCCGAGCGTGTTGCCTTATCACAGGTTCGATAATTGAAAAAGTCTTTCCAGATCCAGGTGTCCCTAGTACCCAAGTACCACGGAAAGGATTCTCTACGTTAATCCAAGAATCACGCATCTTTCCTTTGTAGTAGTACTTGGTTGGGATATTGATAGAAATGTCACTTTCTTTCAACTCTTGGTGCTGATCAAAGCTTTCATTTTCTAGGTTGAATTTGTCTTGCCCTAAATTGTCTTTGATAATCTTTGAAAGACTATCAAGGGCAATATGCACAAACAGAATTCCCATGAATGAGAGAAGAACATATCCATAAATAAATTTCCCTCCTTGCCCTAACAAATAAACACTAGTAATCAGTGAAAGCAACCCTACAATAAGCGGTGCATACACCATCTTATTGATATCGAAGTCGAGTCTTTTCTTTGCTCTCGTTCCAATGCTCGTAATGATAACGATTAGTATGCTGAATAGCTTTGAAAAGACTACGTTTTGGTATATGCCAAAACCACGTATTCTATCAAAGACAATATTGGCTTCCCCTAACCACTCTCTAGGGATGTATACTCCTATTTCTACAAGTACAGAGACGTAGATAATGCCACGAAATAGGGTATATATCTTTTCTAGCTCTTTACTCTCTTCCATTGCCCACTCTTACCTAGCTTTGAAAATTATCTCTACTCTCCTGTTCTTTTGTCGATTCTCAGCTGTGTCATTAGAAGCTGTTGGTTGAGCTTCGCCAATACCAATAATTTCAGCAACTGTTACTTCGCCACCATAATGGGACTGAATGTAATCTCCTACAGAGGTCGCTCTCCGCTGTGAGAGAAGGAGGTTATATTCGTCTGTGCCTATGGAATCGGTATGTCCTACAATTTGAATTACTTGATCTTTACTATTCTGCTTAATATAGCTGACGGCAAAGTCTATTGGAGCATGTTGAGATGGCGTGAGTTTATACTCATCAAAGCCAAACAAAATGTCTGAGGGGATAAAACCAATAGTTTCACCTGTTAGACTATCAGTTCTAAAGCTGACTCGTGTTGATATTGGAGAGCAAAGCATACTATCGTCTGATTTTGAAGCATAGTACAAGCTCAATTGCTCTGACAACTCAAGGCTGGCTCCGCCCACTATGGCAGCGTCAGGGTACCTCAAAATCATGTGGCAAGTATGATGATGCTTAGCCATTGACATTGACGGTTCTTCTCCTTGATTGTGTGTTACCGCACAAGAGGAGAGTATAAACAGGAGGGAAAAGAATAGGATAGTTTTCATTGGGTAAATCATCGTGTAAGTGGGATTTTTATGCCTACTGATACGCCTGATATGAGTAGGTTGTCTGTACGAAATACAAGTAAGTTGTCCTGCGAGATAAAGAGCTTCACCCTATTGCGAAAGGTATATGCATACTCTAAGCTTAGGTTTAAGCCAAAGGTAATGCCTTTGGCTCCTGAACCTAAATTACCACCAAAACTTATGTAAGCGTTGTCGTTCTTACCAAGATATATGGATGGCTTATAATAGCCTAAAAGACTATAATCTGCCTTCTTAAACGTGCCTTGGTTGTAGAGAACAGGGTCTCGAACAACTACTGCGAAGCCAGCCATTCTTCTCCTTGTTAGCTCTTTCTCAAAGCCAATGAGACCTCCTTGAAGGGAAGTTCGGTGGAGAGGGTTGAGGTAGTAGGTAGGAGAGAAGTAGATATGCCAATCGTTTTCGCCAGCTCTCATCGATACGATGCTAATGGAAGCTAATACAATAGCTATTATTATTTTTAGATGCTTCATAACTAAAAGAGGTCTGCCTTTAATACATCGCTATACTCTATCTCTAAGCGTATAACCCTACCAGATAGTTGTTTTTCTGAGAGCTCTACTACAAAAACCTTTTCTTCAGGAAAGGTGAATTTTTCGAAAACAAAAATGTTTCGGTATTTCTTCTTGAAGCTCTTATCTTTTTGGGACATGAGTAAGGGAACCAATTCTATGCTTTGAAAGGTTGTTGCCTTGGCTTTTTTCTTGTCTTCTACAAAGAACCTCATATTTTCTATATCGTATTGGATATTAGTTTTATTGAAGAGACTAATATCGAGGAAGAAGTATTTATCTACAGTGTAGATATTATTCAGCCTAATACGCATGCCATGCTTATTGGAGGATACATTGTAGTAGTTGTTATTGGTCAAGAGTATTTTATGGCAGTAGTCGTATAGCTGTGATTGTGTCATATCTGATTCTGGATTGAGGTAGCTCTTTACATCGCTATATGGTATGTTGTAACGTGAATAGACTTTGCTCAAGTCTTCTGTATAGACGAGAAGATACTGCACCATAAATCGCTCAGTTGTGATGGTCAATACACCTGAGGCTCCCTCTTTTGTTGGTTTCACTCTTAGTGTATTCGGTAGCGGTATATCTCCTGCAATATCGGGGATAGAGACATCTACGTACTCTATTTTTTCAGGAGAGACAAAGTGGGTAGAGACATCCTTATTTACGTAGATAACAGGTAGGTTCTCTTTGTTTACTCCTGCCTCTTGGACTTCCATTTGGGCAAAAGTATCTACTGAGGATAGTACTAAAAGAAGAATAGTTAGGGGGTAAAAAATAAATCTCATAATTATTTCTCGTTTGTTAGATATACGATGGTGTTATACTTGATAGTTGCTCTTTGTTTCGTTATATTGTTAGACACGGCTTGGGTTACCCCTTGATATGCTTGTTGGATGGCTTGAGCAGCCATCCCGACAAAATTGTCTGGGGAGGAGTTAATGTTCACATTACCTCCCTGTATTGTCTGAGAGGCAATAGACTTAGTTGCATCACGAAAGGCGGACTTTGGTACGTAAAGTCCTGGTTGTCCATCTAGGTCAAGCACATTAAGATTTACCTTTATGTAATTGTCGTTAAACATTATGGCATTGATTTTCGCATTGATACGTTGACCGCTAAATCCTGAAACTGTACCGTAAATATGTGTGCCTTTTGATATAATATCGTCATTGATTTTTACATCCTCTAAAAGGACAAACCTAACTCTACTTCCCTGTTCTACTTTCGTGGTTTGGTCGACCATTGCTTTGAACGTATTGTGGGCGGTAAAAGGCTTCTTGGAGTGAGAACTAATGGTGTTGAAAGCGGATTCGTTGATATTATCTACCTTTTCTACCACTATAACTTCAGATGCGTTAAGTTCGGCCATAACCTTTTGGCGTTCTTCTAGCCTAATCTGTTCTTCTTTGCGGAGAGCTTCTTGCTCAGGAGTGAGTATCTCTTCTCCGTTGATGAGCTTCTGATACATTATCATTTCGTCTACTAACTCATTACTTGAAAAAGATGAGTCATTTCCTATTGGTCGTGGATTATTAGAGGGTACAGGATTTGAGCCAAGACCTCGCTTTTGATTAGCTAAGTCTTGATTTTGCTGTAGTATATCTGAATTCATCGCCAAAATATCAGCTTCAGATGCTAGAGCAATGCGTTCGAGAGAGTCTAGGTAGGCAATTTCTTCTGCAGTATAGATAGTAGTATCTGAATCAATTACAGTGGGATCATACATGCCTTGAACTGCTGTATATTCATTTTTGAACTTATAAGAGTCTTGCATGGCAGATGCCTTACTCTCTAACGAGGTAGAGGTAGAGGTGGGTACATCCTGAAGTTCTGTTATCTCCTTGTCGGTTTCATCTTCGCTCTCTCCATCTAGAGATGTTACGATGCCAAATATTGACCAACCAATAAAGATGACTATTACAACAACAATCAAGGGGAAAATAAACTTTTTGTCCTTGAAGTTAATTTGCTTGAGGTTGATTTTCTTGCCCATTGTCTTGAATTAATTTGTGTAGGTTATTAAGATAGGTAAGACTCCTGTTAATGTAGAGAGTGTCTTCCTGCGTTAAGTTCTCTTTGTCTAGTAAAAGTTGTATACTATCAGCTATCAAGATATTATCATCATGCAGCTCCTGAATACTTTGCGATAGATATGTATTTTTAGTAGTTATCGGAGTCTTTATAGCGTTCTTATAGTTCCGTTTTGATGTAGATTCTACGTGAGTACTAATAATAAAATTAATCGTCATTATTGCAGCAGCAATAACCACAATAAGAGGTAATGCGACCTTCCTATGACCCTCAATAAATGAGTTCAATTTTATCACTTTGTCGGAGATCTTTAATTTGTTGCCAAACCGATTTCCTGCATCTTCAAAGCGATGTATTTGTTCATCTGTGAGCTTTCGTCTCAATCTTTTCATGTCAAAATTTTGTCTTATTCGTGATGTCTTTATTGGAAATAGTACGGTAGTCTACTATGATATAGCCAAATGGATTATTTTCTGTTCTTGCAATTTGGCGAAGCCCGCCTGTCGTTTGAAGTTCTCTAATAGTAATAGAGTTTTTCTTCTCAATACGCTGCTTGCCGTAGTATCGAAAGGTCATTTCCTCCCGATTTATGTTAATGCTATCGCATACGATTGAGAAATTAGCCGAATGCGCAAGAATATCGCTGTAAAAGCCTTTGTCAAGTAAGGCATTCTTTTGCTTTATTCCGGAATCATCGATAAGATATAAAGCCTCATTGATAGTTTGTTCGATATATTTATCATCGGGAGGAAGTGTAAAAAACAGACGATGAAAGGTTTTTATCGTGCTTTTGGCTTCTATCTCGAAACTACTACTCCTATCAGTTCTATCGGCAGTAGTCACCATACCATCTTTCAGGATGTATATCTGCTGACTCGCTTTTGATACCATCCTCGCTCCTGTCGTAAATCCAACAATTGCAAGAATTAATCCTGCGATAATAGATAGAACGCTTACTATTAATGCAAGCTTGATTTTTTGTTCAATATTCTTGATAATCATATCTGTTAGTTATTATAGTCCAGCAGCTCCAGCAGACGCTTTGATTGTTTTCGTAGTCGCCTTGCTAGCAGCTGAATTTATTCCATTTATAAAGTGTTGAGCAGCTTGAGAGGTACCTGCAGGGAAGATCCAAGTGACAATCTCAGGGGTCATCTTAAGACCGAAAGCCCCAACACAAGCCCCAAGCAATGGATAAAGCCAATTGCAAGTGATGCCATTTAAGGTGGAAAAAGAGAGGTTCGTTTTTGTGAGCCTTTCAAGGTCAACTGTTATCCCATAGTCGAATATTTGAAGAGCAGCAGCCATGATAATATAGGCTACAAACCCATACAGACAGAATGATAAATATCTTGACACCCAAGAAGCCCAAGCATCTTTCCAAATTGGTGTAACAGATAAACCAAAGGTTATTGGACCGGTAATTGTCAATATCCCAAGTCCTACTTCTTTTATGAAAAAAGTAAGGAAAACTGCAAACTGCCAGATGAAATTAGCAAGGTATAGTATTATTGTTTCCATGATACTATTTTGTAATGTAATTCTAAAATCTTGAACTACTTTATAAATATCAGTAATCTTTTGAAACATGTCTTCAACCTTTGAACCAAGCTTTTCAAAGATGTTTTCATCAGATTTGACGTTGTCAGACGCTACTTCAGCTTTAGCTCTTGCATCTTGCAGTAACTTGTATTGTTCGAACTGTTTCTCCCAGCGTTGAGTGTCTTTAGATTTAACTATAGCAAGTTCCTTGTTATAGACCTTTGATGCCCAACCCTCTAAACCTTCAAAGGGTAGTCTTAGTCCAGCGGTAAAATTTAGCCAATTGGTTATTACCACAGCAATTAGAATAGGACGGAGGAGCGCAAGCACATCGATTCCTTTTTTTAGTAGCATCATTTGATAAGCTTCAATAGCTACAACTACAAGGCACAGTATACTCCCTATCGCTTTCCCTACACCAATAAAGTTGGTGTAGTATTTCTCGAAAAATTTATCTAGGTTAGTTATAATACTAAACAGGTTCTCGTCTATGAAGTCAAGCATTGTCTTTGAGTTTTGTTATGGTGTTAAACATATAGTGTATTTCTACTGAACGACTACACCGCAAGACAAGGTTCTCTAGATTTTTAAGCTCCTGATTGTACACTTTCTCTCTATCGATGTTAGTGACATAGGATTTCTTAATATAATCTATATTGTCTTGAATTTTCTTGTGCTCAGTAATGTATTCTATCAGTTGCTCGTTTTTACCTATTGTGTTACGGTACTCTATTATACACTTAGCCATTAGAAGGTTAAGCCGATCGAACAGTATTTTATAGTCTTTGTGGACTATATCTACTTTTCTATCAGCAATGTTGACAATTTCTCGGTCACGAACTTTAGTCATTGACTTAGTGATCTCTTCAAACTTCTTCCGTGTGTTGATTGCTTCGATAATACTTAAAGCTCTTACTTTGTTGTTAGGGGTATAGAGATTGTCGTTGAAGTTGACTACGAAACCAGATTTTAAACCTCTCCATTGCCATTTTAATGATGCTCCTGAATACCTTCTGTGCATCAAAAAATACCACCATCCAGGAGAAAATTCCCATGGTCCTACCTCCATACTGCGGAGCTGATAGTGCTTAGCCTTGTCATAGACAGGCATTTGGGCTCTAACTTCATAAGAGCTAAAGAACAACAGAGGTAATAAGAGTGAAAGTAATGCTATTTTTTTCATTTCTCTGAATATCTTTTGATTATCTTTGTCGCTATTCGAGCTTTGTCAATAACCTCATTATCGTGTTTCATATGTTGCAAGGCAACGTAGCCTTGAACCATGAAGAGACAATTGTGGAGTGAGCGTCTTATATTGGTTACTCTAGATTGTATTTCTAATAGTAGCTCCATTATCGACTTCGCATCTGCTTTTAGAAGTGGAATTCTTTTGATTGATGAAGTGAGAAATTGTCCTTCTATCTTCATCTGTTCTATTGTCTTAATATACTCGTTGATAACATAGATGTTTGTTAGGTATTTAGTGCATTGAGCAAATCTAGTAATCAAGGGAAGCGTGTCCTTTATTTCGGTTACTAGTTGCCATGCTGTAAGTCCTGTCGTTGCCAAAGTGGAGATCGTAGAAAAGCGATTGGAGAGTTGCTTATGCAGCTCTTCAAATGTGTTTGTTGTCTGTTTTACGGTTTCTGTGGCTTGCGTAATTACAATTCCTTTGGCAACACGCTTTTTTAATGCGTCTTGTTGTTTCTTATGCATATTGATTAATAGCTCTGTATTAATAATATCTGCTGGTTGCTCAGATTGAGCGAAGGATGACCCCTCTGCCATCAAGATGAATAGTAGGGTAATTATTACTTTTTCCATGAGTTTATTATATCTAGAGCTATTGATTTGCCGTACTCAATTGTGTATGAAGTTCGGGGAGCTATCATCTTGAAGGCTATATTGATATTATTGGTATAAATAATCGTGTAGTGCATCTGCATAATCTTACGAGTGATCATATCCATCGAGGAAATACAACGTTGATAAAATGCAAGACGTTCTTGAGGTTCTAGTAGATTCATTTGTGGCTTTGGTTTTATGGGGCCAAATTCTGGTAAAGTGAATTTAGCGTCAACAACTGTTGCAACCATACTGTTGCAAATGCCATATATATCTAGAGATAAATCGGCAATTAAATTACTTGAACCAACTACACCAATAACATTTTTAGGGAGTGACTTGGCTAGTGCTGCGAGGGCAGTCGTGGCTTTCTTTGTCTTGATTGCAAAAAGGTTGATTGCTGCACCCTCCTTACTGAATGCAGTAATGTCTTTTTGTGCCTTTTCTATCATATCGAGATGTCGTTCAATTAGCAAAACAAATTTTTGTACTTTGTTTTGTTCAACTTTGGATTTGTCAGTCTCATTGGTAATTGTACTTTCTTGTGCTGTGGCTGCTGCTCCATTTGCTCCGACTTGCTTGATGCAAGTATAATCAACAACGTATGTTTGTGCTGAACTAGATAGGGCAAAAACTGCAATAAAAGCAGTCGCAATAATAAACTTCTTCATGACATTACTTGTTTTGAAAAATCCATAATCTTTGAAATACCTGATGCCCTCCAATCATTACAAAACTCTTGGATGGCAACTTGGATATCACCATAAATCGCTCTATACTTCGCAAGTGCATCTTTCTCTACCTTTTCTGTAGTATATGCCATATAGCACTCAGGACTTTCTTCTACTCCGTAGACTTCACCATAGTTTCCTCGTCTGATATATACTTCCTTAAAGGCTCCTCGCCCTTGTTTATTATCAAGATTATTGATGGTCCATATCTTGGCACATTCTATATCCGTTAAGCCAAGAAGCGCTTGGATCTCGGCGAAACGGTCTTTGAGTTTGGTTTGGTCAAGAAGAATGGTTATCTCGGAATTATTGATAATTGCGCTCTTAACGATTTCAGATGAAATAATATCTTCGATTTCCTGTGTGACAACACCGACAATACCCCAAAACTTTCTAACCGTCTTATACAGATAAAGTATATAGCCAGCCATTAGTGGCGAGGCAATAGCTTTCCACGCCTCTTCTATGATGAGTGCTTTTCGATTGTTCTTGAGACGCATCTTTTGCAGAAAGACATCCATAATAATGAGAGTTACTATCGGGAAGAGTTTTGGGTCATCTTTGATTGCGTCAATCTCGAAGACAATAAACTTCTCATCAAAGAGGGTGGTATCCATATTCTCATTCAATGTGCGCTCCAAAGCTCCGCCCTTATAAAACTTGGAGAGTAGAAAACGGAAACCATCTATATCGAACTTTATCCTGCTTTCCTCCTGAAGAAAAGGGATATATTGAAGTGCAAATTCGAAGAAGCCGTTAAAACTGAGTTCAGTTACTTGGATTGATTTCAGTTCTTCTTCCTCACGGCTTATCTCGTAGAGGATAAGCGACATTGTTTCATCGTCCTCAATAGCATACTTCTCTTTCAACTCTTCAATCTTTGCTTGCGCTGTCTCCACCTCCGCTTCTGTATTGCCTTTGCTTTGGTTGAGTGCTTCAAGCATCTTGATACGGCGTTTCGCTACAAAGCGTTCGTTGTCGATATCACTGCTTTTTCGCTTGTTTCGCATTTCGAGCATTAAGACACTTTTTCTCCGCTCTCTTTGTTCGTTGCTATAGCCGTGAAATGGGTCGAAGTAGAATTGGTAGTAAGTCTCTAACGTACGCTGGATGAACTCATCCTCAATAGTACTCACACTTCCGTCGGCACCTTTCCAAATGACGAAGATAAGAGACTTGAGGAAGTTTATTTTTTCAACATTGAACTCCTCTTTTGTTATCTTAAAGGGGTTCATCGATATAGGACTATCCTCTCGGTAGGTAATGTATTTACCTCCAAGATAAGTGCATAGACCCTCGTAAGAGTGTCCTGTATCTACCATTATCACGTCCGTATTTTGCTCGTAGAGCTGACGGACAACGCTATTCATATGACATGCATGTGGAAGCCTTTTTATATCTCCTAACACGCTGAGCTACAGCACTCTCTTGAAAACAACAAATTCAAAACGGTACAAATTTTGAACAGGCGAAAATCTATAGTTCAAAGCACTCGGCAAAGAGAAAAAACTATGACAGGGGTAAAAAGTGGTTTTAAGATTATTTATGAAAATATTTTGGGTAATTTTGGCTGATTGCTATCCAAAGAGCGCATTTTTGATAATAAGTCCCACCTCCATCAGCCATAAAGAGTGTGACAATCGAAAAAGAAAAAGAGGGATGAGAGAGCCTTCTTGGTGGCTTCAACATTGGGCGAAAATGGATGTCTTGTACCTCAGTTGTATCTCAGTCGGCATATATTGCTGATAGACAATGCAGGTTAATAATTCGGCGGCAATAGAATAGCGTTTGAAAGACGTATTCATTGTTTAGTAGTTTTCCTGATAAAATGTTAAATTTAGGGTAGTTAGATTAGTTTTTCTTCCAATTGTTTGGTTTTTTGGAATTGAATGCCTACCTTTGCATTGACAAATCCCGCTCGCTTCCCATAAGAACAGCGTACCCAGCGGGACATTTTTTAAATTGTAGGTATATGAAAGTTATAAAGAACAAGACAATAGATTTTGCAACCGCAGTTCAGGCTCCCGTCATTAACGGAAATAGAGCTGCACGGACAGGTTATGTCCGTTTGGTTCGCCTTATCACTGACGAGCCTGTTCCTCAACAAACTTCATATACGGGAAAAATTGAGTTGAGGTAGGAATGGCTGTATATACAAAAGAATACGAATCCCAGCCAGAGGCTATTCTTACAAACGTCATTATCTGTCCAGCCGTAGATTTGTCGGCAAACGTGGCTGTTCCTGTTCATTGCCAAGTTGAAAATGTATTGTGGGACACAGGAGCGACCAATACATTGATTTCACAGGAAGTTGTAAATGCTTTAGGGTTACAACCGAAGAACAAGGCTCTTATTTCGAGTGCAGGAGGTGATGTCGAATCCTGGACTTACCTTGTTCATGTTATCCTTCCAACAGGAACAGCAGAGTTGAATGTTCAGGCTCTGCTTAACGACAATTCAGACTATGATGTGGTGATTGGCATGGATATTATAAATTCATGCGACTTCTGCTATACAAACAAAGACGGCAAAAGTACATTCTCCTTATGTCATCCAGCAAAGGAGAAAATCATTCTGAAATAAACCAGCCATAGGCTTTCTTTCAAGAAAGACATGTGCGACAACAATAATGACAGATGTGACATTCGCATCTGTCTTTTGCTTTTTACGCCAATAAGAGGCCATTTCCTTACACAAAATATACGAGATTTGAGCAAGAATTTAGTTAATTATGGTTAAATTTAAGGTTTATACATACTTTTCCATAACAAAATGAGGTTGTATTGAGATTTTCTTTGTACTTTTGCAGCGGACTATTATCGCCATGTTTATAGCCATTGAGGTTAGACGTGTTCTTTCGTGATGGCATACAAGGCAGCCTACGCCGTGCTGAGTATGGCGGAGTCATAATGACAAAGCGGTACAAAGCGGGCATTGGGTGGGAAAGATAGTCCAGACATAATGAAGGCGTTTACTAACGCTCTGTTTAAGACAGTCTGTAATCTAGCAAATTAACAGTTATCATAGTCTTGAGCAAAGCCAACGGTAGATGTCCCGGGTGTGATAATATCGCTCCTGCGGAGACCTGTAAGCACGGATTGTACCTTTTCGGGCACAACAATTGTTTATTATGGTCTCCTAATGGAAATGATTATTCATATCGGCGTGGGCTCTGACGTTGTCTGTTCAACTATGATAGGCAATTGCTAGAGCCTCAGACTGTGGAATAGACAACAGACGTTTCCACGCTCTTTTTATGTCTATATTGCTATTAACGAGCAACGACATATAAGCCGATATGAACGCATTGCTTAATGCGCATACCAAACGAGGTTGCGATTCACCTCCTCACATTGGATTTGCCTCCAATGTCTCCCCCGAAGCCCAAAGCTCACAAACAGGGGTGTCCTCGGAATATGTCCAGCAGGAAGGTTACAACTGGTTTGTTCTTCGTGCTACTTATAACAGGGTAAATGCAGCCGTAGAGAAAGCAAAGAAGAATGATATTAAGACATACGTGCCGATGCACTATGTACTAAAAGTGATTGCTGGGAAGAAGAAGCGAATACAACAGCCTCTTCTTCCCAACTTTCTTTTTATATACGCCACAAGGGAACAATCAGACAGTTTTGTGAAAAAGACAGTTGATGCCCCAATCTCTTTTATAAAATATTATTTGGATAAGACGCTTCCTCCAGAGGCAAACGGTAAAAATCCTCCGCTTATTATACCATACAATGCAATGATAAATTTTATCAAAGCAACAAGTACTGATAGTGAGCATGTACGCATTGTTACAGCGGAACAGTGTCACTATAAAAGTGGAGATAAAGTACGAGTAATAGCTGGTGACTTCAAGGGAGTGGTTGGAAAAGTTGCCAGAATAGCAGGACAACAAAGAATTGTTGTTGAGATCTCGGGATTGTGCCTTGTCGCTACTGCGTATATTCCTACTGATTTTATTGAGATTGTCAAATAATGCCGAAAGGCATATTGTTTAATTTAAATTTTTTATTTTATGAAGAAAAATGGTAAGAATGAAGAACTTCAGTCTCGTCGTGAGTTCTTTAAGAGAGCCGCTAAAGGTGCTCTGCCTATTTTGGCTGGTGCAGCTCTCCTGTCAAGTCCTATCTTGTCAGAAACTGCAAATGCAATGTCATGCGCAGGATGTAACAACCGTTGTATGAACAGTTGCTTCAACACATGTCATGGTACTTGTAGCAGAACTTGCTCCGGTACTTATAAATAAAGTTAAATCAAAGTGTTGCGGAATTAAGGATGACAAAAAAGAAATTGCCCGTTCGTTTTACGGGTCAGCACTTTACTATTGATAAAGTGCTAATAAAAGATGCAATAAGACAAGCAGATATAAGTAATCAGGATACGGTTTTAGATATTGGGGCAGGCAAGGGGTTTTTTACTGTTCATTTATTAAAAATCGCCAACAATGTTGTTGCTATTGAAAACGACACAGCTTTGGTTGAACATTTACGAAAATTATTTTCTGATGCCCGAAATGTTCAAGTTGTCGGTTGTGATTTTAG
>JAEWZH010000017.1 GCA_023395395.1 Bacteroidota bacterium | reverse complement strand
GCTCGTTATCACAAGTGATATGAGCCTTAGGATTGATACGTTTGAGCAGTTCTGAGGCTGGCTCATCAGTGGGGTCTTGGGGGACAAGTTTACCATTGATAGCAAGTTCAAGGATTTTACCCTTCGCTTGCTTTATAGCGGTTTGTAAGTTCTCTTTACCTTGCTCTATTTGGTCAATCAGAACAAAATATTTCTCTATTCCCATTACAATACGCTGTTGTTCACTAAGAGGTGGTAAAGGAATATGTGTATTTACAATTAATTCTTTTGATATATTGGATTGTGCTCCACCTCCTCCTCTTGATATGAATCTACTTCTTTGCGACAATAGAAAATAGAAGAGGTATAATTGAGTAATGGCACGAAACTCTATACAAGCACAACATGCTTGATTAGTAGTGGATGGAAATGTAAGTATTCCTAATTTCCCAATGGTTGCACCATACATCGCAATTAATACACTTCCAGTAGGATTTATTTTAGCAGAAGAGTTCGCGACAGCATCCTCCGTTATGCTTTCTGGAATATCCGAAATAAATCCATCATTTAAATCTCCAGTTTTAAGCCAAGGGATATTTCCACCATAATATGATTTGTTTGAGCGACTAGGAGTTCCACCTGATTGCCACTCGCCAACTTCCCCCAACGTTGTCCACACCCACCCTTGTGGCAATTCAAAGGGCATTTGCTCATAATGGGGCGTATCGGAAGTCTTGATAGACTTCCGACTACACTTGATTTTCCCCTCTTTTATCAAACGTTCTTTCTCTGCACGAATACGTTGGAGAAGCACAGAGGCTGGTTCATCATTTGGGTCTTGGGGGACAAGTTTGCCATGAATGGCAAGGTCTAATATCTTTTGGCGTAATTTCTTCGTGTCCACTGTGTTTGGTTTGGGATTATTCCACATCAGTTTTATCCTCCAAAAAGAGGTTGCAATACTCATTGAGTTGTTGTTGCATACGTTCTTGTGGAATAAGGATACGTTTGTACTCAGCTATCATCGTTGGGCTCATACTACGACTCATGGCATATTCTACTACCACCTTATCTGCTTCTGGACAGAGAAGAATACCGATAGAGGGGTTTTCATTACTTCGCTTGACATCACGGTCAAGGGCTTCAAGATAAAACTCCAATTGCCCAAGATCTCGTGGGTGGAATTTTCCCTTTTTCAGTTCTACTGCAACAAGAGCTTGCAAACCACGATGATAAAACAATAAATCGGCTTTGAAACTTGAAGCTCCTACATTGAGGTTGTATTCTTGATCCATGAAGATAAAGTCTTTACCTAATTCGAGAATAAACTGCTTCATGTGGTCAATTAGTCCACTTTTCAGCCTTGTTTCACTATGCTTTTGAGGAAGACCAAGAAAATCGACAAAGAGCGTGTCTTTGAATATAACAGGAGCATTCGGGTAAGTTTCTAACAATCCCTTAGACATATTCTTTTTATTGCCTAACAGCGTGGCATAGGTCTGATTGGAAATGCAACGCTGTAATTCTCTTTTTGCCAATTGCTCTTTATGAGCATAAAGGATATAGAATAGACGTTCCTCATCACTTTGGCATCGACAAGTAATTTCTATCAGATTTGTTAGCGAGGTATATGTCAGTATTTTGGGTAATTGTGTAGCTAATGGCTGCACAATTATAGATGGAGACTTAATTGTACTATCTATATCTTCTTTAGGGGATGCTTTCAATTGTCCAGCCTCTGGTTGGACAAATTCCGAGCGAAGATATTTCTGCACCGTACTTTGAAAAGATGAGGAAGAATATTCATCGTAAAGCATTACCATATTGTAGATACTACTTCGACTATACCCTTTGATTTCAGGATGGTGTGAACGAATGAACTCTGAGAGCTGACTTACCACCTTGCTTCCCCATTCTTCGCTTTTCAGTTTTGCCGACACGTATCCACCAATATGCCAAGCCGTGAGCAAAACTTCCTGATTGATGGCTTGGGAAGCCTTGCTTCGGTGCTGTTGAATGATGTGGATGACTTCATTAAATTGCTGCTCTTGGCTAACCCTAATATGCTGTTCCATTTTTACCTATTCTTTGATCTCTGCCATTAGCTTTTGCAACTCAATCACAGCCTGGCTGATCATGTTGCTCTGAGTCGTGATACTTTTCATTAACTCTTGCAAGGAGTATTCCTCTTCCTCTCCGCCTGCTTTTATCCAAGTGATATCAAGACTAGTTTTATCTCGCGTCAGAATATTGTCAATTGTGTATTTCCTCCAGCGACCATCTGTTTTTGATGTCTCATTGTAGGTTTCCACACGTGGGGAAGCATTGTAGCAAGCAACAAAGTCGTCAAGATGATGGCGATGTAATTTGTTGGTTGCCAATGTATGTTTTACATCTGTTCGATAGTCATAAAACCAAATATCCTTCGTTGGTTGTCCTTTGGAGAAGAATATCACATTTGCCTTTACACCTTGTGCATAGAAGATACCGGTAGGCAATCTCAGGATGGTATGTAGATTGAAATCACTCAGCAATTTTTTACGAATGACTTCACCTGCTCCACCTTCAAAGAGTACATTATCGGGCAATACAACGGCAGCACGTCCCCCATTCTTCAACATCAGCATCATGTGTTGCAGAAAATTAAGCTGATTGTTCTTGGTCTCCACATAGAAGTCGGGACGGTTGATGCCTACTGATCCAGCAGGACGAGTACCAAATGGAGGATTAGCAAGAATGACATCTACCAATGTGTCCGGCTCTTTTTCCAGAGAGTCTTCGCATGCTATAGGGCTTCTGTTTGTACCAATGCCGTGCAAATACAAGTTCATCGAAGCTAATGTGACGACCAAAGGCGTATTGTCCACACCATGCAAGGCATTGTTATTCAAGAAATCACGTTTCCCTTTATCTTGAGACTGCTCTTTCATATAGTCGTATGCAGCTAAAAGAAAACCGCCTGTACCACAAGCAGGGTCACATACCGTTTCGCCTATTTGTGGTTGGAGGCAATCAACCATAGCCTGTATTAACGGACGTGGTGTGAAGTATTGTCCAGCACCACTCTTCTTATCTTGTCCGTTCTTTTCCAAAATACCCTCATAGATTGCTCCTTTCACATCGCTATCCATTACGAGCCACTGCTGCTCATCAATCATGGAAATCACTTTTTTCAGATAGACAGGTTTATCTATCTTATTCTGTGCCTTTGTGAATATCGTACCTATTAAGTTGTCTTGCTCGCTAAGTATTTTGAGTGTCTTCTCGTAGTGACTGAGCAAATCTAAACCATCCATATCCCTTAGGTTATTCCATCTGTAGCCTTCCGGAATAGATGATTCCTCCTCGAACAGTTCTTCGTTTTCTGCATCCATCTTGAGGAATAGCAGGTAGGTAAGCTGTGTCACATAATCTGTATAGCCGATCCCTTGCCCAGCTAATGTCGTTGCTAGCTTCCAAACCTCTTTGGTCAAGGCTTGCTCTGTTGATATATTAGTTGCCATATTACGCTCCTTTTCTATAGATGATAAATTGAGCCAATGAAGATAACGCTTCATTTACCATTTCTCTACTTGCAAAAGCATTTATAAGTTGCGCAGCCAAAGGTTGATCGTTTTCCTTGATTTCTGCAATGGTGCAGTATCCATTGGATGCGATGAAGTTTTGTATTTTACGCATCAATTCAATCTGCTCTTTGGATAGCTGACGCTGAATCTGTCCGCACCATAGATTGAATCGCTGTTCAGCCGATGGATATAGACTTTCAAGTTTTTCTATTTGATGAAAAGCAAAGCGAACAAGTTGTATGATGTTGGTCAAGGCTTCTTTCTCATCCTTTGTAGAATATCGTTTCACTGACTGCGGATTGATGATGGTGTACGAGTTCCAAAGCAAGGACTTATTGAATTTACTATTTGCCCATTTTAGTTTGTTCTCCAAATCTTTCAACATAGTATATGTAATTGGCTCTCCGCTGTTGTTGTAAATTAGTCGAAGAGCCTCTATTTCATCCTTATGCTCCTTGCAATAGTTCTCAAAAGCGGAGGTCGTAGATTTCGCTTCCTCTAGTGAAAAACCTTTAGATATAAGCGTATCTTCGCCAGGCATCAAGGTCTCAACAAAACCTGCATTCAATATCAGTAGGTATGTACGTGCGTCAGGATAATTAGCGATACTGCGAACCAAAGCCTTACGCTCCGTATTAGGTTCATTTACGTTGAAGTATGTAGGCAAAGTGTTATTCTCAAGGGCTGTGAAGATATTTGAAGCGATCTCCATCATACTCTGATGTGCAAGACGGGTAAATTCGTCTTGGTCTTTCTCCTCACACTTATGACTGATACGAGATAATCTGCTTGCCAATAGGTGCAAATAGTCATCGCCTACATTACCGTGTGCTATCTTCTCCAGAAGTTCCTTCAGAGAAATTAGCTTGGTTGTTGCCCCATCAGGAGGAGATACTATCGTTTTTTTATACTCGGTTACCCCTACGGCATCTATCAAGAAAAAGCAATCTTTGCTATAAGCATTGGGCGTAACATTGCGAAGCTGTTCATCCCCAATAGTACGCACCCCACGCCCTTTCATTTGGATATACAGAGGCTCGGAAGCTACATCACGCATAAACATTACTACTTCAAGAGGTTTGATGTCCGTCCCGGTAGCCACTAAAGTACAAGTCACAGCAATACGGAAATCCTTGTCATTTCGGAATTGGCGTATCAGTTCGTTACTATCTCCTGAAGAATAAGTGATTTTCTGCACAAAAAGATTGTCATTACGACAAAATACTTCTTTGGCAATCTGTACTATGTTAGTAGCATGACTCTCATTTAGTGCGAATATAAGCGTCTTTGGCAGATAATTCATATTAGGCTCACGCTGAGGGTCAGTGAACATTTCTGTGTACACCGCATCTCGATAGGTTTCCAAAATGAGTTTTATCTGTGCAGGATTGACGATACTTCTATTTAATTCCTCTCGTGTATAATTCTTCGTTTCTTGATTTTTAATTGTCTGTATTTGTCCTGTGTAGCGAGTTTCTTTTTTTACTTTCTCCCCTTCAAGAATAGCCCCACCATTCTCGGTGGCTTGAGTTTTGATGCGGTAAATACGACAATCAACATTAACCCCATCCACAATAGACTTTTCCAATGTATAGTTTACAATGATATTGTTATTGAAGAAAGCCTTTGTTTCAGGGATAGGGGTAGCCGTCAAGCCAATCAATTTTGCTTTTGAAAAATAATCAAGTACTTTCCTCCAGCTCCCATAGATGGAGCGGTGGCACTCATCAATGATTATCATATCAAAGAAGTCTGAGGGCAAATTGGGATTTTCAGGAAGTTCTATATCTTTGCTCTCTACGTTCTCATCATCCTCATCATTATCTTCGATTTCTTCCCCTTTTAGTAAAGAGAATAGGCGTTGTATGGTGGAAATCAAAACATTGCTGTCATTGGGAACTTTGGAGGATTTCAAACGATTTACCGTAAAGATAGTATTGAAAGGATCTCCATTTTCTGTCAGTCTGAAAGTGCCAAACTCATTCTCAGCTTGCTTGCCTAAATTATTTCTGTCCACCAAAAACAGAATGCGTCTCATCGGCGTAAAAGCGAGCATACGGTAGGCGGCAAGGCAAGCCGTATAGGTTTTTCCTGCACCTGTGGCAAGTACCATCAACGCACGTGATTCTCCCATACGGAAACTCTTTTCTAATTCTGTGATAGCTTTAAATTGGCAATCACGCAATCCTTTTGGGTTAAGGGTGGGTAAGCCTGCATATTCATCTTGTATTCCCAACAGCTTAGTAAGCTCATATGGAGTATGAATATGGTTGCAATATTGAAATGTAGAATTGCTTTGGCGGGTATCATAAAACATCAAATCTTTGCTGTTAGAAACGTATGCTATGGGAAGTGGGATAGACGGAAACCAAGCCTGGCACCAAGAAGGGCAATTGCGAGTATAAAGTGCAGCCTGCTCTTTGACTGTGTCTGAGTTTACATTTACATCGGCTCTTTTAGCTTCCAATATGCCAACAGCCTTCCCGTTAAGGAAAAGAAAATAATCGGCTTCTTTGTTGCCCTTCATCAACCCTTCCCTTATTGCCACAGCAGTAACATTGGGAGCGTACCCATCCCTATTCACTACTTTCCAGCCTGCTTCTTCTAACATGCTGTCTATGATAACTCGTGCCTTTTCTTCTGGTAGCATATCGCAAAGTTCTAATAATTTGATATTATGCGAAGTTTTTCAATACGTAAAGTATTAGAGGATTGACACATAGACTATTCTTTGGTAGATCTTATCAGTTCTCTTACATCAACTTTTAATACTTGAGCGATTTCAAAGAGGTTTTCAAGGGTTGGCTGTACTTTGTTGGAACACCACCGAGAAACGGTATTCTCCGTACGACCAATCTCCTTTGCCAGCCATTTCCTGACACTTGCTTTTCTGCTAGCACGGCTTTAATTCTATTTATCGCCTTCATCTGTTGATTTACTTTACTCCATTGTAGAATACGCAGGTACAAAGATACAGTTTTAGAAGCGTTGCCCCAAGCAAAACCAGAAATTATTACTTGCAAGGATTAAGGTTCTTGTGTTTCAAGTATTCTCTACAAAGGGATACGTATCTTTGCGGTGCTAAATCAAGAGTTCTTTGAAGCATTGCGGAATAGCGAAAGAAAGAGAAACTCGCTCGTCCCTATGCGTTCCCTTTTGGGATTCATATTTATCCTACCACATAATAGTCAATATTTTACGCTGCGTAAAATACTTTTATTCGGAAGTAGTCGAGAATGGCTTTATAGTAATCTTGAGTCGTGAGGCACATATCCAAGAGGCAGCCACGGGTATGCTCCCATTGATCCAGTCCTCGAGAGTAAAGCATCTTTAGTTCGTCTGTGATGAAAAAAGGGACTATCCCATGGGATAGGCACTCTTTGAACATAATCAATCTCCCCACCCGATCGTTTCCATCTTGGAAGGGATGAATGGATTCAAACTGCTGATGAAAGTCGAGAATATCTTCAATGGCAATAGCTCTCTTCTCCATGTACGCTTTGAGCAGTGCCCGAGTAGCAGGAGCGCAACCTCCTCTGGAGCGACAGTGGCTTTCCCACCCCCTTCATTGGGCAATCGCTTATATTCACCCACGGAAATCATGACTTGAAGGCATCCGAAGTCCCCGACTTTAGGAGCGAATATATCTTCTTTATCATGCCTTCGGTTAGGGGTCTGTGGCATGCTCAATGATAAAGTCGATGCAACGGAAGTGATTGGTCGTCTTGATAATATCATCGACTCTCCCGCCTCGTCGGTAATGCCTATCGCAAATATACCCATTTCTTGTCGTCGTCGGCAAGAAATGGGTATACTATCTCCTCTACAAATTCGCCGAGGCGTTTCTATAGAGGAGAGTCATTCCCTCTACTGAGGAGATTCGGTCGCTCTATAGAGGAGATTTGTTTGCTCTATAGAGGAGGTTTGTCTGCTCTATAGAGGAGTTTCGTCTGCTCTATAGAGGAGTTTTGTGTCTTCTATGGGGAGGGATTAGTGCTTATGGGTCATGATGTGGAGGACGTGTCGGTCGGTCTCTGTCATGGCATCACGCCCGATGCTGGTGAGGTTGTCGATGCTTCGGTCGATGTCGTCATCTACCACACCTTCGTTGCTGGTGACTACACGTTCTTCCATAGCCAAGAGAGCGGAGAGCATGGCGGAGCTCACGCCACTGGTGACTTTGAGGCTGCAGCTGGGCTTGGCACCATCACAGATCATACCGGTGAGGTTGCCCACCATGTTTTTGATGGCAAATCCTATTTGTTCACGCGTGCCACCCATGAGGTAGGTGATGCCGCTTGCTGAACCTGTGGATGCCACGACACAACCGCATAGGGCAGAGAGTCGCCCGAGTTTCTGCTTGATGTAGATGACCATAAGGTTGCTCAGCATGAGGGCACGTATCTTTTGCTCTTCTGTGGCGCCTTCGTCTTCGGCAAAACTGAGGACGGGGAGGGTGGCTGTGATACCTTGGTTGCCACTCCCGGAGTTGCTCATCACGGTGACGGGTGCTCCGTCCATGCGGGCATCGCATGCAGCACTGGTGTAGGTGAGGAGATGAGTATAGGTATTATCGCCGAGGTACTTCTTGGCTCTATCTCCTCGAATCATCTTGCCCACGCCGTGTCCATAGTCACCACGTAGCGAGTATTCGGCGGCGTTGCGATTGAGTTGGGCAGCTTCCAAGATGAAAGAAATCTCCTCGAGGGGCATCTCGGTAGCAAACCGATAGACCATGTCAAAGGTCAGTGGTACCTCTTCTCCATCGAATGCGTTGTTGCCCTCGTTCTTCTCGCCTTGAGCGGTTGCGACCTTTAGAGGCTTGCCATTGAGGGTAAGGGTATGCAGTTCGGTATGAGTACGCTGGATGATTGCCAGGGCATGGTTGCCTTGGTCGTCGTCCATCGCCACTTCTATGTAGAGCTTGTCCACATCTCCTTCTTTGAGCGCAATGTCGATGCGGTGCTCCTCCACGAGGCGTTTTGCTTCGGCAAACTGCTCCTCGCTAAAGTTATCCAACACCTTTAGTTCCTTTTCAGGTTGGGCGATCACCGCCCCAAGAGCCACTGCTATCGGGAGCCCAATCATGCCGGTACCGGGGATGCCTACGCCCATGGCGTTTTTGAGCACGTTGGCGCTGAGGTCGAGTCGAATATGTGTGGGACTACCCGTGAGTATTTGTGCTGCATAGGCAGTCGTAAGTGCTACAGCTACCGGTTCGGTACAGCCGGTAGCAGGTAGTACCTCACGATGTATCATCTTGATGATGTCTAATTGTGTCTGTCTCTCCATTTGATTATAGCTTAGACCTTAAAATCGTTTGTGGGCGTAAATATACACTATTCTGGTGAATTTTAGAGAATTTTTTCGTAGATTTGCTTTGGAGTTGAATAACCCTTTTGTGTACAACTGATGAGTAATAGCAGCAATCAACTGACGGAGCTGGAGCTTCGGATAGCTACATTGATACGGAAGTATGGTGAGCAGAAAGCTGCACTGGCTCAGAAGAAGTCGGAGTGTGAAGCACTCATTCGCCGTAATGGCGAGCAGGAGGAGAAGATTTATCTCTTGGAGCAAAATCTATCTATAGCCACGATTTCGGGTGGTGCTACTTCGCCGGAAGCCCGGGCTGCGCTCGAGGGTCTTGAGGCGGAGCTGACGCAAATAATGGCGGTGATAGATGAGTGTATTGCGCTGCTTGAGGGCAGGATTGAGTGAAATGGGACTAGGGGATGCCCCAAAGGCAAACCCAATATAGATATACTGTGGGATGAGCGAGGTGACGAAGAAGGAGCAACCAACGCAGGAGGTGAACCTCCGAGTAGGTGTTGCACGTATGACGCTCGAAATACCACGAAGCGAGGAAATGGAGCAGTCCCTAAGGAGGGGCGCAGAGATGGTCAATAAGTTTATCGAACGCTATCGCACCGTTTTTCCTAATGTGTCTCAAGTGGAGCTGATTAGTTATGTAGCTCTTGATTTGGCGAGCCGGCTGCAGAAGCAGGAGCTTGAGGCTGTCGAGCTGGATCTGGAAAAGAGGCTAAGGAAGCTAAATAGCGACTTGGAACAGGTCTTCTGATATCTGAGGCTACCCCAATACATTCGGACAATGCAGCAAGAGCAGTCGATGTGGTAGTATTTAGTAGTAATTGGAATGAAAGAAATAATTATCGCCGTTATATTAGCACTTATAGTCCTTGTCTTGGGCGGTGCAATCTTGTGGAGAAGTATCTGGAAGACCCTTAACCAAAAGGCTAAGGAGGAGAAGGACAACTATATAGAGCAAGCTAAAGAGGATATCGAAATCCTCAAAAAGGATAAGCTACTGGAAGTAAAAGAGGAAGCACTCCAGCGCAAGACGGAGCTGGAGGAGGAGATTTCTGCTTGGAAAAGCAAGGTGCAAAGCACGGAAGCTCGACTCCAAAACTTCGAGAGCAAGCTGAAAAATCGTGAGCAGACGATCAATAAGCAACAAAATGAAATCCATGCACGTAGCCAGGAGCTGGACAAGCTAGAGGCTGAGCTACACCAGCAGCTAGAGGTATCTCGTCTGCAAGAGGAGGAGATGATCCGTGTGAAGCGTGAAGCAGAGCACAAGCTGGAGCAAATCTGTGGGCTTTCGGCAGAGGAGGCTAAGGCACAATTGATCGAAAGCATCAAGGATGAGGCTCGAGCCAATGCGGCTACCTATGTGAGTGAGATCATCGATGAAGCTCGAATGACTGCCAATCAAGAGGCCAAGAAGCTCGTGGTGAAGAGTATTCAGAGGATAGCTACTGAGACCGCTATCGAGAATGCCGTGACGGTATTCCACATCGAGAGCGATGAGATGAAAGGGCGCATCATAGGTCGTGAAGGGCGCAATATCCGTGCCCTCGAAGCCGCAACGGGTGTGGAGGTGATTGTCGATGATACCCCGGAGGCGATTGTATTGTCGTGCTTCGACCCGGTTCGCCGTGAGATTGCTCGCCTCACGCTACACCAGCTAGTGCAAGATGGTCGTATCCACCCGGCACGTATCGAGGAGGTCGCCGCCAAGATCAAAGGACAAATCGAAGAGGAGATAGTGGAGACGGGCAAGCGCACGATGATCGACCTCGGCATCCATGGTATGCACCCTGAGCTCATCCGACTGGTAGGTAAGATGAAGTACCGCTCGAGCTATGGGCAAAATCTTCTGCAGCACTCACGTGAGACTGCCAACCTATGCGCTGTGATGGCAGCGGAACTGGGACTCAATCCCAAGAAGGCGATGCGTGCAGGTCTGCTACATGATATCGGCAAGGTGAGCGATGAGGAGCCGGAGCTGCCACACGCTATCCTGGGGATGAAGATTTGCGAGAAGTATAAGGAGAAAGCAGACATCTGTAATGCGGTGGGTTCGCACCACGAGGAGATAGAGATGGAGACCCTCATCGCTCCGATTGTACAAGCGTGCGATGCCATCAGTGGCGCTCGTCCGGGGGCTAGACGCGAGATTGCGGAAGCATATATCAAGCGTCTCAATGACCTAGAGAAGCTCGCACTCTCTTACCCCGGGGTGATCAAGACCTACGCCATCCAAGCTGGGCGTGAGCTACGCGTCATCGTAGGTGCAGACAAGCTAGACGATGCAGCAGTACAGCAGCTCTCCGGCGATATCGCTCAGCGCATCCAAGACGAGATGACCTACCCGGGGCAGGTAAAGATTACCGTAATCCGAGAGACCCGTTCGGTGGCTTTTGCCAAGTAGTAATATTGCTCCCAGAGAGTATAAAAAAGAGTGTAGCTGATGTATCGGCTACACTCTTTTTTGTTAAAACCTCGAGATATTTCAACTTTTATGTATCTTGTAATGCTATATCATGTTATCTAATCTTATGAAAAAGATTCTATTATTTGCACTTGTATCACTACTCTCATGTAGTGGGTTGGTGGCTCAAGAGGAGAGGTATCCAAGTGGTGTACTCCTTAGTACTCGCCCTCAGACGTTATTGTTGGGTGTGGATCTTGGAGTGGAGGTCCCTCTCAATTCCAAATGGAGTATCGGAGGAGAGGCAATAGCCCATGCGTGGTGGGATATACCCAAGAATATTGCACTTAAGCCATCTGTCAAGTGGTACTTCTGGGGGACAACGGGTCGGGGCTGGTACCTAAGAGTAAGTCCTATCGTTGGCTATTTCCTCAATAGGCCTTACGATGGATACAGGTATTATGGCGGTGGTGGGTTCGGTATTGGCTGGCAAAGCCCGTTTGTTCGCGGCAGTCGCTGGCACTTTATTGTCGATGCTGGGCTGAAGTTGGCTGTTCCTTTTGGCGCTTGTAATTGTGTCGCGACGAAAGGGAGAACAGAAGATCAAAAAATGCGCAGTCACAATGATTTTTATTACATGGCTATTGCTTCTCCTGCGGCTCCGATTGATCTCTCTATAGGTATTGCCTATCGATTCTAAAATTACATAATGTGTGGTGGTTATGGAAGGGTTTTATGATTTCAGACGTATTGCGCTCGGGGCACTAATCAGTATCGTGTCCGTTTCGCTTTGGGCTATTGAGCCTCCCTCAAATATGGAGGAGCTAAAGGCACTCGAGGCACAAGCCAATGCAGGCAATGCAGAAGCTCAAGATATCCTCGGTGATGTCTATCTGCAAGGAGAGTTGATGCCACAGGACTATGCCAAGGCACTGGAGTGGTACCGTAAGTCTGCCCAACAGGGGTGGGCTGGCGGACAGTTCAGCGTAGGTTTCATGTATAGCAATGGTTTCGGCGTCAAGGAAGATGAGTGCGAGGCGATGAAGTGGTACACCAAGTCTGCTCAGCAAAACCACCCTAGGGCACAGTTTAACCTTGCAATTATTTATGATTTAGGGGAATGTGGTAAAGAGGACAACGCCAAGGCTGCCGAATGGTACCAGAGGGCGGTAGATAATGGAGAGCCGATGGCTCAGAGCAATCTTGGTGCGATGTACTACCAAGGAGATGAAATCCCTCGAGATATGGAGAAAGCGATTCCTCTACTCACCAGTGCCGCCAATCTGGGTGTGCCACAGGCTCAGTCTATGCTGGCTGAGATTTATTACAAGGGTGTCGAGGTCGCAGTTGATTATAATCTCGCCTATAAATGGGCATCGATTGCAGCAAGCCAAGGCAATTCGGCAGCTCAGTACTATCTGGGTCTGATGTACTTAGAAGGAGATGGCGTTGCTCTCAATCTTGCCAAGGCATTTGAACTCCTGACCCAATCTGCAGAGCAAGGGGATGCAGAGGCACTATTTGTCCTCGGCACTATGTATCTCAGGGGGCATGGGACGGAAGCCAACCTGGATACCGCCAAGGAGTTGTTCCAAAAGGCGATGGACAATGGTCAGATGTATGGAGCTTATGCACTGGCTCTTACCTATTTTAAGAGTGACTACGGGCAGCAAGATTATGCCAAGGCCCTTCAGTACTTTACCAAGGCGAGTGAGGGCGGAGTCCAAGAGGCTAAATATTTTATTGCCAAGATGTATCTGGATGGGCTGGGTGTCACTCAGGACGAAGCCAAGGCAGTAGCTCTCTATCAGGAGCTAGCGCAGTCCGGTGATGCTGATGCCATGTATGAGCTTGGAGAGATAGACTTTAATGCCAAGCGGTACGACAAGGCTCTCGACTGGTATCGCCAAGGTGCCCGTGGAGGTAATGTAGATGCTCAGTATAGTATAGGTTGGATGTATTTTACCGGTACCGGTGTGGGGCAAAACTATACCGAGGCGTACAACTGGTTGGTCATCGCAGCCAATGCCGATAGCGCTCTGGCTCAGTACTACCTCGGTAGGATGTATTATGAGGGCTTAGGGATCAAGCAAAGCTATGCCGATGCCTTGATTTGGTTCACCAAATCTGCCAATCTTGGTGATGCCGATGCACAGATGATTTTGGGCAATATGTACTATCAAGGCGAAGGGGTAATGTCTGATGCCACTAAGGCTTTTACGTGGATTGAAAAGTCTGCGCTTAATGGTCAGAGCTATGCTCAATTTCTATTGGGTACGCTGTACCAAGAGGGTGAGGGTGTAGAGAAAGATGAGAAAAAAGCCATAGAGTGGTACACTAAGTCTGCCGCCCAGGGCGAAGAGGAAGCCAAGAAGGCACTCGAAGCGCTGAGGAGCACTTCCACAGGAGATTGATGTAAGAATTGTTGATAGCAAAAGGGCAGTCACTCTAGAGTGACTGCCCTTTTTGTATCGTATGGCGAGGCTTCAGAGCTTGATGATGGTAGAGAGTTCGAAGAGCGTAGGGAGTGGCGTAGAGGGGAGTTCTTGGTAAAAGGTGTGGGCAGTGCGAAGGTTGATTTGAACCGTCTGCACAGTGTAGCGGAGTTGGGCTGTCGTTCTTACGCCTTTGCCCCTCAGCATCGGTGTATAGTACCGCCATGGCATATAGGGTTGGTCGGCACGAATCACTCCGCCGTCTGTGCTGAAATATTGCAGACCGCCCTCGGCACGCAATCCTTGGTCAAACTGCCATTGCCCTCTCACAAACAACCCCCAAGCCGTCTGTGATAGGTTAAGCCCCGATTGCCAAGTCAATTGTCTATCGGGGTGGTATTGGCAAGCGAACCTCGCTGTGATGCGCTGATTGGCGTACCTTATCCGCCCCTGAAACGCATGCTTGCGGTGACGATATTCTGCCCTCGCAGTAGCTGTCCATCCTTTGTCTGAGCGTGAGAAATAAAGCATCCCACTCCACCGGCGAGCCAATTCGCCCGACCATGAAGCCTCGATACCTCGTTTGCCCCTGCTAAATCCATAGGCGGTGTAGTAATGCGCCCCGGTGTAGTATCCAGAGAGGGAAAACCTCCCGAGTCTATCATTGTGATAGCTTAGAGTGGCAAGGCTTGAGATTTCATCACGCTTTGCTAAGAGGCTTTCGCCCGCTATCTGCCATCGTCTCTTTTGGTACCGAAAAAAGAGCGAAGCACTCTTCAATTGTCGATGCTTAGCCGGCGCCTCCATCTCCCCAAAAGAGGGCGAGAGGTATCTCTGTATCATCGCCGTACCTCCCACCTCCATATCCTTGATACGATAGCTGATTACGGCACCAGCCGTTGTCCTTTGGGTGGTGTGTCTGTGGGCTACTTCCGAAGTGGTGCGGTGCATCCCGCCAGGGGAGAGGGTGATGACCCGATTGCCTTCGACTCGGGCATCGACCGGTTCGGCACCGCCAAAGAGCACTACATCGAGAGCCCCCAAGTCGATACCGGCACCTATACCACGGAGAAAGCCGTATTCACGAAAACTGCTGTGCTGCCTCAGCACTCTCTGTCCCACTGATGGAGCTTGCCCTGACAGCTCCATCTTGGAGAAATAGGAGAGGCTCTGCCCCAAGTGGATGCCCAGACCCGCACTCACCCTATAGTCGCCTGCTATAACCGACCACTGGGCACCTTGGTAGCGGTAACTGACAGAAAGGTAATCGACTGTGCGGGGCTCTCCTCTATCCCGCTCAGCCACCACACTCCAAGTATGTCGCGAACCGATATGCCCAGAGTAGCGAGCACCCCAACCGATACCACGGTATTGATCTCGCCTAATGGGCAATTGCCCTTCTAGCCCGCCAAAGAGCTCCTGAGTCAATACGGGCTCGGGCTGCTGCTCTTCGCTCGCCCCAGCGATGATAAAAGGCTCAAGTAGCGGAAGCTGCTGTAGCGGTGCTCCTTGTATCTCCTTTAGCTCATAAATAGAGCGAAACCTACCGCCTCGGCGACTTCGCTCCAGCAGTAGGTTGCGCACAAAAAATGTATCGAAATAGGGGAGCTCCAATAGCTCCTCTTCTGATGCACTGTTGATATTGAGTGGCTGAACCAGCCTTTCGGCGAGGAGCGAACCTAGCCATTCGGCTTCAACCTCATCTTCCAGCTCCGCCAATAGTAGTTCCACCGCCTCTTGCCCCTTCGCCACTGGGACGCAGAGTAGTAGACAAACAAGAAGCAACCATCGCTTCATCAGTGCGCCTCAAGCCAATTCTCCCCCACACCTACATCTACGACGAGCGGTACACTCAGCTCAGGGCATACCCCCTCCATCTCCTCCCGAATCATTGCCACGAGCCTATCCCTTTCGTCGGTAGGGCAAGAGAAATTGAGTTCATCATGCACCTGTAGCATCATCTTAGCTTTGAATCCCTCCTCTTGTAGTCGCTTCTGGATACGAATCATCGCCACCTTGATAATGTCTGCGGCAGAGCCTTGGAGCGGTGCATTGATGGCATTTCGCTCTGCAAAGCCCCGTACCACGCTATTTTGTGAATTGATGTCCATGAGGAAGCGTCTACGTCCCATGATGGTCTCCACGTACCCTTGCTCCTTGGCACGCTCCACTATCTCCTGCATGTACTGCTGTACACCGGGGAAGGTGCGGAAATAGCCCTCTATCAGTTCCTTAGCTTCACCAAAGGCAATGCCCAACCGACTGCTCAGACCGTAGGTGCTGATACCGTAGATGATGCCGAAGTTGGCAGTCTTGGCACGGCGTCTAAGCTCGGAAGAGACAGCGTTCGGCTCTGTATGGTAGATACGGGCTGCCGTCATCGCATGTATATCCGTCCCACTCCTAAATGCCTCAATCATCGCCTCGTCTCTCGAGAAGTGCGCCATCAGTCGTAGCTCGATTTGAGAATAATCTGCCGAAACATATAAATCCCCTGCCTCCGGATGCAAGCCGGTAAAGGCTCTGCGCAGCTGACGACCATCCTCGTCCCGTACGGGGATATTCTGAAGGTTGGGGTCAGTGCTCGAGAGTCGCCCCGTAGCGGTTGAAGCTTGATTATAAGTCGTGTGTACTCGCCCGGTCTGCTTATTGATAAGGAGTGGCAAAGGCTCTATATAGGTGCTCACCAGTTTCCTCAGTCCACGGTAACGGAGAATCATCCCTACCACGGGGTGGAGGTGTGCAATCTTTTGTAGTTCCTCCTCTCGAGTGACATATTGCCCCGTCTTGGTCTTCTTGGGTTTCTCCACCAGTTGCAGGTGTTCATAGAGAATATCGCCGACCTCCTTCGGCGAGTTGATATTAAACTCTCGGCGCACCGCTCTGAATATCTCATGCTCCAGCTGTGCCAGTTCGGTATTCAGCTCTGCCACTGTCTCCGTCAGACGCTTGGCATCGAGTCTCACCCCTGTCTTTTCCATTTCCAGAAGTACCTCCATGAGAGGCATCTCGAGGTGGTAAAATAGTTGCTCCAGTCCCTCTCTTTCCAGTTCCTTTCGGAGCTTGCCGTAGAGCCTAAGTGTGACATCGGCATCCTCCGCAGCATACTTGTAGATGGAGTGTGGCGAGAGCTGACGCATGCTCTTTTGATTTTTCCCTTTGGATCCAATCAACTCCTCTATCGGTATGGGATGGTAATTGAGATAGCTTTCAGCCATTGCATCCATCCCATGTCGTAGTTCGGGCTGGATTAGGTAGTGGGCAATCATCGTATCCCAGTAGGGACCTACCGGTTGTATGCCAAACCGCTCAATCATCTTGAGGTCAAACTTGAGGTTCTGACCAATCTTGAGGATATTGGGATTGCCAAAGACCTCTTGGAATACCGAGAGCTGCATCCTCGCTTCCATAGGAAGTTCTGAGAGTGGTACATACCACGCCTCACCCTCCTCTATGGCAAAGGAGATACCGACAATCCCCGCACTCATCCCGTCGAGCCCATCCGTCTCGGTATCAAAGGCCAATTGCTTCGCCTGGCTCAACCGCTTCACCAGTGCCACTATATCCTTTTCCTCCTCCACGAGGTGATACTTCGCTTTCCAAGTCTCGATGGTGTCGAAATTACTCTCTACCTTCTGGGGTGTCACCATCGATGATTCGTCTTGGTCGAAAAGCGTCCGTGCTCCACCTGCCTTGGGGGCAAGGGTATTGCCCTGTAGCTTCGTCATCTTGGAGCGAAACTCCAGCTCCTCATATAGGTCGGCGAGAGCCTGTAGGTCGCGCTCCCGTAGTTCCATCTCCTCCAGAGCGTACTGCATCGGCACCGAAGTGTGTATTGTCACCAATTCGCGAGACACCTTGAGTTGTTCACGCCCCTCGATGAGATTTTCCTTTTGCTTCCCTTTTATTTGCTCGATATTGTCGTAGATGCCCTCAATACTGCCGTAGTCGCTCAGTAGCTTTGCCGCCGTCTTTTCGCCAATCCCTTTTACCCCGGGTACATTGTCGGAGGCATCGCCCCATAGAGCGAGCAGGTCGATGACCTGCGAAGTCTTTTCCAGTCCATACCGCCCCGTCACTTCCTCGGGTCCGAGTTCTTCAAAACCACCCTTCTGCCCGGGTTTTAGGATATGTACATTCTCGGTCACGAGCTGACCATAATCTTTGTCGGGCGTAATCATAAAGACCTTCATCTCTGGGTGCTTAGCCCCCAATTGGGTAGCGATGGTCCCAATCACATCGTCTGCCTCGTACCCCTCCAGTTCGTAGCGTTGGACACCAAAGGCATCTATTAACTTCTTAATATAAGGGATGCCAAAAGAGATACCCTCAGGGGTCTTTTCACGCTGCGCCTTGTACGCCTCATACATCTCACTGCGAAAGGTGCCACCTGGGGGGTCGAAGACGACCGCTAGCCGGTGCCCCTCCGCCCGCTTCATAACCTCCTCAAAGGTATTGAGAAAACCGAAGATGGCGGTCGTGTCTTGTCCTTTGGAATTGATCCTTGGGCTCCGCATCATGGCGTAAAACCCACGGTATATCATTGCATACGCATCTATCAGGTATAGATTTTTCTCCATATCTATCATTTCGTCCATATTATGCCACAAGATACCAATAATCTCCCCTGTCGCCAATTAAACCCCAATTCCCCTCTCCAATATACTTGCTGTGTAGTGTGTCATATTAGTCTGCGAGTTCGGTATTGCATATAAAAATATACAACGCTCCCCGAGGACATAAGCAGAGGTCTCCACAAAGAGGGAGAGCTCTTTGCGGAGACCAAGAAGCTACCGTGTTAATCAATTTGTAATTACAAGTCTACGAACTGGACTGTGCCTGACCACATTCCTGTGATGGAGTGAGGTGTCCCCTTAGCATCGTCCTTGAAGTCAAATGTGAAAGTGTACTTGTCACCCTCCTTTTTGATGGTCATAGTCCCCTCATTTAATGGAGCAACGGTCGTAGGTGATCCGAATTCATTTTTTACGCTCATATCGGCGTACCAAGAATAGACGAGATCCCGAGCATAGTTTTGATGACCTGGCAACACCGTTTGATTCTTCAAATCCTTTGAAATGGTGTAAGTGCCGGGTGCGGGTTCCTTTTCGTCTCCCATCCCGCTAAAGAATTCTACCATAATGAAATCACTGGCAGTCTCAGCTGATCCAATCATCAATAACCAAGAATTGATGTTAGGTAATATCGATTTACGCAATGGATATATCTGACATGCTGTGTTTTCCTTAAAATTCAACACCTTATTACTGCGAAGAGTGCTCCAAGGACGAGCGGGCATCGATTTGTCGTTGTCGTTATAATTGGTCATTTTGAAGTTGCCTTTGTAGTTGCCTTTGATCTCCTTGCCCTCACTGGAGACGAAGTCGAAAATAAATGTAGCTTCATCGCCATTGTAAGAGACTTTCATCTTGCCACTCTTCACGATATGAGACACCTCATCCACTCCCGGCTTTACCTCTTTTAGGTAAGTACCGGTGATGATGACCTGCCCCATGAAGTCTGCAGTGCCCCCCTCTATTACTGTCATTGGGATCATATTGTACGAAGGGTCTGGTCTTGGGGCTACCACATACTCGCCCTCCTCCATTTTGGGATCTGTGATATTGTAATCTTTTAATTTGTGCATGTTGAATGGGATTTCCAACGTCTCATAATGGGCAGGATCAGCGGGGTCTTTCCAAGTAAACTGTAGCTTTCCATCATCAGCGAGGGCAAGATACCAATTGCCATAGTATCGTCCAGACCCCTCTGTGAATTCTTTCCCCTCGAGCACTGGTTCTACAGGCTTGCTTTCTCCCTTAGGGACTACAAAGGTTTGCCCATTGTAAATGATGACAATCTGACCATCCTCCTCTTTGATGACCAAATCTACAGATGCATCACTGCCTTTGGCTTTTACTTTGTTACCATTGGTGTCGGTCACGGCTTGCCAAGTCTTGCCACCATCTACACTTATTTCCCAGTATCCATCTCTATCGACACGGATCTGAGGAGTTATACCTGCGGCTCCATCTTTGCCTTCCGCCTTAATCTTATTGCCATCGGCATCCAGCATAAATTCGCCATTGATGGTCCAATACAATACTCCATTTTCTTCCTTCACTCCAATGATGGGCTCCTTGGCATCATTACCATTTTTGAGTATGATCTTGGAGCCATCAGACATCACCAATTCATAGCCACCCTCTATCTGTGTGTATGATACGATTGAGATTTTGTTTTTCTCTGCATCTAATAATTTCTGGAGGTTAGCAATGTTGTCATTGGCTGAAGTGATTAGTTGCTCTAAGGACTTGAGCCTCTTCTCGTGGTTATCAATGCGTTCATTGACCTCATCGAGGTTTACACATGCCACTGTTGCCAATAGTATGGCAATAAAGTAGAATAGTTTTACTCTTGTTTTCATTTTTACTTTTTGGTTAGTACTATTAAATATAGGTAGCTTCTTATTAAAGAGTCAAATGTAGCTAAAATATATGGTATTTAAAAGATTTGTATTGTAATAAATAGATTTGTAGTACATAAATTTGTAGTTATTCCTTATTAGCGGGATATTTGTCTGACTTGACTGGAAATAAAAGAGGATGAAGGCAATCTATTCCTTCTTTGGGAGGGGGCTTATATTCTCAAAACAGGGACTCAAGAAGTAGAGGGCTACCTCAAAGGCTCTTCCGACTAACCGGCTAGGGTAGCGCATGTGTATAGAAGACAGGCGTCTCCTCTATAGAGGAGTTGTGTGTCCTCTATAGAGGAGTTTTGTCTCCTATATATAGGAGTTTTGTCTCCTCTATAGAGGGGCTTATTCAGGACGGGACAGACAAATCACTACTGTGCGCCCATTTCACGCAAAACGATACTCCTGCTATTTTAGTATCTTTGTGCTACGATTTTTATTCTGACGGAGATAATTAGACAAATATATGGCTGATACGATTGATTTTCATAGGGTGTGCTTGGAGGATAGAGACCAAATACTGGCGTATCTGGAGTGCAATCCCTATTGCAATTGTGACTATTCTTTTGGCAATCTATACAATTGGGGCTTCCTCTACCAGACCTCTGTGGCGTTTCACAAGGGGATGATGATCATTCGCTTTAGGAGCAAGGAGACGGGGCGGACTGCTTTCCTGACCCCCATCGGAAATGGTAATCTGGCTGAGGTGCTGAAGGATATGGAGGCGAGCCTTGAGGATAGCTGCCAGCATCTGACTCTTA
The DNA here is from genome assembly GCA_023395395.1 of Bacteroidota bacterium. GTDB lineage: Bacteria > Bacteroidota > Bacteroidia > Bacteroidales > Porphyromonadaceae > Porphyromonas_A. The sequence continues at coordinate 225,567 of JAEWZH010000017.1, read as the reverse complement.
TGGCCGTGCAGGAGAGTGCGTTAGAGGCGATTCAGGCGACTAATCCCACGGATATTCATGTCATCAATAATAGAGACAGCGCCGACTACCTCTATGAGCGTGAGAAGCTAGAGACTCTTTCGGGGAAAAAGCTCCAGCCTAAGCGTAATCATATCAATAAGTTTAAGCGCCTCTATCCCGATTATCAATACGAACCCATCACGAAAGCAAATGCTGCCGAGTGTGCAGAGCTCTATCAAGTGTGGTACGATGAGACAGAAGAAACCGAGGGTATGGAGGAGGAAAAGATTATGGTACAACGTGCTTTGGAGCATCATGAGGAGATTGGTCTCAGGGGCGGATGTATTCGTGTGGATGGTAAAATTATAGCATTTTCGCTAGGAATGCAGATCAGCCCACATTGTTTCGGGGTACATATAGAGAAGGCAGATACGGAGTATGAGGGTTCTTTTACTATCATCAATCAGGAGTTTGTCGCACATCTGCCTGGACAATATGTGCGGATCAATCGAGAGGAGGATCTCGGGCTCCCGGGGCTGAGGAAAGCAAAGCTCTCCTACTATCCGATGAAGATATTGGACAAGCACACAGTGGTGCTGAGGTATGAAAAGGATTAGATATAGGAGCGATGACTCGTATCTGCATGAGGAGATTGTAGGGCTGCTGTGTGAGAGCTTTGGTGCCAAGTATCTAGACTACTATCTCCTACAGCTCGAGCATCTGCCCACTCCTCAGCATACCAAGCTCCTCGTAGACGATGAGGGAGGGTTGGTCGCCTTTACTCAGATTGTCGATTACAAGCTGAGGATTCGGCGGGGAGAGCCACCTCTAAGGGCAGCTTACCTCTATAGTGTCTGTACTGCTGAGCGCGCCCAAGGGCAGGGGGTGATGAGCCGTTTTATGAAGGAAATACTTGAGGAGCTAAGGGCGGAAGGGTATGCGCTCGCTTTCTTGGTGCCTGCTGAGGATTGGTTGGTGACGTACTACAAGCGCTTTGGCTTCATATGGCAGGATAGTATCATCTATGAGAAAGCTCCTAAGGATGCTACACCATTGCTTTTCCCCGATAAATTAGCACAAGACTATCTGAATGCTGTGGCTCAATACGAACAAAAGCACCTATCGCAGAAGCAGTTTGAAAACCAACGCCAGCAAGAATGGCGCCCCATGCTCCCCGCACCTATCTGCTGGATGTCGTTGATGCTCGATTCCCAGCTCCTATTGCCTCAATCCCTCCCACTCGTCAATCCCCTGACGTAATCGTAGAGATGGAATACATAAAGGGCACCAAGGACTAATGTCCTCGGTGCCCTTTATGTACCGTATTATTGATTTAGAAATCGTAGCGGTAGACGAAGTCGGTAGCGTCCTGCATCTGGCGGTACATTACTACGTCGTCCTGCACCATTGGAACTACCTTTCGGAAGTCGTTGTAGAGCTTTTGGAGTGGGGCAGAGGTCTTGCCGGTTCCGTTGCGGAGCGCCAACGCCTGAGCACCATTCATCAGTTCGACACCGAGTATAGCGTAGAGATTATCGAGCAATGGCAAGAGCTTGGTTGCCGCATTGGCACCCATGGATACATGGTCCTCCTGACCATTGCTACTCACGATACTATCTGAAGCGGCGGAGTAGCAGTACATCTTATTCTGACTCACCATCGCCGCTGCAGCGTACTGAGGAATCATGAAGCCAGAATTGAGACCCGGTTTGGCGACCAAAAACTCCGGCAGACCTCGGAGTCCAAGAATCAACTGAGCGGTACGACGCTCGGAGATATTGCCAATCTCTGCCATCGCTAGAGCGAGAAAGTCATAAACAATCGCCAGAGGCTGGCCGTGGAAGTTGCCACCAGATACAATCATATCCTCATCCGGGAAGATGGTAGGATTGTCGGTGACGGAGTTGATTTCTGTCTCTACTACGCTGGTGACATACTGTAGCGCATCGTACGAAGCTCCGTGTACCTGAGGGATACAGCGGAAGGAGTAGGGATCTTGCACCTGTGCTTTGGCTTGCTCTTGGAGTTGGCTCCCCTCGAGCAGGTCGCGCATCGTCTGGGCAACATAGGATTGCCCTTGGTGTGGACGAATGGTGTGTAGACCTGCATAGAATGGAGCGGATAGTCCGTCAAAGGCTTCCAGCGAAAGCGCTGCGACATGTAGTGCAGCCTTCTGTGCCCTACGAGCGAGCATCAGTGCATAGACCCCGTGAGAGCTCATGAACTGAGTGCCATTGAGGAGCGCTAAGCCCTCTTTACTCCTTAGGGTGATGGTCTGTAAGCCTGCCTTATCGTAAGCCTCTTTAGCCGTCATCTTCTCCCCTTTGTAGTACACTTCGCCCTCGCCGATTAGTGGGAGGAAGAGCTTTGCCAAGGGAGCGAGGTCGCCTGAGGCTCCGAGAGAGCCCTTGTCGTAGACGATAGGATACATCTCTTCATTGAGCATGTCCACTAGGCGCTGTACGGTCTCTACCTGTACACCACTGTGTCCGAGGCTGAGCGCATAAGCCTTGAGGATGAGCATGAGCTTGACGATAGGCTCTGCCACCTCGTCACCATAGCTGCAAGAGTGGCTCATAACGAGATTTTCCTGTAGTTTGGTGAGATCGTCTTGAGAGATGCTGATATTGCAAAGAGAACCAAAGCCCGTGGTGATACCGTACAGTGGACGGTCGCTCTTCGCTACCTTTTCATCGAGGTAATCACGGCACTTCTGTATACGTGTGATGGCTTCCGGTGCTAAAGAATAGGTGACCTTCTTGCTAAAGATGATACGCTCTAGGGCTTCGATAGTGAGTTTGTCTCTCCCGATGACATACTCTATAGGCTCATCTATGGTATAGGGTTGGTGGGTGACGACTCTCATATCACTGGATCGCTTTGTAGGTATGCTGTAGGAGGCGATGCTCGATGTCGGTGATGTCCCTTTCGAGTCGCTCGCAATCCGCTGCTAATTCTTTTACAAAAGCCTCGTCCTTTAGTCCACCAAGATTGATGCGTACATTGAGGAGCGCACCTAGGACACCTAAGCGACAGTTCATCATTGCGATACAACCATCAGTGATGGCATTCTGATTGCCTTTCATCACCACAGCCTCAATCAATGGGATAAGTTCGTAAGTGGTCTTGGCTACCTCCATAGGTACGAGGGCAGCCACTTTGGTTGCCTCCTGTATCTTCTCGCTACGTATCGCCTTTTCCTCGTCTGTCTCCTTGGGCATCTTAAACGCCTCTGATACTAGGTTGTAGGCATCGCTGTCACGGTCGATAGCAAGGAGTAGGTGCTGGCGAATCTCCTCCGCCTTGGCTGCTACCTCCATCATCTCACCCTCTACCTCGGCGTACTTCTTACGACCGATGGTGAGATTGGCTACCATCTTAGCCAGCGAAGCGGAGATAGCACCAGCAAGGGCTGATACACTACCGCCACCAGGCACGGGGTCACTGCCGGCGGTCACATCGCTAAATTGTACTAGGGTATGGTCTTTCAACATCATAATTTTTATCTCTATTGTCTTAGAATTTATAAGTTATTCCGTTTTTAATCGTAGTGTCCACTAGATTCATCCCGAAGTGGTAGCTCAAGAACTTGTAGCTAGGGTACTTTAGAATCACCGCATCACCTGCTTTCCCGACCTCCAGGCTACCTATCGCATTGTGTCTATCGATGGCTTTGGCTGCATTGATGGTAAGGGCTGTAAGTGTCTCCTCTACTGTCATCTTCATGTAAATAGTCGAGAGTGCAATCAGCAGAGGGATAGAACTAGAGAAGCAACTGCCAGGATTGAGATCCGAAGCGACTGCTACGTAGCACCCCTCGTCAATCATCTTGCGCGCAGGGGCATAGTCGTCCATCAGAGAAAAGGCGGTGAGGGGCAGACAGGTCGCCACCGTCTCGCTACTGGCTAGAGCCTTGATGCCTTCGTCTGAAACCTTAAGGAGGTGGTCGGCTGAGAGACAACCAAGTTCGGCGGCAAGGTCTGCGCCACCGATATGCACAATCTCATCGGCATGCATCTTGACTTTGAAGCCGTATTCTTTGGCTGCGTTGAGGAGCCGACGGGTATCATCGTGCTCAAATACATTCTTCTCCGTAAATATATCGACGCACTCTGCCAGTCTCTTCTCCTTGACCAGAGGTAGCATCTCACGGATGATAAAGTCGATATACTCGTGTGGGCGTCCCTTGTACTCCGCAGGCGTATCATGCGCTCCCATATAGGTACTGTAGAGCGAGATAGGGTGCGTTGCCTCGAGATGGCGTGTCACCTCCAGCTGGCGTATCTCTGTCTCCCTATCCATACCGTACCCACTCTTGGCTTCTACGGTAGTTACGCCCATCTTGAGCATATCATCGAGGTGTGCTGTCGCTTTGTCTGCTAGTTGCTCAAGGGTAGCGACCCTTGTCGCCTTTGTAGTCGAAGCGATACCGCCGCCTCGCTCCATGATGCTCATGTAGCTCTCGCCGGCGAGGCGCCACTGGAACTCGTCCTCTCTATATCCACCAAATACGAGATGGGTGTGGGAATCAATGAACCCAGGAAGGACGCACTGCCCTCGAGCATCGACAAATTCCATTCCATGCTCTTTGGGACAAGGCGCCTCAGACTGCTTGCCAGCATAGGTCACTATTCCATCCTCTATGACCAAGACGGCTGGTCCCTCGATGAGCCCAATATCACCCATGGCGGAACCCTTTTTAGGACCTCCCGCCATGGTGATCAACTGACCTATATTGTAAAGGAATAGACTCCCTTTTTGCTTACCGTTATGCATCAGCCTTCATCAGCTTATACTCGAGAATCTGCTCTACAGAGAAGTCCTCAAGTTGTAGGTATTTAGTCATTTCCTCAGCCAGCTGCTCAAGGGTGTATTCGCCCTCGGCAATCTCTTCCTTACATAGATAGTAAGCGAGGGACTGTTCGAGAGCTTCCTTGGGGACAAGACCTATAATCTCAGCCCCTACAATCTTAGCTCCATAGCGCTTAGCCTCCATGCGAATCATCTCGTGTGCACGGTAGATAGCGGTCTTGGTATAGTCCGTAAGGTTCATAGATACCTGGCTCTGGTGGCGCTCGGTAAGATCCACACCCATGCCCTTGACAAAACGAAGACCACCACCGATAAAGCGTACTCGCTTGGCAATAGCTGTCGCTATCTCCACATCAGGGTGGTCGAGATTGACATTGTAAGCGACGAGTGGCATACGTGCTCCGACAGCGACAGTACCGGCAGTGGCGTGGCGCTCAGCCTTGCCGTAATCTGGTGCCCACTCGGGTAGCTTAATCTTCTCTGCCATCCCTTCAAATTCACCCTTGCGAATCTTGGCGAGGTTTTGACGCTCTGCAGAGGAAGCTGAATCCTCATATAGGAATACAGGTACCCCAATCTCTTCGCCAATAATCTTGCCCACCTCGTGCGATAGCTCAATCGCCTCCTCTTTGGTGACATTTTTGATAGGGATGAAAGGAATCACATCCACCGCACCCATACGTGGGTGCTGACCCTGATGCTTGGTAAGGTCTATCCTCGCTACAGCTACCTTTACAGCTTCCAGTACCGCCTCTTTGAGGGGCTGTGGCTCACCTACGAGGGTCACTACCATACGGTTGTGGTCCTCATCATTGCTGTAGTCGAGGAGCACTACCCCCTCCTTATTGCGTAGGGGTGCAAGTATCGCCTCCATTACTTCTTTATTGCGGCCTTCACTAAAATTAGGCACGCATTCCATAATCTTATTCATGCTAATTATTGAATTAGGTTGTTGATAATCTCATCATCCACTAAGAATGGTTCGGTAATATGGTAACCATCTGCATGGGTCTCGTTGAAGCTCTTTACCGTACTCATGGCATTTTCGTTGCGAGCCCAAGACCTACGAGCTACGCCGCCCATCACGTCCCAAAGCATAGAAGAGCGGATAATCTCATCGGCTCTCTTGGAGCCATCGCACACCATGCCAAACCCTCCATTGATGCTCTTGCCGATACCGACGCCACCACCATTGTGAAGAGCTACGAGGCTGAAGCCACGGGCACAATTCCCCGCAAAGCAGTGTACAGCCATATCCGCCATCACATTGCTCCCATCACGGATGTTTGAAGTCTCTCGGAATGGCGAGTCGGTACCGCTTACATCGTGGTGGTCTCGACCCAGCATAATTGGACCCACTTCACCATTGCGTACCATTTCGTTGAACTTCAGTGCAATATTCATTCGCCCTAGGGCATCTTGGTACAAGATACGTGCCTCAGTACCTACTACGAGCTGGTTTTTCTCTGCATCGCGAATCCAAATCCAGTTGTCTCTGTCTTGCGCTCTACGGGTAGGGTCGATACACTCCATGGCAGCGTGATCGGTCTTGAGTAGATCCTCGTGCTTGCCACTGAGGCATACCCAGCGGAATGGCCCATAGCCGTAGTCAAATAGCTCAGGACCCATGATGTCCTCTACATAGCTTGGCCATATAAAACCATCCTTATCATCGTAGCCATTGCGAGAAATCTCGGTAATCCCGGCATCGAAGCATGCTTTCATAAAGGCATTGCCATAGTCAAAGAAATAGGTGCCCTTAGCCACTAGTTTCTTGATAATCTCATAATGACGTCTAAGTCCCTTGTCTACCTCATGGGCGAAGCCTTCACGATCCTTATAGAGCATCTCGGTACGCTCCTCATAGGTGAGACTGACAGGGCAGTAACCACCCTCATATACAGCGTGGCAACTGGTTTGATCGCTTAGAAGATCGATGTGGATATTCTTTTCGTAAGCATACTCTAGGAGATCTACGATGTTCCCAAGATAGGCGATACTTGTAGGAGCCTTGGACTCCAAACCCTTGCGAGCCATCTCAAATGCCTCTTCGAGCGAGTGTGCTACATGATTGACCCATCCTTGTTCGTAGCGGATAGCGATTCGGCTCTCGTCTACTTCGGCGACAATAGAAACGGCGCCTGCGATATCAGCCGCTTTGGGCTGAGCTCCACTCATACCTCCTAGTCCGGAAGAGATGAAGAGTTTCCCGGCGAGGTTCTCATCCTCCTTGATGCCTAGCCTCTGCCTACCGGCGTTGAGGATGGTATTATACGTGCCATGGACGATTCCTTGAGGTCCAATGTACATCCAGCCACCAGCCGTCATCTGACCATAATTGGCGACGCCCATCTGAGCCGCTACTTCCCAGTCCTTGATATTATCGTACAGCCCTACCATCATCGAGTTGGTGATGATGACACGTGGGGCACTTGGGTGGCTTTTGAATAGTCCTAGGGGATGACCACTCGCCATTACGAGCGTCTGATCCTCAGTGAGCTCCTCTAGGTATTTCATCGTGAGGCGGTACTGAAGCCAGTTTTGGAACACCTGTCCCGTCTCGCCATAGGTTACCAATTCGTAAGGGTAAAGAGCGATGTCGAAGCAGAGATTATTGTCAATCATCACCTGAAAAGCCTTGCCCTCCAGGCACCTTCCTTTGTATTCATCAATGCTCTTTGCCTTGAGATTTCCCTCAGGGCGATAGCGGTAAGCATAGATTTTACCTCTAGTCTTTAGTTCCTCTAAAAATTCTGGCGCAAGGGTAGCATGCAGCTCCTTGGGCACATAACGCAACGCATTGCGAAGTGCTACTTTTGTCTGCTCTGGAGTCAAGCGAAACCCACGATCAGGAGCGCGTCTAATCCCCTTGATAAATTCGGGGTATACTGGTAGAGTGCTATCCAGTACAAACTTTCTGGTCTTTTCCATTATTATAGGTAACTGATTTGAATGATTTATCTACCTACAAAACTAATCATTATCTCCTTCACTACAAAAAAAAGTCAATGAATTATTGGAGGTTATTGATGAAGTGATTTCTAAATAGGCAAAAAGAGAGGAGGGGACTTTGGAATTCATCCAAAGTCCCCTCTCCTTTCAATGTTTATGATTTAGAAATCGTAAGAAAGCGTAAGCATCAACCTGTCAGCACCGTATTTATTGAGTGCGCCAAGATAAGCAAAGTCTAGCTTGATTCCAGAGAATGCGGCACCAAGTCCCGCACTCCATAGGCTAGTATCCTTAGTGCCATATTGGAAACCAGCACGTAGGCTAGCGATATTGTAGAGCGTATACTCTGCACCGACATTGGCTTGGATTACTTGAGCGTTAGCAGGGAGGAAGTAGTACTTACCACCAATCACCGCACGTACTTTGTGCTGATCGTTGAAAGCACAACCATAGTCTGCTGTCAGCTGAGCATTGCTAGGAAGTGCAAACGCATCCTTAGTTGAATAGTTGATAGAGGGACCAAAGTCCGCAACTCTCAGACCTAGGTTGAGATCAGAAGTCTCAGACATAGTGAGTAGATAGTTGGCTCCAATGCTGAAAGCACCTGTGTATGCTACTCTACCGGTATAGCTTTGGATAAAGCTCCCTGATGCGTAAGCCGCAAGTGCATCTGAAATCTTGAACGCATAGCCCATATCCACTGCCATGTCAAATGGAGCGGTGCTGCGTTTATTGGTACCCCACTGATCAGAGCTACCGCCCTTGATGCTTAGACCACCTTGGTATCTGTATCCAAGATAAACGACGTGCCTATCCAGGAAGCGATAACCTGCAGTGACCGAGCCAAAGAGAAGATTGCCCGAAAGCATATCATTCTTTGGAATCATGTGGGTAAGCCCGGTCGCAGTGACCGTCCACTTTGCATCACTATTAAAGATAGATGCAGGGTTGGTGTATAGGTAATTGCGATCAGTCTTAGTAAGGGTAACGTTACCCATCGCAGCTGTGCGAGCATCAGTAGGAGTCTCAAGGAATTGTAGCGGGCGACTACTCTGTGCTCGAAGTGGAAGTACTGAGACTAGGGATAGTGCGAGTACGGAAAGCGCACCAATGATTTTCTTATTATTCATAATCTTCATAATTCTCAATTGTTCATCTCAGGATTATCTCTTCTGTACCACCTGCTCAAATGCTTCCTTACCTGTACCCTCTACTCTTATCCGGTAGCTACCAGGTGCAAGACCCTTGACCTGCAGAGTAGACTTGCCTTCGTGGTCTACGAGTAGAGTTTTCTCTAGTACCTTCTCGCCCATGAGGGAGTAGATGGTAACCACCGGCTTGGTGCTATTTGGATTGACCCAAAGATTGAGCTGATCCTTCATAGGAAGTGGCCAGATAGCGTAGACTTCCATATTCTTGTTCTTGGTAACCGATACCTCGAAGCTCGTGCGACTTTCATAGTGCCCGTTGGATACTGCGATGTTTATCACTGCCTGACCTGGCTGATGACCCTTTACAGTAATCTTGGTGCCATCGAGAGTAGCAGAAGCTACAGAGCCATTGCTAGAGGTCACTTTGTAAGTGAAGTTAAGCATCGGCTGAGGTTTGAATACATTCGCAATATCCGCTGTCAGAGGTTCATTCTCTACACCAATCAATACGTTTGGAAGTGGAGCTACAAGCTCAGGAGCCTTCACATTTACGATCTGGAATGGAATCTCGCTACTTGCGGTGCTACCAAGTTCGTCAGTAATGGTTAGATTGAACTTGTGCTCACCGGCTGCAAGCACCGGACGGATACGTATGTTGATACCCTTGTCGGTCTTGGTCAAGGTGACGCCAGAGGTCTCACCTGAGGTTGCGAACCTCCAAGTCTGACCATCAGGTTCATTGATTTCGAGTAGATAATCGGTGCTGCCCAAGATGTCGAGCAGTACGATAGGCTCTTTAGGTGCATTCTTGATGACAGGAGGATTGTTGGTCTTCGTCTTGGTCTCCATAAATGCAGGTGCACTCTCCAGACCCCAGCGGTCAATCGCAACAATCGCAAAGTAGTAGGTAGAGCTGTGATTTAGATCATTTACTTGGTAGCTCATCTCCTGACCGGCAGCAAGGCCATTGCCAGGTACGTAGCCACTCACATTTCCTAGGAGCTTTGCCTGAGTGTAGTTGCTAGCATTGAGAGGCTTATCCGAAATGTAGAGATGGTACCTTGATGGAGCACTATCATCGGCATCCTTAGGTACAGTCCAGTAGATTGTTGCGGATAGGAACTGGTCAGAAAGAGACTTCTCTGGGAGGAACTTTGGCGCCTCGGGAGCCATGTTCTTATTCTCGATGGTCAAAGCGAGATAGGCATCGATATAGCCTACACCTAGCTTTCCAGAGTAATCAGGATTGTGTACATAAGTATCGTGCACAGCAGCGCACAATATCTGCTCGAGCTCCTTAGCGGTAAAGCCTTGTTTGCCTCGGTGAGAAACCACGAGAGCAGCGATACCGGATACGTGTGGGCATGCCATAGAGGTACCCTGATACCAAGCATACCCATTTTCATCATTGAAACCGTAGTTGCTATTGCGATCATAAGTACTCAATACACCGGAGCGGATACCATATCTATCTTGGTCACCACCAGGTGCCATAATGTCTGTCCAAGTACCGTAGTTGGAGTAGCTAGCCTTAGTAAAGTCCGGACCCATAGCTGATACAGAGAATGAAGGTCCGTACTCAGCAGGAGCAAAGCGTTGCTCGGAATCATCATTACCGGCAGCAAAGAATACGACACCACCCTTCATAGGAGAATCAGGGAGCTGATTGCCATCATTGTCACAACCCGCATTCTTGATGAAATAGTCAATCGCAGCTCTCATCGATGGAGAGGTAGAACCAGGCATTGTATAACCCCAAGAGTTTTGAGAAATCACAGCGCCATTGTCGGCACCATACTTGATGGCAGCAGCACTATCACCGCCTGTGCCGGCTGTTGAGAAGATACCCGCGGTCATCATCTTGATACCGCTACCTGGTGTGCCATCACCACCGGCTACACCTGCCACACCGATACCATTGTGATTGCGTGCAGCTACTGTACCGGCCACGTGTGTCCCATGATAAGCTTTGTCTGGGATGTATTTGTTGGTATTATTGACGAAGTTCCAACCGTGGAAGTCGTCCTTATATCCGTTGTTGTCATCGTCTACGCCTTCAGTCCCAGCGAACTCTTTCTCGTTTCTCCATAGGTTGTCTACGAGGTCAGGATGGTCTACTTGGATACAACCATCCACAACGCAGACAATCACATTAGCGTCACCAGTCTCAATCTCCCAAGCCCTCATCAGGTTGATGTCAGCGCCCATCACGGCACCATTCACCTTGTTGTTAGGCTGACCAGTGTTGTTGTAGTGGTACTGACGTGATAGGTATGGGTCGTTGAATCGCCACTCATTGACACGATCAGTAAATGCGAATGGTGAGGGTTTGCTGCTTGCGAAAGTGATTTCACGATCAAATTCTACAATCTCCACACCCTCAGTATTGAGCATACTCTGCATAGCTTCAGCTACAGGCACCTGGTCGTCAAATGTGACCTTGAGCCATAGGTGCATCCCATCTCTTACACTACGCTTTTCAAACTTGCCGGCATGAGGGAAGAGGCGCTCAATATTGGATGCCTTGATGCTGGTAAGGGCTTTGAGCATAGGTGCAGGAGCACTTCTGAGCTGCATATTCTCAGCCATCGCCCCTTTTTCAATAGTATCGTAAGTATCTTGAGATACCTTTATGATTATAGTCCCAGGGATAGCTTCTCCGCTACGAGGGAATTGTATCCCAGCGTATACACTAGGATTATTGTCATTGCTATTCTGCTCCGTAGACTCTAGGTCGGAGGTAATCGCCCGATCGTTCTGGCAACTGACCGTGGCAAAAGCGATAGCGGTTGCAAGAAGCAATATTATTTTTTTCATGTGTCTTAGTTAATAATGAGGTAAGGAAAAAGGATGGACTTGCCCCTTCCATCTTTTGAATTTCCGAGGCAAGTCCATTATTTAGTCTATTGATTTCGACTTGCGAATCTCATTACTTTCTGCCAAGCGCCTTGTCTAGCTCAGCGATACGGTCAGAGATCTTCTGGATTGCCTCTTGGCGTGCCTTGGTAGAAGAACTATCCTTCTCGTATAGGAAGTAGTTCATTGCAAATACAGGATTACCGTCAAGTACATCAGTGAATCTTGCACCTCTTGGTACCACCATTAGCTTCTTACCAGCGTGGTAGTAGTACTCGTTGCCGTTGTTCTTAGCATAGAATTCGAAACCTTCCTTCTTCAGTAGGGCCTTAAACTCTTTGGTTAGATAGAATGCGCCTTGCTTGAGCTCCCAAACGCCGAGAGTATGCTCTGCCCAAACTGCAAGGAATTCACTTACATTGTTTAGAGGCTTGCCTGCGTCATCCTTAGTCTTATTGTCAAAGAAGTAGAGGCGAGTATGTAGTGGTCTGGATGACTCAGCTACCTCATACTGGATATATTGGATGTATCCAGGAGCACTTGCATCCTCCTTCTCTTCGATAACCTTGGAGTTAGCCTTAGCCTCAATCTCCTTAACCTTAGGAGCAGTGTACTGAGTATCACCTAGCATGTATGAGCTATCGTATGGGAACTTGTCGAATGTCTTGTAATCTTGTGGCTGCTCTGGCCCAGGAGCGTTGAAGTGCAGGATTGCAATACCCTCCTTAGAGTCACCCATCTCAAGAGAGAAGCGATTCTCTGGGTGGTAAGCACTCACCTTATTGCTTGTATAAGCAATATCCTCGTATCCGTTCTCCTTGAGGAAGTCTAGGAATCCATTGGCTACGACATCCGCAGTTGGGATGGTACCTACGTATTCAATAACCTCCATCAGACTAGTGTCGTAGTTGAACGAATAGAAGACACTTGGGAATGCAGCAGAAGCAGTAGCGAAAGTATAACTCTCTCCTGCAGGAGGAATACCCCAGCTTGGTAGACCTGGATTAGCTTCAGTATAACCAAGCAAGAAGCTACCTTGGCTTGCCTCATAAGAAAGGAGCTGATAGCGTACAGCATTGACAACAAGGTATGGAAGGACAAACTTCGCACCCTTGCCAGCCTGCTGGATGGTGATCTCCTTTTGAGTAGTACCACTCTTAGCGTAGAGCTTAGCCTCGCGAGCGTCGCCGGTATTAGGTGCAATCTCTAGTTGGATGAAATCCTTAAATACCACTCTCTTAATCCAGGCGCTAGCAGCCTCGTCTACCTCAAGTGTCCAAGTGGTAGCGTTGCTCTTTACGCTAACCAACTTGGTCTCTCCGGCGTTGGTTACAACGACGTTGGCTGGAGATACCTCAAGTACGATGTCAGCAGCACTTTGGATGACTGATACCTTTTCACTGGTACCAGCAACGACAAGAACCTCAGCAACACGGTCTGCACCACTCTGATTAGGAGTAGCAACGATAGTTAGGGTGTTGCCGGAGACGGTGGTCTTTAGCCACTCCGCATTAGAGATAGCATTCCACTTAGTTTGGTTAGTAGTCACAGTAATTGCTTGTGCCTCACCACCAGCATTAGGGATCGTAACTGCATTGGTAGACAGGCTCAATGTTGCCTCCTCTGGTTCATCGCTCTTAGGTGTACAAGAAGCGAAAAGCCCAATAAGCAACGTTACCGCAAAAGCGGTCAAGTAGTTAAAATGCTTCATAGGTTTTTTTGTTAGTTAGTTAAAAAATCAACACGTTGTATGTGTAAGTAATACTATCGCAATGTTATTGTTTCAATACTGGGTCGATGACCTGTCTTGGTATATCAGAGTTTTAACAACAAAGGTTATCAAAAACTCACACCACAAATGTGGGAATAATTTTTTAAAACGCCAAATGTTTCTGTTAAATATTGATATGCCAGAGCCTGATTTCCGCTCTATGAGCGCACTTTAGAAAGATAATAAATTATTTCAAGAACACAATTTTTGCTAATTTTTTAGGGCTCGAAAGAGTTAAAAAGATAGTTTTGCTATCTCTAGTTTGATTTTCAGGCGTGTTTTTCTCCTTGAAGGATGGATTTTCAGCTCTACAGAGTGCATTTTTCTTGTCTTGTACGTCGTGGCGGAGTATTTGTGTGTCAATTATTGCTGTATAACAATTTTTATTAACATTGTGCGATGAATATTGTCCTATCCCAAAATCCACTCAATCTTCGGTATAGAGCAAGGAAATCTCCTCTATAGAGCCGTCGTGACGAATCTATAGAGGAGATTCATTTGCTCTATAGAGGAGATTTCCTTGCTCTATAGAGAAGATTAGGGGGATCTACTGAGTCGCTAATCCTCCCTATTATCGATTTAGAGTGCCATGCGGATGTCTTTAAACTGAAATTGACGAATCCCTTGAAGCGTGTTTACTTCTAGGAGCCCATTGGGCAGTACACCTCTTATTGTGCCTAGCAGAGGAGTGCCATCAGGGCATACAAATGCCCTCTCTTCTCCCAGCCCTAGTAGTCGGGTATGGTACTCTCTTCGGAGCTTGTGGAGCTGGGTATCGATTTGTGCTTCACGCACTTTTATTGATGTCGCTATCTGCTTGACAATGGAGTGGTGCCACACCGGATAATCATCGGAGAGTGAAACACCCTCGAGGGAGAGGGAGGTCGCTGTAGGGTGATAGTCTCCAAAGACGGTTTGTCGTACATTGAGCCCGATGCCGATGATACTGTACTCGAGATTGGAGCCTATCCATTCATTTTCAATTAGTATGCCCGCAATCTTTTGACGATTATTGACCATGATGTCATTGGGCCACTTTACTTGGATGTGCTCAGGAGCGATGTGTCGACTAATGGTGTCGTGAAGGGCGAGAGAGACGATGATATTGAGGTCAAAGGTGGTTGCCCCCTCCGGTAGCTTGGGACGTAAGAGGATAGAGCAGGAGATATTCTGCCCCGGCTCACTTTCCCAGCTATTGCCACGTTGCCCTCGCCCGGCTGTCTGAGCATAGGCATCCACAATAGTGTATGCAGGGAGCTGTGGTTGCTCTTCCAGGAGCTTGCGGAGGTGATTGTTGGTGGAGTCTGTTTCAGGAAGGTGTATTAGCTCCATCACGTCGTCTCTGCAGGATGTAGAATACCAGTACGCCGATGCCTGATAGTGCTAGGAGGAGACTTCCAACTATCGCGATGGTCTCGGTCGTATGTAGGCTCTGTGGGTCAAACACAAATTCTATCTCATGCTCGCCCTCCGGTACCACGAGAGCCCTCAGGATATAATCGGCTCGTAGAATCTCGGCGGATACGCCGTCAATGGTTGCATGCCAGCCGTGGGGGTAGTAGATTTCGCTAAAGACGGCAAGCCCTTCTCGGCTGTTGTTGGTCTGGTACTTCACCTTGTTGGGGGCGTAACTCATCAGTCGTACCGATGCGAGGCTATCAGCGGCAATGCTCTGTGGCACTTTCTCGGCAAAGTCACCGGCAAGGACTGCCACCTGATTTAGAGGCACTTGTCCGATGGTGGTAAATTCTTCATCGGGCGTAGAGACTTTCTTTATAGCCCCGACAAACCATCCATTGCCGTATGCCTCGGAGTCGGTAATAGCCGTAGGTATGCCCAAGCTGTCGGGGACAATGTAGTACTTGGTATTGAGTGCCCGAAGGATATTGAAATCCCTCTGAGCTAGATAACCTTCGATGACATCTTGATAGCGTTGTAGCTTGGCAGCGTGGTAACCGCCTACGGAGCGATGGTTGTAGGAGGTGGTGGCATCGTTGAAGGTATTGACTGTGGTATTAAAGACCCTGAACTGAGTGGTATCGGCAAGAATCATCCGGTCTGCCGGGGTGGTCTCGGTTACTTTGGCAGTCACTTGGCTTGCCTCGAGGTATTTTCCGTCGTTGAGATAGCGTTTGTCTACGCTCCACAGGTCTACAAAGATGAAGAGCAATAGGAGCGGCAGCAGCACTTGCTTTGTAATTTTTGCTCTATCGTAGAGGTAGAGTGGGGCAATCCCCAATACGAGATAGATAATGGTGCGCAGGGTGTCGGCTCTAAAGATGCTTTCTCGGACGCTCTGTAGCGCACCACTAATCAGATTGATATCCGGGTTTTGGACTGCCATAGCGGAAAATGTCTCTGTCTCGTACTTGCTGAGGAAGCCTCCCGATAGACCGGGGAAGAGGTACAACAAAATCGCCACACCGAGAGTAAGTACAGTGGCGATGATAGCCTCGGAGCGGTGCTTTTGGATGAAAGCCGGCTCGCGAAGGATGAGCACCAATGCCCAAATGGCAAAGAGGGGTAGGGTAAACTCCGCAACTACGAGGATAGAAGAGGGGGTACGAAACTTGTCGTAAAGGGGGAAGTAGTCGATGAATAGCTCTGAGAGCCACATGAAGTTGTGCCCCCAAGAGAGCATGATGGTGAGCGCTGTGACTGCGATGAGCGACCACTTCATCGGCCCTTTGGCTGTAATCATACCAAAAATAGCGAGTAGCAAGACGATTGCGCCGACATAGACAGGTCCGGCGGTAAAGGGTTGGTCGCCCCAGTACCGATTCATCCCATTTCGAGGATCAGCGAGGATTTGTTGGATCTGGGGGTTGGAGATATCGCCCTTCCCAACCTCTTCGGCAGGGATGATACCACTGGCTCCACCCTTAGCGTCAGGGATGAGGAAGGTGAGCATCTCATCTATCCCATAGCTCCACTGGGTGATGTAGGCATGGTCTAGCCCTTTATTGCTCACTTGGTGGGTGTTGGCATCGTCCAGCACGGTAATCTCTCGTCCTCCTCGCATTGTCTCTTTGCCATATTGGTAGGTATGATACAGGCTGGTGCCATTGATGGCGATGCCGATAAGTCCGCCAGCGACGACTACACCGAGAGCTTTGGCGAAGTGTGCCCACTCTTTTTTCTTGCCTGCCTCGATAGCCCAAGCAATAATCATGGCGAGCATGAGGAAGGCAAAGTAATAGCTCATCTGTATGTGGTTGGAGTAGATCTGGAGGGCAGAAAATAGCCCTGTGACGAAGAAGCCGAGGAGGTATTTGCGCCTGTGGAATGCGAGCACCAATCCCGCTATTGTGGGTGGGATATAGGTAAGGGCTAGGAGCTTCCAGATGTGCCCGGCATCGATCAGGATAAGGAAGTAACTGGAGAAAGCCCACATAATCGCTCCGCCAATACTCAGTAGTCTCTGTATGCCCCAGCTGCGCATAAATATGTAAAAGCCGATGAGGAGCATAAAGATGAGGTAGCTCTCACCCACTAGGATACTGCGTGGGCTGTAGAGTTTTTGTACCACTTTAATCCCTTCGGCACTAGGATAGGAGGGGGATATCTGATAGGTGGGCATGCCTCCGAAGAGGCTCCCGGTCCAGAAAGAGCGCTCCCCTGTCTCTTCCATATACTCCACTACATCACGCCCTGTCCCGGCAGCAGCTGCGCCATCGGCTTGGAAGAGTTGTCTCCCCTCAAAGGCAGCAGGGTAGAAATAGGCTAGGGCGATGATGAGGAATAGAAGCACTACTCCTATGACTTGTAACCACGACTGTCGGTACCACTTTTTTTGCTCCATGATGTATTACTCTTCTATCTTATTGATGACAGTGAAGTGGGGGAACTGCTCCTCCACTATCTTATACATGAATTGAAGAGCGACTTTGCGCTCATTGGGGATGATGCCGTCTAGGATGGCATCTTTGATTTGTTCTTTGATTTGCCCAAGTTCTCTGCAAGGCTTGAGCTGATAGATGTCCATGATGTCATTGCCCGTCACAGGTGGTTGGAAATTGCGTATTCTATCTTTCTCCTCAATTTCCTTTAGTTTTTCACGGACTAGGGCAAAGTTGTCGAGGTATTTGCGTACCTTCTCCGGATTTTTGCTGGTGAGGTCGCTCTCGCAGAGGGTCATCAGGTCATCGATGTCGTCGCCTGCTTCAAAGAGCAATCGACGCACGGCAGAGTCGGTGACTCCTTCGTCGGCTAGCTGAGCGGGGCGCATGTGTAGGCGCACCAGCTTCTTGACATACTCCAAACGCTCTCCAAGTGGTAGCTTGATGCGGCTAAAGATGCGATTGAGCATCTTCTGCCCCACGAAGTCGTGGTTGTAGAAGCTCCAGCCTATCCCTGATTCAAACTTCTTAGTCACGGGCTTGCCAATATCGTGAAAAAGGGCTGCGAGCCTGAGGAGGCTATTGTCGCTCACCTTTGCGACGTTGTCTACCACGATGATGGTGTGGGTAAAGTTGTTTTTGTGTCCTATCCCCTCTCGTGTCTCGGCACCCTGGAGGGCAGAGACTTCGGGGAGGTATTGCTCCATCAGACCGCTACGGTGCATCAGCCCAAGTCCTATGGAAGGCTTGGGGGAGTCTATAATCTTCATAAACTCGGCAGTAATCCGCTCGATAGAGACGACCGGTGGATTGAGACGTGTCGCATTGCGCTTGATGGACTGGAAGGTGTCGTCAGCGACTTGAAAGTCCAATTGGCTGGCAAAGCGCACGGCTCTCATCATTCGTAAAGGATCGTCGGAGAAGGTCTGGTCTGGAGCGAGTGGGGTACGGATTATTTTATTTTGGATGTCTGCTACACCACCAAAGGGGTCGTGAAACTGTCCCTTTTGTGCCCCGTTGAGGGTAATGGAGAGGGCGTTTATGGTGAAGTCACGACGCTCCTCGTCTTCCTCAAATGTGCCACCCTCTACCAGTGGTTTGCGGCTATCGGTGCGATAGCTCTCTCGACGGGCTCCGACAAATTCCAGATCCAATCCTTTCCAATGTACCTGTGCAGTACCAAAGCTCTTGAATACCGATAGCTTGGCACTCCGCCCTAGTAGCTCCGCAACCAACTCTGCTACTTTGATACCGCTACCGAGGGTCACAAAGTCGAGGTCTTGCTTGAGCTCTCCTTTCAGAATCAAGTCCCGAACGGCTCCCCCCACGAGTCTGACCTCCTGCCCTGCGGCATCACCGGCAGAGGCTATGGTGTCTAATAATTTGCTATTGAGCTTTGAACGAAGCTCTTGGTATATCGCTGAATAATCTTCCATACTTTATATATTCCAACAGACTTCCGTAGGCACAAATGCCTAGAAGACAATAGAGACGACTGATAGAGACCAATCCTTTGGTCTCTATCAGTCGTCCCGGTTTACTTCATCCGCTTGATGATGGAGTAGGCTTTATATAGTCCAAGTGCCCCCGCTTGGCTGAGGTCTCGATCGCCTTTCTCTTTTTCTCCCATAGCGTAGTAGCAGAGGGCACGATTGTAGTATGCCGTCCCGAGGGCAGGCTCTGCTTTTATTGTCTGAGAGTAGTAGTCGATGGCTTCTTCATTACTGCCAAGAGAGGCATAGATATATCCGAGGTTGAAGAGCGCAGGGACATAGTGGGGTACCAATTCGAGTACCTTTAGCAAGTCGCGAGAAGCCTCTTGCATCGTCGCTTTTTTCTGTAGATACTCTGTGGAGATGGTATGCTCGGAAAAGGTGATTGAGGGTTGATTGCTCCGTCCGTGAGTAGCTTGCCCTGCTTCGTAGTCGAGGACTCTGGAGACCGCTCTTTGGAAATAAGGCGCAGGGTCGTCTGGTACGGCGTCTATCAAGAGCGTCATTACGTTGATGACCGATTGATGGTCTTTGAGCGTGAGTTGGTCGAGGGCATAACGAATCATCGCATCGGCACTTTGGTTTTGTGTCGCATCAAAGTGGGCTATGCTGTCAAGATGCATCTGCATCTGTTCGTTGGTGAGCTGCGGTACACGCTGTACGACCAATACGTTATACACATCTACCGGCAAGTGAAGCTGCTCAGGATAAGATATATTGGTATTGCTCTTGAGTTGATGATCCACTGCTACGTAGTAGGAGAGAGTAAAAAGCGGTTCGGGCTCTATCACTACTTCTCTATCTTGAATGCGACCACGGATGCCCTGATCCTCTGAATAGAGTTGGTCATAAGTCTTATTGTGGCTGGCGTAGACGAGCGATTGAAACTTCTGGATATTCTCATCTTTTTCGTCACGAACCCTTGCCTTGGCTTCGGCCTCTAGAGCGTCTTGCTTGTTTTGCTGAGCTGTGGCATGATTGAGGGTGCCTTGGTCATAAGTCATTTTGCTTGCTAGGTAGAGGTCTTGCTTTGCCGCTTGGGTCTTGCCTTGTCCATTGAGTGCATCGGCTCGCTCTACTAAAGCGGGGAGAAAAGTGGGATAGCGCTCAATGATTTTGTCCAAGTCCACCTCTGCCTGCCTATAATTTCCCACTTGGTTGGAGAGAATCGCCCTATTGAACAGAGCGAAGTAGTTGCTTGGTTCGAGCGTCGCAACACGGTTGAAATCTTCTAGCGCACCATTCACTTCGCCCACCTGACTTCTGAGAAGAGCGCGATTGTAAAGCGCAAGGGTATTTTGTGGAGAAATATCTATAGCCGTAGAATAGTCGTGCATCGCCCCTCTGATATTGTACTGCTGGAAGCGGATGATGGCTCTATTGATGTACAGCTCTGCCACGTCAGGCATATACTCGAGGGCTCTATTGATATACCCTTCAGCATCGGTGTACTTTTGTCGGTCGTAAGCGATGCTTGCCATAGAGAGGTAAGCATTGGGTAGGCTTGGGCTAATCTTGAGCGCTTTTTCAAATAGATTGAGTGCAGAGACGGTATCTCCCAGCTCTAGCTGAAGCCCCCCATCAATCACATAGGCATGGGCGTAATCAGGGAAATATCGCTGCAGGTGATCCAATGCTTTCCTCGCTCCTTCGTTGTCTTTAAGAGCGATACGAAGGATTGCGGAATTATGCAACGCACCTTTGTGATCAGGATTGTCATGAAGCACTACCTCATAATCTCTGAGCGCAAGAGAGTCTTTCCCCAGCGTATGCCTCGAGATAGCCCTAAGATAGTGCGCCCCGTATATAAATGGGTTGCGCTCTAGTGCAGCATTGCTATCGGCTTCTGCACCGAGGTAGTCATCCAGACTATACTTGGCTAGTCCTCGGAGATAATAGGGATCTGCGAGATTGGGTTCTGCCTGAATAGCCGAATTGAAATACTGAATGGCAAGCACATAGTCTTTGAAGTAGAGCGCATTGCGTCCGACACTAATCGCCCGCTCAGTATCTATCTGGGCAATACTCTCAGGGCCATAAAGACCCAAGACCAGAAGAGAAAGTATCAAAGACCTGAATAGCCGAGCCATATCAGTAGTATTTACTTAGTTACCACACGATAGTCCGCACGGACTTGACCGCGAGACATCTTTTGTAGCTTGTTTTTTATCAATGACTTGCGCATTGGCTTTACTAGATCGACAAAGAGCGTCTGCTCGAGATGATCGTACTCGTGCTGTACGACACGTGCGTTGAATCCGGAGAAAGTCTCCTCATGCTCTTGAAAGTTTTCGTCCAAGTACTTTATAGTGATGCGCTCAGGACGTTCTACATTTTCATTCAATCCAGGGATACTGAGGCATCCCTCCTGCATCGTGCATAGCTCGGTGCTATGGTCGGTAATCACAGGGTTGATGAATACCTTCTTAAAACCTTCGCTATCTGGGAAGTCCTCCTTGAGCGGATCTGCATCCACGACAAAAAGACGAATAGCCTTGCCTATCTGTGGCGCAGCCAGACCGACACCGTCGGACTCGTACATCGTCTCAAACATATCTGCGATGAGTTTCTCTAGCCCGGGGTAGTCTGCTCCGATTTCCTTTGTCTTTTCTCTCAGCACATCCGTGCCATATACATATATTGGTAGTATCATCTGTACTTTTCTTGATATATCCTGCTTTCCATAAACCCTTGAAGGATAATCACGGCACTCACCTCGTCAGCGAGACCCTTTTCCCTTCGTTTCATCTTCCCGAGTCCCCCCTCTCTCATTGCTCTATGCGCTAGCACTGTCGTGAACCGTTCGTCGTGGCGTACAATCTCTATGTCGGGGAGTAACTTGCGTAGCCTGTTTACTACCGGCTCTATATATTGGACACTCTCCGAATCGCTCCCATCCGCCTGCGTTGGCTTGCCTATGACGATTAGGTCTACAGGCTCTTTCTCCGCATACCCTTTGAGCCACTCTGCCACATCCCCTGTCGGCTGAAATCCAAGACCATTGGGGGTGATACGAAGGATGTCTGTCGCTGCTACCCCCGTGCGCTTACGTCCGATGTCGAGTGCTACGATACGTCCCATAGAAGTTGCTCTATCTTTTTGCCCGTCACAGGGTCTGTCACATTAGGGGCAATCTCTGCTAATGGTTCAAGCACAAATCTCCGCTCTCTGAAGCGTTTATGCGGGATTGTCAGTTGCTCTTCCTCTACAATCCTATCCCCAAAGAGGATGATGTCAATATCGCAAGTGCGGTCATGGTACACCCCGTCTACACTCTTTTGTCGTCGTCCCAGTTCGCATTCAATCTCCTTGGTCGCTTCGAGTACTTCCCAAGGCGAGAGCTCGGTATCGATAGCCACCACTTGATTGAGGAACGAATACTCCGATGCAAAACCTACCGGCTCTGTCTCTATCACCATCGACTGAGCTACTGGTCGCCCTATACGTCTTGAGAGTAGCACAATCGCTTGGGCAAGGGTAGAAGCTCTATCCCCGATATTTGACCCCAATGCTATGTACACTCTCTCTATGTTCATGCCCTCATTAAATTATCAACATCGCATCGCCGTATTGCCCGAAGCGATATCCCTCCTTTACTGCCACCTTGTATGCTTTCATTACATGGTCGTAACCTCCAAAGGCAGCCACCAGCATCAACAACCAAGAGTAAGGGAGGTGTAGCCCTGTCACCATTGCATTCTGAAGACCATACTTGTACTCTGGGAAGATAAACTTGCTACTCCACCCGTCATACGGCTTCACGAAGCCATCCATACTTACCGCAGTTTCAAGGGCTTTTGCCACCGAAGTCCCTATCGCTACAATCCTCTTCTTATTCTCCACTGCTTTGTTAATCACATCGCAGGTTTCCTGGGTGATGATCATACGCTCTGAGCCCATCTTGTACTTCGAGAGATCATCTACATCAATCTCGTCATACATCACTCGACTATTGTGGAGCGTAAGATTTGTAAATCTGACGTCCTGTAGCTCCAAACGCTTAATCAGTTCTCTACTAAAGTGTAGCCCTGCAGCAGGAGCCACCACAGCACCCTCTTCGGTCGCATAGATCGTCTGGTAGCGTATCTCATCTTCCTCCTCTACAGCACGGGTGATATAGTCCGGTAGCGGTGTCTCTCCCAGCCTGAAGAGGGTCTCTTTAAACTCCTCGTAGGTGCCGTCAAAAGCAAATTTAAGGATACGTCCCCTGGAAGTGGTATTGTCTACAACCTCTGCCACGAGATCATCATTCTCCCCGAAGAATAGCTTGTTGCCAATCCTGATTTTTCGCGCAGGATCCACCAATACGTCCCACAGCATAGGCTCATTGAGTTCACGAAGTAGGAATACATCAATCATGGCATTGGTCTTCTCCTTATTGCCTACCATCTTGGCAGGGAACACGCGAGTATTATTCATCACAAAGAGATCGTCTTTGCCAAAATACTCAATAATCTCCTTAAACTGCTTATGCTCAATCTCCCCCGTGTCCTTGTGCAAAACTAAGAGACGACTCTCATCTCTGTGTCGCACCGGATACATCGCGATCTGCTCCTTTGGCAGCTTAAAATTAAAATTGGATAGCTTGTACTCTGCCATAATCTCTATTCCTCTTTGTATTGCTCTAATTTTTGCTCAATAAAATCACTAAACTCTTCTACCCCGATGGCTCCTTCGATGCCAAATGCTCCTACTCGCTCTCTGCGCAGTGCCGTCAGGTGTCCCCCACTCCCTAGTGCCTTGCCTATATCTCTTGCGAGTGCCCTGATATAAGTCCCCTTGCCACAAGTGACCTTAATCTCGATAGAGGGCAAGTCAAATCTCAATAGCTCTATCTTGTGGATGCGGATACGCTTGGCATCTAGTTCCAAGTCCTCTCCCTTACGAGCATACTCGTAGGCACGCTTGCCGTCTACTTTTACTGCCGAAAATGTCGGAGGCACTTGGTCTATCTCTCCCTCATACTGCCTCAATACCTCCTCCACAAGCTCTTGTGTGATATGCTCTGTCGGATAGATTGCATCCACTTCGCTCTCGAGGTCAAAGCTCGGAGTCGTAGCCCCTAGTCTTACAGAGGCGGTGTACACCTTTTCTTGACGTTGCACCTCCTCTATCCGCTTGGTATACTTGCCAGTACATATCACCACTACACCGGTAGCGAGGGGGTCAAGTGTCCCGGCATGCCCTACCTTGAGCTTCTTTATGCCCAGCTTACGGCACGCTATGTACCTAAACTTATTGACGACATCAAAACTCGTCCACTCCAGTGGCTTATCCACCACGACAAACATCCCTTCGCTAAAGGGATTTTGTTGCTTTATCCCGTTGTTCACTGAAATACTGCTAAGTCCATACCCAGAGCGATCATTCCGAGTATCACACCACCTATTATAATACGGTAGATACCAAAGGCAGCAAAACCATGCTTCTGTAGGTACTTGATAAAGGTCTTAATCGCTATCATCGCTACGACAAAGGAGACCACATTGCCGATAATCAGCGTAGTCATATTATCCGTTAGGATACTGAGAGTGCCGGCCTTCCAAAACTTGATGATTTGTAAGAGGAAAGCTCCCAGCATTGTAGGTACAGCGAGAAAGAAGCTAAACTCTGCAGCCGTCTCACGCTTTAGCCCCGTCACCATACCTCCTACAATCGTACTCATCGAGCGCGACATCCCTGGGAGAAACATCGCAATCGTCTGGAATAGACCGATTACAAACGACTTGGGATAGGTCACCTCTGAAGCATGATTTTTCTTGATCAGTTTATCGATGAAGAGCATCACGATACCCCCAATCACGAGATTTGCAGCGATAATCCACACCTCGCCCAGTGCTTCATCTACCCAGTCGTTAAAGAGCAAACCGAGGATGGCAGCAGGGACTACACCCACGATGAGTAGGAAATAAAATCTGAAGCGACTCAGAGCCCTCCTTACATTGGAGTGATTGCCGTGCCACATATCTGAGGGCAGCTCAAAACGAAAAAAACGCTTGAAGTAAAGCACCACCACAGATAGGATGGCACCGAATTGTATCATCACGGTAAATGCCTTGACATACTCCGTACTCTCAATCCCCATCAGTGCTTGAGCAATCACCATGTGCCCGGTGCTAGAGATGGGCAAAAACTCCGTAATCCCTTCTACAATCGCAAGTACTATAGCCTCAAATATCGTCATACGTCAGAGCCCTCCTCACTCTGCTCTACCGCCTTAGACCTCTTGTCCCTCCATAGTACAGCCACCAAGATGCCGACATAGCCAATGGTGAGTAGTGCAGGTGCTACTCCGATGCGTATTGAATTGAAGACTTGAGGGTCAAAGCTCACACCATCATCCGACTTGCCACCAGCCATAAGGATATACCCAATCACAATCAATAGGATAGACGCCAGCAAAATCACCAAATTGGTCTTGGTGAAGCCATACGTCTTTAGACTTCTCTCTTTACTCATTATATTTACAGTGTATGCGAGACTTAAGCCCTATAGAGCTTATTTACATTCATCCTCAAATACTTGGTCACAGCTCCTGATGCCGACAACCAACTAATCAGTATGCCTAAGACAAAGACTACCCCGACCACGATAAGGGCATTTTGAATGGTCAATACCGATTGCATCAAAGGGTAATTGGTAATCAGATGATACCATAGCCAACCGAGGAAGCCACTTGCTACGACCGCTGCCATGATGCCACTCCAGATATTGTAGCGGACAAAAGGACGACGGATAAAACTAGGGGTCGCACCCACCAACTTCATCGTATAGATAAGAAACCTCTTGGAGTAGATGAGCAGACGTATGGTATTATTGATGAGCACTGTAGAGATCAATAAGAGCAACACAGCCAGTACAATCATCACGATGGTCAACGTCTGTATGTTGCTATTGATTTGCTCTACCAAATCCTGCTTGTAGCTCAGCGATTGGGTGAGAAGATAGCTATTGAGTGCCTGCTCGACTATCGCAATGCTATCGCGCTCGGAGATATATTCCTCCTTGAGTGTTATCTCAAAAGTGGGGGATAGAGGATTCCAGCCGAGAAATTCCTCAGGGCTCTCCCCAAGTTCCTTTGTAAGCTCTTGAAGCGCCTCCTCCTTTGAAAAGTACTTTATCCCTTTCACAAAGGGTTCTTGCTTGAGCTGAGCCTCCATGATGGTAATCTCTTCAGGCTCAGCTTCAGGAGAAAGCACAACGGTGAAATTGACACTCTCGCGCACATAAGTCTTGAGCCCATTGCCTACCAATCCAAGCATTGTCACGATACCCAATAGGAAGAGCACCATCGATATACTGATGATGCTAATCAGCCTTGAATGCACAAAGCTGGGTGTCCCTCCCTTTTTATGTTTATTCTCGGACATATTCTCAATCCACTAATCCACAATACCCTGCAAATATAACAAATTTTCGAGGGCTTTTCAAGTGGCAGATAATCTCCAGATACCGTAGAGTGGAGCATCAGGGGTATCAATGGATAGGTCTGGCACGCTTTGATTTATTTGAGCCTAAGAGCGAAGAAATCTCCTCTATAGAGCGAAAGAATCTCCTCTATAGAGCAAAGGAATCTCCTCTATAGAGAAGATGGCTCCGCTCTACCGAGGAGATTACGACTGGGGTACCACCGACTCGAGATCACACAGAGGACTACCGTCTAGAGTAGAGCTCCTCTTGGTCTTGAGGTTCGCCTCCAGCCCAAGGACGACTGAAAACTGGGCTCAAGGGCTCTGAGTCGTTGTATGTGGAATAGTCCCTTAAAATTTGGTCATTGATACCATCCAATTGATGCCGAATTTGTCGGTAAACTCACCATAATATCCAAAAAACTGCTCGCTGATAGGCATATTGACCTTCCCGCCTTCCGAGAGAGCGGCGAACAAGTGGTCGGCTTCTTCTTTGCTTTCTGCCGAAACAGATACATACTGGTTATTTCCCGGTTTGATTTCTTGTCCGAAAGAAGCGAAGACGTCTGACCCCATCAAGATGTCATTTCCAATCGGTAGATTGATGTGCATTATCAAATCTTTCTCATCTTCGGGAAATTCCATAGAGCCATCGCCAGCCCGAGAAACCATCCCGAACTCGCCACCAAAGGCTCTTTTGTAAAATGTGAAAGCTTCGAAGCAATTGCCTCCAAAGTTTAAGTATGAATTTAATTTTGGCATGCCGTGTAATAATAAAAGTTTCTATATGTCGTGCAAATATATAAATAAAATACGAATTGTCTGCAAATCGGAGCTTTTAACACGAGTTGATTGGTATCCCCATGAGAGGGGGTAATGCGTGTAGTTTAACTATGCCATAGCCACTACAACAGTCCTAATAAGAGCTGAAAAAATAGAGTAGGAGAATGCAAATTAGGCACTCTCCTACTCTTAAGTGAATGATGAATGGTACGTAGCAATAGGGGCTTATTGAGCCTCGGATTGCTTTTTGCCTGATTGGGCTTCCTGAGCGGTCTGTAGAGAGGCAGGCACTACCTCGAAGTCGTGCGATGAGTTGTTGGTATCTTCGTAGCTCTTCCCATTCCACTTCCTCCTCATGGCAAGCCCTGTATTTTCTCGCTTCATACCTGAGATTGGAATTGTCCGTTGGGATACGCCGAACCATCCACCGTCAAGCGTTTCAGAGATATTCTTCATCTTGTAGTCGTTGATAGGCGATATATTTACAGCGTCGACAATCCACTCGTTGGGTACGATTGGAGCTGTCAAGTTTAGATCGTACGAACCACCATGGTGGTAGTGCATGGTAATAGAGTATTTTTTGTAGTATTCTGAGTCTTCTTTGCCTATCTTGGTAAAGTACTCTTTGTCTTTTGCTTCAAAAAGGACGAGTGTCCTATTGGTGGGGTCAAGGCCTTTATCGGCATTTCCGCTATAAAAGAAGTTGCGCTTGAGATTCGGTATGCTTGTATTGTCTTCACAGTCTTCAAAGCCAAACTGTTCAGAGGTAGAGTACCACTCAAAGCCGGCCTTGCTTAGATCCATTGATAGGGGATTACCCTTCTCCTCCGACGACGGATTATCCTTGGTGAAGTCAATTGCCATCTTTGCTATCAGGATGGTCGCTCCCGGCTTGATGGCGTACTCTTGTCCCGTGCCAGGAAATTGGAGAATCTCCTCCATGGCAAAGTTGGTCTTGAAGAAGTTGTTGTCGGGATTGTCGAGCTTCACCTCGGTAAGGTCGTTGGTCGTGTGTCGTGATATGGCGAGGCATAGCCCATCAAGATATTTAGGCTCCTCTGTGGGATTGAAAATCTTGATGTACATCGGCTTCATATCCGCATAGCCTTGTTCTCGCCAACTCCCAGAGTAAAAGACCTCCCAGATTACGAGATGGTCTAACTTCGTCTCGGAAGTAGGGTTGTTGGGACTATCTTTTCCACTTACTTTGGGCTTGCAGCCTGCAAGAAGTGAGAAGAGTAAGAGGACGGTTAGGTAAAACTTAATCTTAGTCATAATGGTATAAATGATAATTGATAAATTAGAAAATACTAAACTATAGGAAGAAAGAGCCGTAGCCCTGACCTCCGGATCCATCGTTGCTGAGGATGATTTTATTGGTTCCCAGTTCATACGCTTCCTCCGGTGTCACGCGCACCTCTTTGGCGATGCTCACGTAAAAGGGCTCGTAGGGGTGGTCGTTGGTGGGATCGCTATCGTATGAGTCGGCAAAGAGCCGTATTGGGATATTGAAGCGAATGATTTCCTCCCATCCGTCCGGATCAACGGGAGCTTCGTGAGGAGAGCACTCCATGACATTTTCACCTCTGGCCTTGTAGTAGTTGCGATCAGAAGAGACGGGGACCAATAGTTTATTTCCGTCTTTTCGTTTCATCACTCTGACTGCGAGGTAAAACTGTGGCAATAGGTGGGTATCACGTGTATAGGGGCGGAAAAAGGCTCCATTTTTGCCTTTGATTCGATGCGCTTCGACCCATTTCTTAGGTTCAATGCCATCGAAATCCCATCCCCAATCAAATGTGAAGTGACCTTTGAGCCCGACACAATCAATGTCACAATACCCTACCTGTTGGTCTTCCTTGGTGAGCGGTGGCAGTAGCTTGATATTGAAGAATGTATGGACACCATCTGCCATATCGTCTTTTCGCCAAGTATCCCGATAGGTATACTCGAAGATACGTCGGGTAAGGGCTTGTCGCTCCGCAAGAGTCTTAGCTCCCTGGAAGAATGGTGAGGGAATCGGCTCCTCTCCGCGAGGGTAAAGAGGTGGTTCTGTAGGATTGATCTGTCCCTCTCCTCTCCATCTAACATCCATCACTTCATAGGGCTGTCCCTTGCTGTCTAGATCGCTGATGCTATAGAATATCTGGTATTTGCCGGAGTGTTTGAGGATAGAGTCATTCATCAGGTTGCCTTCTTTGTCAAAGAAATTGAGCAATAGTCCCCAGCGTCTCTTGGTGCCCCCAACAAGGCGAATATGCTGAGGAGCCTCAAGTTTTCTCTCATTTTCGAGATAGGTATTGATAGACTTGCCATCCAATACTATCTCGGGCACTTGCCCGGAAGGGCGGTTAAAAACCTCTAGAAACATCTCTTGAGGCCACGGACCTTTGTCATAGACATAGTTGCCGTGCATCATACCGCCACTATGGTCGTGCCCTTCCTTAAACATAACGTAGCAGGAGCCCCAGTTGGCAAAAGCACCATCTGGGTCGGGGTTGCTGAGGTTGGGGACTTCATTTTTCTTCCCCTCGTAGAGATCCATCTTGGTACGGGGGATTTTATGTTGGATACGTGGGTCGTTCTCCGGAGCCACCTCTATCCTTCCGAAGACAAAGTCTCCACAGGAGGTGAGGAGCAATAGGAGGGTAGAGAGGGTAAATAAGTGTGTGAAAATATTTTTCTTCATGGGATTGATGCTACATTTTGATACGAGGTATTCTATGGAAATAGTTAATGGGGTCATCAAGCATACGACCGACTTCTTCGATGGTCGCATTTGGATAGAACTTTTGCAGGCTTTTTACAAATGACTCCCTGTCACCATCGAGGTCTGCAATTACCCTGAAGGGTAGAGGGTAGTCCATATCAAAGCTATTCCAAGCGTTGGAGATTTGGTAGTGACGACGGAGATGGTTGGGATTGCCCCAGAGGTCATACTTCCCTTCTCGGGTCTGGATATGGGCTATGGATATGCGCATCTGGAAGGCAATATTGGGGTGCTTAAATTGTAGTAGTCCTTTAAAGCCCAAGGCATCATGCAAAGCCCCGGGTAAGAGCGACCGCTTCTGCTTGAGCAGAGTCACGGGTTTTCCTACACGAAGGCGCCCCAAATCATCTGAACCAACTACGATGCTTCCTAATTCTGATTGCACAGGGTCTGTATCTCTATATTCATAAGAGAAGATCTCAGGGGTAAGCGCAGCCAATTCTGGCAATCCCAATGCTCTATAGAGATAGTAGGTCTCGTTATTTCGAGTATCCACAT
This sequence comes from Bacteroidota bacterium, assembly GCA_023395395.1. Lineage (GTDB taxonomy): Bacteria > Bacteroidota > Bacteroidia > Bacteroidales > Porphyromonadaceae > Porphyromonas_A. Next base: position 195,233 of record JAEWZH010000017.1, on the reverse strand, counting down.
AAGGCTGTGTCGCACGGTCTGAAATGGCGTTTTCGGTAGCTTTCTGAGCAAGTAGATTATTGTAGCGCAGATGATTGGCTTCGTGCCCCTTCTCTGGCGCATAGACTACAAATGGCGATGCCATAGAGGCTCGTTTGGGCTTGCCTTGTTCGTCGAGCTGGTAAAGGTACTTGTCGTAATACAAGCTATCGAGAGACATCGGATAGACTACCGAGCTTTTATCAAGGGAGTAATTGTGGAGGGTAAAGAGTGTCTGGTGTACCGTCAGGGTATTGTAGTCCTCGCCTCCCTCTTTTCCCTCCATTTCCATGCTATAGCGAGAGAATTGGTAGTTGATTTGTTTGCCATTGATGTCAAAGTACTTGAGCTCTAGTGTGTAGTAAATATCTTTTCCCTTTACTACATCAAAGTGCTTGCGATTAGAGCTGATACTGAGGCTTCCGGTTTCGTCTTTATCAAGCGTGATTTCTTGATAGATGGGAAATGGCGGTTCGTGCTGACTAAGGTCATAAGCCAAGTAATAATCACCCTTTTGACTCTTTAGAGCATACCTCAATATAGCCTGTACCGAATAAATCTGCTCATGACCGCGTACATCTCGCTCGATACTGGACTCTGGAGCCACCACCATGGGAGCCAAAATAGATTCAAGGCGTTCTTTGGAACATCCTGTAGCAAGAAGTGCTACAAGAGACAGATATAATAGTTTATTGAGTCGTTTCATACTTCTGTTATCTAAAAAGAAATGATGGTTCGTAGGGAAATCTGTGCGCCACGAGCGTGGGCATAGTAACGGAAGCGATCGGTGTACTCCTTATACAGGGTATTGAAGAGGTTGTCACCCATCAGCATGAATTGGATATACCTAGCATTGGGTAAGTCGTATTTCAGTTCAGCTTGGGCATTGAGCAGAGCATAGGCAGGAGGAGTATCCGGTACCAAGTCCTTTTCGGGATCAAAACGGTGTTGTTTTGTGACATACCTACCATCTAGCGAAAATCCTGCATGCCACTTCTTTTGTTCCCCCTCTCCAAAGTCAAAAGAGTAGTTCGCCTCTAGGGAGTACCTATCCGAAGGCATAAAGGGCAACCACGCATTGGTAGAGAGGTTACGGGCATTGATCCATTCTCCTTTGCCTGTAAAAGAGAGCCCCGCAAGAGGTGCTACGACAATTGTAAGGTCTCCACCCAAAAACTGCGCATCATCTTGATTGAAGATAAACTTTGGGTACTTCCCACTGGGGTGGTTGTGGAAGCGATCTTTACCTTCCCCGATATTGTCATATATATAATTATTGATGCGTTGGTAGAATACACTTGGTTCTACCGAGAACCAAGAATTGTGGTAACGTCCTGCCAAGATGGCCTTGTAACCCACCTCGCTAGTCAGCTTTGGATTGCCGACTACCCAGTAGATACCGTGATTGAGACCTGAAGAGTAGAGTTCATTGATGCTTGGTGGTCGCCATGCCAAGCCAATGTTTCCTCTGACGTCTATGTTGTTGTTGATTTGATAGTGGGCGGCGAGAGTACTTGTCACATTTTGGTGAACCATGAAATCATTGAAGTACTCAAAGTTGGTCAGACTCTTATAACCATCGACATGCATCGCCCTAAGGTCATATCTTATACCCACAGAGGTCTGAAGGTTTCCAAGCGTCACCTTATTCAGTACAAACGTCCCCAAGGTCATGGCAGCATAGTTGGGGATGAAGGCTGGTTGCTTGGTCCCCGGATAGTTGAGGTTGTACTGATACATCCCAGAGACTCCCGCTTGCGTATTCATACCCCAGAAGTTCCATCTGCCATCCCAAGTCAGATCTCCATTGTAGGTGATAAGACGGAGGTCTTGTACTGGAAGCCAGCTGTAAGCCGCAATTTTTCTATTCTCATATTCCTCTCGGAGATTGTCCTGATAAGAGAGTTTGAGCTGTAATGTATGTCTCGGATGTATTCGCGCTTCTACATCACCCTTAATTGTAAAGTGCTGTACCTGCTGGAGTGGAGGAGCAATATTGTAGGAAAAGGGCTTAAAGGTATCTTCTTCCGGTCTTCCGGCCTTGAATCGTTCCAGTAGCTGATTGACATCAGAGATCTTACTCGCATAGTAAATACCCGAACGTAGATAGTAAAGGCTAGCATAAAGAGTGGCAGTTAGCCAACGATTTTCATAGCCGGCAGTACCGGAAAAGCTCAAATTTTGGATGCCTGTATTATTGAGGATATACTCCGCCGTAGAATAGTCTCCGGTACGCTTGTACATGCCGTGGAGCCGAAGTCCCCATTCTTTGTAACCGAGGTTAAGGCTCCCCGCAATGTCATAACCTCGACCATTGCTCTCAAAGCCAGTATTGAGACGACCACTTACATGGAGTTTCCGGTGCCCGTAGGGCAATGGAGCCTGATTAAATAGGACTACTCCTCCCTCAGCTCCATAGCCGTAGCGAATAGCCTCGGCACCTTTGACCACCTCGATGAGACTGGCACCTGTGTGGTCAATCTCTGGAGCATGATCATCGCCCCAAGTTTGGCTCTCCAGACGCACTCCATTATTCATCAATAGGATACGGCTTCCGTGCATCCCCTGTATTACCGGCTTGGAAATATTGCTTCCGGTGCTGATCGAACTCACACCGGGGACTGTCTCAAGTAGCTTTGCCAACGTAAGTGAGGGTGCTTTTTCCATATCCTTTTTGCCAATCATCACAGAGTGTTGCTGATTGGTCGTGTGTCGTCGCTGGGTCACAACAGTGACCTCCTCTAATAGTTCGACAGACGCTGCCATTTTGATAATCAATGTAGCCCCCTCTCGGTGTTGAAACGTTTGGGATTTAATCTCTTTATATCCCAATGACTTGAGAGACAAGGTAATCTTGGTGCCAGAAGTGGCTGGAATGGTACAATAGCCATCGGCATCGGTAACAAAGCCCGATTTACCCGACTTAATAACTACTCCCGGAATAGGATAGCCGGTATCCTGCTCCACCACCTGGACCCTTACCTTCCTGATTTCCTGAGCTAGTACGGGTAGAGAAGCTAGCCAAGAAAGCACAAAAAAACAAGAAAAAAGGAGATAGGTACTCCTCTTGAGATAATAAACCATAAAGTAAACTTTATTTGAAATAAAAAAACATCGCCGATGTGTGGTGACGCTCCCAGAAGTACTAAGTAAGTCGTCCAAGAGTAATAATCGGCACTTGCATTAAAAGCAATCTATCCTAGCAAGATTTGGTAGTGCAAGAAGAAAGGAAGAAAGCTCTCGTTTATGCGGCACAAAGATAAGGACAATATAGAAAACTAGGTATCACTATTATTAGGTATTTTTTGTGTAATCCTGATTTGAAACAAACAAAAGCAGGTCAGAAAACTTTCGTTTCCCGACCTGCTTCATTTATCTCTCAGAGATCGTCTGTATTGCTCGACTTCCCTCTCCTATTACTTTAACGGAGGCAGCCGGAGGTGTCTAGAGAGGTCATCACAGCGACATTCACAATCTCCTTTACCGTAGCTCCGTGGTCTACAAAGTAGATAGGCTTGGCTAGCCCGATCTGGATTGGACCCACGACATCTTCTGCACTCTCCACAGACTTCAATAGCTGGTAGCAAGCATTTGCAGCAGATAGGCGAGGGAATACCAAGATGTTCACTTTTTGCCCTTTCAGCCAATTGTCGGGATACTCCTCATCTCGCTTTTGCATGTTGAGTGCGGTGGTCACTTGCATCTCCCCATCGACATGGAGGTCGGGATACTTCTCGTGAAGCATTGCGACCGCTTTACGAGCTTCTATGGAGGATTCCGCACCGTCGCTACCGAAGTCAGAGAAATTGACTACGGCGATATTGGGTTCCAATCCCAGGCACCTTACCTTGTCTGCGGCTAAGAGTGTGATGTCCACGAGAGTGTCAGCCTTCAGGTTTTGATTGATAAGGGTATCTACGAGGAATAGTGGTCCCTTTTTGAGCGATACCATGTGCATGGTAGCAAAATGGTTAAACCCTTCTTTGACGCCTACGGTAGATAGTGCAATCTCTTTGAGATGGTTGTAATTGGAATATAGTCCAGTGATCATGCCTTCGGCATCTCCACATTGTACCATCATCATCCCGAAGTAATTGGGGTCATACATCTTGTCTCGTGCTTCACTTAGCTTGCCCCCCTTACGCCAATTTTGCTTAGCAAATTGCTCTGCATATTGCGTCCTCTTTGAGCGATACTCCGGGGAGTGGTGGTTGATGATCTTCACGCCTGTGAGATCTAGTTCGTTGAGCATGGCCTTGTGCTGGATACTTTCAGGATCTCCCAAGACGATGGGCTGCGCAATCCCCTGTCGCAAGACCTCCACGGCAGCTTTGAGGGATACGGTGTGCTCCCCAGCTGCAAATACCAATCTCCTCGGAGTGAGTTTGGCAGAGTTGTACACCCGACGAAGTAGGCTATTGACATTGCCTACACGTGCATATACCTCTTCTTCATAAGTCTCCCAGTCGGTGATACTCTTGCGTGCAACACCCGACTCGACGGCAGCTTTGGCGACAGCTACTGAAACACGCACAATCAGGCGAGGATCGACAGGTTTGGGGATAAAATAGCTTGGACCGAAGTGCAATGGGATATTGCCATAGGCGAGAGAGACTTCTTCTGGCACTGGTTCGTGCGCTAGCTCGGCAATGGCTTTGGTCGCTGCCATCTTCATCTCTTCATTGATGCCGGTGGCGCGTACGTCGAGGGCACCCCTAAATATATATGGAAAGCCTATGACATTGTTGATCTGATTGGGATAATCAGATCTTCCTGTCGCCATCAAGACATCAGGACGAGCTGCCATAGCATCTTCGTAAGTGATTTCCGGATCAGGATTGGCAAGGGCGAAGATGATAGGATTTGGCGCCATCTGCTGTACCATCTCTGGTTTGAGTACCCCAGCTCGAGAAAGGCCGAGGAATACATCAGCTCCCACGATAGCATCTGACAAGCCATGGACGTCTCTCTCAGTGGCAAAGTAGGCTTTTTCTTCAGAGAGGCCGGGTCTATCTTTGCGAATAACCCCTTTGGAGTCGAGCATCACGATATTTTCGATGCGTGCCCCGAGTGCTACATAGAGCCTTGTGCAAGAGAGGGCGGATGCCCCCGCTCCACTTACTACTATTTTTACCTCCTCTATCTTTTTATCAGCAATCTTTAGGGCGTTTAATAGTCCTGCGGCAGAGATAATAGCTGTGCCATGTTGGTCGTCGTGCATCACTGGGATATCCAATTGCTTCTTGAGCTCCTGCTCAATATAGAAGCACTCTGGTGCCTTGATGTCCTCCAGATTGATACCCCCAAATGTGGGAGCAATAGATTTGACAATCTCTACAAACTTTACTGGGTCTTTCTCATCAATCTCTATATCGAAGACATCGATACCAGCATATATCTTGAATAGCAGCCCCTTGCCCTCCATCACAGGTTTGCCTGCCAAAGCTCCTATATCTCCAAGCCCAAGTACCGCTGTCCCATTGGAAATCACCGCTACGAGATTGCCTTTGGAGGTGTAGTCGTAGGCTTGCTCAGGTTGTTGTTCGATATCCAAGCACGGCACGGCTACCCCAGGACTATATGCGAGGGTGAGGTCATGCTGAGTCAAATAGGGCTTGGTTGGTCGTACTTCGATCTTACCAGGCTGTGGCAAAGAGTGGTATGCTCTTGCCGCTTCAGAGAGATCCTTTTTCATCATATTATATTGCTATTCGATTTTCAAAAATGGTAGCCCCGACAGATTATCTCGGTATCTTGAGCTTCTGCCCAGGCTTGATCATATTGCCACTGATGCCATTGGCTCTCCTAATCTGAGCTACAGTGACCCCTTTGTACTTGGATGCGATACTTGAGAGCGTCTCACCTCGTTTGACAGTGTGGTAGCGTACCTTCGGGGTCGATTTGGCTGGTGCAGCTTGTGTGCCACTGTTTTTGCCCGATTGCTCTATCCTAAGGCTTTGTCCCCTTTGAAGACGGTCGGAGCGGAGCCTATTCCAGCTCTTGATTTCATGGACCCCTACGCCATATTTACGTGCGATACCGGAGAGGGTCTCGCCCTTGGCTACAATGTGAGTGATGGTCCCGCCGATAGCTTCGCTCTCGTCATCGGCTTCTGATTGCAGAGCCACGCCCTCACCGAGTGGAGGGAGCTCTGCCCCGTGGATGAGCGCAAGCGAGTCTTTCTTGATACTAAAGCTTGCAGCATTGGCTGTAGGAAGTAGTAGGATTTGTGTGCCGTTGTTGCCGGGAATTATTTCGCGGCGGTACTTGGGATTGAGGTCACGCACTATATCGATGTCTACACCACTTATGGCGCTGACCTCGCTAAACGTTAGCTTCCTATGGATATGTACCGTATCGGTAGATATCGGCATGGTGATAGTGCGTGGACGGATGTCGTGCTCTCGATAGTGCTCCATGGCATAAAAGGCAGCAATGAAGAAGGGGACATACGAGCGTGTCTCTCTGGGTAAGTACTGATAGATTTTCCAGAAGTCGGTCACTCCTCCTGATCGGCGAATAGCTTTATTGACATTGCCTGGTCCACAGTTGTAGGCAGCTATGGCGAGCATCCAATTGCCGTAGAGGGCATACATATCCTTGAAGTATCTAGCCATTGCTGCTGAACTCTTTTGTGGGTCGCAGCGCTCATCGACCATGCTATCGATATGCAGACCATAAGCTTTGCCCGTCGGGAGCATAAACTGCCAAAGTCCGGTAGCGCCCGAACGGCTCACGGCAGAGGGGTTGAGTGCACTCTCTACGATAGCGAGGTACTTGAGCTCAAGGGGAAGCCCCTGTTTGTCTAGTTCTGATTCTATAATCGGGAAGTAGTAGGTGGCTTTGGCGAGCATAAGGCTGAGGAGATTGCTACGCTTATTGACGTATAGCTCTATTGCCTCTCGTACTATAGGATTATAAGTGAGCGGAATGGCACTCTCCATCGAGTGGAGACGTTTGCGATAGAGCTGGTCAAGAGTGCGGGTCTCCTCGTTGGGACGGGTTGGTTTGGCCAGATTGTAGTACTCTCTGTATCTTCGATTGAATAGCGAGTCGAGAGACATCTCGAAGCTCTCGGGCAATCTGCCGATGTCGTCTACCTTTACCTCCTCCTGTGCCAATGCCGGAAGAGAAAGTAGCAGGGACATAATTCCAACCAGTAGCTGTTGTAAGGCTCTATTCATTAAAATCTGAGTGCTAATTGTATCCCTATGCCGCTATCCGGGGTCTGTGGTGTCGGAGGTATATATGCGGGCGAGTAGGAAAGGGTGAGGTTGGGCGAGATGTCGAAGTTGTAAAGCTCGGCATCTACGTATGCGTCAATCATGAAGAGGGCATAGGCAGCCACACTAATGATGATACTCAAGTCACGATTGCGGCGATAGAAGTCTCTCCCTCGCTTCAGTTGTTCGTGAAAAGCAGAGTTATTGACATAGCTCTCCGGATCTGCACCAATGGGGACAAAGTCTTTCCACGACTGGAAGTCCATCGGGGTGTCGCTTTTGATGTCACGAAACGCAGTAGCGTATTCGGTGAGATTATTATTGTTCCAAGTGATGGCGTAGTAGCATGCGGTATAGGCTCCCACTACGATGGGAATCTTCCAGTAAGCTCTATTGTAGATCTGTCCGCCACCGGGGATGATACTAAAGAGTATCGCTTTGGTAGAATTGGGCTTCCATGGCTTGGACTCTTTTGTAGCCTTAGCGAGCTCCTCCTTTGATGGCACAGCCTTTGGAGCGATTTGCCCTATCTGCTTTGTTATCTGTTCCTCGCTGAGGGTGGCAGGTATAGTATCAGGAATCTCCTGTCCGCAGACGGAGAGCGTAAAGATAGCCGAGACTATCACAGCCCAGAAGCTATACCTGAATACCTGTATCATAGCTTGTCGAGGAGTGTGAGGATATGCTCTAATTGGTCGTTATTTTCAAATGGTATGGCAATTCTCCCTTTGCCTTTTTCGTTGAGCGTCATTGATACCTTGGTGCCGAATAGATTGCGAAATCGTTTGGAGAGGAGCTCTATTTCCTCATTGCTACTGACCGCCTTGGTTCGTTTGGTGGCTTTGCTTGTGTTCTCGTTCTCCGGCTCATTGTAGGTGCGTACCATCTGCTCTAGTTCGCGTACCGAAATCTGGTCGCGCAGCACCTGCTCATAAAAAGCCAACTGTGCCTCCGGATCCTCGATGCCGAGGAGCGAGCGTGCGTGTCCCATAGATACCTTGCCATCCTTTAGTCCCATTTGAATCTCAGCTGGGAGCTTGAGCAGACGGATTGTATTGGAGATGGTGGCACGCTTCTTACCCACGCGAGCACTGAGCTCCTCTTGGGTGAGGTCGTACCGCTCGATGAGGTTTTTAAAAGCGAGAGCGACCTCGATGGCATTTAGATCCTGACGCTGAATATTTTCAATCAGTGCCATCTCCATAATCTGTTCATCGTCGGCAGTGCGGATATAGGCAGGGATTGCCTCAAGCCCGGCTAAGCTCGCAGCCCGAAACCGACGCTCTCCACTGATGATTCTATACTTGCCATCGGAGAGGGCGTGTACAGTGATAGGCTGGATGAGACCGATATGCTTGATGGACTGTGCCAGCTCTCCGAGGGTTTCGTCATCGAAGTCGGTACGGGGTTGCTCAGGATTAGGGATAATATCTACCAGTGCAATCTCATTAATAGACGAAGAACCCTCAGCTGCCACACCACTATAATCGGTGGTGATGAGTGCATCAAGTCCACGTCCGAGACTACCCTTTTTACTTATATTTTTGCTCATAATCACTTGTTTTTCTCTAGAAGTTCACGCGCCAGCTGTAGGTAGTTTTGGCTCCCACGGGATTCTATATCAAAATCGAGTACCGATTGTCCAAAACTTGGAGCCTCACTAAGGCGTACATTTCGGTGGATTACGCTAACGAAGACAAGGCTCTTGAAGTGCTTCTTCACCTCCTCATATACCTGATTGGAGTGACGGGTGCGGGCGTCGTACATGGTCATCAAGAAGCCCTCAATCTCTATTTTGGGATTGGTGCGTTTCTTCACCACTTGCAGGGTACTGAGAAGTTTGCTGATGCCCTCTAGGGCAAAGTACTCGCACTGCACAGGGATAATCACCGAGTCCGCAGCTGTAAGTACTGCCACAGTGATGAGACCCAGACTTGGTGAGCAATCTATAAAGATGAAGTCATACTCATTGCGAAGTTGCTCTGTGATGCACTTCATCACCAGTTCGCGATTGGGGATACTTACCAGCTCTACCTCTGCACCCGAAAGGTCGCTATGAGATGGGAGAATCATCAATCCCTCTACTGAAGTCTCCACGAGACACTCGTGTGGATCGATCTCTCCGATCATGCAGTTGTACACCGTCTTGTCGGGTGAAGCGATAGTGGCTCCCAGCCCGCTGGTCGCATTGGCTTGAGGATCTGCATCTATGATGAGTACCTTTTTCTCCAGTGCTACGAGTGAGGCTGCGAGGTTGATTGTCGTAGTGGTCTTACCCACACCACCCTTTTGGTTGGATATCGCTATTACCTTTCCCATCTCTTGCTCTAAAAATCCAATAATAAGCAAAGGTAACGATTTTTCCATTATATCGGGATGGCTGATGCCCTTGTTTTTGGAGAGAAAGGGCACCCACGGCTTTATGTAGCCAGAGGGTGCCCTTCATCACTAATCGATTGAGAACTTTTAGATTTTAGTTGCCCATACGCCCGACGACAGAGTCGAGTGCTCCTGAGCCCTTGTACTTATCACGGGTGGTATTGAAGCGATAAGTGGCGGTGAAGGTAAATGTCGTGGGCATGTGTTGCTGGTTGGTGAGGGTGGTGTATCTATCTTTTACCATGAGGGTATTTTGATACTTATTCAACAGGTTATTGATGCTAAATGAGGTAGTCAGCTGTTTGCTTTTGAGCCACTGCTTGGTAATCTGTGCGTAGGTCATCAATGTCGGCTGGATGAAGTCGTAGTTTTGATAAGATCCGGTGGTGATATAGTTGAGGTTGAGGGTGAGTGTGATCTCTTTTGGCAGAGTAAAGTTATTCTTCAGCGCAAATTGGAAGAAAGGCTTACGCTCCTTGATGAGTTGATCGAAATGCCAAATATCGTAGCCAATCATCTTAACTACCGCAGCCGTAAGAGTCGGTCTCCACCAGCCGATAGTAGGGCTGATCACGACGATGGCATTGAGGGCATGGTAAGGCTTGGCATTGAAGCTCTCGAGGAGGGAGGTGTAGGGGAGATAGCTACCAGGCTTATTGAGGTCAGGCATCCTGACGGTTCTCTGAGAAATGTCGTCGATGATGTAATTGTCGTTGAGCATCAGGGTGAACCACTCCTTATTGATCATCAGCTGGGTATTGTAGCCGATACTGCTGTGCAGGGTAGGATTTCCAGTAGAGTATTGACCACGAGAAATGAAGGCGTATCTGGGTTGGAGCTGCCAGTAGTTGGGACGATTGATATTGCTTCTAAAGGAGAGTTGTGTATTGAAGCCCCATAGGCGACCGCCGAGCGATAGGGTGGGAAAAAGGTTGGTGTACGATCGGCTCTGCCCATCTATTTTACCTTTCTTATTGGCATATTGACTATCTAGGTGCTCTAGCCTCAGACCCGCCGAGAGGTTCCAATTTTCGCCGATATTGTGTCCATAATCGATGAAAAGAGCAGAGAGATGCTCTGAGTATTGACTATCGAGGTCGGGGAGCCTAAGGGCTTTGTCGTTGTAGGCGAAGTACTGATTACTGGTGTGAGTGTATTCTCCTCCGATGGTCATTTGCCCTCCCCAGAGTGACCCATTGACTTTGAGGCGGCTACCGATGGAGCTAGAGGATGAGCCATTGGTACTCTCGAGCGTACGGAGTTCGTAGGCATCGGTATGTCCTTCACGGATATGGTTGGTGGAGTGGGAGCCCTTATCGAGGTAGTAGTCGGCATCTATTTGAGCCGTCCAAGTGCCTAGTCTGCGTAGATAGTATAGGGATGGTCTATGGGTGAAGTTCCACTTGTCCTTAGAGATTCTCTCCACGAGATAGCGAACTGGGTCTTGATGGTCGTGCTGGCTGAGCATGTCGGTCAGACCGTAGTCTGAGCTGCTATTGCCATACAGGGCGTATTTTGCTCCTGCACTTTGTCGATCGTCCGTGTAATTTGTTCCGATAGTCACTCCGAAACTATTGCTTTTCCAAGCGTAATGAAGAGATGATTTGTCAAGCCAATTACCGTCTTCTGTCCTACCATCCATGATCACCATAGGCGTGTTGCTGACTCCATTATTTCTCCTGAAGTAGAGGTTGGTAAAGAAGTCCCAATTATCCTTGCGGTAGTTGAGATCGACATTGGGATTGCCGCCTATGCCTGAACTCCCAAGCTGATACTGTGCACTTGCGTAGAGCATGCCACTAAGCCCGGAGCCCGGTTCGCGACGGGTATAAATCTTCAGCACAGACTGTACCGAGGAGCTGTATTCAGCCCCAGGGTTGGTGACCACCTCTATACGGTCGATAAGGTGAGGCTTGATGAGCTTTAGCTGGTTAGGGTCGGTCATGCGGCGGTCATTGAGGTAGATGATAGGGGTACCTCTGCCAGTTACTGTGACCTTTTCGTCCTCGATTTCGAGCATCGGGACACCACGTAGTATGCTGTAGATGTCGGGGAGTTTGGCGAGAGGGGTATTGGCAATCTCTGTGCTTAGCCCCCCGGGGACTAACTTGTGTGGGATTTTCTGAGCCGTAATTACCGCCTCGTTGAGCATGATGGACTCCTCCGTCAGCGTCAGTATGTGACCATCGGTGCTGTTAATCTGCTGCCCGACGGTCGTAAAACCGAGCATACTCGCTTGTAGGAGGAGGGGGAAGCGCTCCCCCTTTACTTGAAGGGCAAAGGAGCCGTCCTCCCTGCTGATGCCTCCCACGACCACTACGCTATCGGGTAGGGTACTGACCTTGACAGTGGCAAATGCCAAAGGCTCGCCATTGTTATTGACCACCTTGCCTGTGACTTCCTGGGCTGCTGCGCTCCAAGTGGTGAGGAGGGCGATGAGAGCCGATAAGATAATGTGTTTCATAAGTAGATGTTTCTTAGTGTCCTGAGTGCAACCACTGCTTGCTCCCAGACTAAGCTGGGAGCAAAATAGCAGTTGCAAGATGAATGGTATTATGATTCTATAGCTTCAGCAGATCCTCGAGTGTAAGCCCGAGGAGCTCAAGTTCGTGTCTGAGGGCAGGTAGGGTTACCTCTCGTAGTTGCCGCTTGCGGCTTTCCACCACCTTAGCTTTTGCTTCGGGGGAGACGAAGTAGCCCATACCTCGCTTGTTGTATATGAGCTCATCGCGCTGGAGTAGGTCAAAAGCCTTCATAGCGGTATTGGGATTGACCTCCAGCTCCACAGCCAGGTCGCGCACCGACGGGATGCGCTCATCGGCTTGGTACTCGCCCGAGAGGATACGGTCTTTGATACCCTCGGCGATTTGGATGAATATGGACTGTGCCTCTCTCATGACTTTACCTCCTTTTTGCGCAATATGAAATACGAACTTACAAGTGCAGTTATCCCTATTATCGCAGGGAAAACGAGGTAGGTGTCACCAGTTTGTATTATGCTATCGACCCTGTTCCAACCGAAGATCATAAATATCTTGCTCAGGAGATAAGCAATAACTATAGGGAGAATGAAAAAGAGCGGATAGGCAAAGATCTTCCGAGGGATGGCTACTGAAACCAGTAGGAGTAAGCCAATTATATAGATGGAGATTGAGAGCACTTCTTTGGAGAAGAATGACGCCGGGTTGATAAATAACGTCCCACTCACCAGTAGATCAACGGGGTAGAGTTGGTAATCCGAATGGTAGTTTGTCTGAGGGTAAAGCCAGCTTTCAAACCACAGGTTGATTTGTATCGAAATGATTATGATACAGAAGCAGATGACCCCCAGCATAAGTATCTCTAGAAACTTCTCGCCCGCTGTAGCAGGGATGGAGACATAGGGATGGGCACTACTATTGTGGAGTAGCTTGTGTATCCTAGCGAAGAAGCTCATCCCCACGGCGAATAAATAGATTGGCAGGAAGGTATTGAGTACTCGGCTCGATGTCTCATAAGTGAAGTCGGGCTCCATTAGCTTCAGTGCCAGTGCCAATGTCGCGATTAAGGTGAGAAGCCCTATGAGAAGCCCTTTGCCCTCAAATATGAGGTCGACACGGAGGAGTTGAAAGACCCTTTTTATTGAGAAACGGTTCATGATTTTACTTGTTTGTTACGTAACACAAAATAGCTAGCAATGAGGCAGGCAATACCTATGCTGTTTAGCACACTTGCCACTAGAATTCCTCCACTACTCCATCCATCTCCTGAATCTGTACTAAAAGAGAAACTCTCATAAAATAGGGACAAGGTGTAGAGGAATAAGACTAAGAAGCCTATGGTAATGATGAAAAAGAGAGGAAAGGCGTAAATCTTCTTCGGTACTAAGATGGTAATCAATAGCATGATGCCTACGAAGTAAAGCAAGCCGATAACAGAGGCTTCTCCGAAGATCATAAACGGATTGATGAGTGAAAGCCCTCCAAACAATATCGTCTCGTCCCAGTCCCCTGTGGTAAGCCCCCTGAGCTCAGGCATACGCCATAGCTCTATCCAGTAGTTGATCTGGAGAGCGATCAGAGCCGTTAGATAAAAGACGACGCCGAGTAGGATGATATGGATATACTTCTCCAATGCCGTGGCAGGAATGGAGACATAGGGGAGTGTCTGCTTTTCATGCACCATGCTATGTACCCTGCTGAAGTAGGCAAGGAAAAATAAGGAGAGAAAGAAGGGAGCATAGGAGTTGAGCACCCTACTTCTCAACATCTCATCGTAGTAGTTGGGGTCAAAAATCAATGGTATCAATGCCATGAATACTGTGCTTGATACCAGTCCAATCAGCATCTCCCGACCCTGAATTTTGAATTCTGATCTGAGGAGCAGCCCCACACGTGTTATCGAAAAAGTATTCATCTCGGAGGTTACTTATTGAGGTGGTGTAGGATGTCGATTTGATGCTCCATGAGTGCGTTGAAGAATAGTTCGGTAGAGTAGGCATCGTTTTCGTCTCCCTCCTCCTTGGCAAAAATACCCATCTTGCTACCAATCGTTTGCTCGCTATAAATAGGGGTGTCGCCAGCCATTACCGGGCGGAAGGTGAGCCGGTCTGTAATCTCTCCGATGGACTTAGAGAGGATTACCCTATTTTTGTCCATCACCACTACATGGTCGATGATTTGCTCAAGGTCACGTACCTGGTGGGTGCTGATGATTACATAGCGATCTTCTGTGATTTGCCTGGCGAGCAGTCGGCGTAGCGCACTCTTGGAGGGGATGTCCAGACCATTGGTCGGTTCGTCCAGGAGCAAGACTCGAGTGCCCAAGGATAGTGCAAAGGCAATCATAGCCTTTTTCTGCTGTCCCTGAGAGAGTTTGGTAATCTTCATATTATAGTCGAGGTCAAATACCTCGAGCGCCTCATCGGCAATCTCCCTAGAGTACTTGGGATAAAACGGCGTAAGCGCATCGAAATATCTGCGGATGCTCACCCCCTTGGGGACATTGACCGTCTCAGGGAGATAGTATACATCCGAAAGGAAGCTCACTTGGCGCTTTGTGGGGTCTTGTCCCGCCACAGAAAGTGTCCCACCTTTGCGAATCAACTGCCCGGCCATCAGTTTGAGCAGTGTAGTCTTGCCCTCACCATTCTTTCCCAATAGCCCGGAGATATGCCCCGGCTCTATTGTGAGCGATAGATCCTGAAATAGTGAGCGTACCATAGAATATCGGTACTCCAAATTTTTTACCTCAATCATAAGTATAATGCTTTGGTCTATTGTATGTAATAACTTCTTATTGTCTAAGTGTAATACTGTAGTAGTACACCGCAAATGTAATAACGATTTATGAATCTACCAAATATTTGGAAGATAAATTTCATCTCAATGATTTATATATGGATTATTAAGATTGAATGGGAGGCAAATCTCCTCTATAGAAAGCATGAATCTCCTCTACCGAGGAGTTTTGTCTCCTCTATCGAGGAGTTTTGTCTCCTCTATCGAGGAGTTTTGTCTCCTCTACCGAGGAGTTTTGTCTCCTCTATCGAGGAGTTTTGGGCGAGCTACATACTCCGTGAGCCATTCATCCTCTTGAAATTGGAAATAGCCAAAAAGTATTACCTTTGTGGCATTGATGCCTTTTGTGGCAGGTATTTATTTGAGAAATAATTTATCCTATGAGAAATTTACTGTGGACTACTGTTGCCATCGTCATCACTTTGCTGTGTAGTAGTTCCCTTTACGCTCAGAATAAAGTCTTTGAGCACGACCCTATGTTTGAAAACCTTGAGCCCGGAGACAAAGGGGCTATCTTGCTGGCACACTTCGGCACCACGCACGACGACACTCGGGTGCTTACACTGGATGCAATCAATAGAGCCGTGCAAGAGCGACACCCCAATTTGGAGGTACGTGAGGCCTATACTTCGAGGATTATTATCAAAAGGCTCAAGGACAATAAAGGAATCATCAAGCTCAATCCGACAGAGGCATTGGACCAGCTTTTTGAAGATGGTTTCACCCACGTATTGGTTATCTCCACCTCGCTTACCGATGGCGTAGAGATGGCTTCGGTGAGGGGTGAAGTGGCGCATCACAGTGCGACTTTCAAAAAAATACGAGTGGCAACACCACTTCTATTCCACGAATCGGATTATACTAAAATGCTTGAAATTATCACTGCAGATACTGCTCCAGATGCAGCCACTATATGGGTAGGGCATGGTACCTACGATGTGGCTACAGCACAGTATGCTATGCTTGATCATCTACTTCAGCTCAGTGGGCATGAGCATGTCATTGTCGGGTGTGTCGAGGGATATCCTTATTTTGATCAGTCGCACCAGAGGCTGAGGGCGACAGGTCTTCGGAGAGTAGTCCTGAGACCACTCATGATCGTCGCAGGAGAGCACGCTAAGGAGGATATCGCAGGGGATTGGCAGGAGCTCTTGACCAAGGAGGGCTACGAGGTGGAGGTTAAAATCGAAGGGTTGGGAGAAAATCCACAAATACAGAGCTACATCAATGATAAGGTAGACTTCTACGCCAATAATCGCCAAGTCTCGATCGGAGAAAAGAAGAACATCTACCAAGTCACGGGCGAGAAACTTCACCCCAATGACTAGAGAGATAGAGGGCATTTCATAAAGGTATTACTCCCTAAGGTTTTGGGTGTTTTGAACTATAAAACCGTATCATAATTTTGTAATAAATGGTAGTGCGCTCTCTGTGGCGATAAAACTGCTCATGATAAAATTATATGAGTAGGACAGACTCCTTATCCTTATATTGATATTTGGTTGCTTGACAAACTTTAGTCATGTATGATTGTCCAACCTGATATTTTTGCTTGTACTGTGTGAAACCGCTACGAGGTCTTTAGTCAGTCGGGGCTTAATAGCAGCTATTACGCTTTCCCCCTAAGAGGGAGGGAATTTACGGTAATCATTAAGAGGAAGTTCTGATTGCAATTTCATAGCCATTTGCCCGCCAAATACCTATTTGTAGGTATTTGGCGGGTGAGATTTGGGTAGTATCTTTGTTTCCCTACATAAATATAACTAGGAGTGTTTGATGAGACTATCCGATTTACATACTGGAGAGCGGGCAATTATCCGTAGACACCATAGCAATAGGGCGTTTCGTAAGCGCCTGATGGAAATGGGCTTTATCCCTGGGGAGGAGATATTGGTGGTGAAAAATGCTCCACTCAAGGATCCCGTAGAGTACCGTATCCTCAATTATGATGTCACACTACGTCGCTCTGAATCTATGCTTATAGAGGTAGAACCGATTACGACCCAAGCGAGAGAGCGTAGATACGCTCTTCATTCGATAGAGCAAAGTGTGGCTGGGAGGAGTAAGATAGATGCCAAGAGGATTAGGGTAGCCTTTGTAGGGAATCCTAATAGTGGTAAGACTTCACTTTTCAATGCGGCTAGCGGTGCTCACGAGCATGTGGGGAATTACAGCGGTGTGACGGTGGAAGCAAAGCGGGCGGTCTATCATCAAGGAGGCTACACATTTGAGCTCATAGATCTTCCGGGTGCCTACTCTCTTAGTAGCTATAGCCCTGAAGAGCGCTATATCAATGATTATCTGACAGGAGAGAATAAGCCCGACGTCATACTCAATGTGGTGGATTCGACCAATCTGGAGCGTCATCTCTATATGACCACTCAACTTTTGGAGACCAGTATCCCGGTGGTAGTGGCACTCAATATGTGGGATGAAATGGAGGCATCGAGTAGCCATCTGGAGGTGGAAGCACTTAGCCGGCTTATGGGTATGCCACTCTGCCCTACGGTAGGAAGGACGGGAAAGGGCATCAAGCAACTTTTTGGACACATCATTACCATCTACCAAAATCGCTCACAGGTACATCGTGTCATCGATGTACGCTATTGTCCTGAGATTGAGCATGCCATCCGTGAGGTCGTTGACGAAATCAATCAGGAGGGAGAGCTATTGCCGGAGCCTCTGCGTGAGCTCCGCCCGAGGTTTTTAGCCATTAAGCTCCTAGAAGAGGATAGTGCTACACAAGGGAGCTTCGCTACTTTGCCCGATGGAGGTGAGCGCCTCTTTGCGCTCACCAAAAGGGAGATTGACCATTACCAGCAGCGTACGGGCAATGAGATACAGCACGATATTACCAA
This sequence comes from Bacteroidota bacterium, assembly GCA_023395395.1. Taxonomy (GTDB): domain Bacteria; phylum Bacteroidota; class Bacteroidia; order Bacteroidales; family Porphyromonadaceae; genus Porphyromonas_A. The sequence goes on along the minus strand of JAEWZH010000017.1, from coordinate 177,476 downwards.
TGGGAGATATGGTTTTGTCCGTGGCGCTTTGCAAGAGACCTTTCAATCGGACTACTCCAAACTGACAGAGCAAAACCACAAGATTGACCACCTCCTTACACACAAGGTATGGGGGTTGCCCATCTTTGTGGTGGTGATGTTTCTGATGTTTCAGCTTACCTTTACGCTTGGCGAGTATCCGATGCAGTGGATAGAGCAGGGCGTAGGTCTATTGGCGTCGTGGGTGAGTGGGGCGATGAGCCCGGGGATGCTTAGGGATTTACTTGTGGATGGTGTGATTTCAGGAGTGGGCGGAGTGTTGGTATTCCTTCCTAATATCGTCATTCTCTATCTCTGTCTCGCTATTATGGAGGACACCGGATATATGGCTCGGGCTGCTTTTATTATGGATAGGGTGATGCACTTGATAGGGCTGCATGGGAAGTCCTTTATCCCTCTCGTGATGGGCTTTGGGTGTAATGTGCCGGCAGTGATGGCAACGCGTACGATTGAGAATCGCAACAATCGCCTCGTGACGATGATGATTATCCCTTTTATGAGCTGTAGTGCCAAGCTCCCTGTCTATCTGCTTCTGGCTGGAGCGTTCTTCCCGGAGAGTGCCGGTACGGTGCTCTTCCTTCTCTACACCACTGGTATACTGGTGGCGATAGTGAGTGCTTTGCTATTTAAGAAGCATCTCAATACTTCAGATGAGACCCCTTTTGTGATGGAATTGCCGCCCTATCGCATCCCTACTCTAAAGAGTGTATTGCTCCACATGTGGGAGCGCTCCAAACAATATCTGCACAAGATGGGATCGGTAATCCTTGTCGCTTCGATTGCGATATGGGCACTGAGCTATTTCCCCAATGTGGAGAATTTGGAGCAGCACGAACTAGATGAGGTGATGGCGGAGCATGTCGCCAAAGTTAGTCCTGCTGAGGCTGAAGACTTCCTCGCTATGGATAGGGAGCACCAGCTTGGTATGCTGCAGCAGGAATATTCATTGATTGGACGCATTGGACACAGTATTCAGCCTATTTTCTCTCCCCTCGGATATGATTGGCGCATGAGTGTTTCACTCCTCACGGGCATCGCAGCCAAGGAAATTGTCGTGAGTACGATGGGGGTGCTCTATACCGGTGATGAAGACGCAGATGTGATGCTATCAGAGAAGTTGCAGAGGGCTACGTATGCCGATGGCTCGCTGTTGATTGATCCTGTGATTGCCTTTTCGTTCATGATATTTGTGCTGGTGTATATCCCGTGCATCAGCACAGTGATAGCCATCGGGAGGGAGAGTGGAAGCTGGAAGTATTCGTTATTTAGTGCGTGCTATTCGATTATACTTGCGTGGCTGTTGGGCTTCGGGGTAACACAAATTGGACACCTTGTATTATGATACAGACGATTATTACCTATGCCATACTCCTTGTGGTGGCGGTATTGGTGGCTCGCTTCCTTTGGAAGAGTTTCAATCCTCCTAGAGATGTCCCACCCACCTGCTCCGGCTGTGCCCTTAGAGACGCTTGTAGCGCCAAAGCCAAGGAGAGAGGCGAGGAGATGAAGTGCGGCAAGTAGCCCCTTAGGCGCATCGGATATATCTGTCGAAGATATTTCTTATTTTTATCTATCCCCCAGGGAAAAATTAAAGGAAAGGGAGAAAGTTGTGGGTAAATTCCAAATAAAAAGATTATCTTTGGAGAGCGACTTTTATTTCTGAAGAAATAAAGTCGCCTACATTTGATAAAGGACAAGGAAAGGTGTCACCACAAGGAAATGGATAAGAAAAGATTTGAGGGTGTAGTGGATGGAAAAGAGGTTGGTCTCTACACACTGCGCAATAAGGGTATGGAGGTGGATATACTCAACCACGGCGCCAAGATAGTCGCTATCAAGGTGCCTGACCGAGAGGGGAATAGAGTGGATATAGTGCTTGGACATGATAGTCTTGAGGATTATATCAATAGTGAGGAACAATACTTCGGCGCCATTTGTGGCAGGTATGCCAATCGTATTGCTAAGGGCAAGTTTACTATCGATGGCGAAGAATATACCCTGTTGGTCAATAACGGTCCCAATGCTCTACACGGAGGCAAGAAAGGTTTTAATGATGTCATCTGGCAGGTAGAGCACCAGAGCGAACAAGAGCTCGTGCTTAGCTATACTTCTCCTGATGGAGAAGAAGGCTATCCGGGGACATTGAGAGTGCAGGTGAGCTATGCGCTCTGCCCGGTGAGCAATAATCTGCTCATCAGCTATGAGGCGACTACGACCAAGCCGACAGTACTCAACCTCACCAATCATGCTTACTTCAACCTCTCAGGTGAGGGGGATCCCTCTGTACACGACCACACTTTATTGATTAACGCCAAGGAGTATCTACCTACCGACGACACAGCCATTCCTTATGGTAAGTCTGAAGCGGTCGCAGATACTCCTTTTGATTTTATAGCTCCGCACCTCATCGGTGAGCGTATCGATACCGACATTGACCAGCTCAGGTGGGCTAGGGGCTATGACCATACGTTTATCATCGATAAGCCGATAGGGGAAGTCGGGGTACATGCTATCTGCTCAAGCCCTAAGACAGGTATCGAGATGACCATCAAGAGCGACCAGCCCGGGATGCAGCTCTACACCGGTAATTGGATGAGCGGCAATATGCGTGGCAAGGGCGATAGTCGCTATCCGGCACGTGCCGCAGTCTGCTTTGAGACCCAGCACTATCCTGACAGCCCTAATAAGCCTGAGTATCCTACTACGGTGCTACGCCCGGGAGAGACCTTCCGTAGTCAGACGAGCTTCGGATTTGGCGTGAAAGAATAATCAAATATCAAATAACTTAATAGAACTCTAAAGTATGACTTCAGCAGAAAAGAAGAATTACACCCTCCCCATCCTTGTGATGATCCTCCTCTTCGGTATGATCTCCTTTGTCACAGGATTGGCTAACCCGATGGGCGTCATCGTAAAGAACCAATTTGAGACCTCCAATTTCATGTCTACCCTTGGCTACTTTGCCAATTTTATTGCCTACGCTTTCATGGGCTATCCTGCAGGGCAGATGCTACAGCGTATTGGTTACAAAAAGACTGCTCTATGGGCAGTCGTGGTAGGCTTTTCGGGCGTAGGTATCATGTATCTATCAGGTCTTATGGGGAGCTTTGCGATTTACCTTACCGGTGCTTTCGTCGCCGGTTTCTCTATGTGTATGCTTAACACCGTGGTCAATCCTCTACTCAATACCCTTGGTGGTGGTGGTAACAAAGGCAATCAGCTCATCCAGATTGGTGGTACCTTTAATTCCCTCATGGCTACTATCGTACCTGTACTTGTCGGTTATCTCATCGGTGCCAATGTAGAGAAGGCTCAGATTTCAGACGCTTATCCGGCTCTTTACCTTGCGATGGCTATCTTTGCAGTCGCCTTTGTAGTCCTTTTCCTCACCAAGATTCCTGAGCCCAATACGGGGACTACTGCAAAGGGAGTAAAGCACGAGCACAGCCCATTTGCTTTCCGTCACTTCGTCCTCGGTATGATTGCCATCTTCCTATATGTAGGTGTAGAGGTCGGTATCCAGATGTTTATCAACCCTTATATGACTGATGCTGTAGAGAAGGGCGGTCTTGGCTACAATACGACTGTCGCTGGCTCAGTGGTAGGTACCTATTGGTTCCTGATGCTTGTCGGTCGTACCATCGGTGCGACTATCGGGGGTAAGGTGTCTAGTAAGGCCATGCTCACTGTTGTTTCTCTTGTCGGAATAATCCTTGTAGTAGCGGCCATATTTATCCCGGCGACAAATATGGTGAGCATGCCGGTATTCCAGTCTGACATCTCTTTTGGTATGGTACAAATCCCCCTTTCTATCATGTTGCTTGTACTCGTAGGTCTATGCACATCGGTGATGTGGGGTGGCATCTTTAATCTCGCTGTCGAGGGGCTCGGCAAATACACGGCTGCTGCTTCAGGCTTCTTCATGATTATGGTGAGTGGTGGCGGTATCGTACCTGCTATTCAGGGCTTCGTCGCAGATAAGACTGATTATATGACTAGCTATTGGGTAATGGTTGCAGGTCTTGTATTCCTCCTGTACTATGCAGTTGCAGGGTATAAGAATGTAAATACTGATATTCCTGTCAATGACTAAAATATAAGATTATCGCATGAAAGATATAGAATTTGTGAGGAGCCGCTTTATCAAGCATTTTGATGGCTCCACCGGTTATATTTACTTTGCTCCGGGTCGAGTAAACCTCATTGGTGAGCATACAGATTATAATGGAGGTTTTGTATTTCCGGGTGCAGTAGAGAAGGGCATCTTGGCAGAGATTAAACCCAATGGCACCAATCAAGTACGTGCATACTCCATTGACCTAAAGGACTATGTAGAATTTGATCTCAGTGATGCCAAGGCACCAAATACGAGCTGGGCAAAGTACATCTACGGCGTATGCCAAGAGATGCAGAAGCTAGGTGTGGAGGTGAAGGGCTTCAATACCGCATTTGCCGGCGATGTGCCACTCGGAGCAGGGATGTCTTCGTCTGCGGCGCTAGAGAGCTGCTATGCGACAGCTATCAATGAGCTATTCGGAGAGGGCAAGATAGATAAGATGGAGCTGGCGCGTGTCGGTCAGCGCACCGAACACAACTACGTAGGCGTGATGTGTGGGATTATGGACCAGTTCGCCTCTATCCACGGCAAGGAAGGTCAGTTGATGCGTCTTGATACCCGCAGTATGGAGTATGAGTACCATCCTTTCAATCCACAGGGTTACAAGCTGGTATTGCTTGATACAGTAGTGAAGCATACCCTTGCGGATAGTGCTTACAACAAGCGTCGTCAGAGTTGCGAGGCAGTCGTAGCAGAGATCAAGAAGGATCACCCTGAGGTCGAATACCTCCGTGATGTGGATAGGGCGATGCTCGAAAGCTACCAAGGGCGAGTATCGGAGGAAGATTACAAACGTGCCGAGTATGTCGTAGGCGAAACCCAGAGGGTCCTTGACGTGACTGCCGCTCTGGACAAGGGCGACTACGAGACCGTAGGCCAGAGAATGTATGAGACCCACGAGGGGTTGAGCAAGCTCTACGAAGTAAGCTGCGCAGAGTTGGACTTCCTCAATGAGATTGCCATCGAGTGCGGCGTGAGTGGTTCACGGGTGATGGGCGGTGGCTTTGGAGGTTGCACCATCAATCTGGTCAAAGAAGAGCTCTCCGACCTATTTGTAGATACCGCCAAGAAGAGGTATGCAGAGAAGTTTGGACACGAACCAAAGGTGTACAACGTGATTATCTCCGACGGCGCCCGTCGTATCGAGTAATCCCACGAGCTACTTTAATATAGAAAATCCCTTGGGTGACTATTGCCGCTCAAGGGATTTTCTATTTATGTCACTTGCTAGTCTTAAGCGATAGGAGTGCTATCCTTGGGGTTTTCGCCCCACTTGTTGGCTCATGGTTGGCTGTCGGTGACATAGAGAATTATTAGCCAAATAGCTCCAATGATAGGGATTAAAGAAATTAGGGTCCACCAACCAGATTTCCCAATATCATGTAGTCGTCGTATCGACACTGCTAAGTTTGGGATAAAGGTTGCTAGTACGTATAGAAGGTATATGGGACCATAGTAGAGGTCCAACGAGGAAAACGTAATCCCCAATAGGTTATCTAGCCCTATAGCGATGAGGGCGAAGATACAATTAAAGAGGACAAAAGACACTTTGACGTTTAACACTAATCCCTCAGGTGTGAATGTGTATATTGATGGTATTAAGATTTGTACCACACCATGTACCACACCGGTCAAAAGAAGTTTGAGTGAACAGGATGTAGAGTTCCGTCTCGATGGTTACAAGACACAGATCATTACACTTGACAGAGAGTTTAATGTCGTTAGTATCCTCAACATAGGAGGTCTGTTGGGATGGGTTGTAGATGCAGCGACGGGTGCCATTTTCAAGTATGATCGTAAGGTTTACGATGTAGATATGGAGCTGGATAAAGTGCTTAGCCAGTATAACGTACAGAAAATAGAGCTTGATACGGAGAATAAAGTGGCTACTCTTCAGGTGGCGATGAAGTAAATACGGCAGAGACACCAAAATTTATAATCTCCCCTTGGGAGGCAGTATCGCCTCCCAAGGGGAGATTCTTTTTGGAGTGGAAGTAGCTTTTTAATGCTCAGCAATAGGATTGATTTCCTTTAGATTTTTGCCTCACTGATTGGTACCAGGCTGTCTGTTACAAAGAATGCCAAAAGGACGATAACCCCAACTACATGAATAAATCCAATCCTGAGGTTGTAGGAGATAAAATCCCCCATGCCGTAGATCCGAGAGGAGTAAATGCAGGGAGCGTTGTTGGTATGGATTACGGAGTGAACCTTGAGACCTCCTTTCTTTTTGCCCATCTTGGGGTGTCTACCAACGCCCTTAAAGATGAGATTAAAAAGAGTGTGATTGAACAGTATATGTGTTCCTGAAAATAGACTTGTTGGTAATACCGGCGGCTGAAATTTACCGCATAATACCTCTTTTTGTCTTTTGCGGATATGGAAAAATTGTACCTTTGTCTATTCGGCAATACCCAGACAAGAAAGGCGATAAATATCGAACAGACATTTTACAAGGGAAAAAACGGTAATAATTACAATTAAAACGGATTTTAGATATGAATATAGTAACAAACAAAAAAAGAGGCGTTTTAACTCTTATGACAACGTTGATGACAAGTGCATTGGTATTTGCCAATACTCCCGATGCCAAAAAAGCCACAGCCATTACGCAGGTGGTGGGTGGCGGCGTACGATTGGTCGCTGTGGCGATGGAATACGACGAAGCCTTGTCGGGGAGCGATTTTACGATAACCGACTTTGCGGTTGAAGGGCGTACCATTAGTGAAATATTTGCAAGCCATTCGGTAAGCCTTACCGATAGGGCAAACAGAGGAAAGTATATCATACTGCACCTTTCGTCCAATGACGATGATGTTCCATTGTCGTATAAGGTAACAATGTCCAATGCCACCACGAGCTCAACGCCTAAAAAAGGAGGCAAAAAATGGGTGGCGGGTGACAAATTGTCTGAAAATTTAGCATATAAAGATGCCCAAGCAACCGTAAAATACAAGAGCGGAACAACCATCACGACAACAGAGGTGAGAAATCTGGTTGTGGATGATTTTCAACAGCTCACTTTCAAAGACCCGAAGACAAATAAAACTTTGCGATACAATCTTTTTGTCCCGAAAAGTCAAGGGAACGAACCGTTACCGCTAGTTTTGTTTATGCACGACGCCGGCGTAACGAGTGAATACCACCGAGCAACATTGTTTCAAGGGTTGGGAGCTGTTGTGTGGGCGAGTCCTGAAGAGCAGGCAAAACGCCCTTGCATCGTTTTAGCCCCTCAATTTGACGAAATTATCGTTGATGACAATGCACAAACTTCTCCAATGATGGAAACCACCATTCATTTGATCGAGAACCTCTTAGAGCAGTACAATATCGACCAAAGTCGTATTTATACCACAGGACAGTCGGGCGGTTGTATGATGTCTATTGCGATGAATATCAAATATCCCGACCTTTTTGCTGCGGCGTATCTTGTGGCGGGGCAATGGGATCCCGATTTGGTCGCTCCGCTTGCGAAGAAAAAACTATGGATAATGGTTTCAGCAGACGATTTAGGAGCTTTCCCGGGAGAGAATGCCATTACCGAACAATTGGAAAAAGAGGGCGCGAAAATAAGCCGTGCGTGGTGGAATGCTACTTGGAATACCAATGAATACCGCTTTGCTTACGATAAAATTATTGCCGAAAACAATCCGATAAAATACACGGTCTTTGAAAAAGGAACTGTATTCCTCCCCGGAGCCGACACCACCGGAGCAAGCGGCCATCGAAACACTTGGCGAGTGGCATACAGCATAGAACCTATCAGAGAATGGCTCTTCGAGCAGAGAAAATAACCACTTTATTAGTAGGAATTTATAAAACAGATATATGCAATGGAAAAATCACTATCAAAATTCAAGTAAAAGGTGATGTACAACAAGTTTGGAACGCTTATACCAACCCGAAACATATCATCAACTGGAATTTTGCTGTGCCTGAATGGCACTGCCCGAGTGCAAAAAACGATTTGCGTGTCGGAGGTGAGTACTTTGCGCTAATGGAAGCCAAAGATGGCAGTGTCGGGTTTGATTTCAAGGCGATTTATAAGGAATTAACTCCCGAACAATCGCTTGTCTATATTTTGGAAGATGGCAGGGAAGTCGGCGTATCGTTCACTTCGCAGGGCGACACCACATAGATAGTTATCGTTTTTGACCCTGAAAATCAAAATCCTATTGAAATGCAACAAGCAGGCTGGCAAGCGATATTGAATAGCTTTAAATATTATATCGAAAATATTTTGCAAAAATGAAATTAAAAGAAATCACCAAGCGTTCCAAGAAGATACGCGAACGCTATCACGAATTGGAATTAAAACATCACGGCAGTCATTGGTCGGTGGAAGAAGATGCTTTGGCTTACCTCACCGATGCAGGTTTGGTAGGGCGAAATATTATGATCGAGCAAAATCGTTGGGGAAAAGCCAACGCCGATTCTCGCAACGAACTCAAGCACAAGTTGGGTGAAAATATTTGGTGGCTCATCGTATTGGCAGAGCGAAGCGGAATCAACATAGAAGAAGCCATCGAAGAGTTTCTGACCAAAATGGAAACCCTTTTGGGGGAATAATATGAAGAATATAAGCAAAAAACGCTATTATCCGTCTGATGTATCTCAATGAGTGTTCGATATTGGCAGATTTTTGATTGACGGCGTAGCTTTGCCACCTCATATTTACCTATACTACTGAAGTAAAAGATGCTCAAGATCAACCAAAGAACGATTGCATCTCATCTCAATCCCGGAAGTTGGGTATCTACCAGAGAAGAGGGTCTCTCTACTGAGAGACCCTCTTTGTCATGTATAGCGGAGTTTTACCTCTTATTCTTGCGCCTTTTGACTTCGCTCCTAATCAGCTCAAGCTCTCTGCCGGTCTGCCCGGCTACAGAGGTATTTTCCTCGGCGCGGCGGATCAGGTAGGGCAATACCTTGTCTACGGGAGCGTAGGGGAGGTATTTGGTAAGGTTGTAGCCTGCATTGCTGAGGTTGTAGGATATAAAATCCCCCATACCATAGAGCTGAGAGAAGTAGATGCGAGGATCGTCGTTTACCAGCCCCTTCTCTTGCATTTGCTCTGCGAGCAGGATACAGCTTCGCTCATTGTGTGTGCCGCAGAAGAGCTCCATACGCTCTATCCTCTCTACTACATATCTGACCCCGGCATCGTAATTATTGTCTGTCTCTTCTTTATTGGCACAGATAGGGTCTCGGTACCCCATTTGTTGGGCTCTGGCGCGCTCCTCCTCCATATATGCTCCGCGGACAAACTTGATACCGCACTTCAGACCATGCTCTTGACAAAATTCATCCAACCCCTGCAGGTAGTCCATCCGATCGTGTCGATACATCTGGAGCGTAGCGAAGACGATAGCACGTTCTTTATTGAACTTTATCATTGCCTCCTCGGTCAGCCTATCTATGAGCCCTTGGTACGCATAGTGCTCTGCATCTACCAGAATTCTAGTCCCTTGGTCGTAGGCTTGCTGACAGAGTGCCATAAAACGTTCTCGCAGGCGATTTATCTGTTCTCTTTCGGCGTTGGTAAGCTGAGCATTCGGGTCGTTGGCTCTTTCCATCGTAGATACCTTGCACAGACCGCTCACTTTAAATACCGCATGGCTGAGACCGGGATTATTGTGTGCAAAGCGTACTGCTTCCATATTGGCTTGAAATGTCCTCTCTATAGTGGCTTCATCGTCGCCGCCCTCGGCTGAGTAGTCCATCACCGCTTGGACACCTCTCTTGGTGAGTTTTTCCAGTGTCTGCTTAGAGTCTTGGAGCGATTCTCCGCCTACAAAGTGGCGGTAAATAGTGGGGCGAAGTGCCCAGCCGAGTGGCAAATTGAGGGCACCTGCTGCTTTGGTACCCCACTTGCCTAGCTTTACAACCGTAGGGCTGGCAATGGTCCTAAATAGGAGTTCTGCCATCTGCAGATCTTTATCGCTTTTGTCGGCATACGCCACTTCTGTATTTCGGAAGTCTAAGTTGAGGTCGCTCATATTATTCCCTTTCGATAAATATATTTACTTAGTTTATGTCTGCTAAAGATACAGAAATTCTACAAATTTGAAATCTATTGAAATAAAAAAGAGCTGAGGTGATAGCCAAATCGCCCCAGCTCTTGTTATTTATATTGTCTGATTGTCATTGATCGCTCTCCTCTTCGTAGAGTTGATAGAGGAAGTCGTTGTAGGGAAATCGGGTGACATGTATCTCGCGTACACGCTGGTAGAGGAGTTGCTTGAGCTCCTCGATACCATGCCCTGTGCGAGCCGAGATAAAGGCGACATCGAGGTCGTTTTGCTTCGCCATCCAAGTTTGCTTCAATTCTTCCAGGGAGATGTTTTCCCTGGTGCGTGGCGTGAGATCATCTTCCTCCTTCTCCTCAAAGGTAAAGGCATCTACCTTGTTAAACACTAGGATGCGGGGCTTCCTTTCGTCCCCTAAGATTTCACTGAGGGTCTGATCCACGATACGGATTTGATCCTCAAAATTGTGATGAGAAATATCCACCACATGCACCAGCAGGTCTGACTCCTTCACCTCGTCGAGGGTAGACTTGAAAGACTCTATCAATTCGGTAGGGAGCTTGCGGATAAATCCGACAGTATCAGAGAGTAGGAAAGGGAGATTCTCGACCACCACCTTGCGCACCGTGGTATCTAGGGTGGCAAAGAGTTTATTCTCAGCAAATACATCGCTCTTGGCTAGTAGATTGAGGAGGGTACTTTTGCCTACATTGGTGTAGCCCACGAGGGCGACACGTACCATCTTGCCGCGATTTTTGCGCTGCACTTCCTTTTGCTTTGCGATGCTTTTGAGTTCCTCTTTGAGCTTGGCAATCTTGTCTAGGACGATGCGGCGGTCGGTCTCGAGCTGGGTCTCTCCCGGTCCACGCATCAGTCCGCCTCCACGCTGCCTATCCAAGTGGCTCCAAAGTCGAGTGAGACGAGGCAGGAGATAATTGTACTGCGCCAGCTCCACCTGAGTTTTGGCGTGAGCGGTGCGGGCACGAGAGGCAAATATGTCCAGAATCAGCGAAGTGCGATCCAGTATTCTCACCTTGAGCTCTTTCTCTATATTACGTAGCTGATTAGGCGAGAGTTCATCGTCAAATATGACGGTGCCGATGTCGTCTTTTTCGATTTTCTCGCCAATCTCTTTGAGCTTACCGCTCCCTACAAAGGTAGAGACATTGGGATGGTCGAGCCTCTGGGTAAAGCTCCCCACGGCTTGTATCTGTGCTGTATGCGCCAGGAACGCCAGCTCATCGAGGTATTCATTGACCTCCTGTTCGTTGGTATCAGGCGTGATAAGACCAACGAGGTATGCGCGGTCGGTAGCGACATCTGTCTTTATAAAATCTCTCATGAGTACAAACTTACAAAATTGTCAGAAATGGGCGTAGGAGTCGGCTATACTCCTCGGTATAATCATGCCGACCATCACCCTGAAGAATCGTGAGACGGCTCTCTCGACGCTCCGTGAGAGACCGCCGAAAGAGTAGGATATACCTCCGGGGCGCCTTGCCTTGCTTGGTGACGATGGCTGCTTGCTCTGCGAGGAGTAAGCCATGCTCCTGTGCAGCGTGGATATAAGCAGCAGCCACCGACCGTGCCACGATGACGACTACGGCAGGGGCTTGGCAACTGCCAAAGAAGCTCTCGGGTGAAAGCGCCACCGAGTGCTTGGCAATCGTCTCACGTCGGTTGCTATTGTGGTGTGTCGGGGTGAAGTAGGGTGGGTTGCTGACGATGAGATCGATGGGCTTGGGGGAAGAATACCCGCAGAAGTCGCCCTCGATGATTTCGACTCTACCGGCAAAGAGGGAGTGCTCGGCATTGTATCGAGCCTCTTCGGCGGAGAGATGGTCTATCTCGATGCCGACGACCTCCGATGCCGTCAGCTCTTGCGCCAGCATCAGGGCGATGATACCAGTCCCGGTACCTACATCTAAGATACGGCGAGGGGGTGCCTCCCGAAACCTATCAGCGACCCAAGCCCCGAGGAGCATACCATCGGTACCTACCTTGAGAGCCGATTGGTCTTGTCGGATATCGAATTGTTTTAGCTTGAATAGACTCATCTGCCGAGCAGTTCCTTGAGTTTGTACCACCCCTTCATCACCTTGTTATTGGTAAGCATATAGTAGCGTCGAAGGATATTACGAGCCTCTTGGCTCTCGGTAGTAGGAATATCATCCCCGGCATAGAGCGGAAATGGACTTACCGGTGTCCAATACCTGCCACCGCCACCTGAGTGGGTGCCGCTGCCGTCAAAGCCACCATTGGCAGCAAGGGGCGGATTGCTGTTGATGGAGAGCTTGCCTCGGAGAAATAGGGAGGCGTGCCAGCGGACAGCCCAAGAGTTGTTTTTGCCCTCGGTCTGCTGACGAAGCATTCGGGTAAACTTCATGAAGCCGAGGTAGTCGAAATATCGTTGTTCCTCCGCTCGTGCCTCCAGCTCGAGGAGGAGCTTTGTCCCATCTGGCTCCCAGTACTGTTCCCAGCGATCTCGCCACGTAGCCCAGCCCCAGCTGCCTACATAGCGTAGGGGGTGATTGTGCTGTAAATCGGGATGGGTGTAAAAGGTGCCGGCATGCAGGTGTGCAATGTCTTCACTCTCGGCATACCGCTCGAGGGCATCATTCATCCAACGGAGGAAGTAGGGCGAGAGGTAGAGGTCGTCCTCCAGCACAATCACTCTATCGTATTTCCGAAGAAGTGCCGATACCCCCTCGATCACATTTTGGGCAAGCCCTACATTGGTAGGTTGCTCTACGATTGTTATGCCCTCGTAGTTTCGGCATATCGCTCTTACTGCCTCCACATTGGCAATGTCGGCAGAGCTCTTTGCCCCATCGCTATAGATGTATATGGGAGTTTGCTCTGCCTCCGGCTGTGCGAGTATCTGCTCTAGAATCCTCTTGGTGTGATCAGGTCGGTTATATACGAAAAGCAGTACCGGGGAAAACTCATGTCTCATCACAGCTCTCTTTAGCCCTTCAAGGTCGAAAGGAGGACGGATGTTCCACAGCTTCACCGTCCCTCTCCGGGCATAAAGTGTACGAACCATAGGGAATAGTTCAGGGCGAGTAATGCTTTCGCCAAGAGGTGCGATCATACCTCGGAAAATCCTTTCCCCGCGAGGAAGTAAGGGATTGACCAACTGAGCCAGGTGGTATGATTGCTTGAGCCAAAGCTCTTTTTCATGACTTGATTTGTCAATTTTACGAAAGTGGTAGGCGGTGACATGAGGGAGATAGCCTACTTGCAGCCCTACCGAAAGTACCCGATGTGTAAAGTCCAGATCCTCCCCGTAGTGATAAAAGAGGGGAGAGAAGCCTCCGGTACTCAGTAAGGTTCGATAAGGGAGGTACCAGTGTGCCGCATTGATAAATGGAACCTGGGTGAAGCCCTCAGTCTCAGTCGCCGGGAGATAATGAGCAAATCCCTGCTCTATCGCTCCGGAATCATCGAGGTGCTTGGGCGAGAGTATGCCAATCTCTTTCTTGTATTCGGCGTAGTCAGCAAGCTCTCGTATTGCAGTTGCCTCTATGGAGGCATCCTGATTGAGGAGGTAGATACCACGGTATTCCTTGGCTATGGCTTCGTCTATGAGTAGGTTATTGGCAGCTCCAAAGCCGAGATTGGTGCGCCTCCTGATGACCCGTACAAAAGGGTAGTGCTTGCTGATAGTCTCGGGAGTACCATCGGTAGAGGCATTGTCTACTACGACAATCTCCAGTCCCTCTCGATCCAGCACAAAGGGCTGGAGCAGACGATCGATCCACTCCAGCCCATTGTACGTGACTATGGCTACCAGCACCATATATTACTTTCTATTTTCCCGCTTGCGGGCTGTCTCGTCTAGGATGATTTTGCGCATGCGCATAGACTTGGGGGTCACCTCTACCAGTTCGTCTTCCTTGATGTATTCGAGGGCATCCTCGAGAGAGAAGCGGACCGGTGGCGCCAGCTGTACTTTGTCGTCAGACCCTGAGGCACGCATATTGGTGAGCTTTTTAGACTTGCAGACATTCACACCGAGGTCTTCGTCTCGGGTGTTCTCTCCGACTACCTGCCCGGCATAGACCTCCTCTTGGGGTTCGATGAAGAATCTGCCACGGCTCTGCAGGTTATTGAGGGCATAGGCGTACGCTGTGCCACTCTCGAGTGCGATAATCGAACCATTGTTGCGACTCTCTATTTCACCTTTCCATGGCTCGAAGTCGAGGAAGCGGTGCGCCATGATAGCCTCACCGCTCGATGCGGTAAGGACTTGGTTATTAAGCCCGATGATGCCTCGAGAGGGGATACGGAACTTGAGGAAGGTGCGATCATTTTTCTGTTCCATCTCCGTCATTTCGCCCCTGCGACGGGTGACGAGATCGATAATCTTACTCGCAGACTCCTCAGGGAGATTGACCGTAAGCTCCTCTATGGGTTCGCACTTCATCCCATCTATCTCCTTGATAATCACCTGTGGTTGTCCTACCTGTAGCTCGTAGCCCTCACGGCGCATCGTCTCGATAAGGATAGAGAGGTGCAATACCCCTCGACCATAGACGATCCAACTATCGGCACTATCTGTCTCCTCCACACGGAGTGCGAGATTTTTGTCCAGCTCTCGCTGTAGGCGGTCGTAGATATGGCGTGAAGTGACAAACTTCCCTTCTTTCCCAAAGAAGGGAGAGTTGTTGATCATAAACTTCATGCTCATAGTAGGCTCATCGATAGCAATCGTCGGAAGGGCTTCCGGGCTATTGACATCACAGATGGTCTCGCCAATCTCAAAATTTTCCAGACCAATCACCGCACAAATATCACCGCACTTCACCTCCTCTACCTTGCGACGACCCAGTCCCTCAAATATGTTGAGCTCCTTAATCTTGGAGGTTTGTTGTTTCCCGTCACGCTTCATCAGCACGATATTTTGTCCCTCCCTGAGCGCACCTCGATGCACACGACCAACAGCGATACGACCCACATAGCTGGAGAAGTCCAGCGAAGTAATGAGCATCTGACTATCGCCTTCAAGCATAGGGGGAGCGGGGATAAATTCGATGATGGCATCGAGTAGCGCATGGATATCTTCGCCAGGTTTTCTCCAGTCGTCCGACATCCAGCCTTGCTTAGCAGAGCCGTAGAAAGTCGGAAAATCCAGCTGATCCTCAGAGGCATCTAGGTTGTACATGAGGTCGAAAACCATCTCCTGCACCTCATCCGGGCGACAATTCTCCTTATCTACCTTATTGATGACCACTATTGGCTTTAGCCCCATCTCGATAGCCTTAGAAAGCACAAAACGGGTCTGTGGCATTGGCCCCTCAAAAGCATCCACGATGAGGAGGCATCCATCTGCCATATTGAGCACACGCTCCACCTCGCCACCAAAGTCGGCGTGTCCCGGGGTATCAATGATATTTATCTTATAGTCTTTATACTGGATGGAGACATTCTTAGAAAGGATAGTGATACCTCGCTCACGCTCCAAGTCATTATTGTCCAGCACCTGTGTGAGTTCAGCACTCTCCTCTCTAAATAGCTTCCCGGCCTGTAACATACGATCCACGAGCGAAGTCTTGCCGTGGTCTACGTGCGCTATGATGGCGACATTCCTAATGTTTTGCATCTAATCTCTTTGTTATCTTTTGGTGTGCAAAGATACCAAAAATGAATGGTGATTGGTGAACGGGTTAGTAACGGTAAGTCCACCGCAAGAGCAACTGTCGTGGGCGCAGTAGGGTATTCGTTTCGTAATAATCCAGCCCACTATAGCTCGCATCGACATACGCTCTTTGATTGGCAAGATTCGATAGGAGTAGCTCTAGCTCCCAGCCAGTACCTTGGTACTCTGCACCTATTGAGCTGTGATGGTAGGGCTTGTAGTTGTCTTGAGTGATACCCTTTTCCCATACTCCGTGGTATACTCCGAAGATGGAGAAGACCTTGGAGAAATATACTCTGGCCTTAGCCGAGAGCTTCCAGAGGTCTATTGAGGAGGTGCTGCTTAAACCAGTATTTATCTGTTGGTTTGATGTCTGTCGGAAGTAAACAGCTTCAATATCTGAGGTCAATACATCCCTGAATAGGCTGGTTGAAATATTTGCTTTGGCACTTATCAGGTGGTTTTTGATGTCGATGGGTTTGCCTGTCCTGTAGATTCGATTGTCCATATAAGTGTAATCCACATTTAGGCTGAGAGAAGTCCTAATCTGGAAAAACACCTTCCCTAGCTGTAGTGATTGATTGAGTCGATTAGTTTCTCTTTGGTGCGTGACTACCTCTGTCGTAGAGTGTTGTAGCCCTATGTCTGTATTATTCGAGGAGTTGTACCAGTGCTTCATGTAGTTGGTCAGGCTCATAATGTAGTACCCATTGATAGGGTCGTTGAACTTCGTAGAGAAGCTAGTACTATTAGTTTGGTTATGCCTGAATAATCCACTTCCTGCAATTACAATTTCTCTGAAATCCCGTTGTATGGGGTGTAAAAGGTAGTCTCCTGCATTGCCAAAGCTATGTCCATGTCGGTTTTGTAGCGTAAAGGTCCAGTATGCATTGGGTGTAAATCGAGCATATAGGGAGTATTCGGGTGTGAATAGCTTTATGAACTTAGAGGAAGAATCCTCTAGATCTCTCATGTGGAGCAGCTGCATGCTTAGTGGAAGGGTGGCTGATAGCATCCAACTCTCTTTTTGGTACTTAATCTCTGGGTTTATTGATACTTTTAGGTGGGTAGAGCTTATGGTATTTCGATGAGTACTCGTAGTGTTTGCTGTCCTTATATTATTGCTTTCTGCCGAAGCTACTACTCCAAGAGAGCTGTCGAGAAATCCAAATAGTTGCCTGTCTATATTGTAAGAAAGCCCTCCGAATAGCTGACTTCCCTCCGCTATTTGCCTTGTTGTCCCTTGCGATCTGTCGGTGAGTGTCAAGTAGTGTGTAGGAGCATGATGCCAAGAAAGTAGTGCCCCCACGCGCTGAATGAGCGTGCTACGATGCATATAGCTGAAGCTATTTAGTAGCTGATACTCCCTAAGGCTATTTCTTTGCTCTGAAATATTCCCTCCCTTTAATCCTATTCGAGATTGCCCTAACGAGGCAAAACCGATCGCAGTATTATTGATATAGACGTTATCTTTGTTGAGTTCGTAATCAATAGATGATTGGAGCGTATGAGTGCTATTGGTTTGGTGGCTTCCTTCTTCAATGGTAATAGGGGTGGCACCCAATCCTGATGTGATTGTTTTGCGCTGTATAGTATGGTTGTCTGTGTCATAACTGTAGCTTAATTGTGGCGATAGTTGACTGTCATCGGAGAGTTTGAAGATAGTGTGAGCTGTCGCTCCCGCAGAGTAATTGTTCCGATAGTGCGCCATCGGGATGCTTGGAGTGCCTACTGGCTGACTCTCAAGTAATCCGGATGGTATAAAGCTATTGGCTATAAATTGGGTATTACTTCGTACTTGTATGTTTTGCCTTGATGGATTGAGCCTCCCTATCGCATTGCTCTCTAGGGTAACGAGGTGTTGACGGCTTTGCCGAACGAGCAAGGTGAATAGGAGGGCATCATAAATCGGACGACGATCATAGCCCCCTGCTAAATATCCCCTGCCCACAGGGCGTAACTTGCTTTTTTCTTTTAGTTTGATATTGATGGCGGAAGCATCAGATAACTCTATATCCTTCAGTAGTTTTATCGGCTGATGATCGGAGAGGATTTGGACAGACGCTATATCTTTGGGATGTACGTTTTGGGTGACTAGGTTATAATCACTTCCCAGCATGTCCAAGCCCTCAATATAGAACTTATTGATAGGCTTACCATCCACAGATATTTCCCCCATAGGTCCTACAGATACGCCAGGCAATCGCCTAAGTACTTCTTCAAGGGTCTTGTCGTCTTGGCGTTTCAGGAGATCTACGACATAAGTAATCGTGTCGTTGGATCTCCTTACAGGCTCTCCCATGATAGTTACCTCCTTGAGGAGGATAACGTCCTCCTCAAAGGTAATGGCTATTTCTTGTCCCGGATGTACCCTTCTCTTTTGCGGGCGAAATCCCATAAGGCGTGCCTCTAGCCAGAAAGTCTTATGTCTGGAGACTGTCTCGGTGGGTGCTGTGTAGTCGATCCTAAACGAGCCATCGCCCTTACTTATGGAGTAGCCTACTAAGAGTAACGAATCAGGGGCTACTTCGTGACTAAGGGTCAAGACTGCACCTTGTATGGGCTCACCTTTTTTGTCCGAAATCCTTCCATTTACTTGTCCATAGGAGAATAGGGGGATTGACAAGAACAATACAAAGACAAATAGCGCTTTCATCCGGGATAAATAGGGGGGATAGGGGGCTAATTACTTTTTGAATTGCTTATTGTATTCATCTATCCAATCAAGTTCCCTAGGGTTATAAAATAATCTTGCCCTGCTACTTTCTGAAGAGGGCATCGGTAACCCCCGAGCCACTATCGTCTCAGAGAATTGCCAAGCCCCGCGAGCCATCTGGATATTGAATTGTTGCCTATTGGTTTTGAATGTATTCTTGCTAAGTTTTCCCACATACATAGGGATCCCTTTAGAGGTCCTAATGGTGACGGCTTCATATTTATACTCTCCATCACCTGTTTCGGCTGCGAGGATAAACCCAGGAAGTCCTCTTAGTTTCCACGGACCACCGCTCCTATCTACATCGCTTGCAAACCATACTTGCCATTCACGACCTCTAAAGTCAGCAATTGCCTTGGTGCACTTGTGTCCAAGTATTTCCTTTGTCTCAGTCGGGATCAGTCGCCAATCAATCCTCGGAATCTTTTCTTCGTAATAGCACGAAGTCCCTGCCCTAGAATCTTTCTCAGTGAGTACCTCCTGCTCTTTGTCTATTATCAGCCAATAGACTCTTGACTGAATACCATATTCATCGTACATCTGATTCCACTCCAATTGTGTTACCTTCCAGTCTTGCTTGGAGAGCTGGTGTTGTTCTTGATAGTGCCCATAATCATAGTATAAATCTATTTTTGCACCTACTTGTACGATATCATGACCCTCTTGAGATTTTTCTAATACAGGGTCGTAAATAGTATACCGATACACTACCTCGAGTGTTGCGTCTCCGATCTTTTCGGACTTCAGGGTAAGCACTTTGGACAAATCTTGTGCATAGGAAGAGGTTGAAGCGGTAGCTAAAAGGAGTGCAACCAATAAGCAAATTTTTGTTGATGCTTTCATCTGAAAAAAATAATTGGCTAAAGTAATGTGCTGGTCTATAGTGAATAAATCCATCACAGACCAGCAAATTTGATAGCGAGGGTTAGTAAACATTCGGACGATTTCGGTTACCACACAATACCCTTATTGCAAATGTATGTATATTTTTTTATATGACAAAACTTTCTCTGTCTAAATATCGTAACTAGTATAGGGCTATTATAATACTATTTCCTCTTTCTGATTGTTCCCGATTCGCCACAAAGGGGGTAAGTGCGCTTCTTCTCTCATATACCCTTTACTTGTAGGCGAGCACCTGTGTGAGTTCAGCACTCTTCTCTCTAAATAACTTCCCGGCTTGTAGCATACGACCCACGAGCGAAGTCTTGCCGTTTTATGACCAACCTGTCAATTATGAGGAGGAAAAGAAAAGATTTGAGCCTATTCAAATGGAAGAATTAGATGAGGAAATAAACCATGAGGAAGCTTCTCTTTCTCCATGTCGAGTGGCAGAATTGCAACCGATGGTAGGGGCAGCTTCTGCCGAAGGAACTCACCAGCGAATGAGTAAATCTAAGAACAGAGAGAGTTTAGCAAAGTTTCAAGGAAAATACCTTCAGCCAGTTCGTATCAGCCATCGCAAAGCGGTGTATGTATCAGAGGAAACCCAAAGGAGATTAGATTTCGTTGTGCGTAAGATTGGTGAGCAGGGAGCAAGTATTTCGGGGTATGTGGAGCAAGTCCTTCGAGAGCATCTTGATCGATATAAAGAGGAGGTAGAAGTATGGCGAAAACTCTGAACTATAGCGTTCTGAGAACGCAAACCTATGCTGAGTTATAGCATTCAGAGAATGCAGTATCTCAGCAGGGCTTATTCGTCTCATTCTTGATACTGGTAAGGTGTGTCTTTGTGACACAAACTGCCGTTTGTCCCACAAAGACCCTTGCCCCAAAAGGGGAATTAAATCACACCAAAGTCGTAATTAGAGAAACAAAAACAAGAGAATATGGCAAGCGATAAATCAAGGAAAAGAGTAGCGAAAAAGTATGGTGATATGCCCGACAAGTGGGACGATTGGCACGTCCGTTTGCCCGATCCGAAAGACCAAATACGAGTGATTGACCTCTATCACAAGTCAGGCTCAATGTCCATAATGTTTCTTTTTTTTATGTTAAAACTCCTTAGAGACATATATAAGATATATCTCTGTTAGCAAGTGTAGTGATTTTAGATGTAAATTCAAAATCATCAAGTGGGAATATGTATTAACTATCTCGCCCTGAAATTTTGACCTAGGTCAAAAACTTTTTCTCAGGGAGCATTTTTAGTCGAAGACCATTCTCAGTTTTTACTAAAAAATTATCAAGGTTTGTTCTCTCCCCCCCATTAATCTCTATTTCATCAGATGCTGAAGAAATTACCCCACATCAATTAAACCTAAAATTTCAAGCTTAGTAGGAGGGTTGTCAAGGGAAACCTTTATTTGCGCAAAAATCACTCACCCTATTACAAAACAATAACCTTTGTCTTCATACCTACCTGATATTCATTAAAAACAATGGATTAAGATAAGATCATTTTGTGTCTTCAATTTGTTCGTAACTTTGCATCATATTAGAGAATTTTGATGTCTTAAATTTTTTGCCACGACTAAAGTTATATGTAACAGAGACCTTGACAAATGCACCTTGCGTTTTATTCGCTTCAGTAAGCCTTAGATTGTCATTCTCTGTGGTTATCACTCTTGGTTTGTTATAAAACAGAGCATCTGCTCTAAGCTCTAAAGTTCCATCTATGAACGTTTTAAAGAAATATCCATTAAAGCTATACACAGGCTTTAGTATACGGTCTAAGTATCTGGATTCAGGCTCGTACCTAACATTAAATCCTCCGCCCATACTTTTGCTAAGGTTAAACGAATTAAGAATTGCGAACTTCCACAGCTGCTGGTTCTTAGCCATTATGTACCCCATATGAGCATTTTGAAGCGAAAAAGAACTGCTTAATTTCATCTGCCAGATATCATTAACCTTTTTATTCCACTCCGCTCCTAATGCGAGAACCGATTGATAATTTCCATTTCTTGGTTGAGTGTAAAATACACTATCATCTATTGGATCTACTTCAGTGACAAATCCAATTGGAGACTTAATAAGGATGTACATTGCACTTAAATTAAGTTGTTTCCACAGCTGCATCATTAGCATATTTTGCCAAACAATAGGCGTATTGAGGTCCGGATTCCCAATAGTATATAGCTTAGCACTTTCATATTGTCTGTATCCACTAATCGCACTATATGGAATTTGACTTGCTCCTCTCTCTGATTGTAGCATTAGCATGTGTCCTTTTTGTGGATTAATCACATATTGAAATGACAATGATGGATAGAGCGATCCAAACCTATGAATATAAGTATCATTACCTTGAGTTGTAGAAAGCCAATTGTATTGATATCTCAGCCCCAAGCTGTACATCATCATACCCTTGCTACCCTGATATGAGCTATATAATGCAGGAGTATATGACCGCATATCAGCAGGCACTACATTATCACTTGTTGTTTCTCCAACATCAATCATTTGAAAGTCTCCCCCAACTGTTAGTTCTGACTTTTGATTGACAAGCTGGTGCTTGTAAACAGGTCTTACACGCACCATATTAGTTAACTTATTAGAGAAAGCCTTGTAATGTTCAAAATTTGTATTACCACTAACCCCCTTCCAGAGGTAATCTCCAGAGAGATCAAACGTGTTATTATTCTGACTATGAGAATAATTAATAAGTGCCTGTGCTGTATGAGCTTTATTCTCAATTTCTGTCACAATGTCTTGCCGGTCACTATCCAAGAAAGAAGTCGTGTTTTTGGGATTACTATCTAAATATGAATAAAAACCCGAAAGAGACAGTACGCTCTTATCACTAATCTCATAGCTTAGTCTTAAACGATCATATATAAAAGCTTCATTATTACGAAACTTCTCAAATGTGGTAACAGTTGGCTCTCCATTCTGCATTTGAGTATTTTCGTAATCACTAAAGGGGCGATTATACGATAGAAAGATATTATTATTAATGCTCAGTTTGTCTACTTTAGTTGTGGTGCTATTATAGATGTTACCATCTATGATACCATAATATGGATAATAATTTCCTTCCCCAGTCAAGACTCCCCTGAGACCATTTTTCTCAATTGATTTGAGCGTAATACGTAATACTCCGCCAAGAGATGTCACATCTTCACTTCCTACAGACGAATAATCAATCTCTACTTTTTCTATTTGATCCGCACGAAGTGCCTCTACCTCTTTAATATCAGACCTCATATTTCCTATGTAAATAGCTGAAACAGCACGTCCAAGAATTGAGATATTCCCCGGATCGTAAGAGACATTGGGAAGCATTCCAATTATATCTATTGCTTTACGCCCACTTGTCTGATGATCGTTCTTGAATGAATATGAAAATCCCGCTGGCTTATATTGTAGTCTGGATGCTGTCACAACGACTTCATCCAAATTCTGCACATCTTCTACCATTGTGATGACCATTCCATCCTTTGGAATAGCATCCACACTCTTATATCCTAGAAAACTAAAACGAAGGAAGTAATTGTCACTCTCTTCTTTGAGCTCAAAACAACCTTCTTTATTAGTGAGTGCGCTTTTCAAGTATGTAGAATCAGGACGAGAAAGAGCAACTACGTGAATAAACTCTAAGGGAGCTCCATCAGCCGACATTACTCTACCATGTATCACTGCTTCTTGTGCTACGATAATATTTGAGTAACCTATAGCTATCGATACAAAAATAAATCTCACTACATTTTTGATATTCATACAATACAACATATTAAAATTAAGAGGCACAAATTGTTCTTTTCAAAGGTACATTTTTTTTTTACACTTACGCAAATTTTTGGCGTATAGGTCCTGTTTTTCTTCCTATATCAGAATCCTATATTCACGTCAGAGAGGGCTTTTCAAAGGCTTGCGCAGCTTTTTCCTCTAGCTCTCGCATCCACTCTGTAATCTTACTTGGGCTGACTTCGTATCGCTTCGCTAAGCTCTGTATCGTCTCCTCGCCCCTCAAACCAGCCAATGCCACTTGTGCCTTAAAGCTTGAACTGTATTTACTGCTTCGTCCCATAAACTTCTTTTTCTTTTTTCGTTAGCAAATGACAATTAGTTCCATCTCAACTCTCAAACGTAGCACTTTTTGAGCTGTCTAGTTTTTGGGGAGTATTATAGGGGATAGGTAACGATTATTCTCCTTTTAGCTATCAAACGTGATCCGTAACGGTATATCCCTTGACCGCTCTCTATAGAAGGAATGATTGTTTAATATATACTAATTGTGGTGATTAGTATATATTAAATCGGGTGATTAGTATATATTAAATTGTGCAATTAGTATATATTAAATGGTCATGCCTGATAAGATTTGGGGGCAGGGTCTCTAGGTCTATCGTTTGACGCCTATACAGCAATGGGATATGCAATCTATGTCTTAGCAGATTACGATAGGTCACCATTGTTAGTTTTTTTATTGTATGTACTAAACTATTGTTTTATTGCATGGTTTCTCCTTTTTCCGTGTTTATATTGAACTAAATTGGCTACATTTGTGGTGTCGGAACATTTTGTGATGTTCTGACTCTAACTTGTGGATATACAGATGATTTAATAATCTATAATTACTATTTTATGAAGACAGCTGACATTATCAAGAGCTTGGAAGCTAAGCACCCAGGCGAATCAGAGTACATTCAGGCAGTGAAGGAAGTACTTGAGTCTATCGAGGATCTCTACAACCAACATCCGGAGTACGAAAAAAATAAGATCGTAGAGCGGATGGTGGAGCCGGATCGTATCTTTACTTTCCGTGTAAACTGGGTTGATGACAAGGGCGAAGTACAGACCAACCTTGGCTATCGCGTGCAGTTTAACTCTGCGATTGGTCCATACAAGGGAGGTCTTCGTTTCCACAAGGCAGTTACTCCTTCCATGCTTAAGTTCCTCGGTTTCGAGCAGACTTTCAAGAATGCACTCACCACATTGCCTATGGGTGGTGGCAAGGGAGGTTCGGACTTCGACCCAGTAGGTAAGTCTGAAGCCGAGATTATGCGCTTCTGCCAAGCATTTATGCTTGAGCTGGTAAACTGCATCGGCCCGGATCAGGATATTCCTGCAGGTGACGTAGGTGTAGGTACACGTGAGATTGGCTTCATGAATGGTATGTACCAGAAGCTCACTCGTGAGTATCATACAGGTGTGCTTACCGGTAAGGGTATGACTTGGGGTGGTTCAGAATTCCGCCCAGAGGCTACTGGTTTTGGTGCCCTCTACTTTACTGAGCATCTACTGGCAAAGGCCGGGAAGGACATCAAGGGCAAGAAGGTAGCTCTCTCCGGCTTCGGCAACGTAGCTTGGGGTGCTGCCATCAAGACTACCGAGCTTGGTGGTAAGGTCGTGGCAATTTCTGGTCCAGACGGTGTATGCCATATTCCAAATGGTATCACTAAGGAGATGATCGACTATATGCTCGTGATGCGTAGCTCTAACCGCAATAAAGTACAGGATATGGCTGATAAGTTCCCGGAACTCGCACAGTTCACTCCTGGCAAGAAGGCTTGGAGTATCCCTTGCGACATCGCTCTTCCATGTGCTTTCCAAAATGAGCTCAATGAGGACGATGCTAAGGAGCTGAAGGCAAATGGTTGCTGGTGCTGCTGCGAGGTGTCTAACATGGGTTGTACTCCTGAGGCCATTCACTTCTTCCAAAATAGCGGTATGCTCTTCGCTCCCGGTAAGGCGGTGAATGCCGGTGGTGTGGCTACTTCTGGTCTTGAGATGACTCAGAATGCTGCGCACCTCAATTGGCCTGCTGAGGAGGTCGATCAGAAGCTACACTGGATCATGAAGCAGATCCATGAGCAGTGCGTAAGATATGGTACTCAGCCTGATGGTAGTGTAGACTACGTGAAGGGAGCTAATATCGCTGGCTTCATGAAGGTAGCTCAGGCTATGCTAGAGCAGGGTGTGATCTAATTTCACCTCCATATAAAAAAGAGCCACGGCGTCAAGCGATGCCGTGGCTCTTTTACTATTAGAAGTCAAGAGTGAGCGATTTATCCTTATTTAAGGTATAGCTCTCGATTTCCTTGGTCTTGGGATTCATCAGGCGGATGGAGGTCTCGTCAAGCGTCGTATGGAGGATGGCTTGGGTCGGTTTGCCCTCCTCCCATGTGAGATCTACGCTAGCTCCTCCACGTACCCTGAGCCCACGGAAGCTCCCTCTGCTCCACGACTTGGGGAGTGCAGGGAGCAGCTCTACAAATCCATCTTGGCTCTGGATGAGCATCTCGGCAATAGCTGCCGTGCCACCGAAGTTGCCATCAATCTGAAAAGGAGGATGAGCGCAGAAGAGGTTGTCGTAAGTACCTCCCCCCTTGCCCGCTGGTTGGAGCAGGCTCTTGAGAAGCTTGAGTGAACGCTCGCCATCCTTGAGCCGTGCCCAGAAGTTGATTTTCCAAGCTCTCGACCAGCCTGTACCCGCATCGCCACGACGATTGAGGGTCGCAATAGCGGCTTCTGCCAGCTCGGGAGTAGTATGAGTAGATATTTGATGACCTGGATAGAGTCCATAGAGGTGCGACACGTGTCGGTGCTGTGGCTCTATCTCTTCGTAATCCTCCAACCACTCTTGCAGATAACCTTGGGGACTTATCTGATGAGGTGCAAGGCGAGGGAGGGTAGCACGAGCCTTGGCTATCCATTCATTATCTATTCCCAAAATATCGGCTGCGGAGAGGAGATTGGTGAGAAGCTCACGCACCAGCTGGTTGTCCATCGTAGGTCCCATGCAGATGTAGATGGGCGTGTTGTCGCTTTTCATCTTAAATCCGTTTTCGGGGCTGGAGCTGGGTGCTGTCACTAACCAACCATGCTTGGGCTCCTCTATGAGTGAACTGAGGAAGAATTTTGCTGAGCCCTCCAACATCGGATAACAGCTGTGAAGAAAGGCGGTATCTTGAGTAAAGGCATAATGATCCCAGATGTGTTGCATCAGCCAAGCTCCGCCCGTATTAGTAGCGCCCCACGACGCATGCTCTCCCGGTGCTGTAAAGCTCCAAGGGTTGGTCATCATATGAGCTACCCACCCTTCGGCATTGTAGTAGGTCTGAGCAGTCTTGGTACCACTATCGACGAGAGAGAGTGCCAACCTCACTAGAGGGTCTACCTGCTCGTGTAGCCCCGCCACTTCGGCTGGCCAGTAATTCATCTGCAGGTTGATATTGAGATGGTAGTCGCCATTCCAAGGAGCCTGAATGCTATTTGCCCAAAGCCCTTGGAGATTGAGTGGCAAACTATTTGGGCGTGTACCAGAGATCATAAGGTAGCGACCGAAGTTGTAGTAAAGTGCGGCGAAAGATGGATCGTCTTCGCTCTGAAACTTCCTGAGGCGCTCATTGGTGGGCATTATGGGGTGTACCCCTAGGTCAAGTGCGACTCTATTAAACTTTTCTTGATAGACCTTGAGGTGGTTTGCCAATAGCTCTTCCCAAGACTTGAAGGATAGGGTGCTTTTGTGTGGCAGGAGTGTGGTAGAATTACCGATAAGAATCAGGACTTCGTCGGCGCCCGAGATGACCACTTGCCCATTTTGATGATACATAGATCCACCCAGAGGATAGAAGCGTATGTCTGTCGAGTATTTTACACCTTTGTCTGTCCCCCAGCCGTCGGGCAGCTGACCATTCATGACGAGGCGATTGCCGCCGATACCTACTTCGTTGGTACCAGAGCGCCATACCCTCGCACTCAGTGAAATCATCCTCGGCTGGCTAGAGGTGAGGCGAATTACCAAGGCATCCTCTTCTCCGTGGCTTGCGATGTATTCTCGTTTCATCTCCACTCCGCCGACTTTAAATGAAGTAGTCGCAATCGCTGTGCTCAAATCGAGCTCTCGGCGGTAGTCTTTAATCTCCATATTAGGCATATTGTAGATTAATTCTAGCCAACCGAGCATCTGAAAACTGCCATAAGGAGCTTCACTGCCATTGCCGTGAGCACTTCCCCTACCTCCACTCACGAAGTGCTCGTACACCAGCTCTTGAGCCCTCCTATTATTGCCTTTGAGGAG
The DNA here is from genome assembly GCA_023395395.1 of Bacteroidota bacterium. GTDB lineage: Bacteria > Bacteroidota > Bacteroidia > Bacteroidales > Porphyromonadaceae > Porphyromonas_A. The sequence goes on along the minus strand of JAEWZH010000017.1, from coordinate 149,966 downwards.
CTCCTTGCGTATCTCTGGGAGATACGATGCTGCGCCTTCTTTCCACTGGGTGGAGTCGGGGCTACCGCTCCACATACTAATATCATTGAGAATCAGTCGCTCGCCCCTGACATCGCCACCGGGCATCATACCGAGACGTCCATTGCCGAGAGGAAGAGTCTCTTCCCATCGGTCGGCAGGCTTGTCGTACCACAGTTTATTTTCTTGAGCGAGTACGGGTAGAGCGAAGAGTATCGCTGTAATAAATAATAATCTTAGCTTCATCATCGAGAAAAAGATGAGGAGCAAAGGGGTACACTCACTATTGCACCCCTTTGCTCCTCATTAGGATAGTTGGGAATCGTATTACTCCTGCTCAAGTCGAAGTGTCTGAGTCGTCTGGTCGCAAACCTCACTTGGACCGAAGTATTGGATAGGTCCCGGGTAGATAAATGAGGTCTCACGTGCCCACTTGTCACGGTACTGGGCAAAGGTCTTGAATGGCTTTCCATCGATCTCCACGAGAGCTTTTCGGATTACTGGCTTCATCTCGCCATGGCGGCGCTCCATATTCATCATCATGGTGATTGGAATACCCCCTGCTATCCACTCTGCTGCTGGGCGAGTGGTATTGCGGATGGAGCTCATATAACCGGTCACACCCGATGCAATCAGCTCAGCTGCGTTGAAGCCTAAGCTATAGCAGTAGTCGGCATCGAAGTTGGATGGCGCTGCGCATCTGCCCTCATAGCCAAAGAAGTGACGTTGGAAACCAAACTTGCCGGTGTACTTACCCTCCTTTTTCCATTCGGCGAGTTTATTCTTGACCATCTCGGCGAGTAGCTTCTCGGTTTCGATGAGTGAAACCTGTACATTGCCGTGTGGGTCACGGTCAAGAGTGAGTTGGCGTGCTACGTCCTCAGGAAGCGACTCAAATACCTTACTATTCTCTGCTGAGAGCTTCTCGATGACGAAGCTACGCTGACCATCCTTATCGAGCTTGCCGAAGTCTTCAGCTTCGTGTGCAAGTAGGTCATTAAGCTCGGCAATTAGCTTATTCATCGCAGGGACAAACTCGATGAGCCCCTCCGGGATTAGTACAGTACCGAAGTTGTTGCCGTCTGTAGCACGATTAGCCACTACCTGAGCGATATAGGTGACGATGTCGTCGAGGCTCTGTCCCTTGGCTTCTACCTCCTCAGAAATGATACATACGTTGGGCTGAGTCTGAAGTGCGCACTCCAGAGCGATATGCGAAGCTGAGCGTCCCATCAGCTTGATGAAGTGCCAGTACTTCCGAGCAGAGTTGGCATCACGCTGGATATTACCAATCACCTCGGAGTACACCTTGGTAGCGGTATCAAAACCAAATGAAGTCTCTATCTGCTCATTCTTGAGGTCGCCATCTATCGTCTTGGGGCAGCCAATGACTTGTACGCCGGCATTGATTGCCTTATAATACTCAGCGAGAATACAAGCATTGGTATTAGAGTCGTCGCCACCGATGATTACCAGCGCCTTAATACCCAGCTCACGGAGGATAATCAAGCCCTTGTCAAACTGATCCTTATTCTCCAGTTTGTCACGACCCGAACCGATAATATCAAAACCACCGGTATTGCGGTATTCATCCATCAATTCAGGGGTAATCTCCATATACTTATGATTGATTAGACCGGCAGGTCCCATCAAAAAGCCATAAAGGCGACTATCCTTGTGTATATTCTTGATGCCATCAAAGATGCCGGCAATCACGTTGTGCCCTCCAGGAGCTTGACCACCCGATAGGATTACACCCACATTAAGTGGTTCGGATGCTACTGGAGCATCGCTCTCCTCAAAACGAATCACGGGCAGACCATAGGTATTGGGAAAGAGCTTCTTGATCTCCTCTTGATTATCTACCGACTGGGTAGCTTCACCTGAAATTGCCTTTACGTGACCACGAAGAGCACAGGGCAGCTTAGGCTCATACTTCGAGCGAGCCTGTTGCAATGGACTGATTGTTCTCATCTTTCTTACGTCTATATTTTTAGTTTACTTATCTATCCCTATGGAAATCAAATCTCTTTGGCTCCCCTTTCTCCCTGGTGCCTGGGCGTTTTTTGTCATTGGTGCGGGTGAAGATAAGCATCAATGCCAGATTGAGCACCAGTATCAATGTGGCGCCGCCAAAAAACATTCCTTTATTGCCAGGCATAAATATGAATAACAAGACTGCCGCCACCACTCCGATAATGATGAGTAGCAGTAGCACCTTCTTAAATCCTTCCCAAAAACCTGCTGATGGAGCCATAACTATATCAATCTAATTGTCCTCACTCCCCACTCTACAAAGATACCAATTTATTCAGAGAATAAAGTTATGGCTATGCAAACAGGTAGATTGCTGTCTGCATAGCCATACTTGGTTATGAAAGAATTTTGAAAAATTACCAGTCGAATAGTGCGCGATGTTCCATCATCACATTGACTTCGCCACGAACTGCCTTGATAACCGCTTCGTCGGTTGGGTTAGAAAGCACACGGTCAATCTTTCTTACGACTTCACGAGCCTCATCTTCCTTGAGACCTCGGGTGGTAAGTGCGGGTGAACCGACACGGATTCCACTGGTCTGAAATGCTGAGCGGTTGTCAAATGGCACCATGTTTTTATTGATGGTGATGTCTGCCTGACCAAGTACGGTCTCAGCTACACGACCGGTGAGCTCTGGGAACTTCTTGCGGAGATCAACCAACATCAAGTGATTGTCGGTACCGTCAGAAATTACCTTGTAGCCCAGTTCCATGAATGTCTCTGCCATGGCACTGGCATTTTTGAGTACCTGCTGCTGATAGGTCTTGAACTCTGGCTGAAGCGCTTCTCCAAATGCCACTGCCTTAGCGGCGATGATGTGCTCGAGTGGACCACCCTGTAGTCCAGGGAATACAGCTGAATCAAGCAGAGAGGTGAAAGTACGAGTTTCGCCCTTTGGTGTCTTCTTGCCCCAAGGATTCTCAAAGTCTTTGCCTACAAGGATGATACCGCCACGTGGTCCACGAAGAGTCTTGTGGGTGGTAGAGGTCACTACGTGTGCATACTTTACGGGGTTTTTGAGGAGACCGGCAGCGATAAGACCGGCAGGGTGAGCCATATCTACCCATAGGATAGCACCAATCTCATCTGCGAGTGCACGCATACGCTCATAGTCCCACTCACGAGAGTAAGCCGAACCTCCTGCTACAATCATCTTTGGCTTATGCTCACGAGCGAGCTTCTCCATCTCGTCGTAGTCTACTGTGCCATCGCTCTCTTTCACGTTGTAAGCGATTGGATTGTAGATGATGCCTGAGCTATTGACGGGCGAACCGTGGGTGAGATGACCACCATGTGCCAAATTGAGCCCCATAAAGGTGTCGCCCGGCTGTAGGCAGGTGAGGTAAATAGGGTTATTTGCCTGAGCACCAGAGTGCGGCTGTACGTTTGCCCATTCGGCGCCGTAGAGCTCCTTTAGTCTGTCGATAGCGAGCTGCTCAGACTTATCTACCACTTCGCAACCACCATAGTAGCGCTTGCCTGGGTAGCCCTCGGCATATTTGTTGGTCATGATGCTTCCCATAGCCTCCATCACCTGATCGCTCACAAAGTTCTCAGACGCAATCAGCTCCAGCCCCTTGGTCTGGCGTGCCCGCTCCTCGGCGATTAGGCTAAAAATCTTCTCGTCTCTCTTCATATTCTTATTTCCTTAATAATAGGTTGAAATGTATTCCTTAAATACTCCTACAAAAATAGCTCTTTTCCCCTACATCGCCAAATATTGATATCTTCTAAATCTCCTTGGAAGTGGTGATTTGAAGGGCGACGGCAAGGAGGATGATGCCAATGCCGATGGTAGTGGAGAGGGAGAGGTTTTCGCCAAGGAGTAGCACGCCCATCAATACTGCAGTGAGTGGCTCGAGTACGCCCATAATGGAAGTGGTGGTGGAGCCTATCCGTGGAATAGCGATAATAAGCAGGATATTGGAGATGACTGTAGGGACAATACCGAGGAGGGTCAATAAGCCCCATGAAGCGAGGTTCGGTGGTATCTGTAGCTCTTGTTTGCCGATGGCGGTAAATAAGAAAAAGAAGGCAGAGAAGAGCATGACGTAGAAGGTGAAACGCCACATGGGTATCTTGCTGGCATCACTCCTATTGACCACTACAATATAGACGGCGTAGCAGAAACCACTAAAAGCTACAAGCCCAATGTCGAAGAGTGCGACATGTACGTCACTTTCATCTACTATCCCTGAGAGAAAGACTACGCCGGTAAATGCCAAAATAAGCGCCGCCACTCCGCTGCGATTGAGCCTTTGTCCAAAGAATATCAGCATCAGGAGGGCCACCATAATCGGGTAGAGGAAGTGGATTACCGTAGCTACGCCCGAAGGCATCGCTTTATAGCCACCGATTAGGAAGTGGGCGCAGAGGAAGTAGAGGATACTGAGGGCAAAAATAAGTCTGAGGTGCCTGCCACGCTCTCTAAAGGAGATGCCTTTGTAGCGCATAATCACAGCCACGACTACAGCTGCAATAGCGAAGCGATAGACAAGGATACTATCGGTCCCCATCCCCTCTCGCATCAGTGGTACGGTGAATAGGGGTATGAGCCCAAAGGTATTGGCGGAAAGTAGTGCGGCGATATAGCCCTGTGTGCGTTGGGAAAGAGCCATTGGGATTAGTCAAATAGGGTGGGTTGACAAGGGGCAAAGGAGCGACGATGGAGCGGTGTAAGCCCGAGGGTATGGATCCCTTTGAGGTGTTTAGGTGTGCCGTAACCCACATTATGCTCCCAATCATACCCCGGATACTGAGTGGCAAATTTCTGCATCAAATGGTCCCGATAAGTCTTGGCAAGGATAGAAGCGGCTGCAATGCTCGCGACAGTGTCATCACCCTTTATGATAGTATCAAAGGGGATATTGTGTGCGCATTTAAACCGATTGCCATCTATGAGCAGGTGCTCAGGTGTCGTGTCGAGGTCTGCTATGGCTTGATTCATTGCTTGATAGGTCGCTTGAAGGATGTTGAGGCGGTCTATTTCCTCAGCGGACACCTCGGCAATTGCATAGGCAATCGCTTGCTCCTTAATCAACAAAGTAAGGGCTTCACGACTCTTGGCGGTTAGCTTTTTAGAGTCGTGAAGCCCTTCGATATGACAATCAGCAGGCAGTATCACCGCTGCTGCTACCACAGGACCAGCCAGACAGCCACGCCCTACCTCGTCTATGCCCGCCTCGATACGGGTCGGGATGAGTCTATTGGGCAGTCTCTCCATGGTTTTCTTTGTGCCCCCCCACCTTGTGGATGTAGGGGAGAGTAGGTTCGATGTGAATGATGATGTGTGTGCCCTCACCAAATCGTTCGATCAGTTTCTCCTCGACCAGGATAGTGAGGTCGTGTGCATCGTAGAGTGAAGTATGCCCATTGACCCTGACATCCATTTCGATAGCGATGGTATCGCTCCCTGTCATGCGGGTGCGGAGGTTGTGCGGGTCGGTAATCCCTTCTATGCTTCTTGCTATGTCGAGGATTTCCGCCTCGGTCTCCTTGGGCAGACTCGCCTCGGTTAGTTTGGCTAAGGACGGGAGAGTGACCTCTACTCCCATACGCATTACAAATCCTGCGACGACGATTGCAGCAATCGGCTCCATAAGCTGAGCCACACCTCCCAAAAGGATAGAAGCACCAGCTCCAATCAATACTGCCAATGAGGTAAAAACATCGCTTCTGTGATCCATTGCCTCAGCATGGAGCACCTCGCTGTGGGTCTCCTTGGCTTTTTTGAGCGTGTAGCGGTATGCCCACTCTTTGAGTACCATCGCCAAGATGGCTACGGCGAGTACGATGTAGTCGGGCTGCTCTGGGAGAATTCCATCGCTGAAGTAATTGCCAATAGTGCTTCCGGCATCGACGATAATAAGAATGCCCGCAACCAACATCGCTGCCCCGAGAGCAAACGATGCTACTGTCTCATATTTCCCATGCCCATAGGAGTGACCTTCGTCTCTGGGCTTACCGGAGACTTTTAGAAGTGCATAGACCACGATGTTGGAGATAATATCAGTGAGCGAATTGATACCATCGGCGACGAGAGCGGCACTATTACCTAGAAATCCTACCACCAACTTGATCGGTGGTAGGATTGTATTGACCCAAAGGCTAGCGTGATACGCCTGCACTTTGGCTTTGTGGTTTGGGGATGTTTCCACGATTATTTTTTTACTGTATTGATCCTGATACTATCAGACTTTAGACCACGACCTGACGCTTTGAGCGTGATCGTTCCCGGCTCTTTTGATGAGCGCACAATGGCTGTGAGCTGACCACTAAAGGCTGGTTGTTTATTGCTCTGAAATGGTACAATACAGGTAGCATCGCCATTGGCTGCGGCGTGAAACCTCCCGGCTCCGGTAGTCACAAAGGAGATTTCATTGGTAGCCGTAGGCACTACATTGCCTTCGCGATCCACGACTTGGACACGTACGTATGCAATATCTTCGCCATCGGCTTGGATATAGTCATTCTCAAGCGTAAGCTTCACAGCATAAGGTCTGCCCGTAGTCTTCACCACCTTAGTGGCAGCGATATTACCGGCTTCATCATAGGCAACCACTTTGACCTCCCCCGGTTCATATACAGTGTCCATCCACATCAGACGATAGCGAGGCTGACGCTCTAGTCCCTTGCGACTCGTCTCTGTGGAGATAGAGAGATTCTTGGTGCGCTTGCCTTGGCTCTTACCATTGATAAATAGCTCAGCCGAAGGGTGATTGGTGTAGACAAAGATTGGTGTGACCTCTCCTTCTCGTCCCTGCCAATTCCAGTGTGGTAGGATATGTAAGGTCTCTTCTCCTTTATTCCAGTGTGATCGATAGAGGTAGAAGCGATCCTTCTCAATGCCTGCCAAATCTACCGCTCCGAAGTAAGATGAGTGGCTAGGCCATTGGGTATAATACGGGGTAGGCTCGCCAAGGTAGTCTATCCCTGTCCAGACAAATTCTCCGATATTATAGTGGAAGTCTTCGTGATTCATAAAGTCATCCTCAGGGAGATTGCTCCAGCCACAATGCTCCACATCGTAGCTACTGCATTGCTGGTCGTCGTAGGTCGCCATCGCTTTGCGCTCTACAGGGAACTTATATATACCACGGCTCGAGACGGTGGAAGTCGTCTCAGCTCCCATAATCAGTCGTTGAGGCAGCTTGTTGTATGCCTCCTCATACTGCCAATTGTGGTAGTTAAATCCGGCTACATCCATGATGGCAGCAAAGTTGTTGGCTATAGCCCCATTGGGGTCGTTCATCCCTACCGTCACAGGACGGGTAGGATCCTCTCGATGCAATATACTCTGGAGGTAGTATGCGAGCTTATTGCCATCTACCTTGCCTTGCTCATAGATCTCATTGCCGATGCTCCACATCACGACTGATGGCGCATTGCGGAATTGACGAGCCAGATTGGTCAAATCACGCTCCGCCCACTTTCCAAAGTGGAGATGATAACCATTCTCGACTTTTGGGATAATCCACTCGTCGAAACTCTCCGCCATCACCATGATACCCATCTCATTGGCAGCCTCGATAAATTCAGGTGCCGGCATATTGTGAGAGGTGCGAATAGCATTCACTCCCATAGCTTGCATTATCTTGATTTGGCGCTCATAGCCACGCTTATTGGTTGCTCCTCCCAAAGGGCCTAAATCGTGGTGCAGACATACCCCCTGAAACTTTACCATCCTGCCATTGAGGAAAAACCCCTTGTCTGGAATCAGTTCGATAGTCCTCACCCCGAAAGTGGAGCTATAGCTATCCACTTGCTTCCCATCGATATATACATCGGTACGAGCGGTATACAGATTGGGTTGTTTCAGATCCCATAGCTTCGGGTGATCCAACCTGATATTTTGTTCTAGGGTATTACCGAATAGTGCGCTACCGCTTACTTCTGCTACCGATACTTCCAGTTCGCCATCGAGGATGGCAGTGCGTAAGGATATACGGTCGGGGGATATGTCGAGGGTATTCTCTATGGTCGTCTTGATATTGACCTGTGCCCACTCCTCGCTCACCTTGGGCGTAGTGATTTGGTGTCCCCACTCTGCGACCCTCACGCCCGAGGTAAAGGTAACCCATACGTTACGGTACAGTCCGGCTCCCGGGTACCAGCGAGAGGTCTGATCAGGATTTTCCAGTCTGACCGCCACGGTCTGTGTCGCTCTTGAAGTATCTATCAAATCTGTGATGTCTACATGGAATGAGCTATAACCATAAGGCCAATAGATTGCCTCCTTACCATTGATATAGACACGAGCATTGCTCATCGCACCGTCAAACTTAATCTCCACCCTATCGCCCTCTTTGAAGTCATCAGGGAGGAGAAAGCTCTTGCGGTACCAGCCTACACCGACGTGTGGCAGTCCTCCGGTGCGCGCCGTATGGTATATAGGTGTCTTTTGCCCATCCTGTGAAATGGCGAGGAACTGTTTGTCTATCTCAGGATCAAAAGGTCCGTATATTGCCCAGTCGTGTGGCACCTCCACTGTCTGCCACTTAGAGGCATTGTAATCGGGTTCCTTAAATGCAGGGCTATCCTCCCTCGTAAATTGCCACCCCTCTCTCAGGCGAAGCACCTCACGACCCTCTGCCCAAGCGGGGAGTGTCATCACCACTAAGGCAAATACCGCCGTTGCTTTAGTCCATATTTGTCTCATCCTAATCAATTATCTTTATTTCTTACTTATCCTTTGCTAATGGGTTCCTCCGCCGGCGTGCGTAGGGAGATGAGGTAGAATAGCCCTATTGCTATTATATGAGTTATCACCCATCCGATATTGGGGAAGTGGGGCGGAAAAATCGGATTGTAAGCTATGCCAATGGCAGCCATCAGTGCCATCATGAGAGTTACATACTTTTTGAGCTTAAATTGTTTAAAGACATAGTATATCGCCCCGCCACACAGAAACACACGCCCGATGATGTCTAAAAATAGAAAGTCGTTCCTCTCAAAGACCAATAATACCAGTGCTACGAGAGCACAAATCATATACAAAGACTTATTGTTCATTCCTCTGCCCCCAAATCGTTATAAAATAGTTGAAGTAGCTTATTTGCACCTACAAACGAACTCATCTTGTCTTCCAAGATGGCTCGTTCCACCCTCGGGAGTTCTCTTAAAACCTCAGGGTTGCTATAGAAAGCACTCTTGAGAGCTTCGTTGATGCTTTCATACATCCAATACTTGGACTGCTGATTGCGATGGCGATAAAAGTAGCCATTGCCCTTGACAAACTCTATGAAGCGATCAATCATATCCCACACCTCATCAATCCTCAGGTCGTAAAAACCGGAATATGTCTTGACCTCAGGTGTCCAACCACTCTCAGCGGGGGGAAAGAGATGTAGGGCATTTTTGAAGTGAGAAGCAGCCAAATCAGCCGCCTTGATATTTTCTCCATCAGCCTTATTGATGACGATACCATCAGCCATCTCCATAATGCCGCGTTTGATGCCTTGAAGCTCATCGCCGGTGCCTGCCAATTGTATGAGTAAGAAAAAGTCTACCATCGAGTGCACAGCAGTCTCCGACTGCCCCACACCTACGGTCTCCACAAAGATGGTATCAAATCCTGCCGCTTCACAGAGTATTATGCTTTCACGAGTCTTGCGTGCCACCCCGCCGAGCGACCCCGCCGACGGACTGGGACGCACAAAAGCATTCTCCTCCTTTGCGAGTCGCTCCATACGGGTCTTGTCTCCCAGTATACTGCCCTTGGAGCGTTCACTTGATGGGTCTATCGCCAATACTGCCAGCTTCTGCCCCCGCCTTAGCACATGCATCCCAAAGGCATCTATCGAGGTGCTTTTCCCCGCCCCCGGGACACCGGTGATGCCGATACGTACCGAACGCCCGGAGTAGGGGAGGCACCGCTCTATCACCTCCTGAGCTTTCTCTCTGTGCTCAGGGAGGCGACTCTCCACAAGCGTCACAGCCTGTGAGAGCATAGCTCGATTGCCGGCAAGGATTCCATCTACATACTCATCGGTGGTGAGGAGTCTACGCTTACGGGGTTTGAGATAAGGATTCACGATGGGTGCGTTGCCCACTCCGCTATTTACATGCAACCCCAAGTAGTCACCACAATTTTCCGGATGATTGTGCGTCATAAATCAGTCTAATACGTTGTTATCTCCTCCTACAAAGGTACCCAAAATAATGATTTGCCACCTGAAGATCGATAAAAACGCCTAGCCACACTAGCAGAGGTCTCCTACAGTCGCTGAGGTATACCCAATTAGATCATTAGGAGCTATCTTGAGTTGCAAGCCACGTACTCCGGCACTGACGTAGATATAGTCAAATACTTCACACGTCTCGTGTATATAGGTGGGGTATGGTTTCTTCATTCCTATGGGTGAACATCCGCCACGGATATAGCCGGTGAGGGGAAGCAATTCCTTTTGGTGGATCATTTCCACGCTCTTATTGCCCGAGATGTGGGCGGCTTTCTTGAGGTCTACCTCCGCATCTCCCGGGATTACACAGACGAGCAGCCCCGTCTTATTGCCCCTCAGCACAAGGGTCTTGAATACCTGCGCCACATCTTCGCCCAATTGTGCAGCCACATGGATGGCGGAGAGATCCTCTTCATCCACCTGATACGGTATCAATTCGTACTCAATCTTCGCCGTATCCATCAGCCGAGCGACATTGGTTTTGTTACTTTTCTTGCCCATCTTTAGTTGGCACTTTCCCCATATTGCCTCGCCTATACTCCGTAGGCGTGACACCGTAGGCATTCTTGAATGTCCGCACAAAATTGGAATAGTCACTGAATCCGCATCTATCGGCGATTTCACCGAAGCTCATCTGTGAATCGCCATCAAGCAGGCTCTTGGCTTTCTTGATTTTGATACGCTGTATATAGACTGTCGGGGTATTGTTTGTGAGGGCATTTATCTTGCGATAGAGTTGTCGGCTGCTCATGCACATGGCTGATGCAATTTGCGATACCTCCACCTCCTTTCCGCGATTGATCTGCAGGTATATAACATCCGAGACCTTGGTGAGGAAGCGTAGGTCGGCAGGATTGTATTGGGTTTCGTCCTTCTGATGGGTTGTCATGCTCTGTGCAAACTTCTCACGCAATAATCGTCGTCCGTCCAGCAGTTTCTCCACTCTCGTACGCAATTCATCGGCATTGAAAGGCTTAGCGAGGTAGGCGTCGGCTCCGGCTTCTATGCCCTTGATGCGCTCTTCCTCCGTAATCTTTGCCGTAACTACGATTATAGGGATATGATTGGTGATTTCATTGCTGCGTACTTGTCGGCACACCTCCAATCCATCCATGCCCGGCATCATAAGGTCGGTGATGATGAGGTCGGGCACCAATTCCCGCGCCTTTTCCAGACCATCATTGCCATTGGTGGCGTAGGAGATGGCGTAGTGGTCGGCAAACTGCGTACCGATGTAAGCGGCAATGTCGCGGTTGTCTTCTATGACAAGCAGACGGCATTGGTCATCATCAACTTCTTCGCTGTCGAGAAGTTTGGGTCCGATTTCAGGCAACAACGGTGTATTCGCCTCCAAGGCGTTAGTGACCCTCTGCTTACTGTCGTTGTGTATAGGTATGCAGATATGAAACGTTGTTCCCTTCTCGACCTCGCTCTCCACCGCAATACTTCCGTCTACGGCATCTACAATCTGCTTGACGAGTGCCAGCCCTACACCTGTGCCGATATTCTGTACATCGTTTGCGCCTTGGTAAAACGGTTCAAAGATATGATTAAGCGTTTCCTCGTCCATCCCCTGTCCTGTATCGGAGACATCTATCATCAGGCGGTTATTCTTTCGCCACACCGACACGCTCACCTTCCCGTATTCGGGCGTGAACTTAAAGGCATTGGAGAGGAGGTTGTTCATTACCTTATTTATATAGTCGGGTACGAAGTCCATCTCCACGGTCTCTCTGGAGAAGAATTGCAAATCGATATTGCGGCAGTGTGCATAGTCGCGATAGGTTTCTATGATCATTGCGAGATGGGTTGTAATGGCTCCGTTATGCCAATCGGGGTTGCCCACTGATGATTTTATCTTCGATATGTCCAGCAGTTGGTTGATAAGCGTGAGCAAGCCCTTGCCTTGTCGTTCGATGGTCTCGGCTTTGCTTTTGACCTCATCCTCCTCAGAGGTTCGCAGCTCGTGGCTCAATCCGAGTATCACGGTAAGTGGCGTACGAAATTCATGGGTAATGTTGGTGAAGAAACTCTCACGCAGTGCCGAAAGCCTTTTCAAAGCCAAATGATTGCGCCGATGGATACGTTGAATGTAGAGGAAAGTCCCCAATGTCCCCAGCAGTACTACCACGATAAGGACAAAGATAGCGTAGTCCATTTGGCGATCCGATTGCTCCCGCTCTAGTTTCAGCTTCGCTTCGTTCATCTCCCTCTCCTGTCGGTTACGCTCGATATTCAGGCTTGTATTTTGGATACGATTCACCTTCTCCATATCCAGTACACTCGCCTGCATCGCAGAGGCTTGTTCGTAATATTCCAAGGCGGTATGATAATCTCCCGTCCGTTTGTAGTACTGATAATATAAGGTGTAGATTTCAGCCAGATGTTCAGGAGACTTGATGGATTGTGCCACCTGTTTTGCTTTACCGAGGTATTCCATCGCCTTCGCATCGTTACCTATTGTGTTATTGATGCCGGCAAGGGCGATGAGCGAGTTGAGGGCGTGCCAATCATCTTTCGACTCCTGCATCAGTCGGTAGGCCATCTCGTATTCCGCAGTAGCCTTGTCGTATTGTCGCGCTTTCTCGTAGAGTGAACCGAAATAGGTATGACAGAGTGAGATGCCGAGCGTACTACCTGCCTCTAGGTTGAGTGCCATCGATTTACGATAATACACCCAAGCCGAGTCGATTTGTTCCCTACGCTCAAAGATAGAGCCGAGGTTGGCGTAGTTGATGGCTTGTCCCAATACACTGTTCAACTCCTGTTCGCCGACCAATGCCATACGTAGGATACTGTCGGCACGCTCGTAGTTGCCCAGCGTCATATAGATATTGCCCAGTCCGTTGAGCGACACTACACGGTTTTTCTTAGCGTTGAACGAAGTGTCGGCACACTCCTTACTCAGTATCCAAGCACGGTAATGGTAATCCTGCGCCACATCGAGCATGCCCATGCGCCTGTAATCAGTCCCTATATTATTGAGCGCCTGCACCCACTCCAAGGTATCTTGGCTCTTTTCCGCCTGTCGAAGTCCCTCGCTATGGACATAGAGCGCTTCCTCAAATCGGCTCTCGTTGCGCAGAGCCTTGCCCCATTCTCTAAGGACTGCAATACTGCCCAACCAGTCCCCTTTGCGTTCCATCTCCTTCTGTAGGAAGGCGAGCGAGTCGATACCGCGCGTGGCGCGGATGATGCTGTCCGTTGCTCTTCGGTCGAGAGAGGAGATGGCGGGGGGGGGCTCTTTTCACATGCGACAAGCAGGAAAAGGATTGAAATAAATACGACCAATGTCCCTAATATCAATCTGCTTGGATTATCTTCTCCTCGAGTATCAAAAAACTCTTGGAAATGCTCCGGGGTCTTCTGGGGGTTTTGTTTGTGATACTGCATGCTGTGTCTGCTTTAGTGCCTATCCATGGACTTATGCTTTTCCGACGGCGGAGATCTGTCCGTCTACTTGCTCATTACTATTGGGGGTACTCACTTTGTGTCTGTCGTAATTCGATACAGTTTTGAAATGTTTTATTTATCAAATATTCAATGCCACGAAGTTACAAAATGTTTTGGAGCCATCCAAGAAAATCCCCCCTCTTTCTTATAGACCACCGTTTGCGGTAAAAAAGCCAATACACAAAAATATTTGTGTGAAATTCTCCTCAATCGCTTCTCGATACTAAAAAACAGATTTTTATTAAAAGATACAAATATGTCAGTGGAATTAATTTATATACAGTTTGTTACGAAGTTGAAATGTCCGATGATGCAAGATGGGCAAGATGCAAAATGTCCGATGATGCAAGATTTTTGTCCGATTTTGCAAGGTCGTTTCGTCCTATTACCCCCTAACTTTGCGGTAGGATTAAGAAACAAATGCGAGACAATGAAAATCATATGAGCCGGAAGACCAATAACCACCCTGAGCGACCCGACAAAGAAGACTTAGGTTTTCTTGATGATCGCATGCAATTGCTTGATACCGTTCGTCAGATGATTGACGTCGAGTTGGAGCGTCGCAGATCGGGTTCCGAGGAGATCTCTCATCCGGAGCAACCACCTCCGGAGAGCAAGGGGCGCAAGCCATCCGACCGCAGATCGTCCTGCCATACCCTTTGGCAACGCATTGTGAGCTTTTTTCAGCGTTTGCCTACATATATATAAAGGAGTCTGAACTACAAAATTGGATAAATATTAATCACTAAACAATTACAACCATGAAAACAAACAGATCTTTAGTAAACGTGGCAGCCCATACGCTGGCTGTTGCAGTCACGGCAGTGATGATGAGCATGGTGTTTACCGCCTGTTCCGGCAAAAATGATCCCCCTACGCCTGATCTTCCCGTCAACACGGTAATTATCGATGGCGAGAAGATACCTGTCCAAAGCGTAAAGTATGAGAAGAAGTATAATGACAGATTTACTCTTTTCCTTTTCTTCACAAAAAATAGCAAAGAGGATTGTGTACGGATCGATGGTTACACCGCCAAACACCTAAACAAGGATATTGACTTGACCAAAATAGATGGTACGACCCCATGGCAAGTTATATGTTTTGTCCGTGGTAAGAAACTATTCGATGCCTATTCCATGCCTCCATCTTCACAAGGGTTGGTCTTCGACTCAGGCAAACTCCGCATCGATGGCAATCCGGATGGCGGTGAATTTACAATCCGTCTCACCAATGGCAAGATCACAGATGCGGACTATGGCGACGGCAAGGAACATATCATCAGCATCGACTGGAAGGGAGAACCCGATTTCTAGGTTAAATAAATAAACCACTAAAAAGTATTGAAGTATGAACGAAAGACAAACGAAACCGCCCATCTTTTCTCTCAGAGGCAGGATGGCAAGAGCAGGTCTCTCCGTCCTATTGGTTCTCTTCTCTGTCTCTGCCGTACAGGCACAGACCGACGAAGGGAGCACGAAACAGGCCACACGAGACCAGAACAGCGACCTGCGCACCCGCACTTGGAGCATCTACGCCGAGGGTGGACTGTCGTGGGCTACCGACGTGTGGTATCAGAACCTTGATGCCAAGCGCAGTTACAAACAGTCGCCAGCCGTGGGTGGCGGCGTGGACTTCACCATCCGTCCGTGGGTGCGTGTGGGTGCGGAATACCTCTGGTCGCGCTACCGCCGCGAGCAGCGCTTCTCCACACTCGACACCAAGACGATGCCCGTCAAGGTCTACGGCAACTACCTGATGAACTTCCACAACGCCAAGCTCGGCGCGGGCTTCAACCTGATGGAGCTGTGGCCGCGCCGCCGCGCGCAGTGGCTCAACGTCTGGGCAAGTACGGGCGTGGGGTACACCTTCGCCAAGGGCAACGAGTACGGCATGTATTTCAGCAACACCAAGACCGTGGGCGGAACGACAACGCCTTTCGTCGATGGTGAGAGTGTGAGCAACGACAACGCCATCACCATCACGGGCAATGTGCAGACGAAGAACCGCCACGAGAAGTTCAACACGCTCTACATCCCTGCCTCGCTCCACATCGAGGCAGATGTGAGTCGGCAGTTCACCGTTGGGCTCAAAGGCGAGATGGACTGGTTGCTGAACCGCAAGGACATCGCCCCGAAGAACCTCATCTTTGCCCTCGCCACCGTGCGCTACAACTTCGTACCGAGCCGTACCAAGAGCCTGCAACAGTACTACGAAGGCGAAATCACTAAGCTCAATGACCGTGTGAACGCCTTGCAACGTGAGGCCTCCGAAGTCAAAGCAAATGGCAAAGTCGACTGTGCAAAACTTCAGCAAGAGAATGCCGACCTCCGCCGTCGTCTCACTGATTGCGAGAACAGTAAGCCTACGGCGGCAGCCGTGCAGCCCTCGCACTTCGTACAGTTCGACCACAACAGTTCTTATATGAGCCGTGCCGAAGCCGATCGACTTAGTGCCTTTGCCCGTAGTGTCAAAGGGTATAAGCTCGCCCTTGTCGCTGAAGCCAGCACGCCCGGCGATGACGACTACAATAGCCAACTCTCCGAGCGTCGTCTCCGTCATGTGATGGATGCTCTCATCAAGGAGGGATTTTCTCTCGAAGACTTGAGACCTACTACAGCCATCGGAGAGCAGAATGGCAAGCCCGATGCCGAAGGGCGCAGGGTAACGATAACAGTAGAACAAAGCAAGTAAAACCATTAAATGCAATAATAATATGAAACGAATTAAATTCATGCTGCTTGCCATCGCCATGCTGTTGGCAGCACCCGCGTTCCTCACCTCATGTCAGGAAGACGCACCCGAAATCAACTACACGATGAACGTGTCGATAACCAACGACTTCACCAAGGTGGTGGAAGCCATCAACAACGGCTCGCTCAAGAACGAGCAGGCCATTGCGAAACTCACCGAGGCCATCGACAAGATGAACGCCGACCAGCAGACCAAGCTGCAGGCCATCATTGACGTGCTGAACTCCGTGAACGCCACCCTAGAGACCAAGCTCGCCGCTATCGAGGCAGCCATCAAGGCGCAGACTCTCTCGCTCGAAGCCAAGCTCGCCCTCTTGGAGGCTGCCATCAAGGCGTTGCCCGACTACACTTCGCAACTCGAAGCCATCAAGACAGCCATCGCCAACCTGCCAAACTACGGCGACCAACTCTCCGCCATCGAGGCAGCCATTAAGGCTATGCCGGACTATAGCGACAAGTTCGATGCCGTAGTGGATGCCCTCAATGCCATGAAGACGCAGATTGAAGCCCTCGGCGACGGTCAGACCGCCATCGCCGAAAAGATAGCCGCCGTAACCACCGCCATCAACAACCTCATCGCAGAAGTGAACAGCGGCAACACCAGCGCAGCCGATGCACTCGCACAGATTATCCAAAAACTGGAAGAACTCAAGGCTGCCATAGGAAGCGGAGGTGGCAGCACCCCTGTCTTTACCAACACCGTTACTCTTGACGGCGTGACAATGCCGATTCTCAGCGCGGCCATATATAAATTGGACTTGGAGGAGAATCATTACGCCATTGTCCTCTTCCTGTCCGAGGACGAAAAAAGTCACATTGTGATCGAGGCTGACGGCAAGCACCACAACGGCAAGACCTTAGATCTTACCCAGCAGGAAAACGAGCACGACGGATGGTACTGGGCTGTCAGAATGTATAATCCCAACTTATTATTTTATACTTTTGCTACCCCAGCGGAGGGATACACGGTCTTCCTAAACGGCACGCTCCTGGTCAAGCGCATCGGCAGCATCGGGGCAGAATTTGAGGTAACGCTCAAGGACGGCAAGGTAAAATGCGAGGGCGAGCATGGTGACGGCTTTGAACACACCGTCAGTCTGGATTTCAAGGGCGAGTTGAAACTTTTTTAATAATAGCCCATTCATTCTTTAGGAACAAAGAGAAGAGTCAAACGATCTCATCCTATGGAGTGTATCAGACGTCAAAGAGCGTAGGAAGTTTCTCCTCTCGCCACTTTTGAGGGCGAGAGGAGAATAATAACAGAATATATCACCATAAAAACTTCACGATTATGGTCCGTAAAATTGAAAACATCAAAATCAACAGAGTCCTTACGAGCTCTGAAGAAATCAATCATTTCATCGACACCGAGGGTGTCAGATATGGCTTGAAGCCGGTACCACCTGATTGGAATCCCCTGCCGAAAGAACCTCCATTGGTTATCGTAGAGCCATGGAAGCGGGAGCCTACCTTGGAGGAGCTGCTGCGAGCGTTTGAAGATAACCAACTCTTAAAACCTCTTATCCCTCTGCCTGTCCTCGTGGACTGTGTGAAGCAGCGCAATGCCCTCATCGCTTTCTACAACGAAGCCAATGGTAAGCAGTGGAACAAGCAAGACAATTGGTGCAACAAAAGCGTGAACCTCGAAGATTGGTATGGGGTGAGGGCCAAGACGAAGGTTGTCTTCTGCGCTTCGGGCAGAAGACCTATCAAGTTCCAAACCGTCACCCATCTGGAATTGTCTCACAACAGCATCCGCCGCGGGAGGTTGCAGAACAACGGATATATCTCCGCACGTATCGGAGACCTCGTCGATCTGGAAGTCCTCAATCTCAGCTTCAATTTTATTTGTGGGCGCATCCCGGATAACCTATGGAAGCTCACCAAGCTGGAGTTTCTTGGTCTGCACTTCAACCAATTGGAGGGAAAGATCAGTCCCAAGATAGGCAACCTCACCAAGCTCCGCCGTGTGCAGCTCGACCACAACCACCTCACGGGCATTATCCCGGAGACGATCGGCAGGCTGAAAAATCTGGAAGGGCTCTTCCTGCACATGAATAATCTCGACAGCGGTTGGCGACGCTTTGTACTCCGTCCGATCAACCAAGGCAAGCCTATCAAAAAGTTTCCTGCTCGCTACCAGATAACGATCCCTGCCTCCATCGGCGAGCTGACCAAGCTCAAGGAGTTCTACGTCTATCAAAATCAGCTCTCAGGCAAGATCCCTGCGGCAGTGAAGAAAAATCCTAATTTCGATAACTGGATCATCAATCCTCAGCAAGACGGTGTCAAACTCATCTAAATCGCAAATTGCGCCCTCTCTTGTCGATCGAGGACTGCGCTGATGCCCCCGATGGGTATCGAACGTGCCCCGTAACGGTATATCTCTTGCCCCGTCTCTATATCGACGATGCAATTTAATATATACTAATTACTCTGTTTAATATATACTAATTAGGCAGATTGATATATATTAAATTACGTCGCCGATATAGAGACGGTTCATCGTCGATAGGGAGAGGGGTGATGCGGTATATTGAAGGAGTTCATTGAGTAGCCGCAATTATTTGTATCTTTGTGTGAAAGAAAATTAGGAGCAATATGGAGAAAAGGCAGATTCATATCATCAATGGTCCTAACCTCAATTTACTTGGGGTGCGGGAACCAGATATCTACGGTACTACGCCCTTTGAGGAGTATTTAGAGCGCCTTAGAGACCTGTATCCTGCTTGGGAATTGGTCTACTATCAGAGCAATCACGAGGGGGATCTCATCGATTATATGCAAAGCCAAGCACCCTATTCGCACGGTATGATATTGAATGCCGGGGCGTTGTCGCACTATTCGTATGCTCTGCAAGACACGGTACGTGCGATTGACTGCCCTGTGGTAGAGGTACATATCAGTAATATTGCCACTCGGGAGGCGCATCGTCACACTACACTCCTTAGCGAGGTGTGTGTGGGGATGATGATGGGTTTTGGTCTGGACGGATACCGCTTAGCCGTGGCGCACTTGATCGCAAGGAGATAAGTTTAATCAATGTATTTATGGATAAAAGGACAAAGATTGTAGCAACGATTTCGGATAGGAGGTGTGAACCTGCCTTCGTTCGTCAATTGGTGAATGAGGGAGTCAATGTGGTGCGTCTCAATTCGGCACATATTGACAAGGAAGGATTTGATCGACTCGTAGATAATATCCGTTCGGTAGCCCCGGATATTGCCATCCTCATCGACACCAAAGGCGCTGAGGTACGTACGACCAGATTTGAAGAGGATATACAGCTACGGACAGGCGATAAGCTGACCATTGTGGCTGATCCCAATGATATCTCTACCTCCAAGCGCATCTGTGTCAGCTACGAAGACTTTGTCAGAGATGTCCCTGTGGGTGCACGTGTGCTCATCGATGACGGTGAAGTGGCGATGCGGGTATTGGATAAGGACGATCAGCAGCTCTTTTGTGAAGTGGAAAATGATGGTGCACTGGGGTCACGCAAGAGTGTCAATGTGCCTGATGTGCATATCAATCTGCCCTCTGTGAGCAAGCGAGATCGGGATTTTATTCTCTACGCTATCGAGCGGGGTATCGCCTTTATCGCCCACTCCTTTGTGCGTACGCGTGCCGATGTGGAGGCTGTGCAGAAGGTTCTCGATGAAAATGGAGGGCAGGGCATCAAGATTATTTCCAAGATTGAAAACCAAGAAGGGGTAGACAATATCGATGAAATATTGGATGCCAGCTATGGTATCATGGTGGCTCGAGGTGACCTCGGGATTGAGATTGATTTTGAAAAGATCCCTGCGGTACAGTCTGACCTTATCCACCGTGCGATACTGAAGAAGAAGCCTGTGATTGTGGCTACTCAGATGTTGCATACCATGATTCATTATCCTCGCCCTACCAGAGCTGAGGTGTCGGACGTGTCGGGTGCTATCATGATGAATACCGATGCGGTAATGCTGAGCGGTGAGACTGCCTATGGAAAGTATCCTGTGGATGCCGTGCGTACCATGGCTCGTATCATCAAGGAGGCTGAGAGGCATCAGAAAGAGCGTGGCGGAATCATGCTGAAAAAGGGAGAGGACGATGTGGTAGATGTGACCAGCTATTTGGCAAAGTACACGGTGAAGTCTACCGCTAAGCTCGGTGTGAAGGCAATCATCACCGATGTGGTTACCGGAAAATGTGCCAGAAATCTAAGTGCTTATCGTGGCGAAGCTCCGATATTTGCGATTTGCCAAGATGTGAGGGTGGCACGCCAGCTCAATCTTTCGTATGGGATCTATCCAATCTACCTGAGCCATGAGGGCTATGCTCGTCGGCAGTATTATGTCAAGGCGTTGGAGATTCTTTTGGATAAGGGGCTCTTGGATCTGGATGATATGATTGCCTATATCGGCGGTACCCTCAAAGATGAGGTCGGTACTACCAGTCTTGACATTAGCAGAGTGCGAGATGTGCTGGAGTATTACGCTTCGTGCTGTGAACTGAGATGATAGAGCGGCTGGAGGAGCTTGCGAGGGAGGAGTACATTGCTCGTCACTCTTCGGACGAACCGGATGTATTGCGGGAGATCACTCGGGAGGCAAATTTTAGCCTGACACACCCACGCATGGTCTCCGGTCATATCCAAGGGCTCTTCTTGACGATGATGACCCGGTTGATCCGACCGGAGAGGGTGCTTGAGATTGGGACATTTGTAGGATACGCCACTATCTGCCTTGCCAAAGGATTGCCTGAGAGTGGACGACTTACGACGATTGAGGTCAATGACGAGCTTCGCCAACGTATCGAGAGAAATCTCGAAAAAGCGGGCGTAAGCGATAAAGTAGAGCTTAGGATAGGTGATGCACTTGAGGTATTGGATAGTCTGGAGATAGAGTCCTTTGGGCTCGTATATCTGGATGCCAATAAGGCTCAGTACCCGGAGTACTATGAGATACTCTCGGGTCGATTGCCCAAGGGAGCATTGATCTTGGCTGATAACACACTCTGGGGAGGGAAGCTGTGGCGAGGAGAATACCACGACCCTCAGACGGAGGGCATCCGGCGATTCAACCAAATGGTAGCAGATGACGCTCGTGTGGATAAAGTATTGATGCCTGTGAGGGATGGTCTAACGATGATAAGGATAAAGTAATGGATGCACTAAGGACTAAGAAGGTAGCTCGAGAGATACAAAAGCAATTGGGGATACTATTTCACGAGGAGACCCGCAAGACCAAAGGGGTGATGATCTCGGTCACTGAGGTGAGACTAAGTCCGGACCTCAGTAGCGCTAGAGTATTCCTCAGTATCTTCCCTGATGCTAAGGCGGAGGAGATGATGGAGTCTATTAAGAGGAATACGCCTACTGTCCGCTATGACCTCGGTAGGATGATGGCTTCGCAACTGAGGCATATTCCTGAGCTAATATTTGAACTGGACACGAGCGAAGCCTATGCTCAGAGAATCGACGAACTATTGGGGCTCTCCAATACCCCTACCGATAAAGAGTAATCTGTAGGTATGAAGGGGCACGACCTCAGTAATGCGTGGCGGATTGCGTGGCGCTATTTCTTCTCTCCAAAGAGTACCCACGCTGTCCATATCATCGCGATAGTCGCTGTGGCGGGGATCGCCCTTGTCACTGTGGCGATGGTTGTGGTCCTCTCTGTCTTTAATGGTTTTGAGGCCTTTACGACGAGCCAACTGTCGGCGCTGTCTCCGTCGTATAAGCTGCGGAGGGTGGATGGGCAAGCGTTTTCGCCCTCAAAGTTTGGAATAACCGGTGGGATAGGCGTGCTGGAAACACAGGCGGTGGCTACCTTTGAGGGCAATAGCCAGTCGGTAAGGGTGGTGGGCGTCGGTAAAAATTATGCTCAAGAGATTCCCATCAACCGGTATATGTATATGGGGGATTATGATCTCGGTATCCCGGAGGCACCCTCTACGGTGGTGGGGATAGGTGTAGCAATGAATCTTGGGGCTGGTGTCGGCTACTCTTCTCCGTTAGAAATCTCTTTGCCCAAGCGTGTAGGACGTATCTCTACCGTCAATCCTGCGAGAGGGTTTGTCACTGAGCAATACCATGTAAGTGGGATATTTCAGGTAGATCAGGATATAGATACAGAGGGGGTATTTCTATCGCTCGATGAAGTGCGTGCTCTGCTGCAGTACGATGGAGACGAGGTGAGCTACCTTGCATTTGCCCAGCCCGTAGAAGTCCCCGCCCAATTTGAGTTGCTCGACCGCTATCAGCAACATCCTGAGATATACAAGGTGCTGAAGATGGAGAAGTGGTTTTCCTTTTTCCTTCTCCTATTTGTATTACTCCTCTTGCTCTTTAGCATCATCAGTACACTGGGTATGCTCATCATCGAGAAGCGCCACGATGTGGATACACTACGTTTCTTGGGCGCTAAGAAAGCCATGATAGACCTCATCCCATTCCTCGAAGGGTGGCTCCTGTCTATTACCGGGCTGGTGATTGGGCTGATGACTGGGACTGTACTGGTCTTGCTCCAAGCGAAGTATGGATTTGCCAAGCTGGGGACGGTGGATACTTCGGCGTTTGTCCTGGATGCCTATCCTGTTGATTTCCGTCTGTTTGATTTACTGCTGATAAGTGTGATTATCCTCGTTATAGGAGCGCTGAGCAGCTTTATCGCTTTCCGTATCTTCCGATGGAATAGAGCGACAAAGGCATAGGAAAAAGGGGTGACTTCAATCGAAGTCACCCCTTTTTTGTCCTTGACAATCACTCGTAGCGAGTACGTTGTTGCTCTATCAATCTCTTTTTGTCTGCCTCAGAGGGCTGAAAGCTCTTGCTCTGCTGTAGTTGCTCTACCAGCTTCTTGTCGCCGGCATCCAACTTTTCAGGAATGAAAAGGTGTATCACAATGAGCTGGTCTCCACGTCCGACACCTCTGACACTCGGCAAGCCCTTATTCCTTAAGCGCAAAATCTTGCCCGACTGTGTCCCCGGTTCGATAGAAATCTTTACTTTGCCATCAAGCGTAGGTACTACAATCTTATCTCCAAGGAGTGCTGTAGTCACAGGGATTAGTAGGTTGTAGACCACATCGTTGGCACTTCGGATAAATTCGGCATCGTCAATTTCTTCAAACTGTACCAATAAATCGCCGGAAGGACCTCCGTTAGGCCCGGCATTACCCTTGCTCCTCAAGGTCATCTGCATACCGGAAGCGACCCCGGCAGGGACATTGATTTCGATGGTCTCCTCGCCCACTTCCAATCCGTTGCCCCCGCAGTGTTTACACTTGCTCTTGATGACTTTGCCCGTACCACTACAAGTAGGACAAGTGGTCTGGGTCTGCATTCGACCGAAGATACTCTCTTGTGTCCTAATCACTCTACCCGAACCGCCACAGGTGGAGCACGTCTCACTGCCCGACCCGGCTTCAGCTCCCGAACCGCCACAGTGCGAACAGGCTACATTTTTCTTGACCTTAATCTTTTTGGTGGTACCTTTCATCACCTCTTGCAGGGTGACATGGATTCGGACACGGAGGTCAGAACCGTAGTTTTGGGTCGCTCCACCACCGCCACCAAAACCGCTAAAGCCACCGAATCCGCCGAACCCGCCAAAAATGTCTCCGAAGTGGCTGAATATGTCCTCCATACTCATGCCACCGGCACCACCAAATCCACCGGCACCTTCCATCCCTGCGTGTCCATATTGGTCGTAACGCGCCCTTTTATTGGGATCACTCAGTATGTCGTATGCTTCGGCTGCTTCCTTAAATTTCTCCTCAGCCTCCTTGTCATCGGGATTGCGGTCGGGATGGTATTTTAGGGCAGTCTTGCGGTACGCCTTCTTTATCTCCTCGTCTGTGGCACTCTTGCTGACACCAAGGACTTCGTAGTAATCTCTTTTTTCAGCCATATTTTATCCGTATTTAGTTGCCCACAACGACCTTTGGGTGACGTATCACTTTGTCGTTGAGGGTATAGCCAGTCTGTATGCAGTCTATGACTTTGCCCTTTTTGTCTGCCTCATCTGTAGGTACCAGCGCTACGGCTTCGTGCCTATCTGCATCGAAGTCCTCACCAATGACCTCCATGGCATTGACACCTTGAGCCTTCAGGGCTCCGACAAACTTATTTTGGATAATCTGAACCCCCTCAATAAGCCCATCTACCGATTCAGCACTACTCATATTCTTGATAGCCAAATCTATGTCATCCATGATGTCGAGAAAGGAAGTAATCATCTTCTCCCCTCCGTATTTGATGAGGTCACTTTTCTCTTTCATGGTACGCTTACGATAATTGTCGTACTCAGCCATAAGCCTGAGGTGGCTATCTTTGAGCTCCTCAAGCTCTTTGCGAAGCGTCTCTACTTCATCCTCAGTTTGTCCTTCCTCCGATGTGACCTCTGTCTCAGCCGTCTCTGTCTGAGGATCTAAATCCTGCTCCTCCTGTATCTCTTCAGTATCGTATTTGTCTTTTTGCATATTCTTAAACTACTGTTATTATTCTACCCTATCCACTGCAATAACCTTGCCAATCGCTCACTTAGGACCAACTTGTCACGAATAGGGTCAAAATATGCCGAAGATATGGGAGTGGGGAGAAATTAATCCTTTCGTTTATTGTGGGTGAGGACGGCTGTCGTACTGAAGAGGACTATGAAGACGACCAATGCGATGAGATCCGGATATATCTCCATAAAGCCTGCGCCACGCAGGTACATCATACGATTAATACGGATGAAGTAGGTCAGCGGATTGGCATAAGCAATAGCTTGCCCCCAAAGCGGCATCGCATTGACAGGGGTGAATAGTCCGCTCACGAGGAAGAAAATAAGGATAAAGAAAAGGGTGAGGAACATCGTCTGCTGGATGGTCTCCGAGAGATTGGAGAGGATGACGCCCATAAAGGAGAGACCTACAGAGAATAGCAAGGTGGCAAAGAGATAGAGGAGGAAATTGCCTTGAAATACTAGTCCATATACCCAATATACAATCGGTACGCTTATGGATACTGCGAGCATGGCAATCAGCCAGAAGGGAATAATCTTGGAGAGGATAAAGGTGGAGCGCTTGATGGGTGTCACGTTGATTTGCTGTAGTGTCCCCAGCTCTTTCTCCGTCACAATACTCATCGCCGGGAAGATGCTACTGTACATGGTGATCATAATGACCAAGAGCCCGGGGAGCATAAAAAACTGGTAGTCAAGCGTGCTATTGTACTTATAGACCGGCTTGATCTCAATATTTTGAGGATTGGAGATCCGTAGTTCAGAGGAATACTCTTGGATTAGTCTGGTGATATAGCTCTGTGCAAGGCCTGCTTGACTACCATTGACAGAATTGATGAGTACCTGTACCTCAACCGCCCTGTCCCGCTCAAGGTTTCTGCTAAAGTCCTCTGGGAGTACTATAATCGCCAAAGATCTTTGGGACTCTATATCCTCTAAAGCAGAGGTATAATTCGGATAGCTATTCTGAATCTTTATGGTGGGGGTCCCTTGGATTTTCCCGATTAATTGCCGCGCATACTGCCCTTGATCGGTATTGACTATCGTGACATTGAGCTCCTTGAGTTCTTGATTGATGGTCCAAGGGAAGAACAAGAGCACCATCACTGTATAAAAGATCAGTACACCCTTCATGACAGGATTGCGGAAGAGCTGCTTTACCTCTTTCTCTAATAGAAATCTAAGTACCATAGGCTATCTAAGTCGAGGTTTGACCTTGGCTATCGCAATAGACATCATCACAACAATGATGACCGTAAGGGCGAGGACTTGTGGCCAGATGACCTCTAGCCCTACGCCCTGGATCATCACTTTTCGAGCGGCATCGATATAGTACTTAGCTGGTACTATGGTGCTGATCCACTGTAGAACAAGTGGCATATTGGCGATGGGAAAGAGCATCCCCGAGAGGAGGATGGTGGGCATCATCATTCCGAAGCCCGACAAGATCACTGCTTCCTTTTGGCTTTCCACAATGCTTGATATGGCGAGCCCAATGGCGAGTGCAACAAAGACGTAAAGCATGGTGACAAACACCAGCAGTATCAATGACCCTCGGATAGGGACTCCCAGCGTGAAGTAGGAGAGCAGTAGGATAGATGCGATATTGACAAGGGAGACTACGAAGTAAGGGACTGTCTTGGCGAGTACCATAACGGTGGCACTGGCAGGGGAGGCGAGGAGTAGTTCCATACTGCCACGTTCCTTTTCGCGAGCGATGCTGACGCTTGTCATGATGGTACAGAGTACGATAAATACCAATCCCATAATACCGGGTACGAAGTTGTAGCTCGAGCGCATCATAGGGTTGTACAGCATTCGACTGTTTACATCGATGGTATAGGAGGCTTGGGTGGTACCAAGCTCGTCACGCATCACCGAAGCAAAAATAGCCGAGACGTAGCTGACACGTATCTCACCTGCATTGGGGTCGGAGGCATCCACTACCACCTGTATCTCGGTCGGCTGCCGAGTGTAGACCTCCTTTTCAAAGCCTTCCGGGATGACTAGGTACATATCCAATTGGTTGGCTTGGAGCAATTGCTCTGCCTCATAAACAGATAGAGTGCCATTGTAGAGGATAAAGTCGGGATGGCTCCTCAGTTTGTCTTGGAGTTTTTGGGTATATCTACTCTCTCCAAGGCTCACGACCGCAGTACGGATATTGGTGACATCCATATTGAGTGCAAAGCCGAAAAGGAGTATCTCTACAATCGGCATCAGGATAAGAATCAAGAGGGTATAAGGGTCGCGTAGGATATGGATAAACTCCTTCCCTACAAATGCCCAAAACTGTTTGCGTAGTGCCCCTTTCATTCAACTCGCCTCCCCTCTCTCGCTACTTTCTTAAATACTGAGTCCATATCCTTGGCTCCGGTCTCAACTTTGAGCTGAGCGGGACTACCCATAGCCTTTATTGTCCCATCGACCATGATGGAGACTCGATTGCAGTACTCTGCTTCGTCCATATAGTGGGTAGTGACAAAGACGGTAATCCCCTGCCCATAGGCAGCTTCGTAGATGAGTTCCCAAAACTTGCGACGTGTGATGGGGTCTACACCTCCCGTAGGCTCATCGAGGAAAACAATCTCGGGCTGGTGGAAGATGGAGATGGAGAAAGCGAGTTTTTGCTTCCATCCCAGTGGCAATTTGCTCACTAAGGTATTGCGATAGTCGTAGAAGTCGAGCCTCTGGAGCATGTCGTGTGTCTTGGTGCGAATCTCAGGGAGTGGCATACGGTAGATGCCTGCAAATAGACGGATGTTCTCCTTGACTGTGAGGTCATCGTAAAGGGCAAACTTCTGGCTCATGTAACCGATGTGCTTCTTGATCTCCTCATTCTCCGTCAGGATATCACACCCTGCCACCTGTCCCGTACCACTCGTAGGCTTGGAGAGACCGCACAGCATCTTCATCGCAGTGGTCTTACCTGCACCGTTAGCACCGAGAAATCCAAAGATCTCACCTTTCTTGACATTGAAGGAGATATTGTCCACGGCATGGAAGTCGCCAAAGACCTTGGTCAGCCCCTCCACCTCTATGACGTAGTTGCTATTCATGGCTTCTTGGGCATCGAGAGGAGGAGGAAGGCATCTTCCAATCCGGCATTGATTTGTCGCACACTATCGCTGCCGATATAGGCGGCAATCTCCTCGGCTGTAACCCCCTCTTGGGTAGTGATATGAAAAACCTCCCCGAAGGCGAAGCTATTGATCGCCTTAGGGAAGGTTGAAAGTCGTCCGAGCAGCTCAAGGCGGTCATCGCCCTGCACTTCGAATATGGGATAGGGATAATCACGCTCCAGCTCTTGTGGAGACTCTACCGTAAGGAATTGCCCATCCTGCATAAATGCGATACGGTCGCATTGCTTTGCCTCATCCATGTAGGGTGTCGAAACCACTATAGTGACGCCTTGCTTGGCGAGTTTGCGCAACATATTCCATAGGTCTACACGGCTGATGGGGTCAATACCGGTAGTGGGTTCGTCTAAGAATAGTATCTCCGGGCTATGGATAAGTGCGCAGGAGAGAGCGAGCTTTTGTTTCATCCCCCCGGATAGAGAGCGTGCCTTGCGGTTCTTAAAAGGTTCGATCTGGCTGTAGATATCCTCGATTAGATGATAATTCTCCTCAATAGTGGTGCCGAATATGGTGGCGAAAAACTTTAGGTTTTCCTCCACTGAGAGGTCGGGATAGAGGGAGAATGTCCCCGGCATATAGCCAATCACCTTGCGGAGAGGCTTGTAGTCATTGTTTGTATCGTATCCGGCTACGATGGCTCGCCCTTTATCGGGGAGCATAAGAGAGCATAGAATACGGAAAAGAGTACTCTTGCCTGCACCATCGGGTCCGATAATCCCGAAGATTTCTCCTCTCCCGACTCCAAAGGAGAGCCCCCCTGGAGCCGTACCTACCCCCACTCGCCCTCCGCTAGGAGAAGGGAATGTAAGGCTAAGCCCTTCGGCAAGTATCATCTGCTCTTGTAACACCTTTACTTCACTTCCCCGTACATGCCAATGCGTAAATAACCATCATTGGCAACCTTAACCTTGATGGCATAGACGAGGTTGGAGCGTTCGTCCTCGGTTTGCACTGTCTTGGGTGTAAACTCGGCTACGTTAGATATCCAAGTGATTACACCATCGTATAGTCGCTTTTCTCCCTCAGCACCGTCTACTTGTACCTCAAGTGTGTCCCCCAGCTTGAGTTTCCCCAGCTTGTCTCCCTGCACATACGCACGGAGGTACATTTCAGAGAGATTAGCGACTCTGAATAGAGGACGCCCCTGACCAGCCAATTCACCCCTATTGATATAGGTCGCAGTGACCGTGCCATCGATGGGAGAGCGGACTACAGAGCGAGCTATCAGATCATCGACCTGAGCCACTTGCACATCTATCGCAGAGCTTTGGGCAGAGATCTGGGCATTGCTATTGGAGAGTGTACTACGGCTAGCCGCCAATTGACTCTCCAGAGCAGCGATACCAGTTTCTATATCATCCAACTGTTTCCGAGTGGCGACCCCAGCCTCTAATAGCCGTGCGGTGCGCGCCTTCTGAGCCCTTAAGTCCTCCAGCTGTACTTCGATGGCTTTGGTCTGAGTCGTGACATTGGGTCTGGCGGCACGCACTCCTTTTCCCGACCGCAGAAGTGCCTCTTTTTGCAAATAGAGCTGAGTGGTATCTATCAACCCTACTTGCTGCCCTGCCTTCAGTACACTTCCCTCCTCAATATCCCAAGCCAATACCCGACCATTTGCCTCACTGGAGACCAGCACTTCGGTCGCTTCAAAACTCCCTGAGCCAACCAAACCATCATTGCCACTTTTGCAACCTGCTACGAGTATCGCTAGAGCAATTATAAACAATCCCTTTTTCATAATCCAAAGTTATTCTTTAGGCGATAGAGTGCACGAAGATACTGTAGCCGGTGTACTTCAGCGGTTTGCTCTGCCGCATGATAATTACTGATTTGCTGGAGATAGTCGGTAGTAGATAGTGTCCCTTCATTTTCTTGGAGTTTGCCTCGCTCTGCAACCCTTTTACGGAGAGCTACAATCTCCTTGTCCTTATCCACCAACGCTTGATATTGTCTGGCTTCAGCTGTGTACTGCGCCTCTTTACTCGCTATCTCACGTTCTAGTGCTTGCCTTTGTAATTCAATCAAAAGACTAGTCCCCTGCAACTTCTTACGTTGGGCGTCGAAGTCATAGAGCTTGCCGAAGTTCCAACTCAGCGTAATACCCCCGATATAAAACGACATAGGATCAGGATTGAGCATATTAAGCCCCGGTCTGCCATAACCGCCTCTCGCAAACAACGCAATAGTAGGCATCCCGCCCGCCTTGTAGCTCTGCCAGGAAGCCTCTGCACTCCTCAGCTTGGCATCAAATAGGGCGTGCTCTGCTCTCTGCGATGCCAAACGCTCTTCCTCTTTGGTGGCAAAAACCGGTACGGTCGGGATAGCAGCCTTGATCTCAGTCGATAGCTCCCTGCCTGTGTAAAGGGATAAAGACTCCAGCACAGCTTCACGACTTATCTGGAGTTGCTCGCTAGATTGCTCCGCTTTGAGCCGCTCTACCCTCAAGAGATCGAGATCATTCTCTGTTGCTACTCCATTATTGAGTGCCGAGCCAATACGTCTCTCTTGTCTTGCCAATTCGTTTATCAATATCTGCTGTAGTTCCTGCTGCCTCTCCAACATCAGCAGTGAAAAGTAAAGTTCTGTCACAGCTTCTTCAATCTTTTGAAGCTGCACATCTACTTCGGCCTGATGTACTTCCGTTTCCGCTTTGATCTTTCGAGATCCAGCGTTTACTCTTCCGCCGTCCCATATCAATTGTGTCGCTTGCAGATAGGCTTGGTACTGAAGTTTAGGAATCTCTGGCAAGTCCAGCACCATTGGGGGCATCCCCGGAAGCTGAGGCATCGTAACATCCAACTCCGTCACATGGCTCTGATGAGTCATCCTCCCCTCCAACGCCAACTGAGGGATATAGGCATACCAAAGTGCATTACCCAGGCTCTCTCCCATCTCCTGCTGTACTATCTTCTGGTCAAGAAGAGGGAAATTGGCACGGGTATTCTCCAAGCACTCTTCTAGGGTAATGGTCTGAGACATTGCCACTATTCCCATAAGCGAGCCGGTGAGTATCATAAATAATTGTCTCATTTCCTCTCCATATATAGATAGCTATACAATAGTCCGACAAAGACAGCACCTCCCACGATATTACCCAAGGTCGCAGGAATAAGATTATTCCAAATCATCTGAGCAATCGTGACATTGGCACCACTCATCATGCCCATCGGGATATAAAACATATTAGCGATACTATGCTCATAACCTAGGGTGACAAATACCATCACCGGAATCCAAAGCCCTACCAGTCTCCCCAGCATCTCTTTGGAGCTAAGCCCAAGCCAGACCGCCAGGCAAACCAACCAATTTGCACCTATTCCTTTCAGAAATATCGTCATCCATGGCTGGGCAACTTTTCCTTCTGCAGTATGGACAATGGCACTTACCCAAGGCTCAGATACCAACATCCCCGTCTGCTTGACAAGCAGAAAACAGAGCAGCAGTGCTCCAATGAAATTGGTGACCCAGACGATGCCCCAATTGGTCGCAATATAACTCCAAGGTGTCACTCCCTTTCGAGCACCTGTTACCAGATAGGCTGTATTGCCGGTGAAGAGCTCTCCTCCAACCAGAATTATCAACACCAGCCCCACGGGGAAAAGTGCGCCTTGGATTAGTTTTACCAGTGCGGGATTCCCCTCTGTGGCCACCGGCATGCCATTGGCTACATAAAAGGAGAGCCAGCCTCCAAGTGCGATATAAGCACCTCCCAATACGCCGAGTAGCGCCAGCTTTGGCAGGGGTGTCTTGTACTTTTTCAGTGCCATCCCCTCAGTCGCCACTAGTACTTCGTTTGGTGTATTATACATTGTAATATTTAAGTCCTTATGCTTTATCACAAAGATACCAAAGATAAAACAATCGGCGGTCGGTAGTCACAACTTGTGTCTACCGACCGCCGATCTATCATAAATGACTAAAGGCTACTGAAAAAATACCTCTTTCATCTTGTCTACCAATGTCAATTCCTCCCAAGGGAAAAGCTCCACCTCCATATCGATTGGTGCTCCATAGGGATTTTCGAAGTGCTTCGTCATCTTACGAGGCGTACGCCCCATGTGACCATAAGCTGCACTCTCTTGATAGATGGGCTGCTTGAGACGGAGCGACTCCACTATGCTGTAAGGTCTGAGGTCAAAAATCTCCATTAGCTTCTCCGCAATCTCCTCATCATTCATCGCCACATGATTTCTCCCGTAGGTGTCCACGAATAGACTTACAGGCTCAGCGATACCGATGGCATAAGCCACTTGTATCTTCACCTCGTCAGCCACCCCTGCAGCCACCAGATTCTTAGCTAGATAGCGTGCAGCGTAAGCCGCAGACCTATCCACTTTCGAGCTATCCTTGCCACTAAATGCTCCACCGCCGTGTGATGATCGTCCACCATAAGTATCTACAATGATCTTACGACCTGTAAGCCCTGTATCACCGGCTGGACCACCAATCACAAACTTACCAGTGGGATTGACGTGCAGAATTATCTTGCTATCAAATAGCTTCTGCACCTCCGGGCTGTACTTCTCCACCACTCTCGGAAGTAGAATAGAATGAATATCCTTCTTGATTCTATCCTGCATCATCCTATCTGCCTCAGATTGTGACAGCCCGGCATGAGACCTCACAAATTCATCATGTTGCGTACTCACCACGATAGTATGTACACGCTTAGGCGTACGATCGAGGTTGTACTCCAGCGTCACCTGACTCTTGGCATCTGGACGAAGGTAAGGCATCAGTTCCGGCTCCTCTTTTCTGATTTTCGCCAACTCTTGTAGTATCGTATGTGAAAGCTCAATCGGTAGTGGCATATAGGTGTCGCTCTCATTATTGGCGTATCCAAACATCATCCCTTGGTCGCCTGCGCCCTGATTACGCACATCCTCACGCACCACACCACGGTGAATATCGGGGCTCTGCTCACTGATGGCTGTAAGAATACCACACGAGTTGCCGTCAAAGAGATACTCCCCTTTGTCGTAGCCAATCCGATTAATCACCCCACGTACCACCGATGGAATATCGACATACGCCTTGGAGGAAATCTCCCCCGAAATCACCACCTGCCCTGTGGTTACAAGGGTTTCGCATGCTACCTTGCTCTCAGGATCCTGAGCCAAGAAGTGGTCTAGTATCGCATCGGAGATTTGGTCAGCCACCTTGTCTGGGTGCCCTTCGCTTACCGATTCAGAAGTAAATAAATAACTCATACTGTCACGTTTTATCTCATTAAACGTCAGTAAGGTCAAAGAGAGGAAAAACTAAAAGAGATACTCACACACCCTATGTGTTAGATAGTGTCTTGAGCCACTCATTTAGCATTTTTTACCGTGGTTGCAAGCAAGCTCAAATCTCTCCACGACCATCACCGACGATAGTTAGTAAATCAAATACGGCGCAAAGATACCAAAAATAATCCTGCCCATAATCAACATAGGAATCTCAGATTTCATAAGTAGCGACCCCTCCCCAAGACTTTATCAGAGAAGCGGAAGTACCAAGTGCTTCTTCGGCTTAATATGATGGAGTACTACACCCTGTTGGGCAAAGCGCAAGAAGCCGTGCAAATCCATCTTTCCAAAGAGACGCAAGCCAAAATCAAGGAGCACCAACTTCTTGTTTTGGAGGCACTATCGCAGTCGAGCAAGAAACTCGACCCGAAGTTTGAAGCCTTGCAACAATTCATCCGTGAGCAACGAAAGCCCGTAGAGTACAAGAACTATTCGCTCTTTGCTAGCGTGCAATTAGCCGGACGCATATTGCTTTTGTTAGTTTGCGGACTGGTCATGGTCGGTTGTTGGTTCTTCGCGATAGGAGCCAACCAACTGCAAACCGCCTCCGATTACGATCTCCGCTACCGCTATCTGCGAATGCAAGGCAAAGCAACAAGCAAAGACTTCGCGCATCTCGACAGCCTCTTTATCACACACCGCAATCCCAAAGCCATTCAGCAGATACAGCAGAAGGTCGTTGATTACGAACAAGCCTTACAACGGCAAGCAGAATTGTTGTTACAACAGAAACGTATTAAGGAAGAACAAGGAGAATTGAAGAAGCATTTGGAGAAATAGCGAACACTCCAAGAATTTGTTTTGTGCAGTTTCTTGGAGTATCTTTGCTCTGCAGTTGCTTTTTCGTGCACAGGTTCTATCAAGTAAATCAATTGCGGTATAAATTAAGCTATAGCTTTCTATCTGCCATCATCTCCTTTATAAGTAGATCGCTCTGCCCTTCTAAGTTAAATGGATATTTCTGCATGTAATCATCAAAAGAAATTTGATGATTAAGTGTCGAAACTATGTCAGATGGTACTGCTGATATAGAGTCATAATACTCATCAAAATACTTCTGAAAGCCATCTCTCTTAAAAATAGCGGAGTATTTAATTAATGTAAGTGGTGACATTAGTATCAAGGGGGATTCAAGTGTGGTTTGCAACCCTTCACCTTGAAGGCAGTCGTTATACCAACGCCTCAATAGCTGAGCTAATCCTGAAACATGAAGTCGATTGTCTGCAATGACTAATACAGGATATATTTTAATATTAGAGGACATAGAAGTGTCCCAAGGGAATTTCCCTTTACGGATATTGGAGACATGACCAGCAATTTGTCCACAGCCAATTTTCTTTGGAGTAATAATATTATGGCTACATTTGCTATAATCCAATTGATAGGTCTTTGAGACTAATTTATTCTTTAATTCCTCTTCTATGAGCGTGTAATTTCGCTGCTCTTTTATCCATGCATTTATACGGATGTCTTTGCATTCAAATAGAGTGACTGCATTATCTGTTTTTAGATAGAAGTCTGGGTAGCCTAGTTCTCCGTTCTTTATTTGATATTTGCATTTCAAGCCTGCTTCATCCAGCGCCTCAGTTACATTATGAGAGAGGCACTCATTCATTAAACCTACAAACAGCGTTTTCTCAATGAAGTCAGAGGTAAAAAGGTGAAAGATGTTTGGTTGTTTTCCTTCCAATTCTGCTACAATCTTCTTAAAATCAAAATAAAGGCTACTATAAAGTCTATCTATTAGAAACGAACGATTATAAATAACATAATCTCCGTTAGTGAGCTTAAACAAAGGTCTATCTCTAAACATTTTGTAATCAGAATTTCCTCCTTGGTCATATTCGTTTTTACTTGAATATGGAATATTGTTTTCTTCTGATGATATAGACAATCTATCTAGGACAGAGCGTGTCATTAAAGAGTCAATATCTATATTTAAATCGTTAGGAATATAACCTTCTCCTTTTCTTGAAAGACCAAAGAGAGAGAATAATGTACGTACATATTCACGCCAATTGGAAATGCCGTATGCATTACAAAATCCAAGTAGCAAACTTTCATACTTTGATTCGCACTCTAATAATCTAAAGAACTTTACCACTTGAATTGTTTGTGCAATAATCTCATTCTGTTCGTTGAAATTAAAAATTTCATCGTAGGATGCACTATTTATATAAAAGAGAATAGCTAAGTCTCCCTTGTCCTTTTCGTCAATATGGAACTTTGTTGACTCTTCATTGATTTGAGTAATCAATTTGATGGTCTGAAACCGAAGTCTGTCCACGTTCAAGGGGCTATTTGTCGTTCTGAACTTTCCAAGGGGAATCGAAAATGCACGTCTCAGTAATTCAAGTGTAGTTATCTCTGTGGCAGCAACATACTCTACATCGCGTTTTGAACTTTTCTCCAAGAAACTTTCAATCCTTAAGAACAAGTCTTGTTGCTTTGAATCATTTGAGGATAGCATTCGACAAAGTTTCTGGGGAGGCTGATTACAATATTCTCTATTAAGTAATACAGCAATTCTTATAAGTTCATCTCTCGAATACTGGCAAAGCACTTTGCTAAAACTAACCCTGCACGAACGACTAAATATATAACCAAACTCCATTGGGAGTCTGAATGTGAAAGAATCATATCTGTCTTCCATCTGTTTACTCATAGCTATAACATCTTTGCATTAAATAAAAAATAGCACTAATTAGCTCTGTCAATAATCTTACTAATTTCCTTTTCAACTTCTTCTACCGTAGGCAAAGCCGATTTCAGATTCTCGGGGATAGCCTTTGAAAGTTGGTAATCACTTACACCAATAGGCTGGTCGTAGCCGGAAAGGGCATATTGCGCTACCACCTTGTCGCCACCGTTGCAGAGGAGCAAGCCAATTGTCTTGTTGTCGTGTTCGCCACGGAGGGTATCATCCACTACATTGATGTAGAAGTTCAATTGTCCCATATATTCGGGTTTGAATGGTGTCGCTTTGAGTTCGATAACCACATAGGCATGCAGTTGAATGTTATAGAGAATGAGGTCGGCATAGAAATCAGAATCACCCACTTCAAAGTGCTTCTGCTGCTCAACAAACGCAAAACCGCTGCCCATTTCCAAAAGATATTTGGTGATATGAGAAATCAATTGCCGTTCAACGTCTCGTTCTGCCATTTTATCTGTTTGCCCCATCATATCAAAGATATAAGGGTCTTTCATCAGATAGTTGGCGAGGTCGCTTTGAGGTTTGGGCAATCGTACCGAAAAGTTGCTCACTTTCTTTGTGGTAATCTGTCGAGCAAAAAGATTTGTTTCAATCTGCATTTGCAGAACATTGCGACTCCACCCATTAGCAACTGCTTGTGTAATGTACCAATAGCACTCGCCCAAAGGCAGCTTGCCGTTAAGCAGAATTACATGGCTTGCCCAGTTGGTGCGAACAATGGCTGAATGCTTGAAGATTTCCTCTATCTGACTGATGTCGCAGTGGTAGATAGCTGATAGTGTTTCAGAGACTTTCCCTAATTGTGCAACAGGTTGTTGCGTAATTGTATTCGACTGATTATCTGTGACTTGAATTAGTGCAACAGGTTGTTGCACAATTTGATTGAGCTCATTTGTTAGGCTCAAAACATTCTCTACCGTAGGAGTTTTTAGCAAGCTATCTACTCTGTCCATTTCTTTCAGCACCTCCAACGGATAAGCACTGGCGAATTGGCACATATAGAAGAGGTTTCTGCGAGAATACCCCTTCTTGTCCGGATATTTAGAACGTATTGCCTTGGAAAGGTTGTCAATGACTTTGCTTCCCCAACCTTCTTTCTTTTGGAGGTAGAGAATGAAATGCCCTACCTTCCAATAATGGAAAAGCATATCGGCATTAGCCGAAGCAATCACGCGCACTTGGGTATGCTCTAAATCTGACCCAATAGCATGTACGATGGGCGATAAATCTTGTTTTTCCGTATTCTTTATGTTGTCGTTCATCGTGAGATCCATTATAATTGGTTGAACTTACTCATGGCATTCGCCTTGCTGCCAATTCTTTGAGATAATCATTCATTTTCTGATTAATTATGACAGGCAACACCTTGTCCTCTTCAAATGCCACGTCCTTGTATTTATCAAGAATCGCTTTACTGGGGTTATTCAACTCAATGATTAGACTATCTTTGCACGTTGCTTATCCGCATCTCACTTGGTTGCATCAATGCGATAGCCTGTCGTGAACTCAATCCGCTTGGAAGCGAAATTGACACGCATACGGATAGGTGCATTCTCAACAATGAGACTCCGCCCTTTTTCCTACTCTCCAGCGTGAAGATAATGTTTCGTTTGATATTCATGCTTTTGGGTGTATAGATTTCTGTACCCAAAATTACACCCAAACTTTGATATTGCCAAAGATTTTCCATGAAATCTTATTTCCTAATATCCTGTGTAAATTGCTATTATACAATAGATTGAACGTATATGATGCTGTTTGAAAGTCCAAGAGAAAGTGCCTCTCTATCCATAGACAACTGTTTTTATTCCACGAGCGGCGACATTCTCTCTATAGAGCGGTGGCATTCTCTCTATAGAGCGGTGACATTCTCTCTATAGAGCGGCGACATTCTCTCTATAGAGCGGCAAAGATTCCTCTACCGAGCGACAAACTTCTGGCTATCTATATCCATCTCAGAAAAAGTAGGCACTTAAGAGCTCAGAAGCCTCTACTTGGAGCATCTGGGGGCAAAAGAAACTCCCACCACCGCCTACTTATCGTAGCGGTGATGGGAGAACCTAATAGAATATTATTTCCTATATGAGATAGGGATGGGCTTATAGATTAAATCCAAGTCCAAAACCAATCCAACTCAAGTTCTGAATTTTGGAATACCGATAGGAAAGGTCAAATGAAATACACTTGTAATCATAACCTGCTCCCACAGTCCAATAGTTGTTTTGAGGGGCATGAATAAAACCGGTCCTCAGGTGAAGAGCATCTTTCCAATCATAGTCCACTCCGATACCAAGAGTATTGGTTTGTGACATAAAGATTCGACTATATCCTGCACCTACTGATAGATCATGATCTTCGGCGAGATCAAAATCGACCTTGGCACTCAGCCTAAAGTCTGTCGGTAGCTGTGCACTTGAAGAAGTCGGCTTATAGTTCATCTTTGGACCGATATTATTAACCGAACCAGCAACAGCGTACTTCAAACTTTGATAGGAGTCATGCCAAGATAGTGCGATGCTGCCAGAAAATCCATCAGCATACGTCCCTACATAGGAGTTGAGATAACTCATACGTACCATGGCAGAGAGCTGGGGCATGAATAGATAGGCATACCCAAGATCAAGGGAGTAATCGCTGGGGTAAAGAGTCCCTAGTGTCCCATTTTGACTTACGATAGAAATCTTAGGAGCTTGCATGGATCTGAACCCGCCCATCAAAGCATGCCTATCCGCCAACTTATATCCAAGAGCGAGAGTATTGAAGTACCCTGCACCGAAATCTTTGGTTGGCTGAATGCCGAGCGAATAATTGGCTTCGATCTTACCGTCGCGAGAAAGCAGCCCATAAGCATCTGTGTACAATGACATCCCTTTGTCTTGCATGACTGTTACATCCCCTAGCGCAGAGGTCCGAACATCTGGATTAGTAAAGAGGAAAGGTAGTGATGCACTCTGTTGGGCTTGAGCAGAGAGTGAGAGGAGTACGACTAGACTAGTCGCTAAATATCTAAGTTTCATATATTATTGCTTTACGAATGGCTGTGAATATTTCTTCCCATCTACAGAGACATTGAGATAGTAGGTGCCAGGGGCAAACTTAGAGACATCAAACGTTGAGGTCAAGGCTTGTTTGCCGGCAGGCACATCCTTAGGATCAATCGTACGGTTCATAACCACAGATCCAGAGGTATTTCGGATTTCTATCGTCGCATTGTCTGTTGGGACTTTCAGATCTACATTAAGAACCACGGTAGCAGGGATTGGGTATATGCGATATAGGACATCGCTCTGTACTCCCATAATTTTAACCTGTGCACGCTTAGAGGCTCCGAGTTTGTCAGTCGCTGTGATTTCAAAAGTCCCAGTCCCCACCTTGGTAGTTGCCGCAGAAAGGTACGTATTATCCTCTACTTTCACCGTCGAACCGGCTGTGTCTGTCAGCGTACGGACTGAGAATGAGATAGGATCTCCTTCAGCATCCACGAAGTAGTCTGAGAGTTGAAGTCGCACAGGAGTCGTATTGACTGGTACAAATAAAGTAGGCATGTCGACAACTTTGACTGAAGAGCTTGGAGCACTGTTTTTGTACACCTCAAACACCATTTCAGTCTG
Organism: Bacteroidota bacterium; assembly: GCA_023395395.1. GTDB lineage: Bacteria > Bacteroidota > Bacteroidia > Bacteroidales > Porphyromonadaceae > Porphyromonas_A. The sequence goes on along the minus strand of JAEWZH010000017.1, from coordinate 110,278 downwards.
TGCAGAAGCACCATACATATCGATTACCTTAATCGTAGTGCGATGAACGCCAATAGGAGCGATAGCACGAAGATTTACAATCAAGCCATTTCCGCCACGTTTGACGGTGACACCACGCTGTTCGCCTGTCACGACAAACTCCCATACCTGCCCATCAGGTTCGGTGACCTTCACTTCACGTGTAATTGATTCCTGCCCAGCTACACGAATAAGAGATTCCCCATCACCCCACTCGACTACAGGAGTAGTATTGGCGCCTGTTTTGCCTTCAAAGAAGAAAGGAGTAGAGGTAAGTCCCCAGCGGTCTTCTGCCTGGATGGCAAAGTAATACTTAGTGTCGAGATCTAGATTAATCAAGGCATAGGAGAGCTCATCGCCAACCTTTGTGAAATGACCATAAATCTCTTTTTTGTATGAAGCACTTTGAAGATTTCCAACAGTCAGAGGAGAATCAGAGCCATATATTTTATATGCCACAGCCTTACCATCGTCCTCGTCAGCCACTGTCTTAAATGCGATCTTGAGACCTGTCATCTCTTCAGTGACTTTGACTTCTTTGATTGGTTCGGGAGCGATATTCCCCTTTTCCATCAGAGCACGAGCGGCGTCAATATAGCCACGCCCCATACGACCTCTTGTACTTGGATTTTCTGCGTTTACGTCTCTGTCCTTGACTGCATTGACGAGGCGGCTCTTGAGTTCGTCAGCTGTGAAGCCTTTCTTGCCAAACTTAGAGACTGCAAGAGCAGCGATACCTGAGACGTGAGGGCAAGCCATAGAGGTTCCGACCATATAGCTATACTGATTGTTAGGGAAGGTACTGATCACTTCACCATCACCTATCCAGTCATTACCACCGGGCGCAAGGATTGAGAGCCAATCGCCACGATTTGAGTAATCAGCGAGCTTAAAATCAGGACCGAATGAGCCTACAGAGATGACTCGATCGTACGCCGCTGGGAGAGCACGATAATCCATGTAGTCGTTACCAGCAGCGAAGATAACTATGCCACCTTTCATCGGAGAATCTTCACGTTGGTTTCCATTCTCATCACATCCAGCATATTCGATAAAATAATCGATTGCAGCAATCATTGATGGTGATAGAAATCCAGGACCTGGATAGCTGTACCCCCATGAGTTTTGGCTGATGACAGCCCCGGCATCCGCTGCGTACTTCATAGGTAGAGCACCATCTGCGCCACGGTCTGGGTCACCGGGGTTTTTGCCATGTGCAAACATCTGACAAGAGATCATACGGATACCACTGTTTTCTGATCCATCGCCACCAGCTACACCGGCTACACCTATGCCATTATTATTACGAGCAGCCACGGTGCCGGCGACGTGTGTCCCGTGTCTATGAGGTGTAATCGTCGCGTTATTATCCACGAAGTTATAACCATAGACGTCATCAACGTATCCATTATCATCGTCATCGACACCCTCTTGTCCATTTAGCTCTGCCTCATTTACATGAAGATTTTCTTTGAGATCATTGTGATTGATATCGATACCGCCATCGATGACGGCGACAACGACATTCGGTTTACCTGTCTCAATCTTCCAAGCTTCAAATACATTGATGTCAGCTCCTTCAACAGATCTCTGTCCCGTACCATCATTATTGTAATGCCACTGGTAAGAGAGTATAGGGTCATTGAAAGGCATGGCTGCCTTTGCGCCTTCACTTCGCAAATTGACAATGCGGTTGTAGGTTTTGGGGAGTGCAGGTTCATAGATTTTTTCTACAATGCTTACTCCCGGAAGCGCCTTCAGATCTGTGGCTGCACGAAGTGTAGATACTTCATCATCAAACTCAATATCGTACCAGAGGTGCAGACCACTCTTACGAGTACGAGCCTCGTACTTACCAGCATGAGGGAACACACGAGTCATTCGGTATGCACCAATCGATCTGAGATAATTATCCAAAGAGTCATTGCCACTTCTGAGTCCTGAAGCAGTCGTTTCGACCTCGAAACTATCGCCCATAGCACGTGTGAGTCTGACGCGGATAATACCTTTCTTCACCCCTAGCTCTTCCTGGCGAGTAACCTCGGTCTCTTGATCAGGGGCATTATTTATTGATTCGCGTGTACAGCCTACAAAAGCTAGACAGACGGCGAGTGGTATAAGTAATATCTTTTTCATATTCTAAGCAATATTTCCTGAATGTGGAGTGGATTCATCTTATAAAAGAGGAGTAACGTGGAACTGCACCTTAGGCTCATCAACTCCATCGTATTTAACATAAGATACGAGTACATCATACATCTTATCGAGGTGGTAGAAGCTGTAACCCGGTCCGACATCTCCTACCATTGTAAATCCTTCTTTTTGCATCAGAGCAATAAACTCATCGGTCAATAGTGATGCCCCATTGGCAAAGTAATACACTTTTGAAGCATCATCAAGGATAATAAAGATGCCATCGATTGTATGATTTGACGTAGCTCTAGAAACCCTGTAGACTGTGGCGAATAATGGATCTTGTGTCTCATCAAACCATAGGATATCACGGTCTGTGTAAGGATCTCCCTTGTCTGATCTTTCAGTGTTGAAGGTTCCACCATTTTCCGCTTCCCAAGCAGATATAAGCTCAAATGAGCCTTTGGAGAAATTCATATAGCGATATGGGAACTTATCCATCGATGGCTGTGGAGCCGGTTGCTGTGGGCGATAAGTAAAGTAGACATAGGGGATTGAGGCTCCCTTTACAATCTCGGCCAAAATACCCTTATCTGCGTTGTAGAATACGAGATCCTTTTTCTGTTCATATCCATTACGCAAAAGGAACGTTTTTTGTGCTTCGAGATTGAGCTTATCTTGGAAGAATGCAGCATTTGCGCAATAAACCTTAGCGGTTTTGTATCTATTATTATAGACCAAATAAGTTATCTGATTAAATGCTGTGCTCTTGGTCTTAAATCCCCAGTTGTAGAGATTAAAATAGCCATCAGGAACCTGAAGAATTTCACTTTTCCTATCCAACTCAAATGCTCTGAGATCTTCAGCAGTACTTAGAAATTCGTCAAATGGAAGGAGGAAATACATTGATCCTTTTTGATTGACAGAGATTTCATACAACCCACGACCATCTTGAGCTTTGATGTAGATTTTACCGATACGGTCTTCACGTGCAGTAGTTTCATCGACTGCAACGCGCAGTTCGCTCATGGCGTAGACTGGCGATACGTGGATCCATTCTTCGTCGCACTCTACGATCCAGTTGGCATCATTACTATTGACATCTAAAGTAAATTTTCCACCCCATTGATTGGTTTGGATTTCATTTTTATCCGTCGAGATGATAACATTGAGACCTAGTTGTTCGATACGGATCTTTTCTCGAGCCTCTCCGGAGATGATGAGGAGTTCGGCTGAGCGAGTTTCGACCGATGGATTAGCATCGACAGTAATAGTTAAGCCTGTCTTTGTCTGGGTGACAGTCATCCATTCCGCACTTTTGACAAAGGTCCAAGAGGTTTGGTTGGTAGTAACCGCTATATCCTCTGTTTGCGATTCACTATCAAAGGTAATTAAGCCATTGACAGATAAATTCAGAGTATCTGGTTCGAGGATAACACTCCTCTGACAGGCCCCTAGCACAGAGGCAAAAACCAGAAATAGAAACGCTAGATGTATTTTATATTTCATCGCAGTTTACTTTTATTTTTTTTTCTTACAGTGACGATTAGATAGACTCAACAACAGATTATGAAATTTTGTGAGTGTTAAAGCGAACGATTTGCTTATTTTCGTCACCGACTTTCTCGTTGCGAATCCAAACATCCAAGATAATCTTCTTTTCATCGTTTCTGTACTTATACAGATTGATAAAATCAATCTTAACTATCATCACAAACCCTTCTTCTGCAAGCATCTTACGGAATTCACGGGTAAGGTACGGTGTGCCTTTGTGGAAGAAGAAAGCATAGCGATAGTCATCAAAAGCCTGTACCGACTGATCCCCAAGATAGTACAAGCGGTAAAGAGCAGGCGGTTCAGTCTTGAAATAAAGTTCATTAGGCTTACTTAACTCTGGGACATAAGTCCCGCCATGAGCTTTCTCGTATGCATAAATCTTATCCTCGTCCCCAGGCTGGAAGTCAAGACACCCATAAGGAAATTCACTGAAAACAGGCATCCCTTCCGGCTGCTCTGGGAGGAAACGGAAGTAAAGATGAGCCGGACGACCATTTTTAGGTGGAGTCAGAGTCACCTCCATATTGATATCTGGCTGTACATAGATACTTCCAAAGTCAAAGAGGAAGTCTTTGCTCTTCAGGAAATCGATCAGTTCTCCCTTTTGCACATCATCCGTGATGGTTTCATCACTAGCAGGGTACAATTTTGCCTCTATATACTGGTTGTTGGCAAAGGTGTACTCTACACTTGGAAAGAGTGGACTAAGGGTTCTAAATCCGTAAGTGGAAGAGTTTACAAAACCATCGGGGATTTTTACCAGCGTACTATGTCTACTTTTTTCGTATGCCTCTACTTCATAAGGATTAGACAAAAACTTGGTGAATGGGAGGATAAAGAGCTGGACCCCTTCTTGTACGAGCTTAAATGTACCTAGTTCGACCGCGCCATCAAATATTGTGATTGTGGCCTCACGAGGTGTGGTACTGTCATTTGTATCCACTGAGAGGTCTACTCTACGCTTAGAGTAATTAGCTACAGCATTGACCCACTCGGCGTCACTTTTTGCAGTCCAAGCAGGTGTGTTGGAAGTGACGTAGAAGAAAAAGTCTCCTCCGTACTGATCCACAGTCATATCACCGGGATGGAAATCAGCAGAAGCATTTACACCTACCTGTGAAACAGTAATCTCTCTGACTATTCCAGAAGCTATGACCTTGACGAGAGCTTGACGTCCCAGAGGCACGTTATTAGGCTCTGCCACAATCTTGAGCTCGGAGTTATCGTTAAATGTACTAATCCAAGAGGCCTCAGACATTGCCTTCCAGTTTCCGCTTCCGGATTGGATTTTCACGACAAATGTCTTGCCTTCTGCTGGCGCATCAAGAGTCTTAGTAGAGACTTCGAGCGTTTCAGGGGTAGCTTCTTGGTATTTGTAGCAGCCTGCCACAGCAAAAAGAAGTGCCCCAAATACTATTGATAATAATATATTCTTCATGATAGTGCAAAATTTAATCATCCGATTGGAATAACATTGTATGCAAGGACACCCTCACCATTCCACTTTCCATAGTAAAATTTAAGCGCAACACGTTTTTCGAGGTGAACATACGTGTATGTACTCGTCTTCATGTCTATTTCGTAAAGGAGATACCCTTCCTGAGCCAAAAGGTCTTTCAACTCCTTAGTAAGAAAGTAGATATTTCCATATTGATACATCCCGACATCCAGTCTATCAGCAAAGAAAATGGTCTGGACGAGCTTAGATTTCGAGAATACATAGCCACGTGCATAGATTGGGGATGGACTAAGGAATATCTCTATCTGGGCACCGGACTGGCGCTTGTAGATAGCAGACCAGTTAAATGAATATTGTCCACCTACAGACTCTTCATACGCTTGTACATCTTCAAAAGTCGCATTGTAGAAATCAGTGAATCCGAGAGAGATGGATTTAAATGTAGGATAAGCCTGAGGCTGATCGATGATAGGCGTAAAGATTAGCTCCGCCTGATCGCCCTTAACGACAATGACGGCAGTAACTTTCCTCTCTTGATTCTCAAATACCTTAGTGTAATTTTCTGCCTCTGAGTTATCATTGAGGACGAGCTTAAATCCTTCACTCTTCAGGAAATCCTCAAATTCAGGATTGCGAACAACTTGAGAGTTTGCCGGAAGGAGTATCGTACGGAACATGAAACGCCCAGCGAGATCCTGCATCTCATATTTCACAAAAGGGAAAAGTCTCGCCTTTGTCTCATAGATGTAGAATGGCTGAGCAGAAGCCACCTGTGTCGCATACGAAGGCCCTTCCACAAAGATACTGCGACGAGCCTTTTCGCCATTGTCAAAGCTCTCAAAGTCCTTACCCCACTCAAAGAAAGGTGTGATATACTTCAGAGCACCCTCCTGCTTGATTGTAAGGGGAATTGCCCCTCCAGGGTGTTTGAGGCTGAGTTCGATAGTACGGGGGTCAAAATCACGATTCTCCGCTACATGGAGAAGGAAGCGCTTGAGATATGGCTCAGCCGTCACTTTTACCCAAGAGTCGTCTGGCACAGTAATCGACCAGTCTTCACTTATAGTGGTCACAGAGATTTCATAGGTTTCTTCCCATGGACCATAGTCAAACGTAGCTTCATCCAAAGAGACTGCCGTAGATGCTCCCGCTTGTTCTACATGCAGTTTGCGCTCAAGACTACCGGCAAATACCGTAATCTCGGCAATACGCTTTGCAGACCCTAGATTGGGCTGAGTAGTAATTAGCAGTGAGGTTGCCGAAGTCTGTGTGACCTCCAACCAAGTAGCATTGCTGTAAGTTTCGATCTTACTTTGATTGGTTTCAAAACCAACTTCTCGTTTCGAAGACGTCGCCTCTACAGTTATTGTAGATGATACTCCTTCTTCCAAACGAAAAAATGGTTCATCAAGCATTGATTGGTTGCAAGAGGATAGTAATCCTACGACGACCAACAATGACAATCTAAACATTTTACGTACCATAATTTGTTAATATTTAAAAACGACCACAATGTGTATATAAGGGTGGCAGGGGGAGAGTAATGTGACTCCCCGCTCTATGTCTGCATGACTTTTACAAAAGGGATTGCTCTGTAGCAAAAGCAAATATATCCCAACTAGTTCTCATTGATCCTCTTAAGCCAAATTTCATCGCGACCATAGGAAGCGTCACAAAAAGGGTCATAGATAAGATCTGATTTCCTTTTGCAAACGTACTTATTTTTTTTATTATTTGCAATATCCCTTAAAAATATTTCAGTAAGGAGCCTTTCGATTTCAGTCCACTTGATTTGTCCCCTTTTCAAACATGCATACCCCCTCTGTAGACTCTCTACAGAGGGGGTATGCGCACGAAAGAGGGAGAAGAGGAACTACTCAGATAGTTCAGCTACAAAGGCTTCCGCATCTTGGTAAGCACCACTCATTACCTCCTCTACTACGCCACCAATCATGCCTGCCATGGCACCATTATTCATGCGTGATATGTAGGCGTATCCATCTGATTTCTCATAGACCGAGATACGACAGGGCATCATGTTGGAATAAATACGCAGGGTATCGTCAGAGAGTATACGGCTGGCATACGCTGGGTTACAGAGCTCTACCACCTTGACAGGTAGGACGGAGTAGCCATTTTTGGTCATGGTCTCCTGCATGTCGTGGGTGTAAGTGATGCGCCAACCCTTGCTGGAGACTATCTCTTCCAATCTCTCTATCGTTTCGTCAAAATCGTACTTGCTACGGTTTTCATGGAACATATCCTTCATCATATTTTCTTATCTCCTATTATTTGTAATACACTAGTATTTACATAACGGATAAGTACAAAGGATTGTTTAGCGTGAAAATCTCAAATTACTTTAGCTGCTCTATGGCTCTAGCCATCTCAGCTTTGACTTCCGGGTCGTTCTCTTTGTCGTGCGCTATCTGTAGGTCTGGGAGATACATACGGTAAAGTGACCAGCCGAGCCAATGGGCTACAGAACGGCGCATCTCGGGGCGTTTGTCGAAGAGTAGCCCCTGAATCCAGCGTTTGGCGTCCCACGAATTATTTTGCATCAGCCAGTCGAGAGCGAGGAGTTGTGCTTCGTCGTTTCCGTAGAGAAAAGTCTGGAAGCTCTCACTCTCCTTTTGGCGACGCTCTGCAGTCATCAGTATCTCTTGTCCAAACTTAGAAGGATCGATAAACTTCCTATTGAGTCGTGGCTCCACTGCTCTAGGAGACACCTTGTGCACCATCTTTGAGATCATCCACTGCATCCCCGGGGTAGCTTCCGGATGACCTACTACAGAAGCAGTCTTGCCCTTGCCATACTCCGCGATATAGAGAAAGCTCTTACCGTTGGTCATATCTGCGGGGGCATTGCCCTCTACATGCACATCGCTCTCCATGGTGGCGAAGCTGGTGTACTTGGTATTACTATCAGGATTGGGCAGTACCACCGGACCCTCATAGTACATTATATATAGCGTATCTTGATCTGCGACCTCTGGGAAAAGTCCCCTGCCATCTTCTGTCAGTGTGACTTTGGCGATACCTCGCCCACGATTGTCGTGTTCGATATCGTGTGCTTCGGCACCACTCATTGCCAGTGAAGCATACTCTGGAGTATCGGTGATGAGGTAAGCACCGGCACAGATGCCTACATAGCCACCGCCATCACGGACAAACTGCTGTACTGCCTCTCGCCCGGTGGAGCCCATATTGAGGTACTGTCGGCTACCGCCTCCACCCGGTACGATGAGCACATCTATCTCGGAGAGCTTGCCATCGGCGATATCTTTGGTGGTGAGCAGGCGAGCCTCGAGGGCAGCATCCATCTCCACTGCTGCCATAGCCTCCCATACGCAGGTCTCAGAGCCTCCGTGACCTTGGAATACTGCTACCTGTAGCTTATCACTCTTTACCGTTGCTTGTTCTTGCTTTTCTCCTCCACAAGCAATGAGCAGTAGTACGACTACTGAAGAGAGGAGCATCATGGTTTTTCTCATAGAAGGTATTATCGTTTTAAGTCAAAAATAGCCTTGGCAGTCTCTGTGGATGAAGGGCACTCTGTCTGTAGCTTCTCTCGGACCTCTCTATAGCCCTCCATCATCTGAGCTCGTTGATAACTATCGGAGAGTAGCGGACTGAGTGCACCCCAGATTTTGTCTTCTTGGAAAAGACCTCCATAAAGCTCTTGCACCACCTCTTTCTCTGCCACTAGATTGACGAGTGAAATGAATGGCGTGGAGAAAAAACGCTCGAAGACAAAGTTGGCGAGCTTGCCGGCGGTATGAGCATAGCACACCACCTGCGGTGTCCCTATCAGTGCAGTTTCGAGGGTAGCGGTACCGCTGGTGACTAGAGCGGCTCTAGCACCGCGTAGGACGCCGTAGGTATCACCGATAATGAGCTGCTCTCTATCCTCTAGCTCACCATATACCTCTGTCGGTAGGGCGGTAGTGCCCGCTATCTTGATTTGCATATCGGGGAAGCTCCGGGCTACTCTAAGCATCGTAGGTAGATTTTGTGTCACCTCGGAGCGACGACTCCCTGGTAGTAGTGCTATATAGGGTTGCTCTTCTCTCGGGATAGCCATTCGGAGGTACTCATCGACTTCTTCAAGCGAAGGATTGCCTACATATCGCACTTGGGGCAATTGATGCTGTCTAAAGAAAGGAATCTCAAAAGGGAAGATAGAGAGTATCAAGTCGGTATGGCTTCGAAGCGTCTTGATGCGCCCTTTTTTCCACGCCCACACCTTGGGTGGGATATAGTAAACTATCTTGGTATTGGAGAGCTTTTCCCTTACAAAAGGGAGGATATAGCGGAAACAAAACCCAGCATAATCGACACATACCACGACATCGGGGCGGTATCGCAATAGTCCCTCCTGTACCTTGCTCGCCGCCTGCTGTATCTTTGTGATATTCTTTACCACATCCAAGACCCCCATATAGGCAAGGCTCTCAGAGGCGACTACGCAGTCGCCTCCAAGAGCCCTCATCTTTGCCCCACCCATATAGGCGAAGTCTGCATTGGCATCTAGTGCAGACAGAGCTTGCATCACCGTGGAGGCGTGGAGATCTCCACTCGCTTCACCAGCCACGAAGAAATACCTCATATCATTCGTCCCAATGCTTTATATTCTGTATAAATTCGTAATCGGTGACATCTATATTACATGGCACTAGGGTGGCGTATCCCTTGCCAAGGAGCTGTACATCCCAGTTTTGATTGATTGGTTCGGATAGTTTAATCTCGCCCGAAAGCCAATAGACATCTCGCCCGGTAGGAGTAGTCTGCTTGACATATTCACCTACATATCTGCCCTCTGCTTGGCTGCAAACTCTCAATCCGCGTACCTCAGGCACATTGGGCACATTGACATTGAGGTAAACGCCCTTGGGTAGCCCCTCCTTGAGTATTTTGCGCGCAATACTGCGAGCGAAGCGACAGCTGGCGAGATAATCACTCTCCTGCTTGCCATCCATCAACGACACTGCAAAGGAAGGAATACTAAAAATCGTACCCTCGATAGCTGCGCCGAGGGTGCCTGAGTAGTTTACGGCAATACCTTGGTTGCCCCCATGATTGATACCTGCCACAACAAGGTCAGGCAAGACCGGGACAATCTCATTGAGTGCCAACTTTACACAATCGGCAGGCGTACCGCTACAGCTATAAATCGTAAGCCCAGGCTCGGTATGCACCAGATTGTAGTGAATAGGCACCGAGGTAGTTATCGCACTCGATGTCCCACTTCTGGGGCCATCTGGCGCAATCACTACAATATCACCCAAGTCTCTAAGTGCGGTGTAAAGCTCCTCCAGTCCCTTGGCAAATACACCGTCGTCATTACTGACGAGTATTAATGGTCGTTTGGATGTCATTGTTCTGTCACTTCAAGTAATTCGATGGTAAAGATGAGGGTCGAATAGGCGGGTATCGTATAGCCTTTAGCATAAGCTCCATAGCCTAATTGCTGAGGGACTACTACCTCCCACTTGTCACCTACATTCATAGACTGCAATGCGTATTGTACCCCCGGAATCAACCCATTCACCTTGGAATCAAGCTTGCCATCAGCCTGAAAAACTTCTCCGGAGATCAATCGACCACTCAATTGCATCTTTACGGTACTACCCAGAAAAGGATAGATGGAACTGCTCCCTTTCTGAAGTACTTTATAATATATCGGATATGAGGCATTGAGAAATACGAGTTTGGTGTACTCTGTCCCCTTATCTACTTGTGCGATAAATGCATCATTGTCCTTTTTGTACTGACTCTCCTCTGGCGCCAGCATACTATTGCAGCTTACCGTGAACAGCATCATTGCCACCGAGGCAAAAATCAAAACTATCTTATTACTCATATCTTTCTTAGTAGCGATTGCATACTTACTCTATCCTCTATCATACTGCGAAGCTCGCCTATCGACACACGCTCCTGCTCCATACTATCACGATGACGGACGGTGACCATCCCATCCTCAAGGCTATCGTGGTCCACAGTGATACAATAGGGCGTACCCAGTGCATCCTGACGGCGGTAGCGCTTGCCGATGGAGTCCTTTTCGTCATAATCACATGGGAAGTGGAACTTCAGATCATCCACAATCTGCCTTGCCAATTCGGGCAAACCATCTTTGCGTACGAGCGGAAGTACCGCTACCTTCTTAGGCGCCAGAGCAGGTGGCAGGTGGAGCACCACTCGGGTCTCTCCGCCTTCCAATTGCTCCTCCTCATAACTGCCAAATAGGACACTGAGGAAGAGCCGATCCACACCAATCGAGGTCTCCACGACGTAGGGTACGTAGCTCTCTCCTAGCTCAGGGTCGAAGTAGCGCAACTTTTTACCCGAATACTCTTCGTGTCTGCTGAGATCGAAATCGGTGCGAGAGTGTATGCCCTCTACCTCCTTGAATCCAAACGACATCTCAAACTCGATGTCGGTAGCAGCATTGGCGTAGTGGGCGAGTTTCTCATGGTCGTGGAAGCGATATTTTGCGTCTCCTAATCCCAGAGCCTTATGCCAGCGAAGGCGACGCTCTTTCCAGGTCTCAAACCAATCCAACTCCGTACCGGGAGCTACGAAAAATTGTAGCTCCATCTGCTCAAACTCTCTCATACGGAAGATAAACTGGCGCGCCACAATCTCATTTCGAAATGCTTTGCCAATCTGAGCAATGCCAAACGGAATCTTCATGCGACCACTCTTCTGTACATTGAGGTAATTGACAAAGATACCTTGTGCCGTCTCAGGGCGGAGGTACACCTTCATGGCCCCATCGGCAGTAGAGCCCATCTCGGTGGCAAACATCAGGTTGAACTGACGGACATCTGTCCACTCCCTACTTCCGCTAATCGGATCCACAATCTCGCAATCCTCGATCAGTTGCTTGAGCCCAGGGAGATCATTTTCCTCCAACGCCTTGACGAATCGGGCGTGAATGGTATCATACTCCTCCTGATATTGTAACACGCGAGCATTGGTAGCTCGAAACTGTGCTTCGTCAAAGGCATCCCCAAATCGCTTGGCTGCCTTTTCTACTTCCTTGGTGATTTTCCCTTGGATTTTATCCAGATGCTCTTCCATCAGCACATCGGCACGATAGCGCTTCTTAGAGATTTTATTGTCAATCAATGGATCATTAAAAGCATCTACGTGTCCTGAAGCCTTCCAAATCGTGGGGTGCATAAAGATTGCAGAGTCGATGCCCACCACATTCTCATTGAGTAGTGTCATTGCCTCCCACCAGTACCGCTTGATGTTATTTTTAAGCTCTACGCCATTCTGACCATAGTCATATACCGCCCCTAGTCCATCGTAAATCTCCGACGAGGGGAATACAAATCCATACTCCTTGCAGTGAGCTATTATCTTCTTAAATAGATTATCGTCACTTTGCTGTGCCATATCCTTTCTTTAATACGCTGTCTGTAATACACTATATGCCACAAAGGTACCCAATTCTCCCCGAATCTCCTACACTTCCCTCAAATTGACTTTTATACATTACCGAGGCTATTTCAGGTATGGTGGTCGTTTTGCCCCGATATAGGTATAAGATCTGAACCGGATAGGTAATACGCTTGACCTTTCTCTATAGAGGACATGACCATTTAATATATACTAATTGGAGAATTAGTATATATTAAATGATGCGATTAGTATATATTAAACCGTCAAATTAGTATATATTAAATGGTCATCTTTTCCTTATATCAAGGTTGAGCTTGAGAGCGACGGGGTTAAAGCTTGTTATATAGGTCGGTACGCTATTGTATAGGAGAGTGGAATGGGGTATCTTTGTACAGTAATTTCACTTGAAATAGGATTATGAAGGTAGTAAAGACAAAGGCAGCGCTGGTGGCTCTGTTGGATGAGATAAGGGGAGAGAAATTGGTAGGCTTTGTGCCTACCATGGGAGGATTGCATGAGGGACATATCAGTCTTGTGGAGCGGAGTCTGAGGGAGTGTGAGGTCACTGTGGTAAGTGTCTTCCTCAATCCCACGCAGTTTAACGATCCCAACGACCTCAAGACTTATCCGCACAATACAGAGGAGGATTTGAGGCTTCTGGAGGATATAGGTGCGCACGTAGTATTCCTGCCCACGTCCGAGGAAATGTATGAGGAGGGCGAAGAGGCGCCTCAGTATGACCTCGGGAGGGTCGCCGAGGTGATGGAAGGGGCACATCGTCCGGGGCACTTCAGAGGTGTCGTATGGGTGGTGAGCAAGCTCTTCAGGTTGGTACGCCCGGATAAGGCCTATTTTGGATTAAAAGACTTCCAGCAGATTGCGGTTATCCGTCGTATGGTGGAGCTTTCGCCGGATATGGAAGGTATTGAGGTGATTTCCTGCCCTGTAGTACGAGAGAGTGATGGATTGGCGATGAGCAGCCGTAATCGCCGGCTCACTCCTGAGCAGCGAGTAGCTGCGCCAAAGATTTACCAAGCATTGCGCCATGCCCTTGAGCTCAAGGCGGAGGGTAAGAGCGTGGCGGAGGTGCATACGGCGGTGGTAGAGTCCATCAATGCTGACCCACTTCTGGAGGTGGAGTACTTCAGCATCGTGGACAGCACTACCTTGGAGGATGTAGAAGAGTGGGGCGAGGAAACAACTGGTTGTATCACTGTATTTTGCGGCGATATACGCTTGATCGACCATATCACATTTAAGTAAGCAGATAGGTGAGCATTAGGATAAAGAGGGTGCTTGTGTCACTCGCCCTAGCACTGCTGGTACTCCCGGTAAGTGCTGAAAAAACTTCTCCCAAGCACGAGATGAAGGCGGTGTGGCTAACGACGATATATGGGTTAGACTGGCCAAGTCGGGCGGCGACAAACAGGGCAGACGAGGAGCTCCAAAAGCGTGAATTGATAAGGATGCTCGATGAGCTCCAATCTATCGGTACGAATACCATCTTTTTGCAGGTGCGGGGTAGGGGAAGGCTTATTTATCCATCTAAGTTGGAGCCTATGAGTACCGACTTTGTGCCAGCAAATAGTGGTTACCGACTGAGCTATGACCCATTGGCTTTTGCGATAGAGGAGTGCTACAAGAGAGGGATGACCCTTCATGCTTGGCTGGTGGTAACACCGCTTGGCAACAACCGAAATATTCAGGATATGCCATCGTGGTCATACCCCAAGCAACACCGTTCGGATGTCGTCAATTACAAGGGGCATTGGTATATGGATCCGTCTAAACCGGCTACGAGTAAGCACATGCGCAAAATCGTCAAGGAACTTCTTGATAACTACGCTATTGCAGGTGTGCATCTGGACTATATACGTTATCCTGATAGGGCTAAGGATTTTCCGGATAAGAAGAGGTTTCACTCAAATAAAGAAACGCCAACCCTTGAGGATTGGCGTCGATACAATATCAACAATATAGTAGCGGAAATCTATGAGGAGGTAAAAAGACACAGCCCCTTTACTATGCTGAGTGCCTCGGTATTGGGGACGTACGACAATGTCTCCGGGCTCAGGGAAAGCAGTTGGACTGCATACAACGAGGTATGGCAGGATCCGGTCGCTTGGGCTAATGCCGGGACTATCGACTTTGTAGTACCGATGATGTATCAAAGAGGGGAACGATTTTTTCCATTTGTCAAGGAGTGGCAGAAGGTGCTGACTGTGCCCTTGGTCGTAGGGATGGGACCCTATATGGTGATGAAGAATGAGGGCAATTGGACTGTACAGGAGATAAAAGACCAACTCGAGTACCTCGATACGATTCCAAACCTTGCAGGGATTGCCATGTTTAGGGCTGAGCACACGCTCTCCAATAGTCTCGGGACACGCAAGCCAATTGCCAACCAATGGCAGAGAAGTGCGTCACTATCAATAGATAGAGGTGTGGCACTGGAGTGGATGGAGGAGCAGGAATTACTCATGGAGGGAGTGGATGAGGGGCTTCGCATAGCTTGGAAGTCTGATGCTCCACACCAACTCTATGTCCTCTATCTCAGTACGGATGGCGTTGTGCCCACAGGAGCAGAAGCTCCCTATCTGACAACGATGGGTAGAGAGGTGATAATTCCTTGGAATCAATTGACAGAAGAGACCCTAATAGGGATAAAAGTAGGAGAGTATGACCTGGTAACCAATCGTGAACGACAGCCTGTGACCGGAGCGGTTTACTATTATAGAGCTAAGGAAAGTGGAGAAGAGTAAGATGAGTTTTGCCCAAGGGGTGGCGAGTGGCTTTAGGGGGCTCTTCCGCTTGAGTGGTCGCGCCCGTCGCATGGAGCTATTCAGCTATGGGCTTGTAGTTACTTTGGTGTGGTTGGGAGTCGTTGCTCTGCTATTTAATTTATGGAAGGAGGTACCACAGGTAATAGTGACTGGGATACCCTTTCTCTATATGTTTTTGATGCTCGGAGTGGTCTGGCGAAGGTATCAGGATGTAGGGCAAGAGGGGTATCTCGCTTTTGTGCTCTATGCGGTACTCTATGGTATTTCGGTAGAGTTTGGCTTTGAGGGCGAAGGGATATTAAAGCTTGTCTTGACCGGAATAGCAGGGTTATTGTTTTATTGGCTAATGCAGGATGGTCAGCCAGAGCGCAATGCTCATGGCCCCTCCCCCAAGTATATGGAATAGTGGTTATTGGAGGGAAAAAAGTATCTTTGTAGGAATATAAAGTAGAATTAGAGCAAAAAGTAGATGAAGATAAGTTTTCAAGATAAGGTGTCCGATGTGACGAAAAATCTAATCATCATTAATGTGATAGCATTTCTCGCACAGATGGCACTCCCAAGGATTGGGATTGACTTTACCGATAGTATGGGGCTGCACTATTTCGGATCTGATAGGTTCGGGATATGGCAGTTGGTGACCTATATGTTTCTGCACGGCAATGTGAGCCATATCTTCTTCAATATGTTTGCGCTCTGGATGTTTGGAAGCACCTTGGAGCGTATCTGGGGTAGCTGGCGCTTCCTCGTATTTTATCTAGTGACAGGAATTGGTGCTGCGCTAGTACAAGAACTGGTGTGGATGCTCTCCTATAGCCCAGAGCTATTGGCTTATTACGCCGATGCTCTCCTGACAATTGGGGCAAGTGGTGCTGTATATGGTATTCTGCTGGGCTTTGGGATGATGTTTCCCAATGCTCCAATCTTTTTCCTCTTTATCCCTATTCCCATCAAAGCGAAGTGGTTTGTGCTGGGGTATGGGCTGTTGGAACTATTTTATGGAGTAACAGGCAGTGCCGATGGCGTAGCGCATTTTGCTCATTTGGGCGGTATGCTTTTCGGATTTATACTCATCAAGGTGTGGGAGAAGCGTGCCCGTGCCAGTCGTAATGATGGTTGGCAAGACTTTTATTAATAGCAAACTGACGCTCCCGATACTTGTGGCTTTGCTCTTTGGGGTGGCTGAGGTAGGCGGCGATGGTGTGGTGGCTCCTCTCCTCCTTTCAAGCGATTGGGGCGAGTGGCTGGTACGACCTTGGAGTTTAGTAAGTTATGGGGTGGTACATACCGGAGGACTACACGTCGGGGTCAATTTATTGCTATTGTCTTGGCTTGCTCTTTCTCGATGTGTAGGCGTAAGAGAATATTGGGGGCTATTCCTATTTGGAGTGGTCATTGGCGGTATCATCTTCTTTATCGGAGGTGATGGGGTATTGATGGGTGCTTCGTCGGGAATTGCTGCAATAGTACCTGTCGAGATTTTCCGTAGGTTTGGGAAGAAGTGGGGGGGGATTTTACTCGTTTTGTGGATTGCCATTTTTGAGTTTATTGCTAAGAATTCGATTGGTGGAGTGGTGCAATCAATTCATCTGGGAGGGTATTTGATAGGGTTGCTTTATCTCCTGAGCTCTTGGAAAAGGCTTTCGACAAAGGATGTAGAGCATAAGGAAATAATCGAGAAAGCAAATCTCTCTGGCTACCAATCTCTGAATAGAGCGGAGCGTGAAGAGATAAGGCAAATGGGGGTATGAGACAGCAACGTCATAGCCATAATAGCAAGAGTAGAGTGAAGGGGCTCAATTTCCTCCGTGTCACTACACAGGTCATCGAACTGATTCCCAACTTGGTATTTTTGCTTATCTATCTCGTCGCAATGCTTGCGCCCTGTATCGCTCCTACCAAAACCCAGATACCGGCATTTCTGAATCTCGCTTTCGGAGGAATACTTTTGGTATTGATCGCACTGTGGCTCTTCTATCTGCTGAGACGGAAATGGATCTATTTTGGGGTGTATACTGCTGTGATACTCCTTTCATGGAGCTATATCTCTAGTTACTTCCCGGTTAATTTCGGTCGAGGATTGGATGATAATCACGACCTTAGGGTAATGACCTATAATGTCAGAAGCTTTCTTGGGAGGACAAAGGATGGTAAACCTTTGGTGCCGGACTTGATTAGGGAGTATGATGCGGACATTGTCGCACTGCAGGAGGCGAGCTTCTATCCAGATCTAATTTCTGCCTCTCAAAAGATTAAGAAGTTACTCGTGAATTATCCTTATGTCCATGTTTATAGATCGCAAGCATTCGCCTCTAAATACCCGATCAAGAAAAAGGAAGAGATAGAGTATAAGTCGTACGGTAATGGTTCGTATGCCTACCTCGTGGAGGTGCCAGAAGGTCGGCTTGTATTGGTGGTAAATAATCACATGGAATCATATAGCCTCAATGAAAAAGAACGTGAGGAATACAAGGAGTATTTAAGGGATCTGAGATTGAAGGATCTGCCAAAGCAGTTTATGGCTGTCAAGAAAAGACTTGGGCCATCGCTCAATCAGCGTGCCTTCGCCGCTCAGCGTGTCAATGATGAACTGAGTGCTTTACAAGAGAAATACAAACCTGACCTTACAATCGTACTGGGGGATCTCAATGATACACCTATGAGTTATACCTATAAGCAATTGCGCAGTGGAATGCGGGATGCTTACGCAGAAACTGGGTTGGGACTGGGTGTGTCGTATAATGATCGATGGATGCCGTTTAGGATCGACCACCTATTTTACGAAGGGAAGGCAAAGGCTGTCGGTAGTACACTACCAAAGTATAAGGATCATAGTGACCACAATCCTTTGATTGTGGACTTTAATTGGAAATAATGAGATGGGTAAACTAAAGTCTCTAGCTACTCGAAGTGTGACGGGTGCAGTGTATGTGGGGGTAATAGTAGGGAGTATATTGTGGGGTAAACTAGAAGTCATCGCTTGGGTATTGGCGCTCTTTGCGATGCTTGGCGTCTATGAATACCAAACAATGGTGAAGAGCAATCTATATGCCCTCTTCCTCAAGATATGGCACTCCTTGATGGCTGGATTGCCAATTTATATCGCTTATGAATGGCTGAATGGAGGATCGGTATATAAGGTAGCACTCCCATTGGTCGGGTATTATTCCTTCTACCTGATTGGAGAGATGTATCGCATTAAGCGTCAGCCCGCAGTGGAGCTAGGGCATGCCTTCTTTTCTCACTTGTATATCGCTATTCCTCTCTCCTTTTTGCTTTTGATAGCTCGGCTGGATGAGATAGGGGCGCTTTTATTACTTCCTATTTTTATCACCATTTGGCTCAATGATACGGGTGCTTACCTTGTGGGGTCACTTATCGGTAAGCACAAGATGATTGAGCGGGTATCACCCAATAAAACTTGGGAAGGTACAATAGGGGGTGCACTTCTTGCGCTCTTGGGGATGACGGTGTATTTTTATTATTTTTCAACCCTCAGCTTTGAATTGCTAGGCTTTGTCTTTGTTGTAGTCTTCTTTGCTACTTTTGGAGATCTTTTCGAGAGCTTTATCAAGCGAGCTTATGGAGTAAAGGATTCGGGTAAGATACTTCCGGGGCACGGAGGGATTCTTGATAGGATTGATAGTCTTCTCTTTGTCGCAATCCCTGCTTACTTTTATTTTAGTCTATTGATGTAATCCAGTAAGGGGCGTTGGAAAATCTCGATAAAAGCATCACATAAATCTCGCAATGCTTGCTCCATACTTATTTCTTGCCCTGCTTCGATAGATAGATTAGTCACGCCCTTGTCGGTAAATCCGCAAGGATTGATGACACTGTAGGCTTCGGGTGGTGTATTGACATTAAATGCAATACCGTGCATAGTGACGAAGCGACTCGCCTGTATGCCCACTGCGCATAGCTTGCGAGGGTGTTTTTCGGGATCGATCCATACCCCCGATGCCCCGCGGATACGACCACCTATCACTCCATACTTAGCGGCGACACGGATGGCTACCTCCTCGAGTTTTTCAACGTACTGCCTGAGACCGATTCCCATCTCTTCAAGGTCGAAAATAGGGTAGACTGTCCATTGCCCAGGACCATGATAAGTGACATCACCACCCCTCTGGATACTGAATAGATCTATTCCCTTTGCCTCTAATAGTGCGGGACTAAAGAGGATATTGTGTGGGTTAGCATGCTTCCCTAAAGTGATAACAGGGAGATGTTCATTAAAAATGAGATGATGTTGTATAGACTCTTCCTGACGTTTCTGTTGTAGAGCTCTGTCAAATAGAGTTTGTTGCTGCTCTAATGAGTCTTTGTACTTGATATTTCGATTGACGATTACGTTGATGTCTCTTTTTCTCATTTTAGAAATCATCGATATTGGCATCACTACAAATATTAACTCCGCCACAGAACCTGCAGTTGGCTTTCTTGTTATTGGTCTGAAAAGGACAGCTTGAATCCATTAGGCGGGCGACTGTCTCTCTTAGTTTGTCTTCGAAAATTGACTGTACTTCTTGGTAGTTTGTGAGATTTTTATGATCATTGATGAAGAGATCTTGCTTTTGTTCCCACGGCTTCATCATCAGAGGCAAAAGATGCTCAGGAGCCATATTCTCTATGATTTCTTTTCCCTTAGCAGGATGGAGTACCATGTAGCAATAGGTAAGAAGCTGAAGTAGTACCTTGAAAGTATGCTTATTGTTTTCGTCAAAACTCTTCAGAATATCCCCATCAAACTTGTCACCCCCCGTCTTGTAGTCGATGATACGTACCATATCATCACTCTTGTCTATCCTATCCAATATACCGCCAAGAGAAATGAAATCTCCAGGAGCGTATTCTAGCTGTGAATGAATAGATACCTCTCCTCCAATATATTCAAAAGGGGAGTTTCCCTTGTCCATCTCAATCTGTTTGAGCACAATTTCCTCTGCGGTTTTTATGTAAGCATTGATATATCCTTCGATGTTATTGGGGTCTAACCCAAGTGCGTCACAGAAGTTGTTCTTGACCACCTCCGCAATATTATTCCTTGGGATGCTTTCAAGCATTGCGGAATCAATTATCTTCCCCTCAAAGTCTTTGTAAAGTTGTTGGATGGAGTTGTGGATAAAGGTTCCTAAATCTTTTCTCAACAACATCTCTGAGACTTCGTCCTCTTGTCTAAGACCTAAGATATTCTCAAAGTAGAATTGCCGAGGACAAGTAATGAACTTAATCAAACTACTTGGGGAGAGCCTCTTCTTTCCCTCTGGTCTTAATTGCTCTTGATAAGTGTGGATCTTCTCTCTATCCAAAGCAAAATTTAGTGAGTCGTTGTCCATCGGATTGAGCGGGAGACTGGCTTCTATATAAGTAGCTTTTCTATTATAAATATGGGTGAGAAGGGTAAGGTAGCGCGAGGGTTCGCCGCTTGTCCTGTCACTTTTCCTAGAATCGTAGATAGCGTGTACCTCTTTTGCTCTACTGATAAGACGAAAGAAATTATAGGCTCGGATATTATCTTGCCATTGATAGGTTGGTAACCCGAAGCCTGCTCTGAGACTTTGAGGAAGTAGTCCTAGTCTTCTGCTTTGGGATGGAAGAAAGCCTTCGCCTGCGTCCATGACAATCACGGTCTCGAAGTCTATCGACCTAGCTTCCAGCATCCCCATTATCTGTATCCCTCGGAGCGGTTCGCCCTC
The DNA here is from genome assembly GCA_023395395.1 of Bacteroidota bacterium. Lineage (GTDB taxonomy): Bacteria > Bacteroidota > Bacteroidia > Bacteroidales > Porphyromonadaceae > Porphyromonas_A. Next base: position 89,216 of record JAEWZH010000017.1, on the reverse strand, counting down.
AAAAGGCAACCGAGCACGCTTTATTGTCGTGACAATTAAATCGTACTGAGTCGGGAATTCATAGATTTCGTTGCGCTCCTTGTCTCCCTGCACAAACTTGTCGAGTGATTTAATCTGTTGTGAGAGTGTCTCCTTGAGTAGCTCCAATACATCTTTTTCTATATCCCCCAGAGTTGGGATTTGATCAAAAAGTCTAAGTGTATTTTCTAGAAGAGTTCCACCTTCGAGCATCAATAATAGCTTTATTGAAGTATTGTCAGCTCCAAGCATAGACACTATCTCTTCACCGTCAAAGTAGAGTTTATAGCCTTGAGATTTATCAAAAAGCTGGTTCACATCTACCTCATCTGGGGAGAGTCCCAGACTCATCATCTCCTTCAACTCATCTCGTCGCCATCGATTATTACGGTTGTACGCTCGTTTTTGAAGCGATAAGAGTCGTAAGATCTTATTGGATAGAGGGAGCTCTTTGATGGGGAATCCCATGGTGATATTGAGCTGTTCCGGATGTAGAGAGAGGTTAGAGAGTAGAGGTATCAGTTGCCCCTCATCAGGGAGAATAATGGCGATTTGGGGATCCTCTAGTTTGGCTCTATTTTCTCCACTCTTCCAGTCAATATTTCTTATGATTTCCTGATCGATATATATAGATTGTCCTACTCGGGATGGGATAGAAATAAACCGAAAATCAGTATCCTCGCTGTCTAGCACTCGCTCATACCTTAGTTGATCGGATGGTTCGGGAAACTTGATTTGCATCTCTCGAGACTTCTCGGTGAAGCTTTTCTGCAATAGATCACTATCATAATCCCAGTAAAAGAGAGACCCTTTCGGAAATAGTTTGAGTATTTTTTGCTCACTCATCGGTAGCCCATTGAGCCCGACAAAGACATTGGTTTTGTCATCTCCAAGTACATTCTCTCCCTCTGCTATTTCTCTCATCAGCATTCCGGTGTAGCTGAGCCTCTCTTGCTTGAGCCTATGTTTAAGCTCGGAATACACCAGCCCCACTTTGCTCCAGAAGCCCGAATACTCTTTGTCAAAAGGCTTTTTCTTCTCTCCTTCTTTTATGATTTTTACAAAGTGAGAGAGCGCCTCAATCTGATCCTCACTGAGGTATTGAGTAGGATTGACCGTCAGATCTCCTAGCTCATCCATATTCTTAAAAATCTGATCCGTCGGCGCCAAATGCAGATCTATGTCATTGAAATCTGCTAGAAGTTGCTTCCCGAGATCATAAAATTGTTCGAATCTATATACCCCCTTATCTTCGCTCTCTTTGGGATAGTGTTTCTTGAATATCTGGAAGAGGTGGAAAATTACCAATAGATTGTTATTGATGTCTTCTTCCGGTAAATTGCTGTATCTTCTTAGGTAGCTATAGAGTGTAGTCGTTTCTGGTAATAGAAGAGGGAGCTTCTCTTTCCCTTTTGCCTCTTGCAGTAGATAGTGGTTAAAAAATGTGCCAGCTCGTTTGTTTTGAAAAAAGAAACGATACTTGCAGAGCTCTCCTCCCTTGGTGCGGTAGAAGAGCTCTGCAAGTCCTTTAAGATAGGATTGACTCATCGGATATCCCTCCCTAGTTCATTTAAAACGGAGTACCACTCTTGTGTTCGATAATCGTGGTCTCGAGGGTTGTATTTTTCTCATCAATAGCAAAACGTATTGCTGAAGGGAGGATCAGGTGAGACAAACTAATCGTCGTATTACCCTGGTCTGCAGATGTAGATATGCGCTCTACCGGGATGAGAAGAACCACTAAATCTTTGCCGGGATTTTTGGAGATATGATCTAGGATCACCGAACCGATATTTCCAAAGGAGTAGGCATTAGATCCTTGGACGGTGATTTCTCCAAGAAATGAAGTGTAAATCTCAGAAGAGGCGTTTTCAGTACGTTCTTTCTCAAAGAATTCCTGAGCACGCTCCTTGGGGAGCATTAGTAATGTCTGAGGGGTAAGAAGTTTGTTGGCCTGATTATTTGACGACCCCTCAGCCTGTAAGCCCTGTAGTGTATAGGTCGCTGCATTCAGCCTTCGGGTATAGCCTTCTGGAGCCTCCTTGAGTGTTTTCTCAATCTCTGTGGTTGGAATTGTCATCTCCACCCAAGTCCCCGCAGGAGCCTTGATATTGACATGTGTCGTAGAGGATAGTAGCTTGTCGAGGTTATAATTGACAAACATGGAGAGTTGTGGCACCTCGGAGGTATGTATCAGAGATTGGGAAAACGCCTGTTTTACCTTTGTCTTCTCCTTGGTCGTTGGGTCTTCTTTTTCTACCTCCTTAGCATAGTAAAATGATAGCTCAGTACTGGTGATCCTAATCACGCTTCCCTGCCCAGTCGCTACCTGCAGATACACGCCAGAAAACCACTGGTCAAAGGCTGTCTGACTAGCAAAGACTGGATCCCCAGCTTTGGAGCGATCAAAAAACTCTTGTCCCAATTCTGTTGGCAAAGGGATAGAGATTCTATATCCTTTTTGAGCTCCAGTAGCATCGTAAACCTTGCTTGAGCCTCTTCCTGCCCAGTATGATGCTGCGCCTAGTTCGTCGCCCACGTAGCCTGTGATGTCAGTAATTGTGTATTTGTTGTGCTCAAGAGGTTTAGCCAACCGATAAGCAGAGACAGACATATTGGAAATAGTATCCCCTACAAAACCATCATAATAGAGATGGAGGCGTACGGAGTCAATCACTTGGATTTCGCTCTCGTCTCTAAACTTAAAACCCTGTGGCACGTAAAACTGAGTTAGATACTCACTCTTTATCGCTCCAAATTCCTCATTTGGAATACTTCCAAGGTAGCCACGAGAACTACTTACATATATATTTTCGTTGTGACCTTCGGTCCCCGCCTCTACCGTGCGTAACGTTACCTTGAAGTTCTGGCTAATCGCCTTACTCTTGAGGTAGTCGGGTAGAACCTCAGATCCAATCGGGTTATTATTGCTGTCGCATCCCAGCAAGAGTAGCATAGCTGCGATGGTAGTCCATATTATAGTTTTCTTTTTCATCATCTGTCTATTCTAATCTATTCGTCCTCGTCCGTATCTTCCTCCTCTTCACGACCTATGACATCCGTGTAAAAATCCGCCACCGTCTCTATCAGCTTATCGTCTCCCTCAAAGTTAAGAGCTTTTGCACCAGACTCGAAGATAACCCTTTTGAGTTCATCGCTAGCATCGCTTTCGGAGTAGATAATCCCATCCACATACTCTAGAATAAGTGCTATAAGCGCCTCCCGATTTAGCTTATCTCCATTTAAGAGAGGATGTCGGATGTTGTCGTACGCCAGCACACTTGTCAGCTGATCATCAAAAGGAAAGTCCGGCGCAGTGTCATAAGCAGAGTAGACAATCTTAGCTCTGGAGAGTGCAGGATCGTCCTTGAGCATCGTACGGAGATACAATGGTGCTAGTCCTGTAAACCATCCTTGGCAGTGAATAATGTCTGGAATCCAGCGAAGCTTCTTTACTGTTTCAAACACCCCTCGGATAAAAAATACAGCACGTTCTGCATTGTCTCGGTAGTAGGTTCCATCCTCCTCAGTGAAGACTCCTTTGCGACCGTAAAAATCGTCATTGTCGATGAAGTAGACTTGCATCCTCTGAGGCATTAGGCTAGCTACTTTGATGATGAGTTGGTGTACCTTGTCATTGACCGTGAGATTGACACCCGATAGGCGGATGACTTCGTGAAGCTGGTTGCGGCGTTCATTGATTATACCATAATTGGGCATAAAGGTTCGGATGTCATTGCCACGCTCCAAGATGCCCAAGGGGATCAATTTGGACTCCTTACCTACAGGGCTATCTTCCAGATAGGGATAGATTTCCTGTGCTAGATAAAGGACTTTTTTCTTCGCCACCTTCTTTTTCCTCATCGTCACCATTCTCACATCACTTAATAGTAAATACTTTGCGCAGGGAGCATATCATCTGCCATTTTGATATATTTTGCACCTCCAAAGTTACCGATTTTTCCCGACATGCCAATCGTTGCCCTCTTTGAGGGTTCTTAGTTTCTTGATTGTGAGGAGTTAATCTCGGGTTGTCTATCGGGAAAATGTAAAGGTGAGGAGCACTTCCATTGGTCTTAGTGGAGTAATCGTCTGATAGGAGTGAGGGGTAGAGATGGTTATAACCTCATAGTCCCTTTGATTGGTGATATTAGATAGGAGTAGGTCGATTCTGAACTTCTTGGTTTGGTATTTCACCCCGAGGTCAAGGAAAGTCGCTTCAGTGCTAGTTTGGTTACCCCCTTGGCGTGTATTATGGTACTCCGCTGTGGCTGTGGCAGACCATTGGTCGGACAGCCATACGAGTAGGGTGCCTTTGTGCCTTTGGCTCAGCAGTCTAGGACGAATACCTCCCGTGCCCTCTCGACTATGCGTATTGCTCCCCGTGATATGCCCAAAGTAGTCTAGCTTGACATCGGGAGAGATGCGAAATGATAAGTCCAACCCTCCAGTATAGCTATCGTTGATGAGCCCAATGACCTCTCCTTGGATGTACATATCATACCAGTCGCGGCTGTATGAGCCCATGACCGCAATATCCATATTGCCTCGCCAAAAGGTCTGAGCCACACGGAGATTTGCTCCCCATGTGCTCGATTGTGAGGGGCGCTCTATCTGTCTGAAGATGATGAAGCCATCTTGGAGAGAGCTAGCTGAGGTATAGAGTCTCTTTCTCTGAGAGAGGCTGCTGCCTGCGGTGATTGCGGTCCCACTCATAGGGACTGTATAGGACAGACTAAGGGTGCCTAGATGTGTATGCCCTTGATAAGGGTTGGGTAGCCTCTCTGTCAGCTTCCGTGAGTCGATAATCTTAAGCCCAGGGAATTGGCTCGCTGCTCCCAGTAGATTGTGGTAGAAGCGATACGAAGCGTTTAGCTTGAGATTATTGTCCCAGAAGCGACTGCCGGAGAGGGTGATATTTGCCTTGGCAAAATTGTCGTGGGCTTGGGGATACCTGTATAGGTAGTAGGTAATTGGTAGTTCCGCCATTATATGCCATCCGTCGCTTTTCCAATCGTACTGTGGTGTCCACCCGATACTGCTCGATAGATACTTGGATGGTGCGGAGGGCTTATGCTCTAACCATGAGCTTTCTACCCCGATATTGTGGTACTGAGTATCCCATTGTAGGGTATTCTCCAGCTGATGCTCGCCCCACTGCCAGTTTGCCCCCACTGCAAGACTATTATCAAAGAGTTTGCTTTGGATAGCTTGGCTACGAGGTATAGAAATATCTATCGACTGATTGCGAGATAGGTACTTAGTGATATTATCGAGTCTTACTAAGGTGCCACCCACCCTAAAGAGGTATTCGATATGATTTTCCACCCTCGTATATGGGAGCGATAGGTCTTGTTGGTAAGGCGCATTGTCGTGAGAGACGGTGCCTTGGCTATGTCTCGATTGGTGCTCGATCTTGGTCTTATTATTAAAGAACGAGGCATCGCCATTGTATTCATAGTCTCCCTCCAGTATCATCCTGCGCTCTCGCAATTGATATTTCTGCTCACTCTCCAATCTGCTTGAACTACCATCGGGTAGAATATAATCTATCCTCTCCCGCTTTGAGGAGCTAAAGCGCTCATCACTGTAGATGGCATTGATACGGAGAAATTGATAGTCGCCAAGTCTGAAGAGCTGATTGCCCGATAGCACGTAGGAGTGATTGAATCTCTGTCGCTTCCCGACAGGTGAAGCCTTGAGTGATTCACTCATGCTATTGTAGAAGTCGGGAGAAGTGTAGTCACTTAGTGAAAAAGTCAATTTTCGACTCATTGACTGCTCATGATTTCGGAGTTCGGCAGACATATCCCTACCCGTATCATCTGCCTTGGCGAGATAAATTCCTTGTGTCGAAGTATTAAATCTCATCAGTCGGGCATTGAGGTCATAGAGCAATGGACTAGCCCCTACGCCAGCAGTGGCCCAAGCGAGCCATCGCCCTTTTGCTCTCTCTGTGAGCTTGATATTGAGTGCTGCTCTATCAGATAGCGACTGCTCCCCCAGCATGCGGATAGGCTCGTGGTTGCGGAAAATCTCCACAGCTGCTACATCCTCGGGGCGTAGACTATTGCTCGCAATGCCATACCGCCTCCCAAGCAGATCCATCTCCTCAATGTAAAACTTATTGATTGCCTTCCCCTCGTATTTAATTTGCCCTCCTACAACCTCAAGCCCAGGCATGCGGTCTATCACTTGCGATAGCGTCAGATCTTGCTTTTGAGCAAATGCAGAGGTGCGGTATACAATCGTATCTCCCACCTCTCTAATGGCAGGGGCATGTATCTCTACCTCTCTTAGCTCGAAAGTGGTTGCCTCCATCTCCAGTCGCAAGGTCATATCGCTACGATACTGGATAACGACCTTGAGGGGTTTGTAGCCGAGTAGCGACCCTCTGACGATAAGGTCTTGTCCAGTCTCGAGTGCCTTCGAACTCTTAAATGAGAAGAGACCATTCTCGTCACTCTGTGTGATGCTTAGCGACTTATTGGTCTCGGCATCTATAAGGTAGAGCATAGCACCATCTACCTTGGCTCCATTTCCCTTCTCCAAAACCTCTCCCTCAATCACCGTCTGAGCATTCGATATAGACTCAGATAGCAAAAGGGGGAGTAAGGCAAATAATAATAGGGTCAAGTATCTACGCATCCGGTTACTGCTCGATATATTGGTAGCGCTTGGATAGCTCTCTATACATCCTATCTATCTTGTCGTGGTACATACCGCTCATGTCATAGTTCTTGCCGTATTTCTTGATGATGGGTCTAGGATCCTTGCAAGCAATTTGTTTCCTAATCCACATCAGCTCATTTCGGCTTACTTCTTGAACTGGCTGATTGAGCATCTTTAGAGGGATTTCAATATTTACATTTTCATCCAAGACCTCAAAGCCCGTCAGCGTAAATTTATAGGCCCTATCTGTGGAGTATGCCTCTGTTACCAGCCCTGGCAACCCATTGATTTTCCATGGTCCATAAGGGAGAGGAATTTCAGTGGTATAATAGATCACCCAATCTCTACCATATAGGTGCGCTGTTGCCATTTCTGAAGTATATCCAGCGACCAATTTTGTGGAATCTTCAAAGGCATAGTCAGGTGCCTTTATATCCTCGACTGTCTTGAAATAATAATATCCATAATCCAGTTCGGTATACTTCATTTCCATGGGGTTATAAAATAATATATTCCTTGAACCAGGTGGAACAGTCCGCATTTGTGCCATTCTTTCTTGCAAACTCATGCCTGCATCTCGACACGCCTTCCCTATCGAGTCTCTTTGAAGCGTATAATAGCTTTGGAATGAGCTTATACCGCCTTTGGAAATCTCGAGCATTAAGATATCTCGAGTGACTTCTCCATCATGCAGATTTACCTCTTCTTGCTTATACATTGCCTTATAAGACTGGGCACTAGCCGGTAGTCCAGTCATAAGGGATATAATAAGGATAAATAGCCCGTAATTTTTCATAAACATGTGATTTAATATCAACAAAAACATCTAACACCTATAAGAATGCTATGGGAACCGCTATATCAGTAAATTCTTCGCAACAAAATGTCCCTGCGTAGAGACTCAAACACAATGCATTTGGATATCGTCGTCATCAATTGTGTTTGTCTCTTCGCAAATATAGCGATAATAGCTATAGTGCCCAAATGTTTTTTTTATTGTTATTTAGCAAAAAAAGAAAGACGATTTGTTAGTGAAATGTGGGATGTATATACTACTCCCCATTCCTGTTTGATGCTTCTCCAGAAGCGCTCTATCCGGATATTATCCGGCGACCTTTTCCATCCATACTTATCTTTATACCCTTTTCCTCTAATAGCTCTACCCACTTTTTGCTTGTGTATTGTACGGCTTGTCTGAGTTGATAATCTCCGGGCAACCATACTGCTCTATACACTCCTTTACAAGTTCTGTGCAGTTGTTGGCTGAAAGCGTATTGGAGGCTTCCAGCCAACTACAAATCGGCTATACACATCTATCACAGCGTAGAGGTACATAAATCCCTTCTCCATAGGGATATAGGAGATGTCTGTCGACCAAACCTGATTGGGGCGCTCTACCTTAAGCCCTCTAAGCAAGTACGGATGTACATAGCTCGCCACAGTCCCCTTTGTGAGGCTCTTCTGTGGGGAGATTACCAAAATGTCCATCTTACGCATAAGTCGCCTTACACGCTTCTCATTAATCAAGTAACCTCTTAGTCTTAGCATATCACGCATATGTACAACTCCTGCTGTAGGGTGTTCGGTATGGTACACATCCATGACTTGCTCGGGCTGACTTCGTATCGCTTCGCCAAACTCTGTATCGTCTCTCACCCCTCAATTCGTCTTTTGCTACCTACGTCGCTCTCAAGTATACCACTTTGTTAGTTGTCTAGTTTATGGGGAGTATTATAAGAGTAGAAGCGTTCATTGTCATAGCAAACACGAGCGACGAAAACACCTCGCTCGTTTCCGAATCGTTACCTATTTATCCTCTAATGGAAGGTAACCACCGATGCTTCAGCTCCTTATGACAATCCCTGAAAGCTTCCATAGAGCAGTTAGATTCCCTCTATAGAGCGGTCAGCTCTCCTCTATAGAGCGGTCAGCTTTCCTCTGTAGAGCGGTCAGATTTTCTCTATAGTAAACAAAATTACCTGTACAGATAAATTCACCTCTTCTATATCGTAGCAGAGACGGCTCTACGGATGGGATTCGTCACTGCTACCTCTTTCGTGTCTGATACAGAGCTCTTGGTAGGTAGGGATGGAGGGGAGCTGGGTGGTTTGGAGTCCATCATAGCCGATGCGGTAGACGAGTGTAGTGGAGCCATTGGAGAGGCAGATATAGGGGACGCCGAGAGCACTATTGTACTGCCAAGCTTGCTGGATTACGGCTTGGGAGAGTGGTATGTGTGAAGCTTTGTACTCCAGTACCATAATAGGGCGGAGGACTTCGTCAAAGACTACGGTATCGCACCGTCTGGAGAGCTTGCCTACGGTGATGGTGTATTCATTGGCTAGGCGGGCAGGGGGGTAACCAAGCTCTGTGAGCAAGAAATGAACCAACGCTTGCCGCACTCGCTCTTCTGGGGTGAGTGCAACCCGTTTTTGTCGGATGGGATCGAATACTGTAGGGCGTTGGTCGCTCTTCATTTTACTTATTTAGCTATATTTGTGGTGCAAAGACCACCAGTAACACAATCACGGAGCATGCCTTATAGCGACAAACCTCTGGAGATACTCTCTCAGATCCGTACGGATCAGAAACCTTTCCCTATCTATATATTGATGGGAGAGGAGGAGTATTTCACGGACAAGATAGAGAAAAAAATCGTATCTACCTATATGCCTGATGAGGGGGAGCGAGACTTTAATCATTCTGTCCTATATGGATCTAGTTGCACTATTGAGGATATAATAGCCACCTGCCGAAGGTATCCTATGGGGGGTGAGCGAACTATTGTGGTGGTGCGTGAGGCTCAAGGATTGATTACAGCAAGTACAAGTGAGAGCGGTAGCGGTCAGCCTCTTGCTGGGCTTACTCAGCTACTGTCGCATCCCAATCCCTTCAATATCTTGGTCGTCTGTATCAAAGGGGGCAAGAAGCTCAATAGGCGGATGGCTTTTGTAAAGGAGTTGGAGAGGGGTGGAGTACTTGTCGAGAGCAAGGAGATTCGGGACTATCAGATTACTCCGTATATTCAGCCTATCGCCGCCGAGCATGGTCTACAGCTGTCGATGCAGGCACAGGATATGGTGGCTCAGCGGATTGGTACGGATCTGACGCGTCTGGATAGTGAGATGGAGAAGCTATCCACTGCGCTTGTTGCGGAAGCAAGGCAGATGGTGACACCGGAGATGGTACTGGAGTACACGGGATGGAATAAGGAGTTTAGCGTGTTTGACCTCCGCAAGGCGCTCGCCTATGGGCAAAGAGGTGAAGCGATGAAAGTGGCGATGGTACTCGCTGCGGACGAAAAGAAGACACCTGTGCAGATGATCTTGCCTCAGCTTTTTAGTTACTTCGCTAATCTGTTGATTGCATTTTATGCGACAGATAGACAAAGTGAGCAGAGCGTAATGAAACAACTGGGGATAAGTAATCGCTTCTTTGTGCAGGAGTATATGGCAGGTTTGCGCCATTATAAGGCGAGTAAAGTATTGAATATCATAAAGTACATACGTAAGTGTGATGCTCGCAGCAAGGGGATGTACAGCGATGAGGGTAGTGGGGAGGAGATACTGGTGGATTTAGTGCTATTCATTATGAGCTAATAAAATAATACATATTGACGACTATGGACGGAAAACACCCGTTGGAAGACTTTAGGCATTGTCCCAAGTGCGGAAGCTCTCGATTTGTGGAAAAGGGGGTCAAGGCAAAGCAGTGCATGGATTGTGATTTTATCTACTACTTCAATCCCTCTGCAGCGACTATGTGTTTTATCACTGATCGATACTATCGTGTGCTGGTGGCTGTGCGAGGCGAGGAACCAGCTAAAGGGACGTATGACCTCCCCGGAGGATTTTTGGATTGCTTCGAGAACGCAGAGGAGGGGATTGCCCGTGAGATACTAGAGGAGACTAGGATTGATGCTTTGGCAGGGACAAGGGCTGGGGTGATTTCGCCTCTCAGGTATCTTTTTTCTCTACCTAATATTTACAGGTATTCGGGCTTTGACGTGCACACACTGGATATGGTATTCCATATGGCTGTGGAGTCGCTCGACCCTTATGTGGGGATAGGGCAGGACGATGTGGCGGAGTTGAAAGCGATTGCCTTTGCGGATCTCGATCCAAATGATTTTGGACTGGAGTCGGTGAAACAGGCGGTGGAAAAGGTTAAGTCCGAACACTATTTCTAAGTGATACACTTCTCAAAGTGATGCCTATTCCTCTCTTTGAGGGTGGGGAGATTTTTGTATCTTTGCCATAACCCCAAGAATAGCGGGAAGTGACTTATGAAAAAAAGGACAAACAATATTAGTATAGTCCCCGAACCAGCGTTGAGACGACTGCCTTGGTATTTAGCTTTCGTAAAGCTATTAAAGGCTCAAGGCGAGACTGTGGTCTCCTCTACACACATTGCAAAAAGTACCGGGGTCGATTCGGCACTGGTCGCAAAGGACTTGTCGTACGTTTCGATTGTGGGCAAGACTCGAGTAGGCTATGATGTGGGTGTAATGGTCGAGGTGCTAGAGGAGTTCTTGGGCTTTAATCGGCAGCATAAAGCGTATCTCTTTGGTGTAGGAAATCTTGGGGCAGCACTCTTGCACGATAAGGGGCTTTCACAATACGGAATGGATATCGTGGGCGGCTTTGATGTACGGGAAAATTTGGACGGGATAGAGATAGGCGGTACTCCTGTGTACCACATGGATCGACTGAAGGAGGTAATGGATCCGGATGTGCACATTGGTATCCTTACAGTGCCTGTAGATGTGGCACAGGAGGTGACGGATACGCTAGTGAAGGCGGGGATGACTGCTATTTGGAATTTTACGCCTTTCCGTATCAGCGTACCAGCAGGAGTCGTGGTGCAGAATACGTCGATTTACTCGCATCTCTCGGTGATGTTTCACCGAATTGAGGAGACCAACTGAGTAATGAAAATATTTAGTACTTGGGGAGAGAAGCGAGGAATTGCAGGCTTCGTATTGAGGGCAGATAATGTGCTACGAAATTCAGGAAAGGATTTATACCAGCCTGAATGGGTAAAGGGGTTGGAGGCGCTCCCGATGGTAGTCACACGCATCAGCAAGGTAGCAAGAAGCGTAGAAAAGGAATATGCCGAGCGGTACTTCGATGGGGTGTCGCTCGCTTTTTCGTTGAGAGCAACGGAGTTGTCTGAGGGATTTCCAGAGAGAATGAAGGAGGACTTTGATGGCTCTTTTGTCCGCTGGAGTGATTGGGTGACACTAAAGGAGCTAAGTGGCAGACGGATAGAGGTACTAAAGATTATTCGCCCTACTGAGCTGGGAGCATCTGTGAGGATTGATCTCCCTAGTCCGGAGGTAATCGCAGAAGCAATCGCAGAGGTGAGCCGCTATTATCTCCTGAAAGTAGGTGATTGGATTGCCCTTCCCGCTTTGGGTGCCGGCTGGAGTGTGGCTCCGGGAAATGGACTGATGATGTATGAGGAGGAAAGGAAGGAATTAATTTACGTAGGGATTAAATAGTTATGAGAAAGCTAAGACTTGGGGGTATAGTATTGGTGATAATGTCTATTGCCTGCTCTTTGAAAGCACAAACCGATGCAAAGAGTTATAATCCTGTGGTGACCGGGGCACCTATCCTCACCATCACACCAGATGCAAGAAGTGCCGGTATGGGAGAGGTGGGGCTGACGACAAGCGCCGATGCCCACTCGCTCTATCACAATATCTCCAAACTGGCTTTTGTGGAGAAGACTTGGGGCGTGTCGTTTGGCTACACCCCTTGGCTCACCGAGGTGGCAAAGGATATAAGCCTTTCGACTCTGACAGGATACTATAGCTGGGGGAATACTGGGGAGATTAACCATGCTGTGGCGGCTTCGATTCGTTATTTCCATATCGGGCAGACACAAGCTTTTCAGCGTGAAATGCTGATGCCCCTGATAATTATGCCGTATGAATTGGCACTGGATGCGGGATACTCGATAGCACTCAATAAACATTGGGGGCTAGGTATGTCAGCAAGGTATCTGAGAAGTGACTACAACTACTCGGTAGATGAGGTGAAGGGCAAGGTGGATAAGCTATTATTTGACCTCTCCGCCACCTATCAGACCCCAGTGCATCTCGGGGAAGGAATGAGTAGCAATTTGCGTGCAGCCATAGCACTTAACAATGTAGGAGGCAAGATGAGCTACGATGGTGGGAAGAGCTATCTATTTGCGCCTGCAATCCTTAGGATAGGGGTAGGGATGGACGTCCAAGCTACTGCTGAACACAAGATAGGTATGCATATCGAGGCGAATAAGGTATTGGCACCGACCCTGAACGCTAATGATCGTCTTCATCCTGATGCCTACAATAAGATGAGCATGTGGACTGCGATGGGGAGTTCTTTTAATGATGCTGCTGGAGGTGCAGCGGAGGAATTGCGTGAGGTGGTATGGGCTTTGGGAGCTGAGTATAGCTATGAGGATAAGCTATTCGGACGTATAGGTTACCATCATCAGGATAAAAGTAAGGGAACAAATGGGGGAATGACTTTCGGTGGAGGATTTATCTATGAGTGGGCAAAGGTGGATCTGTCGTATTTCGTAGCTACTCAGACCAATTCCCCTCTTAATAATACGTTTAGGCTGACACTTGGTGTCAATTTCTGAGATGAGGATTCCGTTTAGAATAGGTCAGGGGTATGACGTCCATCGATTTGAGGAAGGACGTGAGCTTTGGTTGGGTGGCATAAGGATTGACTATCCGTTGGGACTTAAAGGACACTCGGATGCCGATGTCCTACTACATGCCATCTCTGATGCTTTACTTGGCTCTTTGTCTCTGAGGGATATCGGATACCATTTTCCGGATACCGACCCTCGATACAAGGGGGCTGATTCAAAGGTATTACTTGAAGAAGTAGCCAAACTTGTCGCAGACAAGGGCTATAAGATTGGGAATATCGATGCAACAATAGTGGCAGAGCAGCCGAAAATAAACCCTCACGTGGAAGCAATGCAAACGGTAATTGCTGGGCTACTGGGAATAGAAGTCGGACAAATCTCTATCAAGGCGACCACTAATGAAAAGATGGGCTTCACCGGTCGTCAGGAAGGGATTCTTGCTATAGCTACAGCTCTCGTCTATCTCTGAAAAAATCGATCCATAGTCATTTAATAATGGCTATGGATCGACAACTAAACTCTATCAACTAACACTAGTTTCTGATACACTTATTTTCCAGAAGTGCGGCTGGTTTGTCTGACATCAATCCTGACGAAGTCTCCGCCCCGTATCTGCATTGAAACTCCTAAAGCTCTGATGTACGAGATAGGCTTTCTTTGGCGTCAATCTCTGTGTAATCCAAGAGATAAATTCTTGATTAGCTTTCTGCCTTTTGGCACTTAGGTCGGCTAGTTTCTGCAGACTATCACGATATTGCTTATCCGTTGCCTTCTCACCAAGAAGAGTGATATCATCGTGAACTTTTTTAGTCTCTAGCCAAGTCTGAAGCCTAATGTCGTCATATTTCTTCAGCTCTACCCCGACAGCGTTCTTCTCCTCTTCTGTAAGTCCTGCAACCTTCGCAATATTATCTAATCTATTCTGAAAGTACTGCGCTGGGTCTACTCCTCTTTCTCTATTTTGTCCATTGCCTCTAGGGCGCTGACCCCTTTGCGGTGCTTGTACGCTTACATTGTCCACTGTAGCCGCTTCAACAACTCCCAAGTTGGAGAGCGTAATCCCTATCAGGGCGATGAACGCCCAATTTATAAACCTATTCATAAATTTTATCTCGAACTGGATATTATACTATTGTCATCGATATCCTCAAGAAGTACAGTGCCCCAATAATCCTCTGTCGTATCATCTAGCAGAAACTGCTGAAACTGTTCCTCAGATAAATCCTCAGCCTTTATTTTGACAACTTCTTGCGTCCCGATGCTCTCCTGAGATTGGTTAGGAACTATATTAAGCACTAATGCCAACCCCGCAATCGCCGCTGCGATATATATATATGGTCTAAGTACATCGAGGCGCTTTCGTCCCTTTGGAATCACCTGAATCTGCTCCTCCGCAATGCGAGCCATCAACCGATCTTTGAAAGTATCAAAGTAGCCATCCGGTGCCTTGAAAGGATGGAACGGATTCTCTTCCATCTTATTTTTTCTCTCTTCTGGCGTCATAATCATTTTCTCTTTCCCATTTGATGTTGGGTATGGACTAAGGTTTAATCTATGTTGAATTATTTTTTTACTCTTCTGCATCATCTATGCCAAGAAATACCCTTAACTTCTTGACTGCGTGATGGTAATTAGCTTTTAATGCTCCTTCGCTTGTGTTGGTGATTTCTGAAATTTCCTTATAGGAGAGATCTTGGAAGTATCGTAATTCAAAGGTGATTTTTTGTTTTTCGGGCAATTCTTCAATCGCTGCCATAAACTTTGCCTCTGCTTCGTCTCCGTCGAAGTAGGGGTCGCTCGTGAGCATCTCGGCAAGGTCGTATTCCTCGGTAGAGATGGGCAATTTTCTGCTTGCTTTTTCTCTTCTCAGGTGTGAGAGTGCTTCATTGGTTGCGATGGTGTACATCCAAGTGCTTAGCTTTGAATCTCCCTTAAAGCCATCAATATTTTTCCAGATCTTGATAAATGTATTTTGGAGTACATCATCTGTGTCTTCATGGCGGTAGACAATTCTTCGGATTACAGCATAGAGCTGTTGGGAATACTTGTTCACCAAGATGCCAAAAGCGGCCTCTCGATCTTTTTCGCTATGAAGCAATTCTATGAGTCGCTCGTCCGAAATGTTAGAGGGAATCTTCATTATTATCTACTTTTGTTTTCTTCTCTCTAGTAAGCTCAGGATAATCTATCCTCGAGTGATACACATTGCGTAATTTCTCGGTAAAGACATATTTCGTAGTCTCAATATCTCGGAAAGTAAGTGGTGTATTTTTAAGATAACCTTCGGCAACAATTCCATCTACAATTTTATTGACATGATCTATTAATACCTGCTCAGTGATTACCTTAAGACTTCTAGATGAAGCTTCGACTGCATCTGCTAGCATAAGAATGCCCTGCTCCCTTGTCCAAGGATTTGGTCCAGGGTAGCGAAAAATACTCTCGTCAATTTGGATGTCAGGATTTTCATTCTTGTATTTGATGTAGAAGTACTTCGTCATCCCTAGTCCATGGTGCGTACGGATAAAGTCGATAATTGGCTTCGGTAGCTTTGCTTTCTCTGCCATCTCTACACCATCAGTGATGTGCTTGATGATAATCTTAGCACTCTGGTCGTAGGGCAGACGGTCGTGCGGATTGGTGGCGCCTTGATTCTCCGTGAAATAAGTTGGATTTTTCATTTTCCCGATATCATGATACAGTGCGCCACTCCTAACGAGTCGAATGTCTCCACCTATTTCACCGATGGCTTCGGATGCTAAAGTAGACACGTTGAGTGAGTGCTGGAAAGTCCCTGGTGCTACCTCGCTCAACTGTCGTAGTAAAGGTTTATTGATATCTGCCAGCTCTACCAGGCTGATGCTTGAGACGTAGCCAAATCCTCGCTCGATGACGTATACCATCAGGTAGGTAAACATGAGGAAGATAAAGTTGATGGTGAAGTAGAAAATAATATTCCAGTCCATCTTGTTGGGTACCCCCTCAAATGCAAATATCAGAGCATAGTGGACGACAACCATCCCAAAGAATACAGCAAAGCTAGTTCGTATCAAGTCGCTTCTCTGAGTTAGATTGCGAAGCGTAACTAATACGATCCTACCAGCGACTACTTGTATGATGATAAATGATAGAGGGGATGGCACCACGAGTGACGAGATCAATACTGTAGTGAGATGAGTGATGGCGGCAGTGCGACTATCAAGGAATATCCTAGTATGTATTGCCACCATACTGAGGGGCAACATATAGGTCACTGCAGGTTCGTTGGGAATCAATAGGAAGGCTAGCGCTGCGAAAATAGTCACATTAAATGTGATGAATAGGATATTCTTCGTCTTCTTCATTAATTCCTCCCTAAATACTAGTAGGTAAGTATAAAGGATGCCAAAGAGAATGATTATCAGAGCCAGTTGTCCTGCAAATAGTGATAAACTCTCTCCTTTTGATTTTGAGGTCTCCTCATAAGCCATTCGATAGCCTTCCAGCATCTGGTAAATCTCAGAGGTGACCACATCTCCTGTCCCTACTATCCGCTCCCCCTTTTGTACCTCACCTATGACTTCAGAAAGCGTTGCCAGTCTTGCATTCTGCATTTGGGTTGTCTTTATTTCATCTACGCTGAGATTGCTGAGTAGATATTTCTCAAAGTTTACCTGCTGTAGGATTTCAGGTTTGAGCTTAGAAGGAGCCTTGTTTATTGCGTAGTCATACGCCTTTCTTGCATTAAATATCTCATTGATACTCCTTTTCTTTGCTACATTCATTTCATCGACGAGATAAATATAGCCTTCTTCTTGAGCTGCTAGAGCCTCAAAATTTTCATTAGAGAGTATGCCTTGGTCGTACACCTCATCCAAGACTTGCAGAGCATATTGGATGTAGTCACTGGTTACTTCTGCTCCCATACTGCCTGAAGAGAAGTGCTCGGTCAATAAATGGCGTTCGGTCAGCTTTACCTTAGGATCGATAGTGTAGTAGCTTACCTTTGTACGCTCAATACTGTCTCTCTCTGAGACTTTTTGAGCATCGCTCTTGTACACATAAAAATTGTACGGAGCTGTGAGTACCCCCTCATACCTCCAAGGTTGTCCAAGGCTATAGTCATACTTAAACTTTATCTTTGATGGATAGATGAGTGTAATCAACACCGCTGCCACCAAAAATATCAAACCACCCTTGATTTTCTGAGACCTATACAGAGCCATAATAATTATATGTTTAATAATAAAAACCCCCTTAGGTAGCGGTGCAAATACCTCTACCTTTGGGGGAGTTTTTGTCGGTCGGTGGACACCAAACTTAGTCCACCTTCATACCCCTACGCCTACGAGCGCTAATCAGGGTATTGCGCATCAGTGAGATGATGGTCATTGGACCTACACCCCCGGGGACTGGCGTAATGAACGAAGCCTTTGGAGCTACCTCATCAAACTTTACGTCACCATTGAGCCTAAATCCACTCTTCTTGCTGGCATCCGGCACCAGTGTGGTACCCACATCTACCACCACTACACCCTCCTTGACCATATCCCCCGTCAAAAAATCTGGAGTGCCTAGTGCTGCGATGATGATGTCTGCTTGTCGGGTAATTGAAGCAATGTCTTGAGTGCGACTATGTACGATAGTCACAGTCGCATCTCCGGGATATGCCTTTTGCATCATCAGTTGTGCCATCGGCTTTCCCACGATATTGCTTCGCCCAAGTATCACACAGTGCTTTCCTCTGGTTTCAATATCGTAGCGCTTAAGGAGCTCCAAGATGCCGGCAGGGGTAGCTGATACAAACGAGGGAAGACCGATACTGGTCTTACCCACATTGATAGGGTGAAACCCATCCACATCCTTGCTTGGGTCGATGGCTTCAATCACTTTTTGTTCGTCAATATGCTTGGGGAGCGGAAGTTGTACAATGAATCCATCCACACTCTCATCTTTGTTGAGCTTGTCAATAGTATCCAAAATCTCGCCTTCCGTCACATTGGTATCGAAGCGAATTAATTCGTCGGTAAATCCCAGCTCAGCGCCTGTCTTCATCTTAGAGGCGACATACGTTTCACTTCCGCCATCGTTGCCTACTAAGATAGCCACTAGGCGAGGCGGTTTGTGCCCTGCCGCTACGATTTCCTTTACATTGGCTGAGATCTCTGCCTTCATCTGTTCAGAAATCTTTTTGCCGTCCAATAATTGATAACTCATATAGTCTAATCAAGTAAAAATAGTCTGAAGTCTCTAGCTAATCAACTACTAACCCCTCACTATTGTTTTACCTCCTTCTCATTTGGCGAAGAGCAGCCATATTCATGCCCTTTTTCCCTTTGCCGCCACCCCCCATCATCTGCATCACCTTGCGTGCCTGCTCAAATTGTTTGAGTAGCTGATTGACCTGTTGTACCTCCACGCCACTACCTTTGGCAATGCGCTTGCGACGATTCCCATCGATAATCTTGGGATTAGATCTCTCCTCGGGAGTCATGGAGTAAATGATGGCCTCAATGCTCTTAAAGGCATCATCATCAACGTCTAAATCTCGGATAGCCTTGCCCATACCTGGAATCATTCCAAGCAAATCCTTGAGATTACCCATCTTCTTGATTTGCTTTATCTGGTCAAGGAAATCATCGAAGTCAAACTCATTTTTCCGAATCTTTTTCTCTAGCTCCTTTGCCTTCTCCTCATCGTACTGCTGCTGCATCCTCTCTACGAGCGACACTACGTCACCCATGCCAAGGATACGATCTGCCATGCGCTTTGGATGGAATACATCAATGGCATCCAGCTTCTCGCCGGTACCGATAAACTTAATAGGCTTCTCTACCACCGAACGAATAGACAGTGCCGCACCTCCACGGGTATCACCATCCAACTTGGTAAGCACTACACCGTCAAAATTGAGACGGTCGTTAAATTCCTTAGCCGTATTTACTGCATCCTGACCCGTCATTGAATCGACCACAAAGAGAATTTCCGTGGGATTTACCGCCTTCTTGATGTTGGCAATCTCCTCCATCAATACCTCGTCTACAGCGAGACGACCAGCGGTATCTATGATCACTGTAGTGAAGCCCTCTCTCTTTGCCTTCTCTACCGCATTGGTTGCAATCTCTACAGGATTTTTATTGCCCTCCTCCATGTAGACAGGTACCTTGAGTTGCTCGCCCACCACGCGGAGCTGCTCGATAGCTGCAGGACGATAGACGTCGCCGGCTACAAGTAGAGGCTTCTGTCCACGCTTCTCTTTTAGGTACTTCGCCAGTTTGCCCGAAAAGGTTGTCTTTCCCGAACCTTGGAGACCGCTCATCAGGATGATATTAGGCTTTCCATCGAGGGTTATCTCCGAAGTCTCACCACCCATCAGTGCGGTAAGCTCATCGTGGACTATCTTCACCATCAGTTCGCCAGGCTTCACTGCGGTGAGCACACGTTCGCCTATCGCTTTCTCTCTAACCCTCTGGGTAAATTCTCGAGCTACATCATAATTGACGTCTGCTTCAAGTAGTGCGATGCGGACTTCTTTGATGGTATCCGCTATATTTAGTTCGGTAATGGTGCCTTCGCCTTTAAGGCCTTTCAGCACCCTATCTAATCTGTCTGAAAGATTATTAAACATCTCTATTCTTAGTAATTACAATAGTCACTTATCACGCAAATTTACCAATTAATAACCACATAAATAAACCATTATGGGATATAAAAATGGCTCCGAGCCTTAGCTCGAAGCCATTACGAAGAAAAAAGTGCGCAGGATGAGACTCGAACTCACACATCGAAACCGATACTACCCCCTCAAAGTAGCGCGTCTACCAATTCCGCCACCTGCGCATATATGTCTTCTCAATCCTCTTTCTGTGCCCAGGACAGGAATCGAACCTGCACGTCATTGCTAACACTAGTACCTGAAACTAGCGCGTCTACCAATTCCGCCACCTAGGCTTTCGTAGGATTGCGAGTGCAAAGGTAATACAAAAAAATTAATTATCCAAATGTTTTCATGTTACTATATCGAAGCCGTTTGCGACTAAAATAGACTCGGAGAGCTAGTGTATAGGTGGAATCCCACCAACAAACAGAGCTATTAGTATAGCAAGAAAAGCTAATATGAGGATGTCCACAGAGCCTTTTTTTATCTTTCTATGGAACATATACCCCACGATGAGTATTGGGATGAGTCCAGCAAGGTATAAAGTTTCAGAAAAAGTTCTGTAAATGTAATTTAGGAATAGCTGCACAATAAGTAACAGTAGAAGTACGTAGCCATCATAACTTTTACTGCTTTCTTCATTTCGTACTACTTTGTACTTATTTCCAATTTGCACTTTCATCGCATACAGTCTCTATAATCCTCTCGTGCATCACCGATGCACGACACGTGGTAAACAATTGTTGAACCAACACCAACTGCGGTGCCAGCACCTCCCGTAAGTGGTGCTAAAAGAGCTGAACCAACTAGACCTATTAAAGCATTTCTGTTGCACCTCCTCTCATCTATTCTGAGCTGTTCTGCACAAGTTCTACCTCCTCTTAGAATGAAATAGTCAGGAGCAGAAAGGTGATTGTATGTTAAAAATGTATTAGCCAGTAGAACGGTTAACTTCTCCCTGTCAGTTAGTCTTTCGTGATTTAAAATGTTGCTTTCTTGAATTGTCCCCAACCCATTATTCTCTATGATATTGTGAATTAGAGCAATAAATTCAGGTGTGGAGCCTATTTGTTTTAGATGATCTAGAAAATCATTGAAGTCGTTGATTCCTGTCTGATGTTCATGGATAGCTCTCTGCATTGGTTGCAGATTTAAGTTCGGGTGATTAGCAATAAAAGAGGAAAATCTTTTTTCAAAGCCAGTGATTTTGACCATCTCTGCATCTGAAAGAGATAAGGCACCATTATCACTAAAATAAATGTCTCGAAGTAATTTTTTGTACTCAGAATTCAATGATTGAATTTGGTCGTTAGCAGCAGTTTTTGAAGTAGGACTTGTAAGGTGACTGTTGGTGCACGAAACAACCAACGCTGTTACTACAAATAAAGAGATAAACTTCTTCACGATAGATCTTTTTTGTTTAGCTGTAATTTGTTAAAGTTGATAATGACCAATCCTTATAAATCTATTATTCTATTGCAGTAGTCACATTTCCCATAGTGATGATTATATGTGGTCGTGTTTTCTGCTAATAAAAATTTCGACTTTTTGGGATTCTCTATGGCAAAGATAATACAAAAAAAATTAATTATCCAAACAATTCCTCTATATTACATCTCGGCAGAGGCAAGGCGTTCCGCATTCTCTGCGACAGAGAGGGCGTCGATAAATTGCTGGATATTGCCATTTAGGACATCATCGAGCTGGTAGACCGTGAGCCCGATACGGTGATCGGTCACTCGTCCTTGCGGAAAGTTGTAGGTACGGATCTTGGCAGAGCGATCCCCCGTGCTTACCATGGTCTTGCGCTTAGAGGAGATCTCGTCGATGTACTTTTGGTACTCCATATTATATATACGTGTCCGAAGCTCCTCCATCGCCCGAGCTTTATTTTTGAGCTGAGAGCGCTCATCTTGGCTCTGCACCACGATGCCTGTAGGGATATGGGTGAGGCGCACAGCCGAGTAGGTCGTATTGACCGACTGACCACCTGCTCCAGACGAACAGAAGGTGTCGATCCTGATGTCCGACTCCTTGACCTCTACGTCAAACTCATCTGCCTGAGGTAGTACTGCCACGGTCGCTGCCGATGTATGGACACGCCCTTGGGTCTCTGTTGCCGGTACGCGCTGCACACGGTGCACGCCCGACTCGTACTTAAGTTTGCCATAGACACCGTCACCCTCTACTTTAAATACAATCTCCTTGAATCCGCCTAGTGACCCTTCGCTATACGAAGAGACACTGCATCGCCAGCCTTGCCCCTCGCAGTATTTGGTGTACATCTTATAGAGGTCGCCGGCGAAAAGAGCCGCTTCGTCACCACCCGTTCCGCCACGGATCTCTACTATCGCATCCTTGTCGTCTTCGGGGTCTGCAGGGATTAGGAGTAGTTTGATTTCCTCCTCTATTGCGGGAAGTTTCTCCCTAATCGTCTCCAACTCATCCTCTGCCATGTGTCGGAGCTCATCATCGCTCTCCTCTCGGATGATTTGCTGAGCCTCTGCTTGATTGGCAAGGAGTACACGATACTCCTCCGTCTTCCGATTTATCAGGTCAAGTTCCTTGTATTCCTTGCTCAGACGCATAAAACGCTTCTGGTCGCTAATCACATTGGGATCAGTAATGAGGAGCTGAACTTCTTCAAATCGCTCTCTAAGCCCCGCAGTGCGGGCAAGTATGTCAAATGGTTGTCCCATCTATTAATATTCAAATCTACCGTATGGCGTATCCAGTATCAGTTCATTAGCGGGTGCCTCCTCTACTCTGCCTACAATCTTAGCAGGTACGCCAAAACTCTCGGAAAGTGCAATCACCTGCTGCGCCTCGCTCTCAGGAAGATAAACCTCCAGTCTATGCCCCATGTTGAATACCTTGTAGAGCTCCTTTGCCGGAGTCTTGCCCTCACGAGCAATGGTCTCAAATAGCGGGGGTACAGTATGCCAATTATCCTTGATAATACGCTTACCCTCTACGAAGTGAAGCACCTTGGTCTGGGCTCCACCGGTACAGTGTACCATACCATGGATGGCACCGCGCATCTCCCTCAGCATCTTTGCGACAATGGGCGCATACGTACGTGTAGGAGAGAGTACCAGTCTCCCGAAATCGATGTCTAACCCCTCTACCTTTTCGGTTAGTCCACGTTTGCCTACATATACCACCTCATCAGGAAGCGCATCATCGTAAGTCTCGGGGTACTTCCTCGCAATGTCGTGATTAAAAATATCGTGACGGGCAGAGGTAAGTCCATTGCTCCCCATACCACCATTATAACTCTCCTCATAAGTGGCTTGACCATAGCTGGCAAGACCTACAATTACATCACCACCCTTGATATGGGCGTTGTCGATGACATCCGAGCGTTTCATGCGGGCAGTCACCGTACTATCTACGATAATCGTACGCACGAGATCACCGACATCAGCAGTTTCGCCACCGGTAGAGACGATGCCTACACCGAGCTCCCTGAGTCGCTCCAGTATCTCCTCCGTGCCGTTGATAATCGCAGAGATGACTTCCCCAGGGATAAGCCGCTTGTTGCGTCCGATGGTGCTAGAGATGAGGATGTTGTCTACAGCCCCGACGCAGATGAGGTCATCAAGATTCATCACGATGGCATCCTGAGCGATACCTTTCCATACGTCGAGGTCGCCCGTCTCTCTCCAGTAAGCATAGGCGAGGCTACTCTTAGTGCCGGCGCCATCTGCATGCATCAGGCTACAGTAGGCAGGGTCATTGCCCAGCAGATCGGGCAATATCTTACAAAAAGCTTGTGGGTAGAGCCCCTTGTCAATATGCTTAATAGCGGCGTGCACATCCTCCTTGTCGGCAGATACACCCCTCATCTGGTACAATTCCTTATCCATCATATGTAAATGCGTGTATAATGAGGGACAAATTTACCAATTTTACTCTAAGCGACCGAATTTCATCTCTTCTCCAGAGGAGTCATACCGCTTTCGTTTGGCCGTGATGGTATCGATATTGATAGCGTAGACCCGAGTTTTAGAACCGCCAGACTTATAGGCAGAGGAGAATAGTGCCATCTTGTCGGGAGTGAATTTTTGGCAGATTAGCCTGAAGGCATGCTCTCTTTCTTGATCGGTGGTTACCTCGAAAATCCTGCCTTGGACTATCGCCGACTCATACTCTGTGGTAAATACCCTGTGGGTGAGCTCTAATGCTCGAGCGTTGTCTCCTCTCATCTCTTCGAGCTCTTCAGCGCTATAGAGTTCTGGCACTTTTACATCTCCTACAAAAACAGCCTGAACTGGCATGCCATCACAGTACACCTCTACTTTTCGTCCATCCCTAGCGGAGTGGAAGTAGAGTGTGTCTCCATCTCGTACGATTGAAAGGGGGAGTGTATAGGGCAACCCCTCTTGAGTTACTACAGATACCACACCAAATTGAGTCTTGTCAATCACCTGTTTGCCCCACTCACTGGGCATTTCCCTATCTTTCCTTCTCATCATTTTATCTTGTCGTAACACTTCGTCCAAAGGTACTAAATTTATCCCCACAATATCCCTTTTTTGAAAAACTCTGACATAGAGCCTCTCAACCTCCTCTGTATCTCTCTCTCCGAATATCTATAGAGGGGATGACCATTTAATATATACTAATTACTCCGATTAGTATATACTAATTGGTAGGTTTAATATATACTAAACACTACGATTAGTATATATTAAATGGTCATGGGATTTACTGAATCGGTTCAAGCCTGATGGATTGGAGGTTGATGTGCTCTGTCTGTATCGGTCAAAGGATACCTATATGTGGTGAGTATTGTATAGGAGATTGCAGGAGGAGAAGGGGTCTTGCTTAGATTTGGATAAGTATAGGGGATGAAAATAGGCTTGAAAAATACCTTTTTTTGGGTATTTCAGGGGTGCTTTTATTGTCGGAACTTTGCGCCGTAAAACTAAATGTATGATTAGGGAATAATAAATGTTGAATACAAGCAGAGCCCTCATATTGTCTCTTTCGCTCATTTTCTCACTTCCAATGGTTGCCCAAAAGGCTGTGGTTAAGGGGGCAGTGAAGTCGGTAGACTCCTCTGAGCCAATCGAGGATGTTATGGTGACGTTGCAGGGCACACAGCGGTTTACCTTTACCGACAAGGAAGGGAATTTCCAGTTTTCAGATGTCCCTTATGGGAAGTATCATATCGTTTTTAACGCCATATCCATAGAGTCGATAAAGGAGGAGCTCTCTGTCGAGAAACCTGTGGTGGTGCGGGACGTTCGCGTCAATAGCACTGCTGAGCTCTTAGATGAGGTGGTGGTGATAGAGAAGAGCCGTGAGCGTGAATTGATAGAGGGAGGCTATCCGCTCACTATGATTAGGACAGAAGAGTTACAGAAGCGTTCGATAAGTACTCTCGAGGTGTTGGACAAGATGGCAGGGGTAAAGGTGCGTGAAAGTGGCGGACTGGGGAGTCAGACCTCCATCAATATCAACGGCCTAAGCGGTAGGGCAATTCAGATATACATCGATGGGCTTCCTATCTCTAGCTATGGAGGTTCGTCTGCACTCAGCTCTATTCCGACCAACCTGATAGAGCGTGTAGAAGTCTATAAGGGCGTGGTGCCAGCCCATCTTGCCAGTGATGCGCTGGGGGGCGTGGTCAATGTGG
Source organism: Bacteroidota bacterium (assembly GCA_023395395.1). GTDB lineage: Bacteria > Bacteroidota > Bacteroidia > Bacteroidales > Porphyromonadaceae > Porphyromonas_A. The sequence goes on along the minus strand of JAEWZH010000017.1, from coordinate 63,591 downwards.
TGCTCAAACAGGTGTCGAGAAAAAACCTTGCAGCATCCTATGAGTTTGGCTCCTTCGGTACGCACAAGGCGACAGTGAGTGGTTCGGCAAGAATCAAAGCACACGGGCTTGTACAAGGCTCTCTATACTACACCAGTTCCAAGAATGATTACCAGGTGTGGGGCGATCAGATCTACTACAAGAATTGGGACGGTGTCGCCACGAATGGGCATAAAGCGAGGAGGTTTCATGACGCTTTTGAAAACTATGGTGCTCGGCTCCATGCAGGTGTTCAGTATCTTCCTTGGGCGGACAAACTGCTTGTGGGATTTTCGCTCAGTAAGGGGTATAAAGAGGTGCAGCACAGTGGTGCCAGTATGCTCAATCCCTTTGGTGGCAGGCACAATAGAAGTGACCATGGGATGGCAGATATTACTTATCACAAAGATAATCTATTTGTAGAGGGGCTGAGTCTGAGGGTCAATTCGGCGCTCTCGCTCCAAAATCGCATGGCGGTGGATACCCTCTCCTACAGGTTTGACTGGAGGGGAGTACCTCTTACTGATGAGCATGGACATCCGATTATCAATAAGGGAGGGGAGCGATCGACAGAGAAGAGTGAGGTGCATGATAGACTAGCGAGCTTTACTACTCGTGCTTCGCTTGCTTACGAATTCTTAGGACGCCATAATGTGAGTCTCGACTATTTTCTTGATGGTTATAAAGAGAGGGGAAGGGACTTACGTCAGCCCGAAGTGGTGCAAAGGACTACAGATAGCTATGCTCTTCAGAAGCATTTGCTCTCTATCGCAGCTAGAATATTTACTCTGGAGGATCGTCTTCTGCTCAATCTTTTTGGTAAGTATTACTTCGGCTATGCTGAGTATACTATGAGGCGACTAGCCTCTGATGGAGGAGTAGAAGAGCAGAGTATGCGTCATCCTCATAGTGCGTGGGGCGCAGGCTTTACAGGGAGCTACAAGTTCTCTCCGACGTTGATGCTGGTAGGCTCTCTGGAGCGGGCAATGCGTTTGCCGATGCCCAATGAGCTGTTTGGGAGTGTCGGTGAGGATATCCGTGCCAATAGCAATCTAAAGCCTGAGGTGAGTATCAATGCGAATGTCGGCGTGCGTACCGATGACCTGCTGGACAATGGCACACATAGCCTTTGGGGGCAGGTGAACCTTTTCTACCGTGATACTCGTAATATGATTCGGCAGATGACCCATAGTGGTACGATGGACTACCTGCTCTTTGAAAACCTGGAGAACGTGCTGGGACGAGGGGGTGATATTGAGCTGAACTATGCCTATGGATCGAGGGTGATGCTACAGGGGGTATTTGCCTACACCTCTCTCATCTTTAATACTAAGTATGATAAGATGGGGCAGCCTTACGGCTATTACGGTATGCAGATTCGTAATGAACCGAGGATAAGGTCGTCATTTACCGCATCCTATACCCAGCCAAATGTCTTGGCGAGAGGGAATACTCTTACACTCTCTGCGAGTGTCAATTACACAGAGGCTTTTAGATTGGACTGGGGTAACATCGGTGGACACAACCTCGCCATCATCCCTGCCCAATATCCAATCGGTCTCAGTGCAGTCTACTTCCTCAGCAAGCAGAGGGCGAGTATATCGGTAGATGCTAAGAATATTCTCAACCAACAATTGTTTGATAATTATGGACTTCAGAAGCCGGGATTTGCCCTATACGGCAAGTTGAGCTTCGCAATATTTTAATCGTAATATAAATTTATCATGAAGCTAACACTTAATACTTTTGCCTTTTTGGCTCTTTTTTCTCTCGTGCTCTCTTCTTGCAAAGGAGCCAATGATACCCCCAGTCCTACCCCTCCGCTGGCGGATAGGCGGCCATTCCATGTGGTGATGGCAAGTGGTTCTGCCAGTCCATCTACTACGCTATTGCAAGCGACAAACGATCCCTCTAAGGGCGAGCTCAGCTTTGCCGGAAAGGGCTTTACGATCAATACTTCACGTGCACCACACTTGGGGTTCCCCAGTGATGGGAGTTATATCTCGGTGCTCTACTATCGTGATAGCAAGCTAGAGAAGTATGTGTATGATGCTTCTCTCCCCGGACAGTACAAGAGGGAGGGTCAGACCCTTATGCTGGATGCTCGCTATGGTAAGGGACTTAGATTTAAGCAAGTCAATGATAAGCTAGGCTCCGTGCATGAGGCAATCGGCGTCTATAAAAACGTTGATGCCAGTAAGCCAGAGGTACTGGAGGGGGTGACGACCTTCAACGTCGCCATGATAGATATGCTCGAGGTAAAAGCCAATACCGATACATGGCAGGTGGATATGCCAGTGCAGATGCCTGAAGAAATCTCGGGGAAAAAGGGATATGTCATTACCCGTGCAGATAGCCCGGTGATAGATGGTGCGTATATATACTATGGAATCAATATCGGAAAATTCGATGCCAAGAAGCCTGATGGAAAGGCTGTAGAGAGTCAGTACACAGGTACTCTTGTCTTAGACTATCCGGCTCTCACCAATCCGAAGGTGGTGCTCCACCCGGAGCAATTAGGCGCGACAAATGGATACCGTACTCCTACTATGTATAAGTCTAGTGATGGATATATCTATCAATTGGCTGATAATACCAAGGTGACATCGATTGTCCGACTTAAGGAGGGGAAGTATGATACCTCTTTCCGTTACAACCTGACCGAGAAGTTGGGGATCAAGGGAAGTAGATCCTTCGGATGGTTCTATGTGGGTGATGGTATTGGCTATATCCCTTACCAGGATCAAAGTAAACCACAGGCTCAGATAGGTGTAGACCCTGAAGGCAATCCTACATATACTTCTGCCTTTGGTATTGCTCGCATGGATCTTCGTAGGGGCACCGTGGTCAATCTCGAGGTTCCGGAGGGGCTATGGTTGCAGCAATATCAGACCGCTGCGGTGCGTGATGGCAAAATTTATTTTGCTCTGGCGACTTTCGGCAAACCCGGTCATATCCATATTTATGACATCAAAAGCGCCAATCCGATACCGACACTCGGTACCAAGCTGAGTCCATCAGGAGCGGACCAATACTATATCGGTGTATTCTAATTTACTTGAACTGACAATAGAGTATGAGATCTCTATTCCAAAAGCTCCATCTTTGGATTTCTTTCCCTTTTGGGTTGGTTATTGCCATTATCTGCTTTACAGGTTCGCTCCTCGTCTTTGAGCAGGAGCTCTACGAACTTGGGCATCGGGATATGGTCTTTGTGCAGCCCGAGGGAGAGCCTTTGCCCCTTGCACAGCTGGTACCTTTGGTGGTAGCCGGTGTGCCAGAAGGGGTGGAGGTGACAGGCGTTACTATTTCGGAAGAGCCTAATAGAGCCTACAAGATTCACCTCTCCGAGCCTCGACATGCTGCAATCTTTGTGAATCAATATACTGGGGAGCAATTGGGGCAATTTGGCAGGACTCCCTTTTACCGAGTAGTCTTCTTTACGCACCGTTGGCTGATGGATAGTGCTAGGGTAGGTGGTGATGGTATCTCTCTTGGGAAAACTATCGTGGGTGTAAGTACTATCCTCTTTGTCCTTGCCCTTATTACAGGTGTTGTGCTTTGGGCGCCAAGGCGATGGAGGAGTGTCTGGAAGTCACTTAAGATCAGGAAGGGAAAGGCCTTTTGGTACTCTTTGCACTCTGCCGGTGGAATGTATGGAATAGTGCTATTGCTGGCGCTGGCTCTGACAGGACTTACCTGGTCTTTTGAGTGGTACAATAAGGGCTTCTACAAGCTCTTTGGAGGAGAGGTGACTCAAGGAGCCAGACCCAAGCGATTGGAAGCAGAGGCGGACTACCTAGTGTATGATCGGGTGTTGGCAGAGCTCTCCGGTCTTGAGTACAAGGAGATAAGGATTACGCCCGGTAATGCCCGTCTGACACTAGGCGGATGGGGCAATCAGTCGGCAGTAGACGAATATTACTTTGATGGTCGGAATGGTATGATTACCCAGTATACGCCCTATAAGGATCAAGAGCGAAATAGTAAGATCAGAGGGTGGGTTCGGTCTATTCATTTCGGAATGTGGGGAGGCTACTTCTCTAAAATAATCACCTTCTTGGTAGGACTTTTAGGTGCTTCCCTACCTCTTACCGGCTATTATTTGTGGTGGAAAAAGATTAGAGCTAAGCGTATAAGATCCCATTTTATAGCTAATAATGGGGTGAAATAAGGATAAAAATATTTGTAATGCGACTGTTTTGGTAAAGTCGTGTTAAAAAGGACGTTTCATGGCTCTCGGTGTCAATTTTATTCCCTACCTTTGCCACCGTGTTACTACGGGATGATGCCCTGCCCAATGGGTTGTTGGCTCTCCTATGTTTAACTTTTGAATTCGACAAATTATGAAGAAGATTATTTTTGCAGCTCTTGTGAGCTCACTTTTTGCAATTGGTGCTATGGCACAGAGTACTAGCGTCATCGTAAGCGCAGGCTATCAGGGTGCTAAGATTACCGGATCTAACGATGCTAAGATGGTTTCTGGTGCACGTGCTGGTGTCGCTGTTGATATCCCTGTCCTCAACAGTGGTACAATGCAATTGACTGTCCAGCCAGGTCTTAACTTCTCTATGAAGGGTTACAAGTTTGGTGGAGAGAATACCAATGTGGTTTCAAATCTTTATTACATTGACCTTCCTATCCTTGCCAACTTGCGTTTTGATGTGGATAGCCGTCTAAGTGCATTCGTCAATGCTGGTCCATACCTAGGCTATGGCGTAGGTGGTAAGGCTTCAGGTAAGTTCCTTGGCGTAGATCTTGGTACCGATACCTCTAATCCATTCAAGAAGACTACCGTTTTTGGTAATGAGGTGAGTAAGCTCAATGCCTTTGACTGGGGTCTTCAGGTCGGTGCCGGTGTAGAGTATAGCCGTATTATGCTTGGTGTAGGCACCCAGGTAGGTCTTTATGACATCACTCCTGACAAGAACGTGTCTAACAAGAACTCTAGCTTCTTTGTGACCCTCGGTTACCGCTTCTAATCTCTTGTAGAGTTTACGATATTGTGAGGCTCGCCCCCAACTTGGGGTGAGCCTCTTTTTTGTATATCGATACCTCTGCATATAGTCGATAATTTTGGGTAAATTTGTGGCAGGGTGTATGGAGTACCCAAGGGGTACTATCTGTGTGTTAATGCAATTCGATGATTATATATGAGTACAAGAGAGCTAAGTGAGCAGGAAGTATTGAGGCGAGAAAGTCTCCAGAAGCTGAAGGATATGGGTATCAACCCTTACCCTGCAGAGGAGTTTGTGGTGACCGGATATGCCGATGAGGTGGTGACGACTTTTAAAGATGATGCTCCCGTGCGAGAGGTTTCGATGGCAGGGCGTATGATGATGCGCCGAGTGATGGGTAAAGCCTCATTCTGTGAGTTGCAAGATTCTACAGGACGTATCCAGCTCTATATTACTCGTGATGATATTGCTCCAGGGGAGGATAAGGAGCTCTACAATACGGTGTTTAAAAAGCTCTTGGATCTTGGAGACTTCATTGGGGTGAAGGGCTTTGTATTCCGCACCAAGACGGGAGAGGTATCTGTCCATGTGCAGGAACTGAAGGTTCTTTCTAAGACGCTCCGCCCACTGCCGGTAGTGAAAGAGAAGGATGGTGTGGTGTATGATGCTTTTAGCGACCCAGAGCAACGCTATCGTATGAGGTATGTGGATCTCGTGGTCAATCCACAGGTGCGAGAGATATTTGTGAAGCGTACCAAGACCTTTAAGGCTATGCGAGAGTTTCTCGATGCTCGTGGCTATCTTGAGGTAGAGACACCGATACTTCAGAGCATCCCCGGTGGCGCTTCGGCGCGTCCGTTTGTGACCCACCACAATGCGCTCGATATTCCACTCTACCTCCGTATCGCCAATGAGCTCTATTTGAAGCGCCTTATCGTGGGCGGATTTAATGGCGTGTACGAGTTTAGCAAGAACTTCCGCAACGAGGGTATGGATCGTACGCACAATCCTGAGTTTACCGCTATGGAGGTGTATGTCCCTTATACCGATTACAATTGGATGATGGAGATGACGGAGCAGATGCTGGAGTACATCGCTATCGAGGTCAATGGTACGACGACAACTAAGGTGGGCGACAAAGTGATTGATTTTAAGGCACCTTACCCTCGCGTGACGATGAGAGAAGCTATCCTCGAGTACACTGATTTTGACATCAAGGGTAAGAGCGAGGAAGAGCTAAGAGCTGCTTGCAAGTCTCTGGGTATCGAGGTGGATGAAACCATGGGTAAGGGGAAATTAATCGATGAACTTTTTGGGGAACGAGCTGAGAAAAACTTTATCCAACCTACTTATATCATTGATTATCCTGTGGAGATGTCGCCACTGACCAAGATGCACCGCAGTGAGGAGGGGCTTACTGAGCGCTTCGAGCTGATGGTCAACGGCAAGGAGCTACTGAACGCCTATTCTGAGCTCAATGACCCTATTGATCAGCTCGAACGATTCCGTGAGCAGATGAGACTCTCGGAGAAGGGAGACGATGAAGCTATGCTGATCGACCATGACTTTGTGCGTGCACTGGAGTATGGTATGCCACCAACGAGCGGAATGGGGATTGGTATGGATAGATTTGTGATGCTACTGACTGGACAAGAGAGTATTCAAGAGGTACTTCTTTTCCCTCAAATGAAGCCAGAAGGTAAGCCAAAGAGTGAGGAGATAAAGGGGAATGAGTAATTGGGAACCAGGGCGAATAGGCATCATAGGTAGTGGGAGCTGGGCAACGGCTCTCGCAAAGGTGGTGATGGAGCAAGAGGAGCGAATCAATTGGTATTTTCGTTTTGGAGAAACGGTACGCCAGTTCCGCAAATCTCGTCACAATCCCACCTATTTGACCACTCAGCAATTTGAGACGGATAGGATTGACTTCTTCACTGATATTCCAAGTATCGTGGAGGCTTCGGATACACTGATCTTGGTAACCCCTTCACCTTATATCAAGGGGATACTCGAAAAAACTAAGAAAGATTCGCTTCAAGGAAAGTTTGTCCTCAATGCCATCAAGGGTATTATCCCTGATGACTATGTGGTGATTTCTGATTATTTGCGGGATGTGATGGGGATGCCCGATGACCAGATAGGTGTAATCAGTGGACCGACACATGCCGAGGAGGTGGCGCTGAATAGACTAAGCTACCTTACGTTGGCGTGTAGCAATGTACAGAGAGCCGAGCGACTGAGTAAGGTATTTCAGAGTGATTATACCTTTTGTAAGGTGAGTAGTGATGTGAGAGGTATTGAGCTCGGAAGCGTGCTGAAAAATATTTACGCAATCGCTGCCGGTGTGTGTCAGTCGCTCCGTATGGGGGACAACTTCCAAGCAGTATTGCTCTCTAATGCGACGAAAGAGATGTCTCGATTTCTCGCACGAGTGTCTAGTGTAGAGCGAAACATCAACGACTCTGTCTATCTTGGGGATCTCTTGGTGACAGGCTACAGCCGATATAGCCGCAACCGAACGCTCGGTACACTGATCGGTAAGGGGTATTCGGTGATGCAGGCTCAGGCGGAGATGGAGATGACGGCAGAGGGCTACTATGGAGCTAAGTGTATTCATGAGCTTAATAAGAAGTATAGGGTAGACCTACCTATTGCCGATGCAGTATATGATTTGCTTTACAATAAGGAGAAAGCAAAGGAGACATTTAAGGAGTTGAGTTTGAAATTGACATAGAACCATGAAGGTAAGATTAGGGAATGCGCTTAGAGGCAATAGCGTAAGAGAAAAATATGAGGCGTTTCTACCTCAAGCAAAGCAGTGTCATCAATATCTGCACTCAGGAGAGGGAAAAGGACACGATTTCCTTGGATGGGTAGAGCTGCCATCAAGTATTACAGACGACTTTTTAGCTGATATACAAGCGACTGCCGATAGACTTCGGAAGGATTGTGCGTATGTGGTGACAATCGGTATTGGTGGCTCGTATCTCGGTATCAAAGCAGTGGTGGAGGCGCTGAGTGATTCTTTCGCTCAGTATAAACCTGCTGAAGGGGCTCGTCTGCTATACGCAGGTCACCATATCTCGGAGGATTATATGGCTGAGCTACTTGATTTACTCAGAGGGCACAAGTTTGGGTTGATTAATATCTCCAAGAGCGGTACGACAACTGAGCCTGCTGTGGCTTTCCGACTGCTCAAGCAACTCCTTGAGGAACAGGAGGGAGAGACTTTTGCTCGTGAACATATCGTGGCAATCACAGATCAATCTAAGGGGGCGTTGCGCAGTCTTACCGATATGAAGGGCTACAAGAGCTATGTGATTCCCGACAATGTCGGTGGTCGCTTTAGCGTCCTTACGCCAGTGGGATTGATGCCCATTGCTGTGGCAGGTTTCGACATTGTGGCACTCGTAAGAGGTGCGCAGTCAATGGAACAGGAGCTTCAGTTGGGGACTGAGGGTGCTGAGGTCGTCGAAGGGCACGCCGCCACTCGATTGGCTCTTTATTCTTTGGGAAAGAAGATTGAATTGTTGGTCAATTTCCACCCTAAGATGCATTATATCAATGAGTGGTGGAAGCAATTATTTGGAGAGAGCGAGGGAAAAGAGCACAAGGGGCTATTCCCGGCTGCGGTGGACTTCTCTACTGATTTACACTCAATGGGTCAGTGGATACAGGAGGGAGAGCGCACCATCTTCGAGACCTTTATCAGTGTCGGACAACAGGATAGGGAGTGTAGAATCCCTGCCGATGAGGAAAACCTAGATGGGCTCAATTTCATTGCAGGTAAGCGTATCGACTTTGTCAATAAACAAGCGGAGCGTGGTACGATGTTGGCGCATCTCGATGGGAGTGTGCCTATCGTGCAGATGGAGATAGACAGGTTAGATGCCTTCAATATCGGTGCGCTATTTTATTACTTTGAGAAGTTGGTAGGCATTAGTGGCTATCTACTCGGAGTCAATCCTTTTGATCAACCGGGAGTGGAAGCGTATAAGAAGAACATGTTTGCACTGCTCGATAAGCCTGGTTTTGAAGAGGCGTCAAAGACAATCAAGGGGAGGGTAAGCGAATTGGATCAATAGTATGATTAATAAGGACTATTATATAGATAATAAAGACCTCATACTCCCTGAATATGGTCGTAATATCCAAAATATGGTGGAGCATTGCGTGACGATTGAGGATAGAGATGAGCGTCAGCAATGTGCTCAGTCGATTATTGAGACCATGAATATGGTATCGGGCAGAGACAAGGAGCGAGAAGATTATTGGCAAGTGCTCTGGGATCACTTGTATATCATGTCGGACTTTAAGCTCGAAGTCGAGTTTCCTTACGAGGTAACTACTCGTGAAGAGCACGAGTCCAAGATGAAGTGCGCTCTGACCAATGGGCAGGCGAGCAAACCTACCTATCGACACTATGGGAAGATAGTGGAGCGGATGATAGAGGAGGTATTGGCATTGCCAGAAGGTGAGGAGCGTGATGTACTAGCGAGAGAAACTGCTCTCCAGATGAAGCGTAGCTATGTACAGTGGAATAAAGATACAGTGACTAATGCCAAGATATTTGCCGATCTCTTTGAACTGTCAAAGGGCAAGATTTATCTCGATGAGATGGTTTGTCTATTGCCTGAGGCTAAAGAGCTACTCCAGCCATCACCACAGCTCACAAGTGGTAGTGGCAATCTCTTGGTCAAGAAGATTAACAAGAATAAAAAGAAGAAGAGATGAGTTCGTTTGTCGTAGAGGGTGGATGTCAGCTCCATGGTGAGATTTTTGCGCAGGGCGCCAAGAATGAGGCGCTACAGGTAATCTCGGCGGTGCTTCTTACTGACGAGGAGGTTAAGATTAGCAATATTCCGGATATTTTGGATGTCAATAATCTGATTCAGCTATTGATCGATCTCGGAGTCAAAGTACGAAAGCTATCGGCTGATACCTATACCTTCAAGGCAGACGATGTCAATCTCGACTTCGCCTATTCCCAAGACTTCCTAAGGGCGAGTGGAAAACTTCGTGGCAGTGTGCTATTGATAGGTCCATTGTTGTCTCGATTTGGCAAAGCGTCGATAGGAAAACCTGGTGGAGACAAGATAGGTCGCCGTAGGTTAGATACCCACTTCCAAGGTTTTATCAACCTTGGTGCCAAGATGAATTATGACCCCAAGAAGGAACTCTTCAGCATAGATGCAGAGGAGCCTCTCAAGGGGTCATATATGTTGTTGGAGGAAGCATCTGTCACAGGTACTGCTAATATCATCATGGCAGCAGTGCTCGCTGAGGGAGATACTACGATTTACCACGCAGCTTGCGAACCTTATATACAGCAGTTATGCCGTATGCTGGTACGTATGGGTGCCAAAATCGATGGGATAGGCAGCAACCTACTTACCATACATGGCGTAGAGAAGCTCGGCGGAACCGAACATAGATTGCTTCCTGATATGATTGAGGTCGGGAGCTTTATCGGTATGGCAGCGATGACCTCTTCAGAGGTCACGATTAAAGAGGTCGAGACACGTGAACTTGGAATTATCCCCAACGCTTTCCGTCGTCTTGGCATCACCATCGAAGAGCGAGGCAATGACCTTTATATCCCAGCGCAAGAGCACTACGAGATAGATAGCTTTATGGATGGTTCTATCCTTACTATCTCTGATGCACCTTGGCCGGGTCTCACGCCCGACCTGTTGAGTGTCCTCTTAGTGACCGCTACACAAGCAAGAGGGAGTGTCTTGATTCATCAAAAGATGTTTGAGAGCCGTCTTTTCTTCGTCGATAAGCTCATCGATATGGGTGCTCAGATTATCCTTTGCGACCCACATAGGGCTACGGTGATTGGGCTGGACCGTAAGTTTAAACTCCGCAGTGGCAATATGATTTCACCGGATATCCGTGCAGGCATTGCACTCTTGATTGCCGCTATGTCGGCAGAGGGTACCAGCCGCATTGATAATATTGACCAAATTGATCGTGGTTATCAGTTTATTGATAAGCGCCTCAATGATTTGGGAGCCAGTATCAAGCGTATCTAAGTATGCCCAATCCCTTTCCGACGATTGACCCCAAGCAGCTTGTCCCCTATGGCAAGATTCGCCGCACTCACGGCAATCAGGGCGAAGTGAGCATAACCTTAGTTTCGCCAGTATTGGAGGAGCTTGATCCAGAGTTTCTCTTCTTGCTTATTGATGAGATCCCGGTTCCTTATAGGGTCGCTGGTATTCGTGGTAGGGGCGAACAATTCATTGTCGGGTTTGAAGGCATAGAGAACCTCTCTGATGCCGAGCAATTGGTCGGTCTTCAGGTACAGATTCATCAAGGAGAGCTTTCCGAGGATAGCGGTGATTTTCAGATTACGCTTAGGGGTTATCAGTTACAGCATGCCCAAGGAGCGATTATTGGGCGTATCGCAGACATCGATAGCTCCACCGCCAATATCTTGATTCTAGTAGAGCGTCCCAATCAGTCTGCAGTCGCTATCCCGCTTGTAGAGCAGTGGATTGTGGCGATTGATCGAGACAACCAAATCATCACCATGGACTTCCCTCTCCAGTTACTTGATCTCTAAGCCCCAAAATATGCAGCCGATATTGATCATAGATGATGATGCAGCAGTGAGAGCCTCACTTTCGCTCCTGCTCAGACGCTCAGGCTATGAAGTCCTCATGGCTACCAATCCTACTGAGGCTCTCGATATTGTCCGAAAAGTATCGCCTCAAGTGGTACTGATGGATATGAACTATTCCCTTACGACTACAGGAGAAGAGGGGCTTGAGCTCCTCCAGAGGGTCAAGATATTTGCCCCCCACTCACCCGTGATACTGATGACAGCTTGGGCAAGCATAGAGCTGGCAGTACGTGGGATGAAGTTGGGGGCTTTTGATTTTGTCTCCAAGCCTTGGGAAAATCGTCAGCTCCTCAAGACGATAGAAAATGCCATCAGCATCTCCTCCGAGACCATTCAGTCTGAAGGTGACCCCAATTTCCCTAATATTATAGGGCGCTCGCCTGCCATGCAGGATCTACTTCACACTGTGGCTCGCATAGCTCCTACCACTGCTTCGGTGTTGATTACCGGAGAGAGTGGTACTGGCAAAGAGTTGATTGCCGAGGCAATTCACCAGCATAGCAAGCGCAGTCAAGAGCCATTTGTCAAGGTCAATCTTGGCGGTATCTCCCAAAGCCTCTTTGAGAGTGAGATGTTTGGGCACAAAAAGGGGGCTTTCACCGATGCATATACCGACCGAAAAGGGCGTTTTACGCTCGCTGATGGAGGTACGATCTTTCTTGATGAAATAGGGGATCTCGATGCCTCTTGTCAGGTAAAGCTCTTGAGAGTGCTTCAGGATCAGACCTTCGAGGTTTTGGGGGATAGTAGACCTCAGAGGGTAGATGTACGCGTGGTCAGTGCCACTAATGCCGACCTCCGTGGCATGGTAGCAGAGGGGAGTTTTCGTGAAGATCTCTTTTTCCGCATCAATCTCATACAGCTACATATCCCAGCCTTGAGGGAGCGGGTCGAAGATATCCCACTATTAGTGCAGCATTTTGCGCACCAAACCAAGCGCAATGTCACTTTCGCCGATGATGCGATGGCACTCCTGCAAAGTTTGCCCTACCCAGGAAATATCCGTGAACTCAAAAACCTCGTGGAGCGTGCTATCCTGATGTCCCTTGATGATACCATCTCCGCTCGAGACCTTCGTCCTCACATCAGCCACTCCAAACCGATTACGTCATCTCAAGGAGGCAAGACCCTGGAGGAGATAGAGCGATCGGAGATAGAGCGACAGATTGCTCTCCACAATGGCAATCTCAGCCGAGTGGCAAAAGCCTTAGGACTTAGTCGTGCCGCTCTCTATCGTAGACTCGAGAAGTACGGTTTATGATGCGTGTACTGGCCATACTCTGTGCACTCCTTGTGGTTGTACTCATCGTAGTGCTCTTCTTGTACTACTACCGGGCAGTAAGACCGATGCATGCCATTGCCAATGGTATGAACCTCCTCAAAGCGCAGGATTTCAGTAGTCGGCTCAAGAAAATAGGACAGTCCAATGCCGATGAGATTGTAGAGCTTTTCAATCGACTTATGGAGCAGCTCAAAGAGGAGCGACTCAAACTGAGGGAGCAAAATGAGTTCCTCGATCTCCTCGTGCAGGCTTCCCCATTGGGTGTTGTGGTGCTAGACTATGATGGTCGTGTCGTACAGATCAATCCCGCCGGTCAGAGAATTCTTGGAGTAGATGGAGAATACAAAGGATTAGGGATTCAAGAATTTTCCCAACGCACAACTTTTGACATCTCTAGCGTCCCCCTTCGGTCTACAGATACCTTTAATCGTGCCGATGGTTCGATATATAAGGTGTCTCACTCTGCCTTTATTGACCGTGGATTCAAACGCTCATTTTATCTCATAGAGCATCTCACGGAGGAAGTGCGAAAAGCAGAGCGTAAGGCGTACGAAAAGGTAATCCGTATGATGGCTCATGAGGTCAATAATTCAGTTGCAGGGATTACCTCCATACTTGATACCTCTACCCAGGCTCTTAGGGATGACGAGCCAGAGCTAGCCGAAGCCCTCGGTGTATGCCTGGAGCGTTGCTACTCCATGAGTGATTTTGTTTCTCGCTTTGCCGCAGTGGTCAAGGTGCCTAAGGTGGAGCGGAAACCGATAGATTTCAATCGACTCCTCCTAGCTCAGCAAAGTCTCTTTGAGAGCCTCTGTGGAGATAAGGATGTAGTATTTGAGTACCAACTTGATTCCGAAGTCGGAGTGCTCCTCTTGGATGCACCTCTTATGGAGCAGGTAGTCATCAATATCGTCAAAAATGCCATTGAGAGTATCTCAGTAGCAGGACGAGTACTGATCCGAACCTCAGCCCAAGAGCGTCTCCTCGAGGTGATAGATAATGGTGCAGGCATCCCCAAAGAAGTGGAAGCAAAACTCTTTAGCCCCTTCTTTAGTACCAAACCTCAGGGGCAGGGTATTGGGCTACTATTTATCCAGGAGGTTCTTAGTCAGCATGGCTTTACCTATAGCCTTCGTACTGATTCTGACACCTCACTCACCCATTTCACCCTTCATTGGTAGGGTATTTCCCCTTTATTTTATCATTGTAGGACTTCCGTAGAGACGTAATATATTATGTCTCTACCTCAATTCCGTGCATAGAGGGTATCTGTTGATGAAGAAACTGGATTCTCTCTACCGAGAGACTGGATTCTCTCTACTGAGACACTGGGTTCTCTCTACCGAGAGACCGGGTTCTCTCTACCGAGAGATCGGATGCTCTCTACCGAGAGACCGGATGCTCTCTACCGAGAGACAACCTCTTTGCGTACTTATATGCGCTTGAGAGTGTGTAATCAACAAAACGGTATTCTTTACTTTCGGAATTTAGGCTCTATTGAAATCTTTCCAAATACTCACTGTTCGCTTTCGGACACTGAGTGTTCGGAAATGGACACATATAAAATACATTGGTGTTGATTATCAATTATTTGCAATCATTGGCACAGGGTTTGTAGCAAATAGGCAGAAAACAAAACCAACTATTATAACTATATGGATAGGAAGATACCAAAAGAGCAACTCAGGCTAGAGCAGCGAAAGAGATGGATCAAGGTAGGGCTTTTTGCCCTTGCCGGTATAGCCGTCGTAGCGAGTGTGATACTATTGCTTCGTCCTTCGATTGGGATGAAAAACCTCAAGACTTCGGTGGTAACTCGCGGCACTATTGAAGTTTCGGTAAGTGCATCGGGTAGGGTAAAGCCCAGCTTTGAGGAGATTGTCATCGCTCCGATTAGTAGTCGTATTGTCTCTGTGCTCAAGCGTCCAGGTGATACCGTAAGTATAGGTACGCCTATCGTGGAGCTCGACCTACAGAGTATCCAGACGGAGTATAATAAGCTACTCGACCAGCTACAGATGAAGCAGTATCAGCTACAGCAGTCTAAACTTAAAAGTCGAAGTGCAATGAGTGATACGGAGATGCGACTTCAGGTAAATGAATTACAGCTCGATAAGCTGAAGGTAGAGGTTCGTAATGAACGTTACCTCGACAGTATCGGTGCGGGGACGACCGACAAGGTACGTGAGACTCAGTTGCGGTACAATGTGGCGAAGCTGGAGCAAGAGCAGGCACGTCAGAAGTTTGAAAACGACAAGGAGGTTTCCTCTGCCGAAATCAAGGTGCAGGAGCTAGACCTTGCGATCTTCCAAAAGGTGCTTGCCGAGACCAAACGCACCCTGGAGGATGCCGCTATCCGTGCACCTCGTGCGGGTGTCCTGACCTTTGTCAGTAATGAGATAGGTTCGCTAGTGGCACAGGGAAGTCAAGTGGCGATTATCAGTGATCTTTCACATTTCAAAGTAGAGGCTGAGATTGCCGACAGCTATGCCGAGCGACTTTTTCCAGGGGCTCGTACCTTGGTGCGGATAGGTCGTGATGAGCTTGGAGGAGTCGTCTCCAATATCACACCTCTGTCCAAGGGTGGAGTGATTCAATTTACTGTCCAGCTCGACCAAGATGACCACGAGAAACTCCGTTCGGGACTCAAGACAGATGTCTATGTGATGACTGCAATCCAGGAGGATGTACTGATGATTGATAAGGGGGCTTACTACAATGGTCCGGGTAAGTACCAACTCTTTGTCAAGAATGGTAATCAGCTTACCAAGCAGACGGTAGAGCTTGGGGATAGCAACCACAAACTTGTCGAGGTGGTTTCAGGGCTCTCTGAGGGCGATGAGGTGATTGTGTCTGATATGAGCAATTATAAAAACAGAAATAAGCTCACGATCAGCAAGTGAAGATATTATGATTAAGCAGTACTTAAAGCAAGCATGGCGCACGCTACGTGCAAATCCCATCCTTAGTTTGATATCCATTGTGGCTACAGCATTTGCCATTGCCATGATGATGGTATTGGTGATGACCGACAGGATCAAGACTTCCAACTTTCCCCCCGAGGTCCATCGAAATCGTACGCTCTTTATATTGAACGTAACGGTTCGTAATAAAGAAAAGGACAACCGTAGTTCATCCTCTATGAGTTCCAACCTATATAAGGAGGTGTTGAGCAAAATAAAGAGTGCTGAAGCGATTGCTATCGGAGCGGGCTTTTTCCCGGAAAATAGAGTCTCTACCACAGATCCTAAGGGTGATAAGTACATCAGCACGGTGCGGAAAGCCAATCTCGATTATTGGAAATGCTACGAGTACCACTTTCTGTATGGACACGGTTTTGGCGAGGGTGATATGGAGTCTGGTGTCAAGAAAGCAATTTTATCAGAGGCGTTTGCTCGTAAGCTCTTTGGTAGATCTGATGTGGTGGGTGAGACGGTGATGATGGATTATGAGCCTTTTGATGTGGTAGGGGTCGTCGCTACACCTTCTAACCTCTTTATAGCCTCGTATGCAGACATGTGGATCCCTTATACCGCAGTCGATTCCCAGGATCAAAATGAGTTGGGCGATTTTTGGGGCATTATCTTGGCAAAAAATAGTGGAGATTTTCCCAAAATCCAAGCAGAAATGGAGCAGCTCTTAGCCGATTATAATGCGCAACTTCAGGGCGTAGAAATAATCCTCAATAATGATAATCACCTGAAATCTTGGCGAGAGATGAGTAACTTCTTAGACTCCATGGGAGACAAGCAAAAGGAGGCAGAGAGTAGGCGAAATACGATTGCATTTATGATATTATTCATTCTTGTCCCAGCCATCAATCTGGCGACGCTTACCTTTTCACGTCACGAGCAAAAGCTGGGAGAGTTGGGTGTACGTCGTTCTTACGGGGCAAGTCGTTGGTCTGTCATCCATCAAGTGATAACGGAGAGCCTCCTCTACACGCTCATTGGAGGATTGCTCGGCTTTCTACTCTCTATCGTAGCAGTCTATGCTATGCGCAACCTCCTCTTTTTGGATTTCTTGGGGAGCAATTTCGATATGTCTATCTGGCAGATATTTAATGTCTGGAGTTTCCTTATTGCACTTCTTCTCTGTTTGATTCTCAACCTCCTCTCCAGTATTATGCCGGCTTGGTTGATGTCGAGGAAAGATGTTATTGACGCCCTAAATCGTAGGTAAGATATGAAAAATCAACTATTAAAGACTGTATGGAATGAGCGGAGAAGCAATATCGCCCTCTTTATCGAACTATTCCTTATTAGTTTATTCCTCTGGTACGTGGTAGATATTATCTATCCACCACTCAAGACTTATCTCAAGCCACTGGGGTACAATATCGAACATGTGTATGTAGCCACCCTCTCCAATATCCCATCCACAGATCCTCTTTACGATCCTGAAATCTCCCCTGACGACCGGGCAGATGATTTTTATACTGTAGTAGAACGTATTAAGAAGCACCCCGACGTAGCAGAGGTAGGTTTGTCGCACCATGGTCGCCCCGAGTCCAATAGTTGGTATAGTATGGGCGTATGGGCAGATACGCTTGAATTGCGAAATATAAAGTGGAGGGTGATGTCACCTGAAGCAGTACGCCTCTATCAATTAGAGGAGGAGCAGGGCGATAATGAGCGACTCTATAAAGCCTTGGAGCGTGGAGAGCTAATCATCAGTGCTTCTCTTGCCAAGGAGATTGGCGCAGCACCTATTGGTACCGAGATATATAACGACAGCCCCGATGCAGACGATAGGCATCTCATGGGGTCTGTGGGAGCTATCGCCAAAGATGTGCGAGATACCCGATTTACCAACTATGTCCCCTTTATGATTACACCGATTACCAGGGAGGAGCTGAATAGCATGGTAGGCTATGTTGGAGGTGTAGAAATCAATGTGAAACCAAGATCAGGCAGAGAGAAAGGATTTGAGGAGCGCTTTAGTAAAGAGCTCAAAGAGCAACTAAAACTCGGCAATATGGAGCTCAATAAGATACAATCACTCCAGCAAGCAGGTATTTATCAGGGACGAATGTTTGAACGACAGATGCTCATGAATAGCCTATTGGTACTCTTCCTATTGGTCAATATCCTATTGGGTATCTCGGGCGTATTTTGGTATAGGACACAGAAGCGGAAAAGTCAGATGGGACTTCGAGTGGCACTGGGTGATACGCCTAAAGGTGTATTGAAGCTATACTTTAAGGAGGGGGTACTGATCTTTAGTTTGGCTTTCTTGCTAACCATTGCTGTATTTGTAGGGCTATTTAAGTACGAGATACCCAACACCGATCTGGAGCCGTTGGATGCTTCCCGCTTCATTATAGGTATGCTCATCACTTATTTGCTTACGGCCACCGTAATCATCCTGAGTATATGGTTGCCAGCGAGGCATATTCTAAAGATCCCACCGGCAGATACCCTAAAAGAAGAGTAAACAGTATGAAACGATTTATCCAACAGACACTAAAACTATGGCAAGACAATCCACTGTACAGTGGGATTGTGGTACTTGCTACTGCCCTCATCATCACCTTCTGTATGATGCTCTACATGGTGTATAGTCTCCGAACTAAGGATGTGGCTCCTGAGGTGCATCGTAGCCGTACTCTTTTTACCGATGCGGGCTCGTTTTATCAGAAAGGTGAGAGCGAGCAGTACGAGTTTGCTAGTGGGATGTCTTCCACAACTATCAAGCGTATCTATGGAGAGTTGGAGGGTGTGGAGCTACTCAGCTATCTGATAGATTCCGATCAGGAGGTGGCTGAGTGGATGATTGGGACAAATGTAGGCAATACACGTCCGTGTAAGGGTCGGAGGGTAGACCATAATTATTTCAAGATATTCCAGTATCAGTTTATTGAGGGAGCTCCCTTTAATGAGGAGCAGACGGAGGCAGGAAGCAGTGACCTTATCATCACAGATAGGCTGGCACGAGAACTATATGGCACTACCGATGTGGTGGGTAGGGTGCTATTATTTAATAGAAATGAACACAAAGTATCTGGTGTGATCAAGGAAGTAAGTTCGCTCTTTACTGATGCCTATGCCGAGGTTTTCCGCCCTTTTAGACCCGATGGCTTTGACTTCCCAGAATACGATGGGGCACTTGGAGAGGAGCGGGGGATATTGTTGCTAGAGCCTAACTACTCCGTGGATAAGGTCAAGGAACAGATTGCCCGAAATCTTGAGGAGTTTAATAGTACCGTACTCTCTAATCATGAGCTCTACCTAAAGACCGAGGCGCATACGGTGGCGGAAAAAAGCTTCTTTGGTGGTAGGGTAAATCCCTCTCTGATGTTTGGTGTCCTTATAATGCTTATCCTGGTGGTACCGACCATCAATATCACAGGTATGGTCTCCTCCAATCTCTCCAAGAGGATTCCGGAGATAGGTATTCGGAAGGTGTATGGAGCGACTAATGCCTCAATTGTTGGGAATTTCTTTAGAGAGAGCTTGGTACTTACCTTATTGGGGGGATTTATCGGATTGCTCCTATCATTCGGTGCTGTATGGCTCTTTAAGGAGCAGTTCCTCGGAAATAGACTAACACTAGATACCGCTTCTGAGTTTGACCTCCCGTTTAGCTTCTTTGTCGATATAAGGCTATTCGTCGTCGTGGTACTTCTTTGCTTGATGCTCAATGCTCTGTCTGTGGTACTGCCAGCCTATTTGGCGACGAGAAAAGAGATGGTTTATACATTAAAAGGTGCGTAAAATTATGTGGAAACTAGCGTACAAACAGATTAGAGCCAATAAGAGAAATACCCTCTGGCTTCTTGCAGAACTATCTGTGGTCTCTATACTATTGTGGTACTGTGTAGACTTTCTCTACGTGATTATCACCAAGCGTATGGAACCACAAGGCGTGAATACAGAGCATGTGTACAGAGTGTCCATGAGGTTTTTGCCCCAGCGCACACTCGATTCTTATAGCGATGAAGAGCGGGATAATACGATATTCGCACCGAGAGAGCAAATATTTAGGATCCTTCAAGAGCACCCAAGTATTGAGGCAGCCACCTACTTCATAGGGACAGAGATGTATGCAACCGACCCGATGTTCCAAGCCTATCGTAGAGAGGGGCAGGAAAATGAGGAGGACCGCTACTACAAGGGTATGGTGCGGTATGTGGAGGAGCATTTCTTTGAGGTGTTTAAGATCGGTATTGAGGAGGGCAAGATTGGCGATTGGCAAAATAGTACCTTCCCTCAAAGTGCTGTGGTAACAGAGGTCTTTGCTGATAGTGTTTTTGGGGAGAAGGAAGTAATAGGGAAGCGCTTTTATGATGTCTCTTTGAAGGAAGGGAAAGACGATTACTATAAAGTGACTGCTATTGCCCAGCCGACTAAGTTCGACATCTATAGTCCTTATACCTCATTTGTCTACCTGCCCATCCCTAAGGTTGCGCAGTATATGGGCTATCCTTTTGTCGTGAGGGTAAAGGAAGAAGCTGATACCCCAAAGTTTGCTGAGGAGTTTTTCACTGAGATGAGAGATAAACTACAGATAGGCGATTACTACCTATTCCAAGTAGAGCCTTATGATAAAATTAAGGCTAAGTTTGACCTCTCACTAGGCATTCCGATGTATATGGGTATCGCTACAGGGCTGGTGACCTTCTTCCTCTTCATCGTATTTATAGGGGTGGTTGGTTCTTATTGGTTTATGGTGCAGAGTCGACGGGGAGAGATTGCACTTAGGATGGTTTTGGGTTCGAGCTTGAGAGGGGTCTATACCTTCTTGACCAGAGAGAGCGTACTCGTGTTATTTGTAGCCTATCTACCTGCCTTGGTCGTGATGATACTACTCGCCTACTTCGAGATTACCTATACTTTCCAAGAATGTATGCCTTATACCTGGGGGCGCTTCTGGGTGACCCAAGGAATTACCTTTGCCGTCCTCCTGCTCGTAGTACTACTGGGCATTCTAATCCCTGCACGCAGAGCCTCTAAGCTCGACCCCGCCGTCATCCTCAATGAAGAATAGATTATGAAACGATTTATCCAACAGACACTAAAACTATGGCAAGACAATCCACTGTACAGTGGAATTGTGGTACTTGCTACTGCCCTCATCATCACCTTCTGTATGATGCTCTACATGGTGTATGCTTTGCAGACCAATGACCTAGCACCTGAGAATAACCGAAGCAGAATCCTAAGAAGTACTTCCGGCTACTCATGGAATGATAGGTTACAAGCCGACTACAATACTGGGATGTCCTCAGTCGTAGCTAAGGCTATCTTCGAGAATCTAGATGGCGTAGAAGAAGTTTCCTATATGACTAATTATAGGATGTCGGGTAACTCTGTCCATGCGGGGACAAGTCGAGACAATTCCTATAGTCGTACCTACATGCGAGTAGATGATGCCTACTTCCGTATCTATAATTATAGATTTGTAGCAGGTGCCCCCTTCACCAAAGAGCAGAGCGAGGCCAATCGTATGGAGGTCATCATTACGGACAAGTTGGCAAATGCCCTTTATGGGACTACCGATGTGGTGGGAAAGACCATCAATATTGCAAGAGAGGAGAATAAGATTGTGGGTGTAGTAAAGAGTGTGAGCTCCATCTTTCCCAATAGCTATAGTGAGATATGGCGCACCTTTGATCCCTCTGATTTCGATTGGCACGACAGAGCCAAGGATCTAAGGGGAGGGATCATGGTTACGCTCCTTCTTAAAAAGGGATACCCCAAAGCCGAAGTGGCTCGGCAAGTGGCAGGGAGAGTAGAGGCGTACAATGCCAATCGCCTTGATGACTATGTATTCAGTGTAGGGGTAGAGGATATCGATAAGATACAGATTGAAGTGGGTTCGGATGTCCGTAATTATTGGAAGGGGACTGTTCGGAAGTTTAATGGAGTAATACTAATCGCTGTCCTGATTGCGATTATTTTATTCATTCCCGCAGTCAATATGGCAGGAATCCACTCCTCTCAGATTGAGAAGCGAATAGCTGAAGTCGGTGTACGGAAATCCTACGGAGCGAGTAGCCGGAGGATTATGTGGCAATTCTTTAATGAAAATCTAATGCTCACGCTTGTTGGAGGACTCTTGGGACTACTACTTTCTTTTATAGCTATACAGGCGTTAAAGGATAGGCTCTTGGCGACTTCAATCAATTTCTTTGCTACAGCAGATGACTTTACCATTCCTTGGAAGTTTTTCTTTAGCCCACAACTATTCGTTGTGTTGCTGGTATTCTGTCTGCTCGTCAATACGCTTTCAGCGATTATCCCTATATGGAGAGCCATGCGAACCCCTATTGTAGAAACTCTTAAATCGGTATAAATAATATGTGGAAGATAGCTTTTAAACAAATATTATCGCATCGCAAGAGTAATCGTTGGCTCCTACTAGAGCTATTCTTGGTCAGTATTATACTTTGGTACTGTGTAGACTTTTTATTTGTCATGACCTACAAGAGGTTGGAGCCTATGGGGACAAATACCGACCATGTCTACGAACTCTATGTCGAGCGTGCGCCTGACTTCAGGTTTACTGGAGGGATGAGGGATAGCCTCGACATCTACTGGATAGAGCCTCAGCTACAAATCCATCGAGTAATAGCCCAACACCCTGACGTAGAGAGTGCTTCCTATTATGTCGGGACCAGACCTTTTGCCGGTAAAATGTATATGGGGCAGGGTTATACTATTGATGGAGAGCATGGAGTGGAAGCTACGATTCGCTATGTGGGCAAGGAGTATTTTGATGTGATGAAGGTAGAGATGCTTGCGGGAGCACCGGAGATGTGGACTATCAGCTCTCCTCAGGGGGCAGTTTTATCTCCTCAGCTTGCCGATAGCCTATTTCACAGTCAGGATATTATCGGACGTGAGTTTAAGGACTATTATTCTCCTGAGCTATCCTACGTAGTGTCGGGTATCTGTGCACCTACTAAATTCGACTACTTTGCCCAGTACGGCTCCTTTATATATACCCCTCTTACGGATGTCAGAATTAGGTACAGTATCGTGACTTATGTCTTTAGGGTGAAGTCGGAGCGGGACCACAAGGGGTTTGCGAGGGAATTCTTTAACGAAATGAGAGATAAACTAGAGATAGGGCCTTTCTATCTTACCGATGTCAGACCCCTAAGTGCCCAAAGAGATTACTATCTGACCAATATCAATGTGCCTCAGTACCTGAGCCTTATTCAAGGGTTGGTCATCTTCTTTATGTTTATTGTATTCCTAGGGGTACTAGGCTCCTACTGGTTTATGGTCGAACGACGACGGGGAGAAATCGGTGTAAGGATTGCGCTTGGTACATCTCGGAGCGGGATTCAAGGGGTTTTTGCTCGGGAGAGCCTATTGATGCTACTCATGGCTTACCTACCGGCGCTTGTCGTGATGATACTACTCGCCTACTTCGAGATTACCTATACTTTCCAAGAATGTATGCCTTATACCTGGGGACGCTTTTGGGGGACCCAAGGAATTACCTTTGCCGTCCTCCTGCTCGTAGTACTACTGGGCATTCTAGTCCCTGCACGCCGAGCCTCTAAGCTCGACCCCGCCATCATCCTCAATGAAGAATAGTTTATGGTTAAACAGTATCTAAAGCAAGCGTGGCGTACGCTATGCGAAAACCTAATCCTCAGTGCGATCTCCATTATCGCCACAGCTTTAGCTATCACTATGATTATGGTAATGCTTACGACAAGGAGGGTGGAGACCGATAACTTTGCTCCTGAGAGCAATCGCAATCGTACCCTTTATATCCAAAACCTCGATTATCACAGTTCTGATGGCGACAATGAGACAGCTGGAATCAACTTATCTCTATATCAAGAGCTATTAGCCCCGCTTGAAAGTGCAGAGGCTGTAGCTCTGATTAGTCAGGAAAAATATGACCTGATGCTACCAAATTATGAAGGACAGTCCAAAGGTAAAGTATTAAGGGTTAATCTCGATTACTTTAGAGCTCTTGACTTCTCTTTCCTGCATGGTGAAGGCTTTAACCCTGCCGATATGGAGGAGGGCGCCAAGAAAGCCATCGTGAGTGAGGGCTTGGCAAAGAAGATGTTTCATCAGAGTAATGTGGTGGGCATGGATTTACTGATCAATTACGTAGAGTATAGAATTATCGGGGTGGTATCCACACCGTCAAACCTCTTGGGGTTTGGATATTCGGAAGTGTGGATTCCTTATACTTCGATG
Source organism: Bacteroidota bacterium (assembly GCA_023395395.1). Taxonomy (GTDB): domain Bacteria; phylum Bacteroidota; class Bacteroidia; order Bacteroidales; family Porphyromonadaceae; genus Porphyromonas_A. The sequence goes on along the minus strand of JAEWZH010000017.1, from coordinate 39,531 downwards.
ACTACCACTGGGAGAAAAGCCACATTTTCAGGAGAGTATTCTGCTATTATTTTAGCTAATAGCCCTTCGGAATATCCGACAATCAAAGGCGAGTTTAATCAGCTTCTAGCCCAGTACAATGCAAAGCAGAAGGAGATCCAAATAAGTGCCAATAATGGAGAGGGACTTCAAACTTGGGTTGAAGTGTACGAATTTGATAAATACTTCATGGAGCCAGAGTCGAAATCACGAGATAGGACGATTGGTATTGTGATGATTCTGTTATTCCTTATTGTCCCCGCTATCAATCTCTCTGTACTTACCTACTCTCGTTACGAACAGAGAATCGGAGAACAAGGATTGAGGAGAGCATACGGGGCATCTCGTATTTCAGTCCTCTCTCAGGTAATTATAGAGAGCTTTCTCTATACATTGATTGGAGGTATTCTTGGCTTCTTTCTATCCATTCTATCGGTATATGGTCTTAGAGGTATCTTATTTATGGGTTGGAATAGGCTGGATGTGCAGCTCCCTGTGTGGCAATTATTCGATGTGAGTGCATTTGTAGTCTGTTTGTTATTTTGTTTGCTACTCAATCTATTAGCCAGTACCATTCCAGGATTTCTAATGTCGCGAAAGAGTATTCTTCATTCCCTAAGTCGCCGATAATTATGAATAAGCATGTACTAAAGATTATCTGGAATGAGCGAAAGAGCAATATCGCACTTATTATCGAGCTTTTCCTTATCAGTACCTTCCTTTGGTTTGTCATTGATAGAGCATATCCGGCTCTACATACCTACCTCAAACCATTAGGGTATAGCATTGACAACATCTATATTATCACACTTGATGATATGTCTGAGCTTCATCCTGACTACAATCCAGATATTACAATGGATGATAGGGTAGAAGCCATCCAAACCATTGTAGATAGGATAAGAAATCACCCTGAAGTGAATAGAGTAGCGGTATCTATACATGGTCGTCCAGAGACAAAGTCCAAATACTTCAATCAGATTTATTTAGATACTCTCCCTCTGAAAGCCGCTTGGAGGGTCATGTCTCCTGAGGCGGTAGAGATGTATCAATTTGAAGAGGTCAATGGGAGTAATAGCAGACTTACTCAAGCACTCCGAGATGGACAAATCATCGTGAATGAGGGAATCGCCAAGATAATTGAGGAGACGGGAGTGTCAGCCATTGGGACTGAACTATGGGATAATCCTATTCAAGAAGAGAGTGCCACCGCAATAGGAGCTATCGGGGCAATAGCTAAGGACTCTCGATACACGAGGTTTTCCAATGTAGAACCCTTTTATATCACACCACTCACTCATACTGATCTCGCAGAAGTATTTTGGATTGGGATGGTAGAGATAAGCGTAGTCCCAAAGTCAGGAGTCGGGAGGGGGTTTGCCGAGCGTTTTAGGGAAGAAATGACACCACGCCTAAGGATTGGTAATATGGAGATGAGCGATATCTTCGCTGTTGGTGATGCCAATACCTTTGAGAGCAGGACCTTTGAGAAGACGGTCAAAATCAACGGCTATCTCCTTCTCTTTCTACTGCTCAATATCCTTTTGGGCATCTCAGGAGTATTCTGGTATAGGACTCAGAAGAGGAGAGGAGAAATAGGCTTGCGTATCGCCCTTGGTGATACGCCTAAGGGTGTGCTGAGGCTCTACTATCGTGAGGGTATTATCATCTTTACCCTAGCATTCCTATTGACCATCGCTATGATTGCCATCTTTTTTAGGATGGAGATACTCGATACTGATATAGAGCCACTCAATACCTTGAGATTTGTCGCAGTGATGGTGACGAGTTACTTGGTGGTTACTGGGGTAATCGTCCTGAGTATCTGGTTGCCTGCTCGCCGTATCCTCAAGATCTCCCCTGCAGAGACTCTAAAAGAGGAGTGAGAGTGTTCGGAGGCGGACAGTCGGTGTTCGGAAACGGACACTTGCGTAATATAAGATGATTGATTGTCAATTAGTTATATCTGTTGGCACGATGATTGTAATATATTGGATAGTTGAAATTAATAACATACAACAAAGCAACGATTATGAAGAAGATGATTGAACTACAAGAGGTCTACAAGATTTACCGTACAGAGGAGATTGAGACCGTGGCACTGGAAAACGTAAATATCGAGGTGATGGAGGGCGAGTTTCTCTCTGTTATGGGACCATCAGGATGTGGTAAGTCTACCCTCCTCAATGTGATGGGTCTGCTCGATAAACCTACCAAAGGTAAGGTTCTACTCAACGGTCAGAATACCGATGGGATGGGTGATAAGGAGCTGGCAAAGTTCCGCAATGAGCACCTCGGTTTTGTCTTCCAGAGCTTCCACCTGATCAATTCACTAAACGTACTCGACAATGTAGAGCTACCTCTTCTCTATCGCAAGGTGGGCGATAAGGAGCGCCGTGAACTAGCCAAAGCTGTGCTAGAGCGTGTGGGGCTATCGCACCGTATGCAGCACTTCCCAGCTCAGCTGTCGGGAGGTCAGTGCCAGAGGGTGGCTATAGCCCGAGCAGTGATTGGTAATCCATCGATTATCCTTGCCGATGAGCCTACCGGTAACCTCGACTCCAAGATGGGTGCCGAGATTATGGAGCTACTCCACCAGCTCAATCAAGAGGATGGGCGTACCATCGTGATGGTGACCCATGATGAGTCCAAAGCTGCTGAGACACAGAGAGTCCTTCGCTTCCTTGATGGACGTCAGATTTCTTAATTCTATACTTACTATCATTATGAAACGTATAAAATGTACATTATTCGCCCTTGTAGCACTATTTATCGGTACCGCTACTGCTCATGCACAGAAGCTGATCAATGAGGATCTCTCTCATCTTGGGAGCTTTGAAAGGATTGATGCCTCAGTGGGTTGGGAGGTTACTTTTACGCAGAGTAATACCTCTTCTATCAACGTTTCCTACTCAGAATCGATCGCAGACCGTGTACGTATAGAGGTGAAAAATGGTCGTTTGATCTTGGGACTCAAAAACCAGAAGAATAACAACAGACCCAAAAAGGTCACCCTGCGTGCAACTATCTCAGCTCCCTCTCTTAGAGCTATCAATGTGACTACGGGGGCAGAGATTAAGTTTGCTTCTCCATTGAATATCAGTGGCAACTTATCTATCGATGCGACTACTGGCGCTGACGTGGAGGGACTGGTACTCACTGCTGAGGGATTTAATTGCGATGTCACTACCGGGGCTTCAGTAGAGGCCAAGATAGATGTCACCAAAGCGACCATTGACTGTACTACCGGATCAGATGTAAAAATCTCAGGTCAAGCCAATACCGCTATACTGGATTGTACCACAGGTGCGGATATTAATGCCAAGGAGCTGGAGGTGCAGTATGGTAACTGCGATGCGACCACCGCCGGAGACATTACCATCACGATCAAGGAGAGGGCTAAGGTGCATGCTTCCACTGGCGGTGATATCACCGTCTATGGTAAACCCCGCGAAATCGAGGGGAAGATTCGTGGTATAACTTTTAAGTAATGTATTGTGGAGACATAATATATTATGTCTCTTAACACAGTGGGCACTTTACTTATACTAATCAAGCCGAAAACTCCTTTATAGAGGAGATGAGGCGTCTCTATAGAGGAGATGAGGCGTCTCTATAGAGGAGATGAAGCGTCTCTATAGAGGAGATAAAGCGTCTCTATAGAGGAGATTTGTCGAGTATAACTATTTGAAAATAAGTGGACGTTTTTGACCCTCCACACAAGCATATTTATGAGTCGTGCGTATAAGATAAATAAGGAGAAAGGGTGGTTTTTGACTGCAGCTTACCTCCTCCTCACCGCTCTTACGGTGATGTTGGTGGTACAGAAGCAATTGAGCCAAGACTATGTCACAAGCAATAGTCCATGGGAGCCCAATGTAGAGCGAAGTTTATTTCTCCAGAGTGTCGGTGTACAGGATGCCGACGGACGGGAAAACTATATCTTTGCTGGTCTCCGCTTTGCCCAAGCTCTAAAACAGATGGAAACGCCCGAAATGGTCTCTTTTTATACTTGGGTGCGGTATGTCGAAGAGTTTGTCAATGGAAGGGTCTTTGCTATCCCTTTTGTCGCTACCGATGCAGAGTACTGGGAGGTGATGCAATTTAGTTTTGTAGAGGGTGCGCCCTATACAGTAGACGATGTAGAGCGCTCCAGACCTCTTGTGATAATCTCAGAGTGGGCTAGAGAGCATTACTTCCCTGGTGAGACTTCGGTAGTGGGGCGTCAGCTTTCAATAGATGGACACGACTTTGAGGTGTGTGGTGTGGTGAAAGATGTCCCCTACAACAACCTCGGAGCGTATGGAGAGTTTTGGCTCCCTTATACTGCTTGGGATGGCAAGATTCATGGATCCTCTAGCTCCAATGACCCCAATAGTTTGGTCGGGTTGTATATCGTGCAAATAGTCGCCCGTCACAAGAGTGATATGCCCAAAGTATATGAGGAGGGTTGTACACTTGCAGAGAGCTTTGGTGCTTCCGAAGATGGCAGCAAACTTATTTGGTATCAATTGGGGACTCGAGGTAAGAATTATTTAAGCCGAAATGCGTCTTCTGATGATTTCGACATGGGGCGTAAGGACAAGGTCAAAGGCTGGTTGGATAGCTTGTGGCTCCTCCTCGTACCACTGCTGGCACTAATCTGCCTGACCTATACTATCTCCAATGAGCAGAGCCGAGCGTATGCCATCAGGCGTGTACATGGGGCCTCTAAGTCGGAAGTCGCTCTACAGATAGTTCGCCAAGGTGCCAAAGTCCTACTCTTAGGCATTATTATTGGGGTCGTCCTTGGCTATTTGCTTGTGTATGTATTGCCCGAGGTTTTTCTCTACTATGGAGATGTGCGGGAATTCCGTGGTGCTCCTTGGTTGCCATTTACTTGGACGATGCTTGCCAAGCTACTCTTTGCCTTTGTATTATTGCTCTTTGCGAGTACATTACTCCCGATTATTAAGCTCTATCGCACATCTGTCATCTTCGCACTGAAAGGAGGTATCCAATGATACGTCACATATTGAATCAATTAAAGAATAACTGGCTCTCCACGCTTTTGCTCCTCTTGCTTCTCTTGGCGACTACCATTGTGCTTATGCTCGCTATAGGAGGATCAGCGTATCGACTCCGTTACTTTTTCCAACCAGTGGGCTATGAGATAGAGGATGTCGCGACCCTCTATGCTGGAGCTAAGCCGGAAAGTGGAGAGGATTCACTCAAGTCTGTAGAGCTGACCAATCGCCTCAAGGCATCGCCATATGTGGAACTGGTTGCCACCAACAATCCTCATCTGATCTATAATTACAATCGCTCTCAGATGCCTGATAAGGATGGCAATATGTTTAGCTTCTTTCTCCGTGGTGGTAATGCTGACACGGACGAATTGATGGGGATTGAGGTATTAGAGGGTCGTTGGTTGGCGGAGGGAGATTATCAGCTCAATAATGTGGTGATTAGCCCCGAAATGGCAGAGAAGCTATATGGTACTGCAAGTGGTGTGATAGGAAAGCAAATAGAGGCTGACGGAGAGCGGTTCAATATCGTAGGTCTGTGTAATTCTATCCGTCAGAATAGGCTCGTTGCAGCGACGCCCTCTCTTTTCTTTGACCTCCCCGAGAACGGAGTCTATACTATCAAAACCAAGGAGGGTATGGAGCCTGAGTTTGCCAAGAGCCTCGAATCGCTACTTGCTTCCATCTATGGAAAGGATGGGTATCGTATTAGTTATGAGACGATGAAGTGGCAAGACTTTCTGGTCAATCTTAACCTCTATCAGAGCCTAGCGGAATTTCTCTTTGCCCAAATCTTCATGCTCCTAGTGGCACTTACCAGTTTTATCGCTGTGATATGGTACACTACTGAGCGAAGGCAACAGGAATGGAGCATCCGTTTTGCACTCGGTAGAAGCAAGCGGCAGCTAGTCGGGTATATCTTTATGGAAAATATCCTCATCCTGATTCCGGCTCTACTTACTGGTATTGGAGTCTATCTCCTATTGCAGAGATATGAGGTCATCGAGGTGGTGACACGCCAAAATCTTTGGGTATTCGCAATAGCGATATTGCTGATGCTGTCATTGCTCTATCTCTGTGTCCGTATTGTGGCACGTAAACTCTATCAGCTCGATATTTCCAAACTATTAAAATCTGAGTAATATTATTATGGTCCAACAATATTTCAAACAAGCTTGGCGGGTGCTCCGCGAGAATCCTGTGCTGAGTACGATTACGATACTTGGTACTGCACTCTCTATCGCCATGATTATGATGCAGGTGATGACGGATAGGGTGATGCATGGCAACTTCGCCCCAGAGAATACGCGAGATCGTACGCTCTATGTGAAGAGTATCAGTGTGGAAAGTAAGGAAAATGGGACCAACAACAGCAGATTAGGTCTGAGGACAATCAAGGAAGTGTTTCTCCCCCTCAAGACCCCCGAAGCCCTATATTTCTATACGGGAGATAGAATGGGTATAAGATTGCCAGGGGGCAGCACCGATGTATCTATGTATGTAGAGTGCACCAATGGTGGTAATTGGAGGCTATTCGACTATACTTTCTTGGCAGGCAGAGCTTTTGGTGAAGCAGAGGTGAAAGCGGCGGATAAGGTGGCCGTCATTACGGATAAGGCGGCAAGACAACTCTTTGAGTCTGATGAGGTGGTGGGGAAGTCTTTTATCCTCAATGGCGAAGAGGAGTTCAGGGTGATAGGAGTGGTGAAGCAACCATCTAACCTTACGAATTATGCCAATGGCTCTATCTGGATTCCCTATACCAGCACAATTTCGCTTGATGTTAATGATACCTCTCTTACCGGTTCTTTCCAACTTGTAATGCTGGCTAAGAATAAAAAGGACATGGCCAAGATTAGAGCGGAGGTGGCTACGGCCGTGGAGCAATTCAATACCAATGATCCCAATTATGCACTATACTTCCGAGGACAACCCGATACCTATAAACAGTCGATCAATAGATTTTCAGACATCCAAGACACACAGGTCAAGGCATACAATAGGAAGCAGATCCTTCTGCTCCTCCTATTCCTCCTTGTGCCTGCCATCAATCTATCACTGATGACTACTTCTCGTATGAAGCAACGGGCAAGTGAAATAGGTGTGAGACGTACGTATGGTGCAAGTACTATGAATATTGCGAACCAAGTGATTTGGGAGAGCCTGCTCTATACCGTGATAGGCTCGATTGTCGGCTTTGTGCTCTCTATTGGCGGGTTCTTTATGCTCCGAAAGATACTATTTAAGGGATATAGTGTGGCGGGTATGCAGCTCTCGGTGTCGGATCTTATGAGACCGGAGATATTCTTAAGTGTGATTATTTTCTGTTTGCTGCTCAATCTTATTGCCTCTATTGTCCCTGCCGTTAGAGCCTCCAGAAGTAATATTATCAATAACCTCTATGAAGCGTAATAGATTATGACTAAGCATATACTCAAAATGATATGGAATGAGCGTAAGCATAATATCGTGATTATCCTCGAGCTTACGTTGATTGCGCTCATCATGTGGGCGGTGGTTGATGTCGTCTATTGTACGCTTCGCAATTACTATAGCCCTACAGGCTTCGATATTGAGCATACTTATTTGGTACAGATAAAGTCTGTGCCAAATGGAAGTAGCGAGTACGTGGAGGGACTCGAGTATGGGGACAAGGTCGATAATGTCTATTCGATACTCGAGCGTATCAAGCGGACACCAGGGGCAGAGGTGGTGAGCCTCTCAGTGGCATCGCGTCCGGGTTCGCCTGGTAATATGTTCCGCCCTGTGATAACCCGAAAGACGGATGGCAATGTCTCTTGTCTCAGAAGGCTTGTGGATCCGGAGTTCTTGGAAGTCTATCGATATGAGCCTATAAATGCTACACTGGCAGAAGTACAGCAGATGCTTAGGGATGGGAAGATGATTATCAGCCAAGATGCCGAAAGGCAACTCCTCCCCGATGGGGGGACACTCGTGGGTGATACGACTTTTGTGGATGGGGAGATGACTCAGGTAGAGACCGTTATTGGAGGGAAGGTACAGCAAGTCCGCTATTCTCGGTTTCAAGAAGCGGTTCCTTTCTCTCTACTCCCAGTCGATTTGCAAGTCCCACTACAGTACGATTGGCTCGATGCTATCGAGTATAGTATCCGAGTGAAGCCCGAGGCTATGGATGGCTTTGTGGAAATGTTTACAAAAGATATTGCACCCACTCTGAGTGCAGGCAACTATCGTTTTAAGCAAATACTGTACAATCCTGACCAGTTCGAGGAATATAAGGAGTGGATGAAAGACGATTTCCTCACACAAGGGCTATTGGCTCTATTCCTTTTGGTTAATGTGCTCCTCGGTGTCGCAGGTGTCTTCTGGTTTAGAGTGGTGAAGCGTCGTAGCCAGATAGGTTTGCGTATCTCTTTCGGTGCTACGCCTAGGGGTGCTCAGAGGCAGTTTATACTCGAAGGTCTATTGATGCTGGCTGTGGCACTGGCATCATCAGCTGTCATAATGGCAGTGGTATTCCAGTTTGAGCTCCTTGCTGTGGAGCTAATACCATTGGATGTCCGTCGCTTTGTGGGAGACCTTTTGATTACTGCCCTGCTTATGGGATGTGCAGTCGTATTGGCTGTATGGCTCCCTACCCGCCGTACCAAGCGAATCCCCCCGGCTCAGGCTCTCAGGGAAGAATAATATAAAGCTATGTATATTATGATCAAACAATATCTTAAACAAGCGTGGCAGGGCTATGGGGAGCATAAACTCCAAAGCAGACTCACTATTCTTGGGACGGCTTTATCCATTGCTATGATTATGGTGCTGGTGCTAGTGGATCAGGTAAAGAATGGACCTTTTCCTCCAGAGACCCATAGGCGAGAGATGCTTATCGTGAGGACGATGACCGTAGAGACCAATAGTGATGGGATGAAAAGTTGGAGCTTAGGAGGTAGTGGGCTGCGAGCCATTAAGGAGTTTTATGCCGACCTTGAAAGTACCGAGATGATGGTATTTACGAGGCAGACTCATGTCAGTCTTGCCAAAGTAGGAAGCGAAGCGAAGGATGACTACACACTGGGGGTAGTAAGTGAACGGTATTGGCAGTTTTTCGATTTTCACTTTGTCGATGGTGCACCTTTTACGGATGAGGAGGTGAAGTCGGGGATAAGCAATGCGGTCATCTCTACCAAAGTGGCAGAAGAGCTATTTGGAGGAGAGAAGGCAGTCGGAAAGACTATCTATATCAATGGCAGAGATGCCTATAAGGTGGTGGGCGTAGTAAGGCAGCCCTCTATCCTCGCTACGTATGCCTATGGGCATATCTGGATTCCTTATCTCTCCCCGGCAGGAGTTGATAAAGACATGAGCAAAGACGAGTATCAAGGAAGCTTTTCTGTGCTACTTCGTACTGATGGTAATGGTAGCAAAAATACTATTCGGAAGGAAGTGCAGGAGCGTGTAGATCAGATCAATAAACTCAATCCAGAAGTGACGATTTCCCTACTGGATGCCCCGGATACCTATAGGGTCTCTAAGGAGCGGAGGTTTACCGAACCAGTAGACTTGTCCTCGTTTTATATCCGACAGATAGTCTTGCTTTGTCTTTTCTTCTTTGTCCCCGCTGTGAATATTGCTAGTCTTACCCATTCAAGGATGAAGAAGAGGATTGCCGAAATTGGTTTGCGCAAGGCTTACGGTGCTAATAATAGTCATATCCTTAACCAAGTCGTTTGGGAGAGCCTGCTTTTTACCCTTATCGGTACGGCCATTGGCTTCGCGGTTTCTCTTGTTGCTATTTATGCTATGGAGGAGATCTTTTTTGGAGGAAGTAGCCTGGGGATTTCCTTATGGACATTGGTTCGACCCGAGATTATTGGGATTGTAGTACTGGTGGCATTGTTGCTTAATGTCGTTTCTGCGGTAATACCCGCTGTCTTGGCATCCAGAAGAAGTATCATCGACGCATTGGAAAGGAGCTAATCATGGTAAAGCATATACTCAAAAAGATGTGGAATGAGCGTACGAGTGTCGTGGCGCTTCTTTTGGAGCTATTCCTAATCGCCTTATTCCTTTGGTATGCGATGGATTTGGTCTATGTGCAAGTGCGTAACTATTTGCAACCAACGGGCTGGAATCTTGAGAATACCTACCAGGTAAAGCTCTCTTCTCTGACGGAGGATGATAGCGACTTTATCCCTAATCTGACGGAAAAAGAGACCAGTGATGCGCTGTGGACCATGTACAATCGAATAAAGCAATACGACGGAGTCGAGGCTGTATCTATCTCTATAGGGGTGGTGCCTGGTAGTTCTGTTATGATAAAACGAAATCTCTACGCTCGCCACTGTAGCTTCCCTGATAATTTTTACTCCCCAGAGATGACACCGAGTGCAGTGGATGTCTTTAGATTCAAAGATATAAATGGAGATAGTAAAGCACCAAAAGAGGCTTTGGAAGCGCAAAAGGCACTCGCTACCGTAGATGTATTATCACTTGTCAATGACGGGAGAGCAACACTCACAGGCGATACTCTTTTTGGTGATGAGGATTTGACTGCTGCCTACATGCCGCTAGGGCCTATGCTTCAGCCGATTAAGAATAATCGATATACTTCGTCCACTCCACTTATTGCCCTACCAATAGAGGAAGAGAAGCTATTATATTTTGGAGAAGTGACAGAAATCTGCTTCCGAGTCAAACCGGAAGCGGTGCCAGGTTTTGAGGAACGATTTATGACTGAGATGAAGAACCAACTTAGCGTGGGCAACATACGCTTCGAGGGTTTGCAATATTTGCCCGATTCTTTTGAAGAGCAGGCAAAAAGCATGCGGAATGACCTGCTGCTAAATGGAGCTCTATTGGTTTTTCTCCTTGTCAATATACTGATAGGTGTGGTTGGTGTGTTTTCCAATAAAGCGCAGAGAAGCCTGGGAGAGATAGGCTTGAGGATTTCTTTCGGCTCGACTCCTCGCAAAGCTATCAGGCTGTTTATCTATGAGGGTGTCATCACATTGATTGTTGGTTTTATCCTAGCTGCCGTAGTAGTGGCGCTACTCTTCAGCGTAGATTTCCCTGATATTAAGTTGATTCCGCTAGACCTCGCTAGATATGCTGAGGTGCTTTTCGTCGTATTTATTATTATGCTAATCACTTTAGTGCTCGCAGTATGGCTTCCTACTCGAAAGGTGACAAAGATACCGCCAGCACAAGCACTTAGAGAAGAATAGTCACTTCATTGTATAACTATGCTTAAGCAATACATCAAACAAACGTGGCGGCTGCTCCGTGAAAACCCCGTATTGAGTACCATCTCGATACTTGGTACCGCCCTAGCTATCTGTATGATTATGGTGCTGGTAATGACCCACCAAATCAAGAATGCTCCATACCCACCCGAGGTCCATCGAGATCGTACGCTCTATGTCAAGTGGATGGTGGGCAATGGCAAGGATGATACCGGTAGATCATTTTCGGGACAAATGGGTTATCGATTTGCTTCTCAGGTGGTGAAGCCCATAAAATCTGCCGAAGCAGTCGCTATAGTTTTTGGTGTTACTCGTTCGACCCTCGTAAGTCGTCCTGGGAATGATTATGCCGAGAGCTACGACCTTAGACGAGTAGATGAAAGCTTCTGGAAGGTATTTGAGTTTGATTTTATCGATGGTGATCCGTTTGATTTGGCTGATGTCTCTGCCGGTCTTCGTAAGGTGGTGCTTTCAGAGTCTATTGCTCGCAAGCTATTTGGACGTACTGATGTTTCAGGCGAAAGAGTGGAGCTTAATTACACTGGTTATACAGTGCAGGGAGTGGTTAAGGATGTCTCTACTCTCGCCGACGCTGCCTATGGCCAGCTCTGGGCTCCCATCACTTCGGAGCCAATACCTTTTGAGGGAGCTGAAGGGATGTCCGGTATTTGCCGAGCTTATATCCTTGCTAAGTCCTCGCAAGATTTCCCTAAGATAAGGGCTGAGATTGAGGCGCTCAAGGAGGCTTATAACGCTGGTACCACGGAGTATAGTGCGGACTTCAAAGAACAGCCGGATAATCATTTTAGCTATGTCCATAGAGAAAGCCCTGGCGATATTCCCGAGGTGAAGAAAATCGTCCGACAATTGGTGCTTACGCTATTGTTGCTCCTTATAGTGCCAGCCATTAACCTCTCTGGTATCACTATGTCTCAGATGCGTAAGCGTCTTTCTGAGCTTGGGCTAAGGCGTTCTTTTGGAGCTACACGAAAAGAGATAATGAAGCAAGTAATGGTGGAGAGCCTGATGAGTACACTGTTGGGAGGGGCGATAGGACTAGTGCTAGCTTTTGTTTCATCGTATATCTTGAAGTACATGCTATTCTCTGCTAAAACACTCGGAATCCAACAAGGAGAGTTGAGTATTGATCTATTCTCATTGATAACTCCTACGGTTTTCTTTATTGCCTTACTATTCTGTCTGCTTCTGAACCTCCTCTCCGCCTTTCTCCCAGCATGGAGGGTCTCACGAGTGCCTATTGTTGAATCTCTACTATCTAAATAATGTGATGATTAAGCATATCCTCAAAATCATTCGTAATGAATCGAAGAGTAATCTAGCCCTTTGGTTAGAGCTGGCTGTCGTAGCTATCTTCCTTTGGTTTATAGTAGACAACCTATATGTAATACTCAGTATGTACTACAAGCCCTTGGGATTTGATATAAAGCATACCTATATGATGAAGCTTGGGTATCTTAGCGAATCGAGTGAGGGCTATAGGGCTGACTATACCGAGGAGCAGCAAATAGGGTTTATGGAGGACATCATGGAGCGACTGACTCATGATCCTAAAGTGGAGGTAGCAGCCTTTTGTATACAATCAGCGCCCTATGAGGGGAGTTGGAGTACTTCTTCGATCTTTAGGGATACCTTTCAGATCAATGCGCTTTATCGGTATGTCTCCCCAGACTTCTTTAAGGTCTATAAGTATCAGTCCATCAATGGTAGTACCGATGAGCTAGTAGAGGCATTAAAGCGAAGAGAGTGGATTATCACTCCGGATATCGTAGAAGCTCTAGCTCCTGATGGAGCCAACCCAATAGGAATGATTGTCAATCAAAATAAAGAAAGAGCAATGAAGGGCGAAGGCGCTACGGTTGGGGCTGTTTCAAAGCCTGTTCGCCTCGATGACTTCAACGACTTCTCGAGCTACTACGCTTTCCCAATGGGGTATAATATCTTTAAGTACTATGCCAATCAGGATATCCAGTACTTTCAATTTCCTATTCGGGTCAAAGCAGAATACGATAAAGACTTTAAGCACTATTTCTGGAAAGAGTTGGCTCCTCGGCTAAGGGCTGGCAACTTCTATGCCCAAGAGCTTACTTATATACCAGATAATAAAGCCTCTTTTCAAAGAAGCCAGACGAATGAGCTCAAGACCAAGGGGCTACTTGTGCTATTTTTGTTGGTGAATATCTTCCTCGGAGTGATGGGTGTCTTTTGGTTTAGGACGCAAGCTCGGAGGCAGCAGATAGGTCTGAGGATGGTACTGGGCGATACCCCTAGAGGCGTGTTGTGGAAATTCTATGCTGAGGGTCTGATAATCTTGACCACTGCAATGATTCCGAGTATGATTGTCATGTATGTGCTATCACGTAATGAGATGATCAATGTAGAGTATATGGACTTTACGGTTCTGCGTTTCCTTATTGGGCTAGCGATTGCCTTTGGCTTACTTTGTACCATGATGATGATTGGGATCTGGTTACCAACACGAAAGGCGATAAGTATTTCACCTGCAGTTGCACTTGCAGAAGAATAATAATACAAAGCTATGAGACAAAACTTTTTTTTCATTGTTTGTTTGTTCTGTTGGGCTGTAGCACCACTTGCCTTTGGGCAAGAGGTGCTCACCCTCGGGCAAGCTATTGAGCAAGCCCACGAAGCTTCCGTAGAGGCTCAAGTGGCAAAAAACGAATACCAGCGCGCCTACTGGAGCTACCGCACCTACAAGGCTGAACTACTCCCAGAGGTGACCCTGACAGGGACATTGCCTAACTATCAACGGAGCTATAACCTCTACCAAAATGCCGATGGTAGCCAGAGCTTTGTCCGTACCAATTCCTTGATGCTCAAGGGGGAGCTATCGGTGGAACAGAATATCTGGTTTACGGGTGGTAAAGTACGCCTTAGCTCCTCACTCCAGTATCTCAATCCACTCAATATGCCCAAGCAAAAGGCCTCGTTTATGAGTGTTCCCGTGGGCATTACTTTGGAGCAACCCATCTTTGGCACCAACCATATCAAGTGGGCACGCAAGATTGAACCAGTCAGATACAAGGAGGCACAAGCCAAGTATCTTGCAGATGTAGAGCAGGTGACGCTCAAAGCGATTGGTCTATATTTTTCGCTATTGATGGCGCAGGAAAACCTAAAGATTGCAGAGCAAAACCAAGCCAATGCCGCTCGTATTTATGAGATTGCCAAGGCTCGGCGTGAGATGGGGCAGATATCCGAAAACGAGCTCCTCCAGCTACGCCTCTCTTCCCTCAATGCAGAAAGTAAGCTCACGGATCAGCGCTCCAAACACCGCTCGGCAATGTTTGCTCTTACCTCGTTTCTTGGACTTGGAGAGCATATTCAAGTAGAGGCGATAGTCCCGGATACAGAGCACTACCCGGCTATCACCTACGAGGATGTACTGATGAAGGCCACACAGAATAATCCATTACTACAGACGATAAGACGTCGTCAGCTAGAGGCAGACTATGAGGTGGCGCAAGCCAAGGGTAATCTCAGGCAGATCAACCTATTTGCTTCGGTTGGTTATACTGGTCAAGATGAGCTATTTCGCCCAGCTTACCAAAATCTTATCGACAATCAGGTGGTGCAGGTCGGAGTCAGGATTCCTCTCCTAGACTGGGGCAAACGCCGTGGACAGGTAAAGGTCGCAGAGAGTAATCGTGAGGTCGCACTCGCACAAGTCAAGAAACAGCAAATCGACTTCAATCAAGACCTCTTTCTCCTCGTAGAGCACTACAATAACCAAGCGAAGCAGATGGAGATAGCCAAGTCGTCCGATGAGATAGCTTTGCAACGGTACAATACCTCAGTGGAGAGCTTCCTGATAGGTAAGATTAATACCCTAGACCTTGCTGATGCACAGATTTCTAAGGATACAGCTCGAGCCAATTATATCAATGAGATGTACCTCTACTGGTATTACTTTTATCAGCTACGCTCGCTCACGCTTTACGATTACCAGAGGGGGCGAGACATTGTCATTGAATAGGATTTAAAAGAGTGTTGTGATCTTTTAATGTTAAGTTTGATATTGTAATCTATCAGAAATTCCCCTATTTTCTTGCACAAAGAGCCACCCTTACAAAATTCTAAGGGTGGCTCTATGTTTATATTTTGTCTGATGTAGACGATGCAATGATTAATCTACTGGATGGTAGCGAACAAATGCCTCGATAGCTTCGTAGCTAGCCAACCCTAGACTCTGATAGAGCTCTGCAGTCGCACGGTTGCGATCCTCTGAGCGTTGCCAGAAGAGGCGCTCGTCATCACCGAGGAATGGGGCACTCTCCATCTGAGACTGATGCTTGAGGATGCTATTGCGCTTGAAGCGAAGTTCCTCAGGGCTCATTGGTACAGCCATCTCTATGTGGTCGATCTCCCACTCTGCCCAAGCGCCACGATACATCCATATCCAGCACTCTTGCATCCACGCTTCTTCCTTGAGTTGGTCGATAGCAGCGAGTGCTACGTCTAGGCATACTTTGTGGGTGCCGTGTGGGTCGGCAAGGTCGCCTGCCACAAAGATTTGGTGTGGCTTGATCTCCTGTAGGAGCTTGATGGTAATGTCTACATCTGCCTGTGTAGGAGGGTTTTTCTTGATGCCGCCCGTCTCGTAAAATGGGAGGTTGAGGAAGTGGATATGGTCGTCCTCTAGTCCTACAAAGCGAGATGCGGTACGAGCCTCTTCTACTCGGATATTGCCCTTGAAGTAGCGCACTTCTGGGGTTTCGATAGAGCCCTCAGTCTTTTCGTGGAGGAGGAAGTGACGTAGCTCTACAGCATGCTTGTATAGTTCGCTATCCTTCATCCCCAGATGCTCAGCGGTATTGCGTAGGAAGGAGAGGTAGCGAATCACCTCTTCGTCTCCCACTGCGATATTGCCTGAAGTCTGATAGGCGACATGTACATCGTGATTTTGGACTACGAGGCGACGGAATGTACCACCCATAGAGATGACATCATCATCAGGGTGAGGACTGAAAATCAATACACGCTTCCGCTCCGGAATGGCTCGTTCGGGACGATTGGTATCATCGGCATTGGGTTTGCCTCCCGGCCAGCCAGTGATAGTGTGCTGAATGTCGTTGAATACCTTGATATTGACATCGTAAGCCGAGCCATATACTGTGAGCAATTCTCCCAATTGGTGGTCGGAGTAGTCTTGATTGGTCAGCTTGAGAATTGGTTTGCCCGTCTCTTGGCATAGCCATACGATGGCACGGCGTACCATCTTGGGCGTCCAATTGACTGAGGTAACTTTCCAAGGATGGTTGATGCGTGTCAGCAAACCAGCTGCCTGTAAATCGCTGTAGACCTGTACGTCGCTGTGAGATTGGAAAAAGGAGGCAGGAACATTGTCTGAGATACGTTCCTCTACTGTCTTGCGGAGTACCTCTGCTTTGGATTCGCCCCAAGCCAAGAGGATTACTTTCCTCGCCTCCCCTAAGCTCTTGAAACCTAAGGTGACAGCAGTAGGAGGTACGTTTTCCTTGGTGTTGAAAGTGCTGATGGCCTCTTGAGTAGAGGTAGCGTCCAGCACTGAGAGGTGTGTCCCCTGTGAAAATATCGAACCAGGAGCATTGATACCTACACTGGCTCTACGACCAATCCCCGTGACGAGTAAATCAACACCACCAAGATCGGCAATTGCTTTGTCAAACTCTCGGATGGCATCCCCAATATTCTCAGTGCTGAGTTGAGGATTGAGCCCATGCAATTGATGGGCGGGGAGGTTTACTTTCTTAGCAAAATGCTCCGCTATCTGGGCTGATACACCACTATTCCCACTTGGGAGGGGCACAAACTCGTACATCGGAAAGATGTGCACATTGGCAAAACTAATCCCACTCTCCTCGTGGAGCTGAATGAGTGCTTTGTAGAGCGGTTCAGGGCTTGTGCCACCAGATAGCACCAGTACAAATGGTTTGCCTTGTGTTGATTTTGCCTTGATTTCTAATGCGATACTATTGGCTACCACTCTCGATGCCTCATCTGGTGTGGGAAAAATATTTACAGGCATACGCTCGTAAGTGGTGAGAATACCCTGTTCGTATGCGTTGAGTGGCTTGTACAGCCTCTCCTCTATCTGTGTAAGAGCAATCATATTGCTCAATCCGTGTCTCATACTTTCTTCCTAATATAGAGTTATTGTTCCTTCTTTCATAATTACCGACAAGATACTAAATATTTTCGTGAATATACTTGCTCGTAGAAACTTTCTTGTTGATATTAACAAAAAGAGCGGGAAGCGACACCAAGTCACTTCCCGCTCTTAATTTGCCGGGCATCTCTCTCAGAAAAGAGAAATCCAGGAAACGTATGCAAAGTCCATTGGATGGGCAAGGAGCTCATGTGTGGGGGCAACACGGATGGCTAGTTTTTGATTGCCAGGATTGTCAATCTCTTTTTCTAGCAAATAAGTGCGGCGAGTGCCCTCGGTGCCGATGAGCTTGTATTCGTAGTTGGCGATATGCTTGGTCTCGCTGGTATGAGCATCCACCTCGATTACCACTAGCTCCACTTTCAAGTCGGTCTCGAGCTCGTGCATATCCAGTACGATGGTAGACGAAAAATGCTCTCCGACCTCAAAATTACGGTTGCTAAAATCTTTGGAGCTCTTCACTTCAATGGTTTCTATCTTGTCCCAATCTCGAGCTACGCTACGTTTCCAGTCTACGAGTCGATTTACAGCTGCGTAGTTGTCGGCTCCTAGTATCTTGGAGCGGTGAGCCAATGGGCGGTAGAAACGCTCGATATAATCGTTGATCATCCTACGCATGGTGAAATGGGGCAGTATCTCAGACATAGATACCTTAATCATCTGTATCCACCCTACAGAAAACTCGCTATTTTTAGTGCGATCGTAGAATAAAGGGATAATCTCGTCCTCAAGGATTTTATAGATGGTCACTGCATCGAGCTTATCTTGAAGCCCTTGGTCGGTATAGGTGCGCTTGTCTGTCAGAGCCCAACCGCCACCTGGGACATAACCTTCGTACCACCAGCCATCGAGTACCGAGAAGTTGAGAACTCCATTCATCAATGCCTTCATCCCTGATGTGCCTGATGCTTCAAGCGGACGGGTAGGGGTATTGAGCCATACATCTACACCTGCTATCAGACGGCGTGCCACACGAATGTCGTAGTTTTCCAAGAAAAGAATCTTGCCCTGAAACTGTGGCATACGGGAGATTTCAATGATACTCTTTATCAACCCTTGACCTCCACCGTCGGCAGGGTGAGCCTTACCAGTGTAGATAAATTGTACTGGATGCTCTTCGTTATTGACAATCTCCGCTAGACGCTCTAGGTCGGTAAAGAGGAGATGTGCGCGCTTGTAGGTGGCAAAACGACGACCAAATCCGATCAATAGTGCATTGGGATCTAACGCATCAAGTATATCAAAGGTGAATGATGGGTCATTGTCGGTCTTGGAGAGACTTGCTTGGTAGCTCGCCCTTAAGTAACGTATCAGACGATCTTTCATCTCCTTGCGCATCTCCCAGATCTCTCTGTCAGGCACCTCTTGTATCTTGGAAAGAATACGTTCGTCTGCTTGATCCTCTAGGATATTTTCAGAGATGTACTTCTTGTACAAAGGATTCCATTCCACTGCTGTCCAAGAGGGAAAGTGTACACCATTGGTCACATACCCTACGTGTAGCTCCTCAGGAAAATAGCCCTTCCATACAGGGGCAAACATCTTCTGTGATACTTTGCCATGTAGCCAGCTCACTCCGTTGGCTTCCTGAGCGGTATTCAATGCGAGAGTACTCATAGAGAACTTGTCATGACTCCCGGGATTTTCTCTGCCCAGATCTATTAATTCTTGAAAAGAAATTCCGAGTTTCTCTGCATAGTGCTCCATATACTTGGTGAACAACCCCTCATCGAAGTAGTCGTGCCCTGCCGGGACAGGCGTATGGACTGTATAGAGGCTTGAAGCACGGACAATCTCTAAGGCGTGATCGAAGTCCATACCATCCGCTACAAGATGTGCGATGCGCTCAATGTTGATAAACGCAGCATGACCTTCGTTGCAGTGGTAGACATCCTTTTTGATGCCCAGTTGTTCCAGCATCTGGATACCACCAATCCCGAGGAGATACTCCTGCTTCATACGGTTTTCCCAATCACCACCATAGAGCTGGCTGGTGATGGGCTTGTCCCAATCGCTATTCTGAGGGTGGTCGGTATCCATCAAGTAGAGGGGAATACGCCCTACATCTACGCGCCATACATAAGCATAGACGATATGATCCTTAAAAGGGACTTCAAGGGTCATCGGCGAGCCATTGGGGTTGCATACCTGAGTCACTGGAATCTTATTGAACTCATTCTGCTTGTATTGGGCTACCTGCTGACCATCCGAAGCAATCACTTGGTCAAAGTAGCCAAACTTGTATAGGAAGCCTACCCCCACCATATCTACTCGTGAGTCGCTAGCCTCCTTGAGATAATCTCCTGCCAATACGCCAAGTCCGCCGGAGTAAATCTTGAGGATATTGGAGAGCCCGTATTCCATACTGAAATAGGCGACACTTGGGACATCACTACGTAGGGGCTGAGCTAGGTATTCTTGAAAATGTTGGTAAGCGCGATCGACTCTTGCCATGAAGGTTTCATCTGCCATTAGTTCGTCTTGTTGCTTACTGGCAAGGCTATTCAGCATCTCTATAGGATTACCTTGAGTCGCTTCCCATCTATCGCGGTCGATGTCTGCAAATATCTTGCGTACCTCACTGCTCCACACCCACCAAATATTGCGTGACAGATCTTCGAGTTTTGATAGTTTTGCTGGCAACTTGGCGTGTGTGTACACATCATTCCACACCGGTAGATTGTGCCTTTTATTTTGAATCATAATCTTTCTTACTTATTATTCTATCTTTCTTTTTGAACACACAAAGATACCAACTTTATCACTCAGAAACAAAAGGAAATGGCTAGGTTGTGACCACTCGTCACAGCCTAGCCATTCTATTAGCGAAGCTCTTGGATTTGATTATTTCTTCTCCTTGATGAACTTCCTATTATTGATATAGTAAGCAATTGGCGTAGCCACAAACAGCGTAGCATAAGTGCCAAATACCACACCGAGAATCATAGCAAATGTAAAGCTCCTGATGCTGGCGCCACCAAAGAAGAAGATGATGAGCACTACCAAAAGGGTACTGAAGCTCGTGTTGAATGTGCGAGCAAGTGTACTGTTCAACGCATAGTTGAATAGCTCTTTACGATTCCTATTTGGGAAGAGCTTGAGATTTTCACGGATACGGTCAAACACCACGATGGTATCATTCATCGCATATCCAATGATTGCAAGCACCGCCGCTATAAAGGTTTGGTCTACCTCCATCGAGAATGGCATCACCTTCCAAAGTAGAGCGTAGAATGCAATAATCGCAAGTGTAGTAAAGGTAACAGATGCAAATGCACCTACAGAGAATGCCACGTCCCTAAATCTAATGAGGATATAGAGCGCCATCACGATAAGCGATAGGATGACTGCGATGATGGCACCGGTCTTGATGTCATCCGCCATACTTGCACCTACCTTTTGTGAGCTCTGGATATAGTCTCCTGTAAACTGGTCAAAGGTAACCCCTTCGCCTAGAAGTGGCTTCAAGCTCTCATAGATGAGGGTCTCTACCTCTGCGTCCACCTCAGGTGTATTGGTCTCAATCTTATAGTTGGTAGAGATACGCACCTGCTCGGCTGTGGAGATAGTAATGACATTGACTTGACCATCGAGTTTCGCGCCTACTAGACTAGCTACCTCACCGGTGCTCACCGGTTGATCAAACTTGACAACATAGTTGCGACCTCCAGTGAAGTCGATACCACTATTGAGCCCCCATACGCCAAATGCAGTACCTCCTGCAATTAGGACAGCTGTAGCGATGCCAATACCAACCTTGCTCTTCTCGATAAACTTCACAGATGGATTGACCAAGAAGTTTTTAGAGAATGGAGTGGTAAAGGTGACATGATCCATCTTGCCCTTAAGCGCTCTCCTCTCAAAGAAGATACGGGTGAGGAATACTGCGGTGAGGAATGAGCAGATAAGACCGACAATCAACGTGGTGGCAAATCCACGAATAGGACCTGAACCAAAGTAATAAAGGATAATACCCGTTAGGATTGTCGTCACATTGGAGTCGATAATGGCTGAGAAGGCATTGCCATAACCATCTTCAATAGCCTTAATCATCGACTTGCCCTGAGCGAGCTCTTCCTTGATGCGCTCAAAGATAAGTACGTTGGCATCCACGGCCATTCCAAGCGTAAGTACCATACCTGCAATACCGGCAAGGGTAAGTACAGCATGAAGCGATGCTAGGATACCGATGGTGAAGAAGAAGTTGATAATGAGTGCGGCATCCACTACCAAACCCGGCAATAGACCATACATCATAATCATGTAGATCATCAGTAGCACTAGCGCTACCACGAAACTGATAAGTCCGGCTGAAATCGCCTCCTGACCTAGGGATGGCCCCACGACATCCTCCTGCACGATACGTACAGATGCCGCCATCTTACCAGAGTTGAGGGTATTGGCTAAGTCGTCAGCCTCTTGGACAGTGAAGTTGCCACTGATTTGTGACTGACCATTAGGAATCTCGGTATTGACATTAGGAGCAGAGTAGACGACATCGTCTAGGACAATTGCAATAGGACGACCAATATTCTCCTTGGTGATTCTTGCCCACTCACGTGCTCCCTCATTATTCATCGACATTGATACTATTGGCTCCTGACGTCCTAGAGTATTGTCGATGTCACTCTTGGCATTGGTAACCACCTCACCGCCAAGCACTGGCATACCATCGCGGCGTGTGCTTTTAATCGCAAACAGCTGGAAAATCTTAGACCCAGGCTGCATCTCCTTTACACCCCACTTCAACTGTAGATTGCGTGGAAGTACTTCCTTGACACGTGGAAGATTGAGGAGAGAGTCGATCTTGTCGATATCAGATGCGTGTGCCATACCCACTATTGCAGTAGGAGCTAGCTGACCATCGTAGATGTTAGGAGTGAGTAGGCTGAATAGCGACTGTACTGCACCCTGAGTAGAAGCAGTAGCCTCTGTAAGAGGTGCCTCACTTGCAAGAGCACTGAGTGCATCGGTAGCAGTGGCAACACTATCAGTAGCAATGCTATCAGATACAGCTGTAGGAGTAGCTTCTGCCTCTACTTGTGCCACATTGCCCAGTTGAGCGATCACCTGATCAGCACGCTGTAGGTCGGACCAAATCTCCGGAAGCATATAGCACTCCCAAAACTCCAGGTTAGCACTTCCTTGGAGTAGTTTGCGTACACGCTCCGGTTCCTTTACACCGGGGAGCTCCACGAGTATGCGATTGCCACCCTCTAGCTTCTGGATATTAGGAGCTACCACTCCAAAGCGGTCGATACGATTGCGAAGAACCTTGTGTGAACTTTCAATCGCTGTAGCTAGCTCCGAACGTAGTACATCTTCTACATCGGCATCGCTGCTACTTGTGGTAATCTTATCCTTCAAGGCAAGCGTGCCAAAAACAGCTGATAGGCGAGCCCCAGGGTCTTTAGCGTGAAATTCGTCCACAAAGAGCGTTATGAAGTCTTTTTGACTGCGCTCTTGCTGTGCAATAGCTGACTCGAGTGCTGCTCTAAATGTAGGATCTTGGCTATTGCCTGAGAGGGTCTCCAACACATCTGCAGCATTGAGCTCCAAAATCACTGTCATACCACCCTTAAGGTCGAGACCAAGCCCCAACTCTTTCTCGCGTACTTCTTGGAGTGTACTGCCCAACCACACCTTCTGCATAGAGAGTGAATCGAGATAACGAATCTCTTTATTCACATCGCCCTGCGCATACTCCTTTGCCTTGTTCTGGTAGTACCCCGACACCAATGAAAATGAGAGGTAATAACCACAAACAATGGCAAGGATAATGGCAGTCCACTTCACTAAACCTTTGTTTTGCATCTGTAAGTCGTAATTATTTATTGTTTGTCTATTTATTTCAAACCCAAAGCAGTGCCTAATCCAACCACACTCCAGTGGAGGGTAGGCACTTCAGTCTGCAAATATAGCTAAATTATGCCAATGTTTGACCAAACTTTTTATGGCATTTGACAGTTGAATGTCCCGTCACAAAATGGGGGTTGCCATGTGACCTTTTTTGGCGAGACTGAATAAATCTCCGCGATAGGTATAAACCATAAACCTTAGTTGGTGTGCGTTTGCCCTGTTTCTATATCAGGTATGACCATTTAATATATACTAATTTCAAGTTTAATATATACTAATTCGTGAAATTAATATATACTAATTGTTTAGATTGATATATATTAAATGGTCATTCTGTCTATAGATATCGGGGAATGCTGATACAGAGAAGGTTTATGGATGAGGTATTTATGGTTTGTGGGGGAGACCAGCTCTTTTTGAGGAGAAGAGATATGGTTTATATGATCGCAGTACGATAAAATAGAGGGATTAAAATTTAACGTTTGTTGGATATTTACCTAAAGCACTTACAAGCCAAATATTTACTTCTCCAAATCTATTTTATTAACTCATTACTAGTTAGTTACGTCCTAAGTAATTGCTGTATAGGAGGTAGTGGTAGTGGGCTTCAAAACGAGGTTTTTTTATCTCAAATATATTGATAATCTTTGCAGTTGTTAAGAGAGAGTGATGCCCACCATCCTCTCTTTTAGTGCCTAATAAGATGCGTATCACTTGTTTGGAAAAACCGTGTTAGTTAAGAAGTGATGGGCGAAGTTCATGGGTGGATGAGGAATTGGTTGTTTAGTCATGTGGAGGAGTAGAAGTTGATAGTTCAATGAGTGATTCTCTGAGTAGTTCGTGGGGTATTTTTCTTAATGAAGTGAATACTCACCTCTCTAATAATAGAGAGTTTGATATATGGTTTAAGCCGTTGGTGCCTGTAAGTATGCAGGACAATCAGTTGGTTGTCCGTGTGCCGTCGCAGGACTATTGTTTTAAACTGGAAGAGGACTACTTTGAGCTCTTCAAGTATGCTTTGGAGAAAGCTTTTGGAGAGGGTATCAATCTTACCTATAGCTTCCCTACCTATTCTCCTAAGACAACTCCAAAGAGAGCAGAGGCAGATGTGGCAGTAGAGGAAAGTTTTGTGACGCACCTCGATGTTCGTATGGTGTTCGGCAACTTTTACCAAAGTATTTGCAATCGTTTGGCTTATACTGCGGCACTGAGTATTGTAGAGAAGCCGGGGGAGACTGCTTTCAATCCTCTATTTATATATGGCGCTTCCGGTGTGGGTAAGACACACCTGATGCATGCTATTGGCAATGAATTGGTGGCAAGACGCTCTGGCTATAAGGCTGTCTATGTGCCTGCCCAGACGTTTAAACGACAATTTGTGGAAGCAACGATTACTGCCAAGCAACCTGAACTCTTTTATAATTACTATCAGAACATTGATTTGCTTCTTATCGATGATATTCAGGAGTTTGCAGAGGCAAAGAGCACTCAGAACGCCTTTTTCCAGATATTCAATCATCTAAAGATGCTTGGGAAACAAATCATCATCACTTCTGATAGGTGCCCGGCTGACCTTAAAGGAATGGAAGAGCGACTCTATACGCGTCTGAAATGGGGATTAACGGTGGAGATTGAACGTCCTGATGCGCATCTGAGGAGGGAAATCCTCAAATCTAAGGTAGATGAAGCGGGGTTGAATATCCCTGAGGATGTGTTTAATTTTATCGTGAAGCACGCCAAGGATAATGTGCGTGATCTGGAGGGAGCGCTTACTTCGCTGATGGCAAATGCGATTTATTGTAATGAGGAGCTGTCGATGGAGCTGGCTGAGAGGGTGCTATCGCAGACTGTAGGGGTAGAGGAGCGCAAACTGAGTGTCCCTGAAATACTAGAGGCTGTTGGTAGTTATTATAACTTGGACAAGTCGGATATTCTCGGCAGAAAGCGTAAGCGCGAAATCGTGCAGGCACGCCAAGTAGTGATGTACCTGTCCAAGAAGCTTACCGATGTATCACTTGCCGCCATTGGAGCTGAAGTAGGGGGGCGTGATCACTCTACTGTGATTTATGCCGAGAGGGCAATAGAAAATCTCTTAGACACTGACCATCAGTTTAAGTCTGAGCTTAGCGAGATTTACGAGTTACTGGATATGTAAATACCGTTTTATTCATAAATTATTTGAGTCGAAGCTATCCACTGTATTCAGTGGATAGCTTCGCTTTTATCATGCAACCCGATAAAGACCATAAAGAAAAAAGCCCCACCAGCAATCGCCGGCAGGGCTATAGAAGTATTCACCAAAAGGTGAATTAACCAAAGTCATCAAAGTAGATACTCTCACGAGCAACGCCAAGGTCATCGAGCATCTTGAGCGCTGAAGCAGCCATAGGGCCAGGACCACACATATAGTACTCAATATCTTCAGGAGCTGGATGATTCTTGAGGTATTCATCATAAATCACCTGATGGATAAAGCCGGTGTAGCCTGTCCAATTATCTTCAGGTAATGCAGCAGAAAGAGCAATATTGAATTTGAAGTTGGGGAACTGCTCTTCGAGCTTTCGGAAGTCTTCCTCGTAAAATATCTCCACTTTGGAGCGAGCTCCGTACCAGTAGGATACCTTGCGACCCGTCTTGAGTGTGTTGAAGAGGTGTAATATCTGAGCACGAAGTGGAGCCATACCTGCACCACCACCGATGTAAAGCATTTCGGCATCAGTATCTTGGATGTGGAACTCTCCATAAGGACCTGACATCCTCACCTTGTCGCCAGGCTTTAGACTGAAGATATAGGTAGATGCAATACCAGGATTTACTTTCATCCAACCACCGACTTTAGGATCAAATGGTGGAGTAGCGATACGGACATTGAGGGTGATAATATTACCCTCTGCCGGATAATTTGCCATAGAGTAGGCACGGATGGTTTCTTCGGTATTCTTACCAACAAGATCCCATAGCTTAAACTTGTCCCACTCCGCCTTAAATGGCTCTTCGACAATCATGTCTGAATACTTAATCTCGTACTTGGGAATCTTGATTTGAGCGTAAGATCCAGCTTTGAAGTCCATATGCTCACCCTCAGGAAGCTTCACTACAAACTCCTTGATAAAAGAAGCGACATTGCGATTGGAGATGACTTCGCACTCCCACTCTTTAACGCCAAAAACTTCTTCCGGTACCGCTATCTTTAGATCTTCTTTTACTTTTACTTGGCAGGAAAGACGATACTTGTCGTTGATTTCACGGCGAGAGAAGTGTG
This sequence comes from Bacteroidota bacterium, assembly GCA_023395395.1. Taxonomy (GTDB): domain Bacteria; phylum Bacteroidota; class Bacteroidia; order Bacteroidales; family Porphyromonadaceae; genus Porphyromonas_A. The sequence continues at coordinate 12,981 of JAEWZH010000017.1, read as the reverse complement.
GTGTTTCAGTACTTAGAATTTCACCTCCTCCCTCTACAACACGGCAACGGCATTGACCACAAGTCCCCTGTCCACCACAAGCACTTGATAGATACACGCCTTTATTTTGGAGGGTAGTAAGTAGAGAGCTACCCTGTGGTACCTCTATCTTATTGTCTTCATTGACAGTGATGGTAACATTGCCAGATGCGACTAGTTTCTTCTGAGCTAGAAGTAGCAATAATACCAAGAAGAGTATTAGTAGCAGAAATACTAGTGTGCTACCCCATATAGCCGGAGATATTGCTAATAATGTCATTATATTCATCTTTTTATAGATTTCAATTTTTGTCTACACTCCTTAGATGCTAAGACCAGAGAAACACTGGAAGGCAATGCCCATAAGAGCAGTGATGATAAGAGCCATGCCAAATCCTCTTAGAGGTTTTGGTACGTCGTTGTAAATCATCTTCTCACGAATAGCGGCAAGACCTACAATCGCTAGCATCCAACCAAATCCCGAGCCAGCTGCGTATGAGAGAGCGTGCCCAAAGTTGGTAATATCGCCTCCTACTTTTTGCTGCATAAATAGCGAACCACCGAGGATCGCACAATTAACGGCAATAAGAGGAAGGAAGATTCCGAGCGAATTGTAAAGTGCGGGACTGAATTTCTCGATAGCCATTTCCAGCATTTGCACAAAGGCTGCAATGACAGCGATGAAAATAAGGAGACTGAGGTAGCTAAGGTCGAGACCCGCAAGAGCTTCTACCCCTGTCCAAGCTAGAGCTCCCTCTTGTAGGACTTTTGTCCAGAGGAGATAGTTGAGCGGTAGGGTAAGTACTTGGACTACTACGACTGCGATACCAAGACCGACAGAGGTCTTTACATTCTTCGATATTGCTAGATATGAACACATACCTAGGAAGTAAGCGAAGATCATATTGTCCACAAAAATGGACTTGACAAATAGACTTAGATATTCCATAAAATTAAATACTGTCCTTTCGTTTGATTGATTTCACTTACCTATTAATTCTTCTCCTGTAGCTCAGGGTTCTTAGAACGATGAATCCATACTATCACAGCTGTGATGATAAGCGCCATGGGGGGAAGAATCGCAAGCCCGTTATTTACATATCCAGCTTCGTAGAAGCTATCTGGAACTACTTGGTAACCCAGTAGCGTACCTGATCCGAGTAACTCTCGGAAAAAACCGACAATGACTAGGATCAGACCATAACCTAGACCATTACCAGCGCCGTCAAGGAATGATGACCATGGCTTATTGGTCATAGCAAATGCCTCAAGGCGCCCCATCAAGATACAGTTGGTGATAATCAGTCCGATATATACGGAAAGTTGCTTATTGAGGTCGAAAGCAAATGCCTGAAGGACTTGGCTCACGATTGTAACTAGAGTAGCTACAACTACCAATTGAACAATCACACGGATGTTATTAGGGATTGTTTTGCGGAGTAATGCAATTACTACATTGGCAATTGCGACTACGATTGTTACTGAAAGTGCCATCACGATAGCTGGCTCTAGCTTGCTCGTAACAGCAAGTGCCGAACAGATACCTAGTACCTGTACGAGCACAGGGTTATTCTTGCTCAAGGGCTCAATAAAAGCAGCCCTGTTCTTCTTATCAAATAGTGCCATATGTGATATTACTTTCTCAGATTATCAAGATAAGGTTGGTAGCGCTTGAAGGCATCAAGAAGCATATTATTGACCCCATTAGATGTAAGTGTGCCTCCTGAGATGCCATCTACTCGATCCATGTCTTCAACTACAGCGTTAGGCTTCACCACAGCGATACTCTTGAGCATGCCATTTTTATAAATCTCTTTTCCCTCAAATCTCTCTCGAAATTTTGGAAGTGCGATATCTGCTCCTAGACCAGGGGTCTCACTGGCGTGGTCGAGATTGACGCCATACACGGTATTTGCATCCTCATTAAGTGCGATGTATCCCCATATAGGTCCCCAAAGCCCTGCTCCGTACATGCCTAGAATGTACTTCTTCTGCCCATCTATCTCAGCGACGAATACTGGGTACCCTTCCATGGTGCTTAGCTTAGCTAAATCTAGAGCTGCTAAGAAAGCAGGGTCAGTTGTGCTATTACCTTCACTTCCAGCCACGATATTTCCGGTGGCATCCACCAAATACGCTTCCTTGATGAGGTCGCTGTAGAGAGCTTCAGAAGTGTCGAGTGTCGGATCTACATCCATACTGAGTGAGCGTAGGATCTGACGCATAGTGTCAAGATCCACATTGCGAGACTGCCTATCCTTTAACGCTTGAGAGGTTAGTGCTAACCCTACTGCCACAAGAATCACCATCACGGATGAGTAGAGAATGACGTATGTATTACTATTTTTTTTCATCGTCTTAATTGTACATGGATTAGTTATACATTACTTATTCTCTACCGCTATCGATGCCTTCGCTCGGTTCATACGCTTACGGATATTGGCATCTACCACATAGTAATCGATAAGTGGTGCAAATGCGTTCATCAGCAGAATTGCGAGCATCATACCCTCTGGATAACCTGGATTGAGAGCGCGGATGGTTACTGCAAAGAACCCGATAAGAGCACCATATATCCATTTCCCTTTCTCGGTACGAGATGCGGTAACTGGATCCGTCGCCATAAATACAGCTCCGAAAGCAAAACCACCAAGAAGTAGGTGATCGAGAGCAGGAAGTAACATCACACCGTTTCCGCCAATAGCATTGAACATGAGGGCAGTGATAAAACCGCCTCCAAGGACAGATACCATTATCTTCCAACTTGCAACCCCCGTAGCGATAAGTAGAAGAGCCCCTAGTAAGATGGCGAGGGTAGAAGTCTCTCCAATAGAACCAGGGATAAGCCCGAGGAAATAGTCCATAGTGCTAATTGGCTGACCAATAGCGTTAGTGAGCTCAGGCATCTGGTTCCCCGCTAACCCTGCCTGACCTAGAGGTGTTGCACCAGAGTAGGCATCTATTGTCGCTGCCTCGCCCCCCAATCCAAACGTCTTTCCTGTGCGGATAAACACAGAGTCTCCCGACATCTGAGCTGGGTATGAGAAAAATAGGAAGGCACGAGTAACTAATGCTACGTTGAATACATTGTATCCAGTACCACCGAATACCTCTTTCGCAAATATTACGGCAAATGCGGTAGCTACCGCAATCTGCCATAGAGGAGTCTCTACTGGGACTACCATCGGGATAAGGATTCCTGATACTAGAAAGCCCTCAGCGATCTCTTCTTTCTTGACCTGCGCTATCGCAAACTCGATGCCCAGACCCACTAGGTAACTTACTACTATCTGTGGAAGTACAGACAGGAAACCATAGAAGAAAGTAGTCCAAAACCCTACTTCTTGACCCGTTACAAGATAATGCTGATACCCTACATTGTACATCCCGAATAGGAGCGCAGGGATTAAAGCCATTATCACTACGATCATTGTCCGCTTAGAGTCATTGGCATCGTGGATGTGTACTCCACGCTTGCTGGTCGTATTGGGCACGAAGAGGAAGCTCTCAAACCCGTCAAATGTAGACCACAATGCAGACATCTTGCCACCCTTCTCAAAGTTTGGCTTGATCTTGTCCAGATATTTTCTTAAACCGTTCAAAGTACTTTATCTTTTTAATCGTGAATATTCTAACCCTAGATTAGTTCAATTCCTTGAACAATTGATCCAATCCTTTGCGCACGATGTACTGAAGTTCCAGCTTCGAAGTATCCACAAACTCGCATAGTGCAAAGTCTTCTGGAGCCACTTCGTATATTCCCAGAGCCTCCATCTTGTCAATGTCAAAAGCGATAGTAGCTTTGACTAATTGCTCTGGAAATACGTCCATCGGAAACACCTTGTCATATTCGTTGCTCACTATGATAGCTCTTGCGCCACCTTTGAGTCGAGCATCAATATCGTAAGTCCTTCCCTTCCCAAGGAGTGCACTTGGGTATGTACGATTAGCGCTATACCTCTTAAGACTTAATGAAGCCCAACCAAACATCTCATGGACATCATCCCCCTCAGGGATGGCGGTGATGAGGCTGTGGAAAGGATTGAGGTGGTGTTTGTCCTCAGTCACTTGAGAACCGGTGAGTACATTGCCGTCGATCAGGCGGACATTACCATGATTCTTGTCGATTTTAGAACCACAAAGCTGCATAATATCAGCACCAAGGATGACCTCAGCATAGCCAGCACTCTCCATTCGAGAGCCTGCAAATACTACCTTACGTCTCATGTCTACTTTGCCTGTCGCAAGGAACCGCCCGAGTAGTGCTAGCTCTGTAATACCTATTACCCATACATTCTCACCCTTATTTATTGGGCGAGTCTTGTTGATGATTACACTCGCATTACCTGCTGGGTGTGGTCCATCTACTTCATAAATATCACAATTCGTCAGGCTTAGACTGCTTCCGATCTTTGTGCTAACATACACCCTACCGATTGTGAGGCGACTAAGTAGGTCGATAGCACTTTGGAGGTACTTCTTGTCATCACTTATTAGTTCAAGAGCATCTCCTTCTAGAGGGGCACTCTGATAAGCTGTGACATATATATCCCTTGGGGTGACATTAGGATCGATGATCCTATCATAAGGACGATTGCGGAAAAGAGATAAGAACCCGCTCTCTCCGAGTAGCATCATCACTTCTTCATTGCTTTTCTGGGCAATTCCATTTACATCGAAGTGTTTATACTCTACAGTGGTATCAGGCTTTATCTCCATATATAGGATTTTGCGCTTCGCACCACGCTTTACATCGACTATCTCACCACTTACGGGTGCAGTTAGCTTCAGTTTAGGGCAGTCCTTATGGTACATCAGTGCTGACCCAGCTTGGACACGGTCACCGACCTGCACCTCAAGCCTAGGGACAAAGCCAGGAAAAAAGTCAGGTACCACACCATAAGAATGGACTTCCCCCACCTGTACCTCGACCTTAGGCGCCTTGCCCGCAAGGTTGATGTCCAGCCCTTTCTTAATTTTGATTACGTTAGCCATATATTTCATTGCGAAATTTGATATTGGATTATTCCCCGCAAACTTACCATTTTTTTAGACAAGTAATACCTCTTTTAGGTACTTTATTCCTTATTTCTTTTGTCTCGCCTATCGTATTCAATTTATGCGCCTATTGAAATCTCAAATAGGGGGCAAGTCGTAGCGAATCGTCGTGTGAAAATTTACCACTTTCCATTAAGGTATGCCAATTTAAGTCCTTACCACTCCGGTAGATATCTTCGATTGCTCGGACATGCTTCCACTGGAGATAGGGGTGTGGAGGGATGCTGTCTCTGGTTATAGAGAGCGGTCGTACTTCTGTTTCGATTCTCATAAAAGGAGCAATCTTATCATAGCGCTCACGATCCATGCCATAGACCTCTTGTAGCTGCTCGACTACGTAGTATCCGCCGAGTATTTCTCTATACTTATAGATTCTTCGAGCAAAAGAAATTCCAATGCCGGGTACTCTCATTAGGAGTAGGGTATCAGCGCTATTCAAGTCGATGGTTGCTCCTGTAGTCAGCTTTTCTTGATGATGTATTCGCGGAGGAGGTCCGGGGTATCGTTCGGTACGGATTGGCAGCGTATCCACTGTCGCTATTGGTAATTCCTGATGAGCTACAGTCGCAATTGTATCCAAAGTTTCTGTCGGAAGTGCTTCGGAAATGATATCGGACTTTGCGCCGCTCATTCCCATGTACCCCATTAGACCTAGGACGAGAATCAACAATGTTATCAATACCTTTCGATCACCTTTTGTCATTTCTTTCATTATGTCACTCCTTTATGATTCCATCCTCTAGACGAATAGTCCTGTGAGCCACCTGAGATATCTCTGGGTCGTGTGAGACAATCAAGAAAGTCTGCCCTCTCTCCTCATTGAGTTGTTTAAATATCTTGTGTAAATCTTTTCGATTATCGCTATCCAGCGCACCTGTAGGTTCGTCTGCAAGTATCAGAAGTGGGCTATTGATAAGAGCTCTTGCCACCGCTACTCTCTGTTTCTCTCCTCCACTCAACTGGGCAGGCTTATGAATCAGCCTTTCGCCCATACCTAGTTGTCGTAGAAGATCTCTAGCCGAAGCCAACGCCTCTTTCTTCCCTTTTCCTCCAATCATGGCAGGTATTGCGACATTTTCCTCAGCGGTAAATTCTGGAAGTAGCTGGTGGGATTGAAACACGAAACCCATCTTCTGATTGCGAAAGTCAGATTGCTGCTCTTCCTTTAGGTGATGAACCTCTATTCCACCGATTGTTACACATCCCTTATCGAGACCATCAAGAGTGCCTAATATCTGTAGTAACGTAGTCTTTCCAGCGCCACTAGCCCCTACAATTGCTACAATTTCCCCCTCGTATACTTCCATCGTAATCCCTTTAAGGATTTCTAGTGATCCGAAGCTCTTGTGGACATCATTGACCTCGATTAATTTCTTTCGCTCCATATTATTATATGTGTATTAAGTGGTCAAGTGTGACATAGGCAGCATAGCATCCAGCGACAGCAGGGTTATGTGCAATTGTCCCAGTCATTGACTTTTTATTCTGCTCTCCCTCTGTCAAAATGATTGCCTCCTCATTTGGAAGCTCCTCAGAATAGATTACCTTAAACTTCAGAGGCACTTGTAGTTTTCTAAGACGTTTCCGAATCATCCGAGCTAATGGACAGTTCTTTGCTCTATCCATTCGTCCAATCTTTATCTCTCTTGGGTCAAACTTCGCTCCTGTCCCCATCACGCTCACAAAGGGCATGTCTCGCTCCACCAATGCTTTAATTAAGTGAACCTTAGGGCTTAGCGTATCGATGGCATCCACCACGAAGTCATAGGGAGCAGCATCAAGGAGCTCAAATGTATCCTCGTCACGGATAAACTGTTCTCGTACTTCCAATTGTATATCCGGATTGATGTCTTTGATCCTCTCACCCCATAGTTTAGCTTTTCTCTGTCCAATCGTGCTATGAAGTGCAATCAATTGCCTATTAATATTCGTCCTATTGACCACATCTCCATCCACGATAGTGAGCCTACCCACTCCTGATCTCGCTAATACTTCAGCTGTATAGCCTCCAACTCCACCAAGACCTATCAGCAACACGTGGCTACTGGCAAGCCTTTGTAGTACATCATCTCCAATAAGTAACTTTGTTCGGCTCTGCCACTCTTTATTCTGCTCATTCATAGCACAAAGATAAGCATTATTTTAAGTATAGTCATAAAAGAAATGGTCAGTAGCCGAGCTAATACAGCTAAGCTACTGACCACTATGAAAAGTGCGCCAAGGAAATTGTGAAAACTCCGAAATTAAGGATTTGAGGATGGCTAATGCTTTGAAATCCACCGGTGCCTTGCGACACACTACCCTAAAGTAGTTGAGGCCAGTCATCACATCAGCCAAGGATCTCGGAATTGTAATATTTTGATGAGTTTCGCATTTGCTCGACGCACTAGATTTTACTCATCCCAAAGGGTCGCTACCCTTCCTCGTACTACAAAGGTAACGTAAATCTTTCACTTCACCAAATCTATTTTATAGTGAGATTTGTTGTCGGGAAAATGAGGCAAGAGTCGGCCACAGCAAGAGATATGTCATACTTCGATGGCAAACCACTCTCGAGGGGCATTGAGGAGCACTCTTCTATGACCATCTATGGACTTGAGGTGAATCATATCTTCGCTAGAGCTGGTGACGTATGAGTCGTAGTTGGTGCGAGGCAGTGTTCCTATCTTACCACGCCACTTGCCCACATACCCAAAGAATCCACTTGAAGCGAAGAGCCTGACTCCAGAGGGAAAGTCAGTTTCAGGGCATACTTGAACTTCGTATCTATCAATTGTAAAGGTTTCCTTGCCTACAACTCTGTGAATAATCACCTGACTTCCGTCGGTCGTTGTTTTATAGGGTTGGTAAATCCAGAATACAATAGGTATCAGACTAAAAAAGTAATTACTAGGGATTTAGAAAAAAACGCCCATGGATTGACTTGTACTTGCCTCGTATATAATATATAAAGAGAGAGCGAGTAGTGCTGCCGTCAGGACACCACTAAGTACATCCCATTTGTTTTATAGGTCTTTTCCATGATTCAAATTATTTAATCTTGTTAGTGTTTTCCGAGTTGTACCGCCAACCAAATCAGCAAGTACACTCCCGATAGTGATAGCCAGTGTTATCTGCCACGTATATATCCCCAAAAAACGTAGGAATTAGAAGTAGCACAAATAGTATAAAGAAACAATCGTATATGAGAGGATACACTTCTCTGCCTAATATGTTTTAACACTTAGTCTTCTTGCCCGGGAAACCACGAAGCGTACATCTGGTAGTTGTCTGAGATACGCTTGTTGATGGTTTGTTGTTGTTCAGGGTCAAGCATCTTCACAAACTTAGCAGGAGTCCCCGCATAGAGAGCACCTGGCTCTATCACAGTATTACTCAGGACTACTGCTCCAGCTGCGACAAGAGCACCTCTGCCTACTACAGCGTGATCCATCACAATTGCGCCCATACCTATAAGAGCGCCTTCCTCCACCTTTGCTCCGTGGATGATGGCGTTGTGTCCAATAGATACGTTATCCTCAAGTATGGTCACAGATTTTTGGTACAGAGTGTGTAGCACTGCACCGTCCTGTACATTGACATTCTTGCCAATGCGAATGCTATTGACATCGCCACGGACTACAGCGCCAAACCACACGCTGCTCCCATCACCGATCTCCACGTCACCCACTACCACAGCATTTGCCGCGAGGAATACATTTTCCCCAATCTTTGGGGTAAAACCCCTTACAGTCTGTATAATTGCCATAATATTGAAGGAGGTGAGCCGTAAAATCTTTACGGCTCACCTCTTTGATTTATTTATTTACTTAGTGGTGCTGTCTTCTCCTTAAGCCAAGCAGCCTCCTCTATGGAGAGAAGTGGCGATACTTCCCTATACACACGTGCTTGGTAGTCGTTGTACCAATTGAGTTCCTTATCAGTCAGCAGTGATACCTCCACAAGATTATTGTCTAGGTAACAGAGAGTGAGGGTCTCAAAGGTAAGGAACTTCCCAAAGTCGGTCTCGGAGTAGGGGATAGTACGGACTAGGTTCTCAATACGAATACCATATTTTCCTGCAATGTAGATACCAGGCTCATTAGAGGTGACCATGCCCACTTGCAGTACAGTAGGATTTTCGTCCATACGGATGCTTTGTGGTCCCTCATGTACGTTGAGGAAGTAGCCAATCCCATGCCCAGTGCCGTGCCCGTAATTTTGGCTGTTATCCCAAAGCGCTTTGCGTGCCAGGATGTCGAGCTGGGAGCCACGCGTGCCTTCAGGGTAAATCGCCATAGCCAGTTGGATATGCCCTTTAAGGACGCGAGTGTAGTCACCCTTTTCCTCCTCAGAAGGTTTCCCTCCTAGAGATACGGTACGGGTGATATCTGTAGTGCCGTCGAAGTACTGACCACCAGAGTCGAGTAGAAACATCCCATTGGGCTCCAGCTTGTAACTACTTTCTGGGGTGGCGCTGTAGTGCACGATAGCACCATGTCCCTTAAAGCCGGCAATGGTGGCAAAACTATCATTGACATAATTCTTATCCACCGCTCTGAAACTAGAGAGCTTGACACCGATCTCATACTCGGTAGGTCTTTCACCATTCGCTAGAGCCCCCTCAAGCCAAATGAAGAAGCGGGTCAGTGCTGCTCCATCACGCCTCATCACATCGACATAACCCCTGTACTCAGTCTCATTTTTTACAGCCTTGAGGAGCGTAATAGGGCTTAGCTGCTCGACAACCGTAATCCCGCTAGGGATAGCACGGTAAAAAGCGTAATTATTGCGCTGAGGATCGAATGAAAGCACTGTGTCTTGTGGCAGTGTGGCGACATCAGCATAGATAGCTTCGTAAGGCTTGATGGTTACACCATTCTCCTCCAGATGCTTCTGAGTTTCCATAGGAAGTTTCTCAGCAAAAGCATAGATGTTCACACTGTCTTTAGTGATTAGTCCGTAGCCAATCCCGACAGGGTTGTACGCCACGTCGTTGCTGCGGATATTAAAGAGCCAAGCTAGTTCACATAGCATATTGACGATGACAGTATTGGCTCCCTTGTTGGCTAAAGCCTCTCTTACTCGCTTTACTTTATCTACAGTGCGTTCACCGGCATACTCTAGTGGCATCACGAAGAAAGGATTGCGAGGGATTTTTGGAGCATCCTTACGAGCTATTGCCACCAAATCTTTGTCAGTGACCACCTCAATCCCGGCTGTTTCCAGCGCCTTCTTATAAGCAAGAGCTTCGCGTGTACTCATAGACTTCTCAAAAAATCCCACACGCTTTATTCCACCTTTCTTGCGGAGATAGTCCGAAATACTCGGAGTCTCAGCAAGTCCATCTTTTCGGAGGATGATGGTGGTACCTTCTAATTGCTCAGCACCTTGGAGGAAATAGCGACTATCAGTCCAAAGCCCTGCTTCATCAAGTGCGACCACCGCCGTTCCGGCTGATCCGTTGAAGCCACTAATCCACTCCCTATCTTTCCAACAATCAGGGGTGTACTCACTGAGGTGGTGATCTGAGCTAGGGATGATGTATGCGTCAATATGCTCTTGCCTCATAGCGTCCCTAAGAGCTTGAAGTCTGTTTTTAATCTCTTCTTTCATGTGTAATATTTCTTATAACTTCTTATTGATGGATTTTTATTTTAGCGAGTGTGAACGACGCAGTAAATCATTCACAGTCTTTACGGGGTTAAATGTCGTGGCAGGGACTGCCATAAATGCAGTGAGCCAATTACTCATCGCTCCATTCCAAAGCCCTGGGAGTTCAAGCGCTTTGAGCTCCCGCCCTTCTTGGCTTTTATAGCTGATAAATCCTGTCTCTTGATCAACAAATGAGGTGAGGTCAAACTTATTTCCCCTATAGTCCTTGACACACAATACTAAATCTACAGGATTGAAGTATGTGCTATGGTCAAATATCTCCTTGTCTGTAGGGTCTGCCTGATTGATTTGGGTGCTCTCAAGTATCTGTAGACTGGTGATACCATTTTCATTCTTCACGATGTATGGGCCACCGCCTGGCTCGCCGGTATTGCGTACCATACCACAGACTCTGATTGGTCGATTGAGCAAACGACGGAGGTAGCTTGATTGCTCCTCGTTTGAAAAATCATCGATTGAAGTCGTATCGATACAAAATTGAGCCTTGAGAAATGAGCGTATATCCGCAATAAGGCTGTTGCTGACCTTCTTGTCCTCCCCAAGCTGAGCCATATACTTGTATACCTGATTGCGAAGCTCCACAAGAAATCCGCCCAATGCCTTTTTGTAAATCAGCGTATCGCACCACAGGGGCTGTGGGACTACATTGTCAATATTCTTGATAAAGATGATGTCGCTATTGATTTCATTAAGATTGTGGATAAGAGCACCATGGCCACCAGGACGGAAGATGAGCTTGCCAGCAGCATCTCGAATAGGATTATTTTCCAAGTCCACGGCAATGGTGTCAGTATCACTCTTCTGAACACTGTAGGTAACCTCAAAGAGTGCCGAATAACGTTCTTCTAGTTCCGATTTTCGTCTGTGTATTAGGGTATTGAATGGTTCGATGTGCTCTGGGCTTAGGGTGAAATGGACTTTCACTGTACCATCCGCATTTCGGGCATACTTAGATGCCTCTGCCAGTTGCTCTTCGATGGGGGTTCGGCTACCATCAGAGTATTTGTGAAATAAGAGGAGTCCCTTAGGAAGATAGCCGTAATTGAGCCCCTTGCGTCCAAGGAGATACTCCACCACAGTGCGCTCCTCCCCAGACTGGATGAGTTTGAGACAACCTTTGCCTCCTTCCCCAAGCATACAAGATCTATTAAGGCTATCAAAAAAGGCAAACTCCTCAATATGATCCAGTACCTGCCGAACCGACTCTTTCATCTCACCCGTATTGAGAAAAGTAAAGAGATCCTTAAACATCCTAGATGCAGCACCACTCGCAGGGACAAAACGGCTCACCACGATGTCTCTAGACTGGAGTATCTTTTCCCACAATTTGAGAGCATTTTCGAGACTTTCTCCCTCAAGCTTGTGGATGCCATCTCCCTCTTCTGCTGCTTTCACAATGTTGAGGAATGGATAGCCTAGAGCAAATCTCCTTATCTGCCCCTCAAGTTGCTGTCGAGAAATTCCTTTCACCGCCAACTGCGTTAGATCGTTTTCTGATAAAATAAGTTCAGCCATCTCCGATGCTCTATATATTATATATGTGTGTGCTGTATGCTTTCATTTGTTTTATCCGCTAACAAATGTAACTATTTCTCCTTTAATCCCCAAGGAAATGACAGATCTCCGGTTAGATATTCTCTCTAATATATGGGTGCTATGTGTCCCATTCTGAGATTCTATGATATGTTGCTTGTACAATAATTTGCACTTTTTTCTCTATGAGAGTGAAGAAATCTCCTCTATAGAGCGAAGAAATCTCCTCTATAGATCGACGAGATTCGTGATATATATGTGATTTTTGAGTTTTGTCTTGAACTGCTTAGAAGGGATATCTATGAAAGTGACCTCTGAGGGGCTTAGAAATTGATTTTTTTGAGAAAGAATTTTCGATTGGTTTTGAGCTGGTTGTGTTGTTTTGTTATGGGAATTTGTTTGGGATATTTTGTTTTGTTGAAAAAAGTTTCTATCTTTGCACTCGCAAAAGAGGGAAAGGTGTTGCCTAGGGGCTCAGAGGAGCGTTGTCCGGGTCGCCGCTTGAGAAAAAGTTTGCTGGGTATTTGGTCAAATGAAATATTGTTTGTACCTTTGCATCCGCAACCGAAAAACGGGGGTTCTTGATAGAATCTGTCCGGCTGCCGCTAGGGGTGCCTTAAGGTGGTTTTCGGGATTTTCTTGAAGATTTCTTCTTGGGGATTTGGTCAAATGAGAAATCGTTTGTATCTTTGCAAAACCATCGCTTAGGAGCAGGTG
>JAEWZH010000009.1 GCA_023395395.1 Bacteroidota bacterium | reverse complement strand
CAAAGCTCTTGGCATTCCCGTTGCAGGATGAAGGGGCGGAACTAAGCCGAAGGATGTTTCTTTTCTCCGTCTTTACGGGTTTGGCATTTGCCGACTTGCAGAGCCTAAGAGTTTCGCAAATCGAAACGAACAACGAGGGGAAGCGGTATATCCGCAAGGCGCGCCAAAAGACAGAAGTCGAGAGTCTGATACCTCTGCATCCGATTGCGGAGCAGATACTTTCACTTTACACGAAAGAGAAGAGCAAAGGAGATTACAAGATATTTCCCGATACGATGAGCAAGGGTAAACTACTTATCCATCTCAAAGCCGTAGGCTTGGCGTGTGGCATTCGTACTCCGCTGGGCTACCACGTTGGTCGCCACAGTTTCGGCACGCTGACTTTGGAAGCAGGCATTCCAATAGAGAGCATTGCCAAGATGATGGGACACGCCTCCATCTCCAGCACGCAAATCTACGCTCAAATCACTGACCAAAAGATTGCAAGGGATATGGATAAGTTGATAAGATGTCGCTAAAAATAGGTATTCAATATTATAAAACAACAAAATTCATCACAATAATTTATGATTTTGTGTTGGTTTTTCTCCGAAACACTTGCATATTCCTATCATTATTTATACCTTTCAAGACGAAAGAAGGATAGTGAGTGTCTTTCTGAAATAAAAATGTTACACTTAAAAAACAACAAGGTTATGAAAAAATTTCTTACTTTATTTGTCGTGGTAATTGCGGCTATGTGTTTTGCTCCCAAAGCAGGAGCAACGACTGTTGAAAGTCTTGTCATACCTTCTGAAAACGTGGTAAACGCTTCGGAAACGCAGGTTGCACAGGACAAGCAAGTTGTCGTTATAGTCAAAGAAGTTGATGTTGTCATTGTAGATGACAAAGGTAACGTGGTTATAGGAAAGAAAATAGAGATTGTCGTAATTGTTGTAGAGAAAAAATAACGATGGCTCTTTGATATGTAACTCTGGTTCAAAGCCTCTATCCTGGATAAACATATGTTTTCACCATAGAGGCTTTGAGTTTATTTTTTATCTGTTATGAAAAAAGCTATATTGACAGTCTTCTTCTTTATGACAACAGGACTTTTGGGAATAGCTCAAGAACGCACTAAAACATTGGTAGCAACTTATACTCAAGGATATACGATACCCAAGAGTGTTTATGGTATAGAGGATAAACAAACTCAGGAGAACGTTCTCAAAGAACTCAGCAAAAAGACTTCGTTTGTACTCTGTTACCAAGAGGGAAAGTGTGGATTTACTTCATCTGCTACTGTAAGGGACGGGCGTTTTATCGTTTCTGGAGAACGAGGTTTCTATATAGATCTAAAAAAGAGGGAAAAAGTTTCTTCTGAAGTCATTCTTGATGAGCATTTCTTGGTGCATTCTCCGCTGAATACCATAGAATGGAGTATCACTGATGAGGAGATGGAGATTGCGGGAAAGTTGTGTACTAAAGCGACTTGCCTCTCCGATGATGGCGAGGTAATTACAGCTTGGTTTTGTAGTGAAATGCCTATTCCCATTGGTCCATCTGAGTACTATCAAGGGCTTCCCGGACTTATTTTTGCATTAGAAATGGGGAGTGTACAATACGAAATACAAAAGTTGGAGTACGTTCAGGACATAAAAGGGATTACTCCCCCATCTATCGGAAAGAAAATGGAGAAGGAGCAGTTTGATAAACTTAGAGAGGAAATATATGAAAGACACAAAAGGGAATTGGGTGGCAATGAAAGTGGAGTTCAGATAATCCGCCTATGAGAAACCTTTCAGTCTTTCGAATCCTTCGAGGACTTTTCCTTGTGTTGCTATTGTTCGGGAAGTGTTTATTACACGCTCAAACAGTGGCAATACAAGGGATTGTTTCTGATGAAAAAAATGTCCCTATATCTTATGCAAGTGTTGTTATATCTTCCGACAGTCTATCTCGCAAGGGATTGTCTTATGCCATAACTGATGACGGGGGACACTTTATCATAGACAAACTTTCCTCACAACCCGACATTCGTTGGATTCACATTCGATGTATGGGGTATTCTTCTTACAGAAAGAAAATATCTCTATCCTCAACACAGAAGCCCTTAAAAATACACTTGTCTCCTTCTCTCAAAAATTTAGATGAAGTCGTTGTAATAGGTAAAACGCCTGATGTCTTTGCAAAAGGCGATACACTGGTTTTCAATAGCAGAAATTTCGCTACGGGTAGTGACCGCAGTCTTGGAGATGTAATTCGCAAAATGCCGGGAATGGAGCTGGATAAATCAGGGAATGTTTCTTACCAAGGAAAAGCCATCGGAAAAGTATTAGTTAATGGCGAGGACATTCTATCGTCATCTTCAGGAGTAACTATGAATACCCTCTCCGCAGACTTTGCCGAGCAGGTAGAACTAATTGACAACTATGACGATGGAGACATTGCAAACAGTCATCGAGGAGTAAAACAGCAAGCTTTGAATCTGAAGTCTAAAAGTAAAGTCAAGATAAATGGCTGGGGAGAAGGAGGCGGAGGTTGGCAAAATAAATACAATACCAAGGCTTCTATCATATCCTTATTGCCCAAACTTTCCATAAGTACAACACTGGGAGCTAATAATACAGGAGAGTCTTTTATCTCCGCAGCTGACTTTATTACGAATACATTAGATATCAATTCCTTCGGAGGAGAAATAAAAGAAGTGGCATTATCTTCAGGAGAACAACGTTTAATACTACCACCAGACAACGAAAATCAGAGGGCAGGACAACTTGCCAATATTGGCATCACTTGGCAACCAACCAAGCAATACAGATTGACCTCATCCACCCTATACAACCACGGAATTTCTGCTGGAAATTCTTTCAGTGAGGAAAGATATACCCTTTTGGAAAACAGCTTCTCCAATTCATCACAGTTTGATTTCAAGAATGAGAATCGGTTCTTTTCCCAGCGTATTGCCCATCGTTGGATTCCTTCTTCTTCGTTTTCTCTATTGACAAAGACACAAGGAGACCTCTATACGCATAAGTCCGTCGATAAATATATCAACCATTTTGGAGAGAAGTTGTTGTCTGCTCGTGAGGATTTGACAAATAGGGATTTTTCCATTCGGCAGGATATTGAAGCAAAACAGATAGTTGGAAAAGGGCTTCTGTTCTTGGGAGGAACGTTTGAATTCAGTCGAAATAGAAAAGCACAAAAGATTCAAGCCAATCAATGGCTATTGCCTTTCGAAAGTATAAAACAGAGTTCAAATGACTATTTGCATCTCAATCATTCGGAAAGAGCAGATGCATACACCCAAATCTATACATATGTAGGGGGAAGTTATCCAATTGCCGAAAATACATTCTTAAAAGCTGAATTTTCATACAAAAAACAGAAGGAACAGGATGAATATTACTTGAATTTGAATCCACCATTGAAAGTAGGGGAAACTTCCCTACTAAATGCATTCAAAGGATATGTTTCCATCTTCAAAAATGAGGGATTCTTTCAATATGATGGCGGGGTATATTTTGCATCATATGGTCTATCGCAATCTCCCATACAAGTGACACGTTCGACAATTAAAGCCATAGAACCCCGAGGAACTGTTGGGTTTCATTTCTCTTCTCGACATAGCCTAACATTATCTTCTTCTTATGCTATAGCACCATCTTCCGCAGCATCGTATTCGAGAGCGATGTGGATTAGTGATTATAGAGGGTTTAGATTACCTTCACAAATGACTCAACCCTTTGCTCGAAAACTGAAGGCAGATGCGCAGTATCACTATGTAAGTTTGTTCCGTAGACTTTTTTTCTTTGCTTTCTTACGTTATGAGTCTGCTCGAGATGAGGCATTGTCTGTAACTAAAAATAAAGGACTGTTGACCGAGAATTATTATGAAAATGGAGGGAAACGGGATGATTTCCATACCAATATCAGTGTAACCAAAGGACTTGGTTCCTCATCAATAGACTTAAAGTCCACCCTCTCCTATGCGAATACCTCGCTCTACCTTAAGAGGAATGACTTGTTGGATAAGTTGCAGGTACACGGCATTATAGGACGAATTGCTCTTCAGTCTCGTTACCGAAAAGTCCCCATCAACTTTGAGGTTGAGATTAATTATGATAGATTGAACCAGAAATTCATCCAAAGCGATATGAGTGCTTGGAAAGAGGAATTTGGAGGCTGGTTATCATTGTTTTCCAATATCGATAAGTTGCACATCTCTGTAACAGGTAAAGCATCGAGAATACGAGAGAATCTTACTTCTCACAATTTCTTTGATTTGGATTTCAAAATAAGATATTGTTGGAAGAAGTTTGATTTGCAGTTATCGGGAGAAAACATTTTTCATTTGAAGAATAACGATTGGATAAGGAACACTCTTACACCTTCATATCAATCCTCTACACTGTATCGGAGAATTCCGGGAAATATCCTTTTATCTTTGCGCTATACCCTATAGAGCTAAGTGATAGTTCTCTTGCAGTAATCGGTTTATGTCTGAGAGTCGGTAGAGTATTTTCCCTGCGATTTGGGTGTAGGGGACAATGCCCTTGTCCCGATAGTCCTGCAAAGTGCGAGGACTAACGAAAAGGTGTTCGCAGACCTCTCGCCCCGTGAGGTAGATTTCTCCCCCGAAGAGCGGACGGTGCGTTTGGGCAATTTCCCGAATACGTTTACTTACTTCTCTGATGTTCGAAATGAGTTCTTTCATCTCGGGCGTTTCTTTGTTTACGATTTCGTGTTCCATAGTCATTGTATCTTTCGGTTTGACTTTTCGAGGAGTGCTTCCACATCCTCACGTATGTAATAGCATTTATGCCCGATTTGGATAAAGGGCAGCACGGAAGTGTCCCGATAGTGCTGGAGCGTTCGTTTGCTGATGTTGAGTATTCGGCACACGTCCCCGTTGTGGAACAGGTCGGGAAGTTCGGGCTTCGTGCCGAAATGTTCTCTCATGCAAAGAGCGAGTTCTTCGATGCTCTTTTTCAGTTCCTCCCAAGCGGAGGAGTCGATGGCGGTAAATCTCATATTGGGATGCTGTTTTTGTTACTCTGTTTTTGTCTTTTGATGCAAATGTATGCAGTCGAAATCCTTGTTGCCAGACCTGATGAAATCAAGGGAAACAGCAGGAAGTCGCAGGCAAATGTATAAGTAAAACCTATCTGTTTTCAGAAGGGAATCCCTGCCATTTCTCTCTGTCCCCCGAATTTCTTCCGAGGGGAAAAATCCTGTTTCGATGCGAAAATAACGAACCGACATATACTATTTACCCCATTTCTGTTAAGTGGATACTTTTGGCGTCGAAATGGTATGAAGTGGCTCTGTTAGAGAGAATCTTCCTCCCTGTCTTTTTAGGCTTTTCCCTCTGCTTTCATCGAAAAGGAAAGCATACAGATGCATGCAATCCGATACAGCCATTCGGGTAGTGTTTCCCTTTCTTCCATTTGTAGCTTTCTGATTTTCAAAAAACAAGCAGGGGCACATTCCGATCACAAGTGCCGGATTCAAGGTAATCGATTAGTGCCTATTACTATCCCAAAAAATGTGTAGATTTGGGCAGTCGAATATTAAGTAGTAGGTATAGTATGATGCGTATAAAGGTTCTTTTTGTGTTTGTTACGGCACTTCTCATTTCTGCCTGCAGTGGAAAACAACAAGTCGAAGTGCTATTCCCTAGCGATGTGGTGCGTAGTGCTGAGAAGGCACTTCAGGAGAAGATAGACTACCTAGGGATTCCTGCTCCTACTTTTGGCGATTCTCTTAGCGCAAATGAGTCGGCTGCGATGAAGTGGATCTATGCTTATTCTTATACCCCTGATATTGTAGATCATTCTACTGATTTTCACCTCGAAAATATTCGCATTGCGCTCAAGGCTAGAGAAGAATTGCCATGGGGCAAGGATGTGCCTTTGGAGCAGTGGCGGGCGTTTGTGCTTCCATTGAGGATCAATAATGAGATTCTCGACAACTTCCGTGTAGAGTACTACGAGGAGCTGAGAGACTTAGTCAAGGATATGACGATGGAGCAAGCGGTGTTGGAGCTCAATCATTGGGCGCACCAGCACATTACCTATGCTCCGAGTGATGGGCGCACCTCTTCGCCATTGGCTACCCTTAGAAATGCGCTTGGAAGGTGTGGTGAGCAGAGTACTTTCTTTGCCACTGTGCTTCGTACCGTAGGTATCCCTGCTCGGCAAGTGTATACGCCGAGGTGGGCACACACCGATGACAATCATGCTTGGGTGGAGGCTTGGGTAGATGGCACTTGGCACTATATGGGGGCTAGCGAACCGGCTCCTGTGCTGGACAATGCTTGGTTTGACGCTCCGGTGCTCCGTGCGATGCTTCTGCATACGAGAGCCTTTGGCCCGTACAATGGCAAGGAGGAGTGGCTGGGTGCAGATAAGAGTATGACCGAGCTCAATGTTTCCGAAAATTATATCCCTACTGCTCCGGCGATGGTGAAGGTCGTGGACGCGAATGGCAAACCTGTCGAGGGCGTAAAAGTTACTTTTAGGATTTACAATTACTCTGAGCTGTACCCTGCTGTCACAAGGATTACCAACCGACTGGGTGAGGCATCCGTGAAGCTCGGCTATGGCGATATTGTAGTGGTGGCCGGTCGTAGTCCGGAGGAGATGGCGATGGGGCAACTCTCCAATAGGGAAGGGGGCAGTACTTTAGAGCTTACGCTTGGTGCATGGGAGAGCCTCCCAGTCGAGCAACATTTGCGCCTCACTCCTCCTGTAGAGCAAATCCCAGACAAGGGGATTACTGAGGAGATGGAGGCGGCTAATAATGCTCGCATGGCAGAGAATAATGCCGTGCGCACCGCTTATACAGAGACCTTCCCTACCGAAGAGACTGCCAAGTCTCTTGCTGACGAGCTAAAGCTCACAGGCGATATACGTACTAAGCTGATACAGTTATATCCCAATACTCGTGGCTACCACAAGGAGATTGGAGACTTCCTCCGCTTTGCCGGTAGCCAGAATAAATCGACTGAGGCAGTACTCCTCCTCTCCTCTCTTGTAGAGAAAGACCTGCATGATGTCAATATCCAGGTGCTCAAAGATGCACTTGCTCGGAGCCTGACACCAGAGCAATGGCGTGATGCTGACCTCATTTGTCCTAGAGTGTTGCTTGAGCATCTCTACCCTGTGGAGCCACAATTAGTTGCTGCTATTGAGGAGATTAAGGCGTCTGTAGCGTGGGATAAGTCCTCAATCTCTGAGCGTGCAGGGGCTATAGCAACCACTTTGGAAGGATTCAAGATAGATGACAGGTATAATCCTAGTAAGGTCGTACTGAGCCCAGCATCGACTTGGGCATACAAAATGGGGGACACTCGGAGCTTGACCGTACTTGCCGTCCGATTGCTTCGCACTGCAGGGATTTCTGCGAAGTATGACACCGCCAATGGTGTGATTGTATATAAGGATGAGCAGGGCAAATCACAGATACTGCCATTCCTTAGCGATGGCGAGGAGGAATTGAGCGCCGACTGTCTGCTCAATCTCAGCTATAAGAGCGAGGGCTATCTCAAAACCCCGAAGTATGAGAGCAATTTCACCGTCGGCTACGTTAATGAAGAGGGACAGCTGACCACCTACGGCTTTGACTGGCAAACTCCGTACAATGAGATTTCGGGTTCTTCGCTGCTTTATGACAAAAATTACCTCCTCACCGGTAATCGTTTGGCTGACGGTACGGTGCTACTTGGTTTCCGTAAACAAACTTGCGGAGAGGTGACCCCTTTGGTTTTTGACCGTGACGATATGGCTGTAAGTGTGATTGGGAGTCTCAATGCCGAATCGCTCTACTACGACTTAGCGACACAGTCCGAGAAGTCGATAATCAGTACTACCGGAAGAGGTTACTATGTGCTCATCATCGGTCGTGCACACCACGAACCTACCGACCATATCCTCCGTGATATGAAAGCGATTGTCGGTAAGGATGGCAAGCTCCCTCTCCCTGTGATTGTACTTGCCAATGAACCAACTCCCGAACTGCAAGCGCTTCTGCCACAAGCTGTTTGGGGCAAGGATACCCAAGGTGTCGAACAGGCAGTGATGACTGACAATGAGCTAGGTAATCGTATCGACAAGCCTCTTGTGGTGATTGCCGACACATTTAATAGGGTCGTATTTATTTCTCAGGGATACACCATCGGTATCGGAGAACGAATCGCCCAGGTCGTCGCTGATATTTGATACATTGTATATATGTCGGATAGAGGCAATAATCAACTTAAGCAAAAGCTGTCGCAAAACCTCTCCACCTGGCAAATACAGGTGATGAATATGGTGATGCTCCCTCATGCCGAGCTTGCGGAACGAATCAAGCAAGAACTCATCGAAAATCCTGCTCTCGAAGAGGGGGTTTCTGAGGAAGATCATCATGAAAATGAAGACATAGAGTCAGGGGATGGGCTGTCTGCCGAAGAGCTATCGATGGGAGACTATGCCGATATAGACGACGTCCCGGAGACTACCCTGCAAAGGTATTACGAGGGGCAAAGGTCTCCGACAGATATTCCGTATGCCGAAGAGCAAAGTCTGCAAGAAGTCCTCAATAGCCAGCTCCCTCTCACACCACTCAATAGCGAAGAGCAGTTGATTGCTTCGTTTTTGGTCGGTAGCCTTGATGAAGATGGCTATTTACGACGGTCGCTCCAGGGGATTTCTGATGATCTTGCTATTTATCAAGGCGTAGATGTGCCAGAGGAGCAGCTCGAGTATATCCTGGAGGTTGTGCAGGGACTGGAGCCGGCAGGGGTAGGGGCGAGGTCGTTGGACGAGTGCTTGCTCCTTCAGCTTGAGCGTCGGAAGTCATCAAAAGAGGTCCAATTGGCTAAGACCCTCGTCAAGGACTATTTCGAAGAGCTCTCCAAGAAACAGCTTCAAAAGCTGGCTGAAAAGGTGGGGGTAGAGGAGGAAGAATTAATCAAAGCCATCCAAATCATCACCAATCTCAATCCTACCCCCGGGCTTGACTTCACCAGTAGGTTGCAAGATAGTTTGATGACTGTAGTCCCCGACTTTGAGGTTACGGAGCAGGATGGAGAGCTTATTGTCACTCTGTATAGTGGCGATATCCCCGAGGTAAGGGTCAGTAGAGCGTTTGAGGAGCAGCTCAAGGAATACACAGAGGGAGATGAGGCCAAGACAGGTGAAGACCGAGAGGTGCGTCGCTTCGTGAAACAAAAACTCTCTGATGCCAGGGGGTTTGTCGAGATGATCAAGCAGCGCAATAATACCATGATTACTACGATGATGGCGATTGTGGAGCTCCAGCGAGACTACTTCCTTACAGGAGATATTGCCTTGCTCCGCCCAATGATTCTCCAAGATGTCGCCGACAAAGTGGGCTATGATGTCAGCACCATATCGAGAGTCACCAGCACCAAGTATGTGCAGACCGATTTCGGGGTGCTGCCTATCAAGCTCCTCTTTTCAGAAGGGATTACGCGCGACGATGGAGAAGAGGTAACCACTCGTTCGGTAAAAGCACTCCTCAAAAAACTTATCGAAGAAGAGGATAAGCAAGATCCATTATCCGATGAAACCCTGAAATATAGGTTAAAATCTCATGGATTTGATGTAGCTAGGCGTACAATTGCAAAATATAGGGATAGTATGGGTATCCCTATTGCACGATTGAGAAAAGATTGGTAGCTTTGTGGCAAATTTGAAATAGTTATAGATAGCGAATACTAAATCAAACAGAATATGACTTTTCCAGAGAACTTAAAGTACACTAGGGATCATGAGTGGTTCCTGATTGAGGGTGACAAAGCTACTGTAGGTATCACTGAGTTTGCTCAGAGCGAGCTGGGTGAGATAGTATATGTGGATGTAGAGGATAATATCGGAGAGGAGATTGGTGCAGGCGAACCATTTGGTTCTATCGAAGCAGTCAAGACCGTTTCAGATCTGCTCACTCCGGTTGCCATCACCGTAGATGAGGCAAATGAAGAGCTTCAGGATGCCCCTGAGCTGGTCAATAGCGATCCTTATGGCAAGGGCTGGATTGTAAAGGTGACGCTGGCCGATAGTAGCGACCTCGGTGAGTTCTTGAGCGCATCTGAGTACAAAGCTCTTATTCAGAAGTAAGCCTATGGCTTTACAGCCGTTAGTAAGCATTATCATGGGGAGTACAAGCGACCTCCCGGTGATGCAGAAGGCAATCGATCTTTTGGAGCAGATGGAGGTGCCCTACGAGGTGCACGCCCTATCAGCTCATAGGACACCTAAGGAGGTAGAGTCATTTGCTACTCATGCAGAGGAGCGAGGGATTAAGGTGATTATTGCAGCGGCTGGTATGGCTGCCCACCTATGTGGTGTGATAGCAGCGATGACCACTCTGCCTGTGATAGGAGTCCCGATCAAAGCTACACTAGAGGGGATGGATGCCTTGTTGGCAATAGTACAGATGCCTCCGGGTGTGCCGGTAGCTACCGTAGGTATCAACGCCTCACTCAATGCAGCACTACTGGCTGTGCAGATGTTGGCGCTTTCAGATGCCTCGCTCGCTAGGAAGTATGCCGATTACAAGGAGGGATTAAAAGATAAAATTGTGAAAGCCAATAAAGAGCTTAGCGCTCTGGAGGGACTGAAGTACAAGACTAATTGATTTATTCACGAAGACGTAAGTTTTTTATTTATCACAACATTTATTGAATTTGAAGTATGAAGAAGTTATTTATCGCATCTTTTGCACTTATCGCTGCTCTAGCTTTCACATCTTGTGATACTAAGTCTACTGAGGAGCAGACTACTGAGGCTGTCGAGACTGTAGTTGAGGAGACTGCTGCTACCGTTGAGGAGGCTGCAGACACTGCTGTTCAGACTGTAGACAGCTTGGCAACTGAGGTTACTGAGGCAGTTGAGGAGGTAAAGTAAGCTAATCCTGTACAGGGCTAGCCCAAAACAAAATAGGCTACATCACTTATTGGTGGTGTAGCCTATCTTTTTGTTTGGGACTTATCGACCCGAGAATAAATCAAGGGCTGTGGTATGTAGATAGCACCACAGCCCTTGGTTTATTTGCTTCTAAGAGTCGTTTCTCTTACTCTGCGAGCTTAGTCAAGATATATTGACTTGCAAGCTCCCCGGTATTGAGTACACCGGTAGAGTCCACTAGTGCTACAGAGCCCTCAAGCACCTTGTAGTAGGTCTTTTCGCCAGAAGATGGTGTAATCAGTGTGAGTACATCACCATTTAGCTCATAAACTCCACTCACCTCAAACTTGCCATCCTTCTTGCCTAGATACTCGGAAGAAAGATCGTAAGTAGTATCCTCACGGATGGTTAGCTTTGTCAGGATGCCTTCGCAATCTGCGCAAGGTAGTGTGCCTTCGTAAGAGCCGACATAGCTAGGTGCTTCTGTCACTACCTCAGTAGTCTCGGTTGCAACTGCTGTCTGATCCTCAGAATTATTGGACTCCTTGCTATCGCATGCTGCAAAAAGAAGTGCAGTAGCAGCGACCAGTAATAAACTAAATTTTTTCATCTTCAATAACTATTATAATGATAAAATCGCTACAAAGTTACTAGTTATTTTCAACGGAAAAAATCTTATTGCCCTTTTTTCGTGGATTTGTGCAGATAATTCTCAATTATTATTATTTCGTTGGGCAGATATAAGGTAATTAAACATCTTTTTGCGGATTAGTGTATCATGCGTTTTGATTGACCACACGCACTGCCAGCCAGCCACCGGGCATTTCGATATGCCCTGCTGCGGTCAGATTGTACTTCGTGACAGCATCCATTATCAGAGGTAGGTCATCCACGAGAAAACCACTCAGCAGCATAATCCCATACGGATGTAGGCGATTTACATACTGCTCGAGGTCATCGAGGATAATATTCCGATTGATATTAGCAAGGAATATATCAGACCTAGGTATTTGCTTCAAAGCAGAAACATCACCTTGGATGACCGTTAGTTCTACTCCATTTACCTTAGCATTTTCTTGGGTATTAGCCACACTCCATTCATCAATATCCACACTCACGCACTTCCTTGCCCCGCGCTTCATCGCATAGATGCCAAGGATGCCACTGCCGCAACCCATATCGATGACAGAGGCTCCTGTGAGGTTGATTTGACTCAAGAGCGTTAGCATCGCTTGAGTGGTCGCATGATTGCCCGTGCCGAAGGCCATCTTGGGGTCAATGATAATCTCATGCCTCACGCCCTCTACCGGTTTGTGAAAAGAAGCTCGTACCGCCAGTTCGCCCTCGATTATCTCTACAGGCTCAAAGTAATGCTTCTCCCACTCTTCATTCCAATTTAAATCCTCCTCCTCCGTCACCGTAAAGTCCTTGGATAGCTCTGTGAGTATCTCCTCCTCGAGTACCACAGCCAGTGCTTGCCCATCAAACTGCTCCTTAGGGATGTAGCACAAGAGCTCTTCGCCCTCCTCATGAAAGGAGTCAAAACCTATATCACCTAGCTTCTGAACCAATATATCCTGTAGCCACTCCTCTGTAGGACGAGGCATCGAAATCTTCAAATACTTCATATCTTCTTACTATCAATTGTCTCATTATTATCCCAAAGCTACTCAAAACTGACCATTCAAACAACTTATTTATTATCTTTGCAGCATGAAAAGGATAAATACGACACTTGGCTGGATAGTACTAGCCCTACTTTTGCTCAGTAATTCGGCAGCGATGGCGCAGGATACCAAGCCGAATATCTTTGACGCACTTCAGCAAGATAAGCCAGGCGCTGGGATTATCCTGATTACCCAGTCCCCAGCCATCCAAGAGCTTATCGGCAAGAGAGCCAATCCCCTAGACAATGCACGTGTGGTAGGAGGCTACGCCATCCTACGAGGGTACAAGATACAGGTGTATAGCGGTAATCTCTCCAGTAGCCGAGGTATCGCCTCGTCTCGAGAGCGGCAGATCAATGCCCTTTACCCAGAGCTGATGCCCACGGTAGAGTACGATGCGCCATTTTGGCGTCTCAGGGTCGGCAATTTTATCGAGCGTGAAGAGGCGCAGCAAGCGCTAGAGGAGCTTAGGAAAGCCTTCCCCGCATTTTCTCGAGAGATGTATATCGTGCGCTCGCAGATCAAAGTCCCCAATGAGTAATACAGACCATGTCACACCACAATAATCCATACTTTAGCGAAGAGATAAACGAAGCAGAGGAGGGCGCACTTATCACAGAGCTCGCAGCGCACAATAAGGCGATTATCGACCTGATAGGCGAAGACCCTACTCGAGAGGGACTGCTCAAGACACCAGAGCGAGTCGCTCGGGCTTTGCGCTTCCTTACCCAAGGCTACAGCCAAGACCCAGCCGCAGTGCTAGAGTCTGCCAAGTTTCGTGAAGATTACAAGCAAATGGTCATCGTCAAGGACATAGGCTTCTACTCTCTGTGCGAGCATCACATGCTCCCTTTCTTTGGCAAAGCGCACATCGCCTATATCCCCAATAAGTATATCACAGGGCTGAGCAAGCTCCCCCGTGTGGTCAATATCCTCTCCCGACGGCTTCAGGTGCAAGAGCGCCTCACCACCCAGATCAAGGAGTGTATCCAGAATACGCTGAACCCCCTAGGGGTGATGGTCGTCATCGAAGCCCAGCACATGTGCATGCAGATGCGAGGGGTGCAGAAGGAGGGATCTACTACCACCACTTCAGACTTTACAGGAGTGTTTGACAACTTCAAGACCCGAGAAGAATTTATGTCCCTCATCAGGTGATGTGGGGAGGCAGAAAAGATAGATTGTAAGAGGGCAATCCAATCAATCCCAATCTCACTTGGGACGACGGCACCTATGGGCTTTAGCGCAAGCCTATAGGTGCTTTTTTCTGACGTGTGCTTGAGCAGCGATTGGGCGTCGCCTGATGGTCTCTCTCTCCTCTATATCAGGCTTCCCTGCGGTCTATAGAGGAGATAAATTTATTCCTAGGAATAAATTTATCTTTCTGTACAAATAATTTTGACTCCTCTATAGATTATCCGAACGCCCCCTATAGATTACCTTTTGCCCCTCTATCTCTTACATGCCATTGTATTTTATTTCGCTATCGTTGTAGATTTATTGATTTTTTTGTATGTTTGCATCGACCGTGTTTTCGGTTCTTTAACAGAACCATTTTTAATCTATAAAGTTTTTATCTATGAACAGAAAGACAATTTCTTTTCTGCGTGCAGTTTTATTAGCTTGCACACTATTGCTACTGAGTGTGTCATGCTCTACGAACACAAGAGACGTTGAATCCCTTGAAAGTCCATCAATCTTAGACACTAAGAAGGATGGTATCGAACTTAGAGGAGCTCTTGAGGAGCTTGAATCGGTAGACCCTGTAGCTCTTGAATATTGTAACAATATCAAGGCTATTATGTATGGGACAGATGCGTTTCAGCGCCCTATCGCTCCTACCTTGGACGAAGAGTCCGATGTCAGTGACATTGAGACACAAGTAAATCCGATAAGTTTGAAACTTCAGTCGTTAATTATAGAAAACGAGGAGACCAATGAGTCTCTCGACTTCTTTAATCTTTCACTAGATGAGAAGAGGGTATTTGTGGATCTCCTTCTCGCTAGTGAGGCAAAGATGGTTAGTGAAAAGATCAATAAGTATCCTGAACTAAAGGCTATCTTGGAGGCAGAGAATAGGGCTACATCAAAGTTGATTACTAGGTATAAAATTCCGTCACAAGATGTTGGTGTCATTGCTCCCGCCAATCTGAGATCGTCTGACGAGGATGGAATAGATCAGGAAGCATTCTTTAATGAATTGGCGGCTGAGATTGCCACCGAAGTAGAGGCAGTAAATGGAGAGGGTTCTAGCGAATCAGGACTAAGAGGTATTGGTGGGACTATCGGCGATTATCCTAGGCTAGATGTCTCAAAAGTTCTGGCTAAGTGGCGAGCAACAGCAAGAAGGGGGGACGTAATCCTTGCTTTGCCAAAGCATTATATGTCAGGGATCTTATATAATCCTGGAAATCCAAGATTTAAGGTAGGACATGCAGGGATTCTTAATAAAAAGATATATCCTACAACGAAAGAAATTGATAATATTACCATTGAGTGCTGGGAGGAAGTTGGAGTGCGAGAGAAAAAAGTGATAAACTGGGATGTCCCCCACTATATATTGGGTATCCAAAAGGTGAAGTGGGTTTGGCGTTGGAGAGGTTTCAGGAGTGGTTTGTATAAGGAGGTTACTCCTGTTTCCAATCCATACGTATTGGCAGACTGGGCAAAGAAGTACATAGGGCATGAATATATCAAACGGATTGAGCATCCAATTGCAAAGTGGATAGCACCTAAGCGGTTCACATGTACTACACTTGTTTGGTGGTGTGCTAAAAAGGCATACGATGTCAATGTTTCTAGTTGGTATTCACCTCTTGTGACTCCTAGTGATATTTTTTTAGATAGTTCTATTTATATCCGTGCGGATGTTTATGGTCTTTAATTATGAAAGCAAAGATAGTTTTACTCGTTATTTTCTCCATGCTGATGCTTGTACTCAGTGGATGCTATAGATATAGCAAAGAGGAGACACCAGAGTATTTTATGAATCAAGAAAGGGACCCTCTACTAGTTGGTAAGTGGCAAGCATTCAATACCGATACTCAGGAGTTTTATGGTGATCACACCATTGAGTATAAAGAGAATGGAGAATGTCTTATCATCTCTTCTAATGGGAACGAAACGAAGTTATACTTTTATACAAAAGATAATGTAATCTTCACCCTGACTATGGGCGATGGCTGTAAGATAGGTAGAGGAGTGATGAAGCAGTTGTATCGATTTGAGGAGAATAATACTCTGCTCCATACTGGCTCTGTATCCGGTGAATATCATATCTACCCATATAAGAGACTTTAGCCTAGAGACACATGTGACAAGCGAATGAGTAGAGTGGCATTGGGAGAAATCGCTAATGCCACTCTGCCTTGTCTAGAATAGTCCTAGGCGGGGTCTGCTATGTGCTTGATTTTTGGTATTATTGCAGTCGAGAATGTATTGTGCTTATGTTTTGAAAAAGATAATGAGATGACTAAGAAGGGACTGATTGGTAGAGGGATGGCGATTTGGCTCATGCTGAAGGAGATGAAGCCAAGGGATTTCTCCAAGTACACGGAGCACTTTAGTGAGCTTTCTTTTAGGGAAAAGCTCCAGCGGGTGGCTGGGATGCTGAGCGATACGGTATTGCTCCCACTGCTACAGCTCTACTATATCTATCGTAGCCCTGAGGTGCCGCTCAAGGGGAAGCTCTACATCACCGGGGCATTGGGGTATTTCATCTTTCCGATGGATTTCTTGCCCGACTTTTTGCCTGCGCTCTTTGGGTTTAGTGATGATATCATCGTGATCGGTATTGTGATGAAGCAGGTGGAGCGCTATCTCACTCCTGAAATCGATGCCAAAGCTCGTGTGGCACTGGCGAAAATTTGCAAAAGGAAAAAGGAGAGGAGCGTGTAGTATAGCTCTCAATTGCTATTCTTTAGACTCCCGTTATTAGGGTTTATTAATTGCACACTCTTTCTAGAGTGTGTATTTTTTTTGTACCTTTGTGGCGTTGCAATTGAGTTTTTGCAATTGCTCACTTTGTGAAATGAGAAGTTTCTAAGCTAAAATAAGACAAAGATATGGAGTCAAAAAAGAGGACGGCAGTCATCACTGCGGTGGGGGGATACGTACCGGAAGATGTGCTTACAAATGATGAGATAGCTCAGTTTTTGGATACTAGTGATGAGTGGATCACTACTCGTGTAGGTATCAAGGAGCGGAGAGTGCTCAAAGTGGAGGGTTCCGGTTCATCTTACCTCGGCATCAAGGCGGTTGAAGATATGCTGTCTCGGCACAATATCGACAAGAGCGAGATAGATATGGTGATATGCTCCTCCAATACCCCTGACTATCACTTCCCAAGCACGGCTTCGATTATTGCCCGGGAGTGTGGTATTGACGGAGTCCCTTGTTTTGACTTTCAGGCTGCTTGCCCGGGCTTTATCTATGGATTGCAGCTTGCTCGAGGTCTTGTGGTGAGTGGGGTGTACAAAAAGGTACTGCTGGTAGCGGCAGAAAAGATGTCTGCCATCGTTAATCGCAACGATAGGGCTACTATGCCGCTCTTTGGAGATGGTGCCGGCTGCGTACTGATAGAGCCGGGCGAAGAGGGCTTGGGTATTCAGGATGCGATTCTGAGAAATGACAATAGTGGTAGCGAGGCGTTGATACTGCGTGCAGGAGGGTCTGCTGTCCCTGCGACGATCGAGACAGTCGAGGCAGGTCAGCACTATGTGTATCAGGATGGTCAGAAGGTGTTTAAGTCTGCTGTGGTACAGATGGGTGACTGTTCGGTAGAGCTGATGGAGCGCAATGGTTTGTCCTTTGAGGATATAGACTGGGTAGTACCACACCAAGCTAATATGAGAATCATCGATGCCACTGCTAAGCGCATGGGAGTAAGCATGGATAAAGTGATGGTCAATATCGAAAAGTATGGCAATACGAGTTCGGCTACCATTCCACTATGTCTTTGGGAGTGGGAGGGTAAACTGAAGAAGGGAGACAATTTGATTTTGACTGCCTTCGGTGCAGGCTTTACTTGGGGCTCTGTCTGGCTGAAATGGGGTTATGAGGGGAAGTGATAGACGCTTATGTATAAATCGGGATTTGTAAACCTCGTGGGGAACCCCAATGTGGGGAAGTCTACGCTGATGAATAAGTTGGTGGGTGATAAAATCAGTATCATTACCAATAAGGCGCAGACCACAAGGCATAGGATAATAGGTATTGTCAATCGCCCAGAGCTACAGATTGTCTATAGCGATACTCCAGGCGTGGTAGACCCTGCCTACAAGATGCAGGAGCAGATGCTCGGCTTCTCTAAGAGTGCTCTTGGGGATGCCGATATTCTGCTTTATGTGACGGATGTGATAGAAAATCCCGATAAGCATGAGACTTTTCTGGCAGAGGTGCGTAAGCTGGAGATTCCGGTGATGGTGCTCATCAATAAGGCAGACCTTTCTGATGCTGTGCAGCTAGAGGCGTTGGTGGCTACTTGGAAGGAATTATTGCCCAATGCTCTCGAGGTAATTCCTGTGGCGGCATTGCACAATGCCGGGATTGCTTACGTGCAACAGAGGGTGGAAGAGCTATTGCCCGAGTCTCCCCCTTACTTTGAGGAGGATGCTTTTACCGATAGACCTGCACGATTTTTTGTGTCAGAGATTATCCGGGAGAAGATATTTCTCTACTACCAAAAGGAGGTGCCTTATGCTACAGAGGTGGTGGTAGATAGCTTTAGGGAGGGTGATGATTTGATACGAATAGGTGCCACGATATTTGTGGAGCGAGATAGTCAGAAGGGTATTCTGATTGGAAATAGGGGCGCTGCCATCAAGAAGCTTGGAATGATGGCGAGGCAGGATATTGAGCGCTTTTTTGATAAGAAGGTATTCCTAGAGCTATTTGTGAAGGTTGAGAAAGACTGGAGGAGTAGTGAAAGGATGCTGAGGAGTTTTGGATACAAGCAGGATTGAGATAGGATATGGCAAGGAATAGTTTGGTCGCAATAGTAGGGCAACCCAATGTGGGTAAGTCTTCGCTCTTTAATCGTCTGACACGCAGTCGTACAGCGATTGTGACAGACGAGCCCGGTACTACCCGAGATAGGCAGTACGGACAGTCGGAGTGGAATGGACGCACCTTTTCCGTGGTAGATACCGGAGGATGGGTAGACAGTAGCGATGATATATTTGAGGAAGAAATCAATAAGCAGGTCGAGATAGCACTGGAGGAGGCAGACCTAATCCTATTCCTTGTGGATGTACAAGCTGGTCTGGGTGATCTGGATGAGTCGGTAGCACAGCTGTTGAGACGCAATAATAAACCTGTAATCCTTGTCGCTAATAAGACCGACAACTTTAATATGGAGGTCTATGCAGCAGAGTTCTACAAACTAGGGGTGGGCGATCCTATGCCGATTTCAGCCATTAATGGCTCGGGGACTGGCGAGTTGCTGGACAAGCTGGTGGAGCTCCTTCCCGACAAAAGCGATGAGGATGATGAGGAGCATGAGTTCCCCCGTATCGCCGTCGTGGGCAGGCCCAATGCCGGGAAGTCGTCGTTGATTAATGCGTTCCTAGGAGAGGAGCGACACATCGTGACGGATATTGCCGGTACGACGAGAGATTCGATTTATACCCATTACAATAAGTTCGGACATGAGTTTAGTCTCGTAGATACCGCCGGTATTCGTAAGCGTGGCAAGGTCAATGAAGACCTTGAGTATTACTCGGTGCTGAGGAGTATCCGTGCGATAGAGCATAGCGATATCTGCGTATTGATGCTCGATGCGACCAAGGGCATCGAGGGTCAGGATCTCAATATCTTCTCGATTATTCAGAAAAATAGGAAAGGGCTGATTGTCTGCGTCAATAAGTGGGATCTGATTGAGCACAAGGATCAGAAGGTGATGAATGGCTATATCGATGCGATCAGGGATAGGCTTGCACCATTCACCGACTTCCCGATACTCTTTATCTCTGCTACGGAGAAGCAACGCATCCTCAAGGTGTTGGATATGGCACGGGAGATATTTGACAAGCGCAAGAAGCGCATCTCTACGGCTAAGCTCAATAGTGTCTTGCTCCCTATCATAGAGAAGACTCCACCGCCAGCCAATAAGGGGAAGTACATCAAGATAAAATATATCACGATGCTCCCCAAGGTGCAGGTGC
This sequence comes from Bacteroidota bacterium, assembly GCA_023395395.1. Taxonomy (GTDB): domain Bacteria; phylum Bacteroidota; class Bacteroidia; order Bacteroidales; family Porphyromonadaceae; genus Porphyromonas_A. The sequence continues at coordinate 12,115 of JAEWZH010000009.1, read as the reverse complement.
CGAGCTTTGTATTTTTCTGCAATCTGCCACAGTGGATAAAAGAGCCATACAAGCGGTTCTTGGAGAATCAAATCAGAGCCAATTGGGACTTCTCGGGGACGCCAATCAATATATTCATCAGAGACAAAAACTAATATTCTACCGTGTCAATCGATAAGACTAGACTACAATTTATAGAGGTAGCTCGAGATCTGTTTGCTGAGCAGGGCTATCACGCCACCACGATGAATGCTATTGCGGTGGCAGCAGGCAAGGGTCGACGTACGCTCTACAACTACTTCGGGACGAAGAGCGATGTCTACCTTGCGGTGATTCAGGGTGAATTGCAGGTGCTTTATGAAGAGCTCAAGGCCTTTATCGAGCAGCCCATGAATGGCGTGGCAAAGTTGATGCTGTTCATCGCCAAGCGACAGAGGGCGGTCAATGAGGTGGTCCAACGCAATGGCACCCTCCAAGCGGAGTTTTTCAATGACATAGGGACTGTCGAGCGCGCCCGTATGCGCTTCGATGTGCTGGAGCGTCAATTGATTCAGAAGATATTGCTGGAGGGGATGAAAGATGGGTCGTTTAGGAGGGTAGATGTCAAGACCACTGCGATGCTACTGCATGCCTGTCTCAAGGGGCTGGAGGTGCCATTTATCCGAGGTCAATTGGGGAAAAACGAAAAGGCGGTGATGCAGACCTACCGAGTGGTGCGCAGTTTGTTGATGGAAGGAATACAAAAATAAAATTGATAATATGGAGAAGATACTAAGTGGTAAGGTGGCGATTGTCACAGGGGGAAGCAGAGGTATTGGGCGTGCTATAGCACTCGAGCTCGCAGCGCAGGGCGCTGATATTGCTTTCACCGGTCGCTCAATCAACGATAATACCCGTAGTCTGGAGGCTGAGCTTTCGGCTCTTGGCGTCAGGGGTAAGGCATACGCTACCGATGCCGCCGACTACAATGCTGCAAAGGCATTTGTAGAGGAAGTGATTGCAGAGTTTGGCAAGGTGGATATACTCGTTAATAATGCCGGTATCACTAAGGATACTCTGCTGGTACGTATGACAGAGGATCAGTGGGATGAAGTGCTGACGGTCAATCTCAAGAGTGCCTTCAACCTCACTCAAGCAGTCGCAATGCCCATGATGAAAGCTCGTGGAGGATCGATTATCAACATCTCTTCTGTCGTAGGGGTGCAGGGTAATGCGGGGCAAGCCAACTATTCTGCATCTAAAGCAGGGCTATTGGGCTTCACGATGTCGGTTGCGAAAGAGCTTGGTAGCCGTGGTATCAGAGCCAATGCCGTAGCTCCCGGATTTATCAAGACAGATATGACGGAGGTGCTTGATGAGAAGGTCGTAGCTGAGTGGAGCAAGTCTATCGCTCTTCGCCGTCCCGGCGAGGCCAAAGAGGTGGCAAAGGTAGTGGCTTTCCTAGCCTCAGATGCCGCTTCCTATATCACAGGGCAGACCATCAACGTCTGCGGTGGAATGGTCATGTAATACTATAGTGGTCTAACAATTAGCAGTCGGTAGTCGGTGTGCCTATAGGTGCGCTTACCACCGACTTAATTCATTTGTCAAATGAAAGAACGTATGATGCCCCAGTTCTTTAAGGACATCAAGGGGTACAACAAAGGGGTATTTCTAAAAGACCTCACAGCAGGTATTATCGTAGGCGTGGTAGCACTGCCACTGGCTATAGCCTTTGGTATCGCCAGTGGGGTATCGCCTACGGAGGGATTGATTACTGCCATTGTCGGAGGGCTCATCGTTTCGCTCTTCGGAGGCTCGAAAGTACAGATTGGAGGGCCTACAGGCGCCTTTATCGTCATCGTCTATGGTGTCATCCAGAAGTTCGGTATCGATGGGCTGGCTCTTGCTACCATCATGGCAGGGATTATGCTCATGGCACTTGGGCTATTGCGCCTAGGTACGATGATTAAGTTTGTCCCCTATCCTATCATCGTAGGATTTACGGCAGGTATCGCCATCACCATCTTCACCACACAGATTAAAGACCTCTTCGGGCTACAAGTGAGCGACCTTCCCGGAGATTTCCTCGGGAAGTGGTCGGTTTATTTTGAAGCTATGGGGACTACCTCTTGGCTGGCACTCCTATTTGGCGTGCTTACGGTGTTGATTATTGTCTTGACCCCGAGGGTCAATAAGAACATCCCTGCTTCGCTCCTCGCCCTTGTGGTATTGACAATTGTGAGCGTAGTGCTCGGCACAATCGGCGTGGTACGACCGGAGAATATTGGAGATCGCTTTACGATTGAAGCCGGATTGCCCAGTCTCGTATTCCCGGAAATCACGATAGAGCGACTGCAGCTCCTCTTCCCCTCTGCGGTGACGATAGCGATGCTCGGCGCTATAGAAAGTCTCCTGAGCGCCTCTGTAGCAGATGGTGTGATAGGTGCACGGCACGACTCCAATCAAGAACTGGTAGGGCAGGGGATTGCCAACCTCGTGGTGCCATTCTTCGGTGGAATTCCGGTCACCGGCGCTATTGCCCGTACCATGACCAATATCAACAGTGGCGGAAAGACCCCTGTGGCAGGGATGATCCATGCCGTGGTATTGCTCCTCATCATGCTCGTACTCTCACCCCTCACCAGCCATATCCCTATGGCGGTATTGGCAGGAGTATTGGTGGTGGTTTCCTACAATATGAGTGGCTGGCGCTCTTTTGTCGCTATCTTTAAGGGGCCTAAGGGAGATGCCATCGTGATGGTCGTCACCTTTCTCCTCACGGTGCTCATCGACCTCACTGTGGCTATCGGTATCGGTATGATTATCGCCATCCTCATCCTCCTTCGCCGTGTGCTCAAGGCTTCGGAGATTAACCTCGTCGATCCTCGGCACAATCACCCTGAGGAGCCCAAGTTGCACCTCCCCAAGTGTGTCGAAGTGTATGAGATTGATGGCCCCTTCTTTTTCGGTATCGCCAATCGCTTCGATGAGACCATGCGCTCTATGAACGACAATCCTCATGCCCGTATCATCCGTATGCGTCGTGTGCCCTTTGTAGATAGCACCGCCATCCACAACCTCAAGACCATGATAGAGCTCCATCGAGAGAGCAATACCCAGGTGATTCTCTCAGGAGTACAGCCCAATGTACTCGAGACCCTTCGCTCCGCCGGTGTAGTGGATCTCTTGGGAGCAGAAAACATCACTCCTCACATAGATCTCGCTCAGAAACGTGCAGTCGAATTTGTCGCAGAGCACTATCCGCTTGATTACCAAAAATGGAAAGCGCATGAAGATAGGCAAGATTGACCTCGGACGACGCCCCCTCTTCTTGGCACCAATGGAGGATGTGACGGACGCATCGTTTCGTCTCATCGCTCGTGAATTTGGTGCCAGTGTCGTGGTGACTGAGTTTGTCAATGCCGATGCGATTATTCGCTCTGTCCCCAGTACGCTCCGCAAGATGGTGGTGGCAGACGAGGAGCGTCCTGTGGCTATCCAGCTGTATGGGCGGGATGCCTATACGATGAGTGAAGCGGCAAAAGTGGCGGAGGAGGCGGAGCCGGAGTTTATCGATATCAACTTTGGCTGCCCCGTAAAGCGTGTCGCCGGCAAGGGAGCCGGGGCAGGTCTTCTTCGTGATATCCCATTGATGCTCGATATTATTAGGGCAGTCGTCAAGGCGGTAGCACTTCCTGTGACGGTCAAGACCCGCCTCGGATGGGATGCCGACAATATTATCATCGAGGAACTGGCAGAGCAAATCCAAGAGGCAGGTGCTGCCGCTCTCACCATCCATGGACGCACACGTGCCCAGATGTACAAGGGAGAGGCGGATTGGAGCCCGATTGCTCGGGTCAAGCAAAACCCCAATATCACCATCCCTATCATCGGAAATGGCGATGTCACCACCGGCGCTGAGGCTTTGCAACGCTTCGAAGATACAGGTGTAGATGCTGTAATGGTGGGGCGAGGTGCCATTGGACAACCATGGATATTTGAGGAAATGAGGGCGGTGGTCGATGGCCTCCCCGCCCCCAAACATCCTATAGAGTGGTATGTAGCAGTGCTCAAGCGATTGCTCCATGAGAGTATCGTCAAGTGCGACAACGAGGTCAAAGGGATTCTGCACTTCCGGCGTCACCTCGCCATCTCGCCCATCTTTAAGGGTGTCCCCGACTTCAAGAACCACCGCATCTCGATGCTCCGAGCAGATACAGAGACAGATCTTCTACGTCTTATCGACGAGGCAGTGGTACTCAAAATAGAGAGTCTGAAGTACTAATCAACTCCTCATCTCCTCTATAGAACGGATTGCTCTCCTCTATATATTTGTCTCGACTCCTCTATAGAGGAGAGCAATCCGCTCTATAGAGGAGATGAAGGCTTGAGCAAGGGCATAAAATTCACGACTCTATCTGAAGCTTATCCGTCGCATGTGAGCGATTGTTGCCCCTGAAATCAAAATATATCACCTTCATAAATCTTGCGAAAAAATTTTGTGGCTCGGAAATAATTTGTATATTGCAACCGATTGAAGTGTTTTATCCGTGGAAATGGACTTCTCAAACGTTTGAGAGGCTCGCTCTTTGGATAAAATCCTAGCAGTCTTACTACACTTTTAATCCCTCATCTTAGAGATGGGTTTACACATTTTAAAGTTATAAGTAATGGCAATTAGAATTGTGGTTGCGTTATGCACTTGCTTGGCACTTGGAGGATTTGCCAACTCTCAGGTACCACCAAGGCAAGACAAACCAGCCTCGAACAAAAGTCCCAAAGTGGTCACTCCCTCCCCACCTAAAGAGGGTGTTAGCATCACAGAAATAGCGAGTCTCTTGGCAGACAACGACGGTTTTTTAGACAAGAAGAAGATCTCGGACTACTCCAAATCGCTCAATAAGGAGATGGGGTACGACGTGATAAGTGAGGAGGATTTAGAGTTTCCCTCGGTGGATCTCTACGGTGTAGAGTCTTGGCATGGGGATGCCGTCAATCCCTTTATCGGAAGTATCAGAGCCGATGTCCCCGACACTTTTGCTGTGGATCTCACACAGTTTGTATATCCGTTGGACGAACTTAAGCGCGTGACGAGTACCTTTGGTTACCGTCGTCGCTTCCGCAGGATGCATTACGGTATCGACATCTCGGTAAGGGTTGGCGATACGATAAGGGCGACCTTCGACGGCAAGGTTCGTATGGTGGATTTCGACAGGAGAGGCTATGGTCACTACATCGTGGTGCGCCACACCAATGGTCTTGAGACCCTCTATGCGCACAACTCTCGTATCATCGCCAAGGAAAATCAGGTGGTGCGTGCAGGAGACCCCATTGCCCTGGCAGGTAATACAGGTCGGAGTACGGGACCGCATCTCCACTTTGAGTGCAGGTATCTGGGGCAGGCTCTTAATCCGGAGAAGTTGATCAACTTCCATTCGGGTATCCCACAGTCCAGTGAGTATCTGGTGTTGAAGAAGAACTATAACGGTGGCAACGGAAAGGCTCGGGTCGCCCGCTCAAGCAGTGGTGGCGGTGATAATGTAAAGATGCACCGAGTCAAGAGCGGTGACACGCTTGCAGAGATTGCCAAGAAATATGGGACTACGGTATCAAAGCTGTGTAAACTCAATCGTATAAGCGCTCGGACTACATTGAAAGTGGGGCGCAGCCTCAGAGTCGCTTAGCCCAGCCTCCGGAGCGTTTGGAATTTATGATACGGAAGCCAGCCTATTTCAGGCTGGCTTCTTGCGTTATAATATGGCGCGAGGGCACGCTCTTATAGTAAAATATTTGTAAATTTGTAGTCCTATCAGGGGAGCATTGATTAACGCATATTATGAGAGTGAGATGAAGAGAGTGACCTTTTTCCAAGCGAGTGACAGACAGGTATTTGCCGTGAGGCATAGCCATCCGATTGAGGGTGCAGATGAGCAGGCACTGCAGTGGCTCTTTGGCGGAGCTGTACAGGTGGAGCCCATTCATCTTGGGGGCAACTACGTGGGGCCGAGAGCCGAACTGATTACTCCATGGAGTACCACGGCAGTGGAAATTACCCAAAATATGGGTGTGGCAGGACGCTTGGGGATCGATCGAATCGAATTCTTTACGCCGGTGGAGGGCGACACTCAGTATGACAAGATGCTTCTGAGGCGTTACAATGGGCTAATGCCGAATATCTTTGATTCGGGAGCCAATGAGCCGGAGCAAATCGTGGCGGTGCAGGATATTCGCACCTATAATGAAACCGAGGGGCTTGCACTGAGCGAGGAGGAGATAGAGTACCTGGAGCAAGTGGCAAGGGAACTGGGGCGTCCACTCACTGATAGCGAACTATTTGGTTTTTCTCAGGTCAATTCCGAGCACTGCCGACACAAGATATTTGGCGGGACTTTCGTCATCGATGGCGTGGAGCAAGAGCGCTCACTTTTCAAAATGATTAAGGAGACCTCGGCAGAGCACCCCAATAATCTGATATCGGCATACAAGGATAATGTAGCCTTTAACAAGGGACCCGAAGTAGAAATATTTGCGCCCAAGAACGCAGCTGAACCGGACTTTTTCCATGTGCGTAAGGTGCAATCAGTACTCTCCCTTAAAGCCGAGACCCACAACTTCCCCACTACGGTAGAGCCATTCAATGGCGCCGCGACAGGGTCGGGAGGGGAGATTCGCGACCGTCTGGCAGGAGGTAAGGCCAGCCTCCCTCTCGCCGGTACAGCGGTATATATGACACCCTATGCTCGAGAGAATAATCAGCCTTGGGAGCAGAAGATTTCGGCTCGTCCTTGGCTCTATCAGACCCCTCAGGAGCTCCTGACCAAAGCGAGTAATGGAGCGAGCGACTTTGGCAATAAGTTTGGTCAGCCACTGATTACGGGGTCGGTGCTCACCTTTGAGCATCAAGAGGAGCAGGCGATATGGGGCTACGATAAGGTGATTATGCTCGCAGGAGGTATCGGATATACCACAGAGCGTGATGCCCTCAAGGGCGAAGCAGAGCCGGGGGATAAAATCATCGTGATGGGAGGCGACAACTACCGTATCGGTATGGGTGGCGGTGCCGTCTCCTCGGTCAATACGGGACAGTATGAGGATGCCATCGAGCTCAATGCGGTACAGAGATCCAACCCTGAGATGCAGAAGAGGGTTGCCAATGTGATACGTGCTATGGCGGAAGGAGAAATCAATCCGATTGTATCTATACACGACCACGGTGCAGGAGGTCACCTCAATTGCTTGAGCGAATTGGTGGAGACACAAGGCGGTAAAGTGTATATCGACAAGCTCCCCGTGGGTGATCCTTCACTTTCGGCAAAGGAGATTATCTCCAATGAGAGCCAAGAGCGTATGGGGCTTCTCGTAAAGCCGGGGGATATTGATGGGCTACAGAAGATTGCCGAACGAGAGAAAGCCCCTTTCTACGTCGTAGGAGAAGCAACAGGGGATATGGAGCTGACGTTTGAGCAGCCGGATGGGAAGAAGCCATTTGATATGCAACTGAACCAGCTATTCGGTTCGGCTCCTAAGACCATTATGACAGATACTACGCTAAAGCAGACCTTTTCCAATCCTTCGGAAGAGCTGCTGAGTGCAGATAGGTTTGCGGAGAACCTCCGCCATGTGCTTGCGTTAGAGGCAGTGGGTAATAAAGATTGGCTGACCAACAAGGTAGATCGTTCGGTGACCGGTAAGGTGGCTCGCCAGCAATGCGTAGGGCCGCATCAATTGCCGATTGCTGACCTAGGAGCAATGGCTCTAGACTATCAAGGGAGATCAGGTATAGCTACTACCATTGGACACGCTCCACAGGTGGCGATGGCGGATGCTCCTGCGGGTAGTAGGGTGGCGATGGCTGAGGCGCTTACTAATATCATCGGAGCACCTCTCAAAGAGGGACTCAGGAGTGTATCGCTATCTGCCAATTGGATGTGGCCTTGTCGCAACGATGGAGAGAATGCTCGCCTCTACGCCGCCGTACAAGCTGCGAGTGACTTCGCCAAGGCTCTAGGAATCAATATTCCGACAGGTAAGGACTCCTTATCTATGACCCAAAAGTATCCGGATGGAAGCAAAGTACTCTCTCCTGGCACTCTGATTGTCTCAGCAGCAGGTGAAGTATCGGATGTGCAGAAGATATTAACCCCGGCTTGGTGCGGCAAGGGTACCATCTATCAGGTCGATTTCTCCGGAATGAAAGTCCGACTGGGTGGGTCGGCTCTGTATCAGACCTTAGGAAAGATTGGTGCAGAGGTGCCGGATATTGCTGATCCCGCTTACTTCGCAAAGGCATTTGGTGTGCTTCAAGAGGCGATGTCTTACGGGCTGATTACTGCGGTGCATGACATCAGTGCCGGAGGAGTAATTACCGCACTAGTAGAGATGATGCTGGCAAATGGTAGAGGTGGTCTCGAGGTCAAGGCTCCTGGTGCTCAGCTTGCTACCGCTCTCTTTGCCGAGAATAGCGGGCTATTGGTATTTACTACTGATGGTGCTGCACTCGAAAACTTCCTCGCTAGCCATGGCATCGACTGCAAGGCGGTGGCAAATACCACCGATACCCCGATGCTCTCTATCCAGAGTGCAGATCTTTCGCTCCGGTTTACCATGGAGGAGCTACTCGGTCAGTGGAGTGTCGCTACCGATGCTATGGAACCTTTCCAGACCAAGGCAGAAGCGGCTAAGGCCAGATGCGCCAACCGAGGGAAGCAGCCACTACAATTTGTCGTGCCCTCTGGCATCAATACCCTCCGTCCAACCCGAAAAGAGGGCGTTCGTAGCGGTATCACCGCCGCAATCATCCGTGACAAGGGTACCAATGGAGAGCGTGAAATGGCTTACGCACTCTATCTCGCCGGTTTCGATGTCAAAGATGTGCACATGACCGATCTTATGACAGGCAGAGAGACCCTCGAGGAGGTGCAGATGATTGTCTTCTGTGGTGGCTTCTCCCATTCTGATGTCCTCGGGAGTGCCAAAGGCTGGGCGGCAGGCTTCAAGTACAATGAAACTGCCAAGCGAGCACTCGATAGGTTCTACGCCCGCAAGGATACCCTATCGCTCGGTATCTGCAATGGTTGTCAGCTCATGGGAGAGCTCGAACTGCTCTATCCGGAGCACGAAGCTAAGCACAAGATGGCGCACAATGATTCAGGGAAGTTTGAGAGCGGCTTTGTGTCCCTTACCATTCCTAAGAATAACTCCGTATTCCTCAGTTCGCTTGCCGGTACTACCGTCGGTTGTTGGGTAGCGCACGGAGAAGGTCGTTTTGACCTGCCATACGGTATCGAGAAGTACCATATCGCTGCTCAGTACGCTTACGATGCGTATCCAGCCAACCCCAATGGTTCACCCTCAGCCATCGCTGCGCTATCTAGCGCAGATGGTCGTCATCTAGCGATGATGCCTCACCCGGAGCGTAGTATCTTCCCTTGGCAGTGTGGCTATTATCCGGAGGATAGGCACGACGAGGTGACTCCATGGTTCACCATGTTTACCAACGCATACGAGTGGCTTAGTAAGTAATACTACCATCTCGAAGTCATCCCGAGTGGCTGCGGAGTGAATAGCTCCGCAGCCACTTTTTTGTTGGGGATAAATGGTATCTTTGCGAGTGAAGGGGATAGTGCTAAGAGCGATGAAGAGAGTCAAGATTGTGGCTGAGGCGTCAGTGCCTTACGTAAGGGGGGTGCTGGAAGATTTGGGAGAGGTGACCTACCTACCGTCAGCAGAGTTTAGCCCGGAGACCATCAAGGGGGCAGATTGGCTGATTGTGCGCAGTATCACCAAGTGTAATAGGGCACTCCTTGAGGGCTCTAGCGTGCAGCTGATTACCTCTGCCACCATTGGATTTGACCATATCGATACTGCCTACTGCCAAGAGGCGGGCATCATCTGGTACGCCGCACCCGGCTGCAATGCCGAGGCTGTGGCGCTTTATTTTGCCTCAGCGATGGCACTTTTGGCTATCGAGACAGACTACGATTTTCACGACAAAGTCCTGGGTATCGTGGGGGTCGGCAATGTCGGGCGTCTTATCGAGCGCAATGCTCGAGCACTTGGGATGCGTGTGCTGCGCAACGACCCACCACGAGCAGCACAAGAGGGCGACGCCGATTTTGTCCCCCTTTATGAAATTTCGGCAAAAGCCGACATCATAGCTTTTCACACACCGCTTATCAAAGAGGGGAAATACAAGACCGTCCATCTCCTCGACGATGCTTTTGTCGATAGCCTACAGAGGAAGCCGATAGTGATGAATGCTTGCCGTGGTGCCGTCACAGACAATCGAGCACTACTGAGAGGACTGAGGGAAGGGCGCATCGAACGCACCATCATCGACTGCTGGGAGGGCGAACCAATCCCTTCTTTGGAGCTCCTAGATGCCACTTGGCTTGCCACCCCGCACATCGCAGGTTTTTCGGCTCAAGGCAAAGCCAATGGGGCAAGGGTATGTGTCGATCACGGATTGGCGTACTTCGGCCTTACCACCCAACGAAGAGGGCTTCTCTTCCCTCCTGCATTGGGGACTCCGAAGCTCAGCCTCACCAGCCCTCATCCCCTCTACGAGGCTATTCTAAAAGCCTTTGACATCCGAGCGATTGACCGTAATTTCCGTGACAAGAGCCATCTGTTTGAGACACTTCGTCGCACCCATCCCTATCCCTACGAACCATCCGAGTACCACCTCTGGGCTGATGAGATTGGCGAGTCTGCCGAAGCAGCTCGAGAGATTGGCTTCCAAATCATTGAACGATGAAAGTATTACTCCTCAATACCTACCCCCAGGGGGGAGGAGCTGCAGTAGCCGTCCGCAGAGCCCAAGAGACACTCGAGCGGGCGGGAATAGAGGTGCGTGTGCTTTGGGCAACCGATTTTGGTATCAGGCATCGGGCATCATTTTATGCCGAACGATTGGATGTCTTCCGTGCCGTTCGGTACAATAGACCATGCTTATTCCGCATTTCCACAGCTAGTTTTGGTATTGACATTTCCCGCCATCCGTGGGTAGAGTGGGCAGAGGTCATCCATATCCATTGGGTGCAGCAGGGCTTCCTCTCCATCCGAGGGCTCGAGCGGCTCCTTAGTCTCGAGGGGAAGCGTTTCTTCTGGACGCTTCACGACCTATGGGCTCTTACCGGAGGGTGTCATATCCCCTATATCATCGATAGAGACGGACAGACCTCCTATTGCGAAGCCTATAAAGGACACTGCGGCAATTGTCCGCTTTTAGGTAGCCGACAGTTGCGGGATCGGAGCTTTAGGGTGTTTGAGCAGAAGTCTAAGCTCCACCTTGATAAAGTACATGTTGTAGGGGTGAGTAGAGCGGTCTCTGCGCTTGCACAGAGCTCTAAACTATTTGGGAGAAGCCCTATTACGACATTGCCCAATCCTTTAGACCTCTCGAAGTTTACGCCGAAAGAGAGAGCTCGGTCGGATGAGCGCAAGCTCCTCTTCGTCGCCGCTCGAGCGGATGACCCGGTGAAGGGGTTAGACCTTTGCCGTGAGATGTTGGCGTGTGCCACCCGCCACTCAGAGCACTTCGAGCGTGAGGCACACCTCTATATAGTGGGAGAGGTGAAAGACCGGAGCGTCCTCGAGGGATTCCCAATCCGAGTGACCCACTTGGGCAGACTGGGGCAGTCCGAATTGATTAACCTCTACCAGGAAGCTACCCTCCTCCTCTGTACCTCGCGCTTCGAATCGCTGGTGACTACGCTCGTGGAGGGTATTGCATGCGGTACGCCTGCAGTCGCTTTTGAGGTCGGAGGGATGGCGGATATTATCCGTCCTGACAGTGGAAATGGAGCACTCATCGCTCCTTTTGACCTTGATGCCATGGCACATGCCGTAGTGGAGTGGAGCGAGCTGCAGCACTCTCGTGACCCATGGGCGATTGCCGCTAGTGTGCACCACTTTGCCCAAGAAGAGGTAGGGCGACAGCTGCTACAGCTCTACCTAGACCCCGAGATATAGCGAGAGACTAAATCTCCGATATAGAAGAGTCGAATATAAAATATAGAGGCGTCCTCCCGCACTTTCAGACGAACGCTCCGTACAAAAGCCTATTCGCGCCAATGAATTGCGAGCTTCTTATACCTTGGTACGAGGGACATCCGTAAATTTTGGAATACCGGAAGCGGTTTTCTCCTTTACG
>JAEWZH010000008.1 GCA_023395395.1 Bacteroidota bacterium | reverse complement strand
CAGGGCAGGTGTCTAATTGAGGGAGTGATTCCCCTTCGGGGAAGATAAAGTCCATGTTCAGTCTGCCACCGATTACTTCTTGAGTGTAGGCAGCAAAGAGCTTTTCTCCATCGAATCTAAACTTTGCTTTGCTCAGAAAGTCATAATACTCAGGATCGAGGGTGTTTGCGATAGATTGGTACATCTTCTTCTGAATAGCCACAAGCTCATCAAGTTTGTCAAAGTTTGGATATATTAGTGAGGTTTCCTTGCCTGAATATCTGATGTATAGAGAGTTGTAACTACCTTGGATATGAGAGCTCCCTATTACTTTTACAATAAAAGTGATTTTTCCAGATTGATAGAGGTAAATCTCATACAATTTGTCACCGCTTCTCAAGATGTAACTAGTCATACTTGACACGGAGTCAATTGTGGGAGAACCTTTGCTTACAATCTCTGTTGGGTATCCGACTTGAGCGTGTGTAGCAGGATGATAATACAGCAAAAATAGTAGAGCGAAGAAAAGCAATCGTTTCATAGCAAAGTTATTTCATATTGTATATATAATCGAACAGTTTATACTCAAAGTGTATCTCCATTTTTCGACAATTGGTTGGCGTTTTTTCTTTTACTATCACAAATATATTCATTTTCCCCACTTACATAGCTATTGGTTGTTCTTATGTAGGTAGTCACAAAAAATTGCAATCAATTGTCTATCAATAACGGTATTACCACCCCACAGGGATGTTGAAAATAACAAGAAAACGTCTGCAAATCCTATTTGGGTTTGCAGACGTTTATTGTAAATACCTACAATTGATTTAAGCAATCAACACCGTTCCCATTCTCTTCTCTATAGATCTGCTTCGACTCCTCTATAGAGGAGTTCGCTCTTCTCTATAGAGGAGTTTCCTCTTCTCTATAGAGGAGATTTCCTCTTAGGATACGAAAAAAGAGAAGGGTGAGCGGCACTAAAGTGCTCACCTCTTTTTTAGCTGTTGATCTCTAAGTCGCCAATCGGGGAGAAGACGATCCATCGCTCGGTGGAAAGAATCACCATGATTGTGGATGTGGAAGTGGAGGAGTTCGTGCACCACGATATACTCAATCACCTCGGGTGGGTACTTGGCGAGGCGCAAAGCAAAGTAAACCCGTCTAGTGCGGGGGAAACACTTCCCCCAGTAGCTCCGTACCTGTTTAATCCGTATTTCTGAGACTTTCACTTTGAGCACCCCTGACCACTTGGGGATAAAGCGTCGGAGTTCTTCCTCAAGATAGGTTTGGAGGCTTGGGTCAAGTACCTCTTCGTGCTCCGCTATTGCCTTTTGTCCCTTGGCGTAGACCTTGGCAATCCAGTTGGCTTTAGCAGCGATGACTTTGAGTACTTGTGCCTCGGTGGCTCGGAGGGGAGCAGATAAATGCACCTGTCCCGTGGTGTGGGAGAGGCGTAAGGTGAAGTGCTTCACCGCTCTCCAAGTCACGACCACGGGACAGGTATCCAAGTATAGGGTCTTGGTCACAGATTGACTGGAGGATAGAGGGTATTCCACCAAGTAGGGTCATCGTGGAGCCAACGCTGGAACCACGCCATGGTGGTCTGCATCCAACGAAGTCGCTTTGCAGGGTCGTAGATACCGTGGTCTTCACCATAGACTTTGATAAACTCCACCTCTTTACCCAGTATCTTGAGGGCATTGTACATCTGTACACTCTCTCCGATTGGGACATTGACATCGGAGGTGCCATGGAGCAGGAGGAGAGGTGTATTGATCTTATCGGCATTGAAGATAGGGCTTTGCTTGGTATACATTTCGGGGTTGTTCCAAGGATAGCTGCCGTGGCTCGCTACCGTACTGTAGCCGATGCCCCAGGTGCCTTCACCCCAGTAAGCGGCAATATTGCTGATCCCCGCATGACTCACTGCGGCAGCAAAAGTATCGGTAATGGTCTGTAGGTACATGGTCATGAAGCCGCCATAGCTCGCCCCGATACAACCAATCTTATCCGGATTGACGTAGGGATGCTGTGCGCAGAAGCCTTTGACTGAAGCGATAATCTCTTCGGCAGTACGCTGTCCCCAAGCATTGATATGGCGAGCGGCGTATTCCTGCCCCCATCCAATGGTACCACTAGGGTTGAGGGTAAGGACTACATAGTCCTGAGCTGCGAACATAGGTAGCGAGTAGGCTCCCTCAAAGGTGCGCGCAGTAGGCGTAGTGCCACCGTAGTAGTAGACAATCATTGGGTACTTCTTGCTGGTATCAAAGTTGGGCGGGAGGTAAAAACGCCCTGGAACTACATCGCCATTGGGCATCGTGAAACTCCAATCTTGAGCCGTGCCGAGCCGGAGGTCTGCCATCTTGTCGCTGGCAAGGTTGTAAGTCAGACGCTCACGACCGTTGCGAATCTGGTAATAGCGGTCGGAATTGAGCAGGCTTTGCCCTGAATAGGTGACTAGCGTCCCGCGATTGTCCACGGCAAAACTACGAACTACCTCTTCGGTCGTCGGTACTTGCGTAATCTTTCCTGAACGCAGGTCCACCCGGTAGAGGGATACATAGTCCATATTCGTAGCCGTGAAATAGGCTTCAAACTTGTCTGGAAGGGCTTTGACATCGCTCACACTAGGGTTGAAGTCACGGGTAAGTGCTTTGGCACTCTTGGTCTGACGATCATAAAGGAAGAGCTGATAATCGTAGGTATTGACGATGGCACCCTCCGGGAGGTTTCGCCCGATACCGCCAAAGGCGTTGGCTGTACCTGTGACCAGAAGGTAGCGAGGCTCGGAGGTGTAATAGACTGCCCCAAGATCACTTGTGCTGCTGAAGAGCGTATCGACCTTGAGTGTCTGGAGATCCATCGTCATATAGTCGCTTACGGAGAATGGTATCTCGGTGGTATTACGAGCATTGCTAAAGATAATCTCTTTGCCATCGTTGGAGATTCCGTGCAACCCTGTATCTCGGTGCCCGAAAGTAAGCGGTTGGTAGATGCCTGTACGGAGATCAAAACTGGCGAGGAAGCTACGATTGCGGTATTCTCCCGTGGTGTCGTAACGATCCATGACACGCTCGACAAATTGGGTATTTTCAGGGCCCTTCTCTTGTGTGACAAGGATGAGTTTGTCCTCGGTAGGGGTAATATAGAAGTACCCTTCGCTCGGGATGGATGGGTGGAGTACCTCGGAGCGCATGGTCGAAGGGTCGATGGTCATTAGGCGCATGCCGTAGTCGCTATCTTTGGTAATCCAGAGCTTGTCGCTCCGAGGCATCCAGCGAGCTGATACATAAGAACCATCGAGGTGCGCAATGAGTTTTTCACCCTCATAGAGTTGCACGGAGTAGACGGGCTTATTGTCTACTTTTTCGCTAATCGTGAGGGTCGAATACCTCCCCGAAGGAGATACTGTGGTGCTAGCGATGCTCTCGCCGGTGAGCATATAGTAGACGCTGAGGTAGCTATGCTCATCGGTCGGGAAGGTGATTTTGGAATTTTTCTTTTCGGGAACGTAGCGGATACGCCATACTGATTCCCCACCTTCGTTGGATAGGATACGAAGCGCTAGAGAGTGTGATACACTGGGCTCGAGCTCTACTGGGAGGACTCGGGTTGCTATTTCGTCGGTTCGATCGATTACTTGACCATCGAGGAAAAGGGAAAATGGCGCATCACACTCGACAATCAACATGCCCTTCTCGTAGTTCGTGCTGAGGAGGGAGACGAGATAAGTCTGAATGTTTTTTTGCCCCCCTTGGAGTGTGGAATCGGTCATGACGAAGCCTTCGTCGGTAGCTACCACATCTCTCAGCAAGCTACTGTCTAATCTGGGCTGAGGAAATGCACTGAGCAAGCTCTTAATATCAAATGGTTGTCCACTGATATTTACACTGTCGCTCATAAATGGGGCATTGGCTACGACTGGCTCTAAAGCTTTAAATTTACTGATGGTGAGGGTGTCGCCCTGTGCTGCAGCACCAACTGCAATGAGGGCGCACCCTAGGATTTGGATGATTTTCTTCATGATATATTATAATGTATATGTGAGTTGTCTGCCATTCCAATCTTTGATTTCTAAAGGTTGGCTACTGATGCCAAATAGAGTGGAGCCGCTGCCACTCATGGCAGCATAAATAGCTCCTGCCTCATAAAGCATTTCTTTGCCCTCAGCGAGGCTCGAGTGGTGGGCAAATATGTGTGGTTCGAAGTCATTGACGAGTCTATCGCGCCACTGCTCTAATGGCAGACGAAGGATCTCCTTGACTCCCCCTCCTCGCTCGCTAGGTTGTACCCCTCCGTAGGCTTCGCCTGTGGAGACGTGGATGTCGCTCAAAAGCAGAGTAAGGACTTTCCCTCTCAAATCTATTGAGAGAGGGGTGAGCTTCTCGCCAATCCCCTCTGCCAACTGTGGTTCATCTCGAAGGAAGAAAGGGCAGTCAGCTCCCAGTCGGGTAGCCATCAGGTGGAGCTCCTCATAGGAGAGCCCGAGGTCAAACTGCCGATTGAGCAGCATGAGCATATTGGTGGCATCCGACGAACCGCCCCCAAGCCCGGCACCCGTAGGGACTCTCTTCCGCAAGATAATCTCCACCGGAGGGAGACTGGGGCGCAACTCCTTCACCGAGTCATAGGCACGGACTACGAGATTGTCCTCTGCTGGTTCGCCCCAAGAACCAAAGTCGAAGCGCATCCTGTCGGAAGGGATAATCTCCAGGCTATCTCGGAGTGGAATGGGATATAAGAGTGTTTCGAGATCGTGATAACCATCCGCTCGCTTCCTGAGTACCCGGAGTCCGAGATTAATCTTGGCTTTAGGGAATACAATCATAGTGCAAAGGTGCGAAGTAGAGCTATCTCCTTAGCCCAGAGATCAGGATTGGGCGTCTCAAGGATAATCGGAATATTATCGGTACGAGGGTCATTGATGATGAGCTCAAAAAGGGTCATCCCCATCACACCCTCACCGACCGAAGCGTGACGGTCTACACGGCTCGCCAATTGCTTCTGTGAATCATTGAGATGGATGCCACGGAGATACGACAATCCGACCACATTATCCAGCTCCCTAAGTGTCTCATTGTAGCCCTCCTCGGTACGAATATCGTACCCTGCGGCAAGCGAGTGGGCGGTATCGATACACACCCCCACACGGCTTTTGTCCTCCACTTGATCGATGATTTCTGCCAAGTGCTCAAAGCGATGACCCAGATTGGTACCCTGCCCTGCAGTATTTTCGAGCACTGCGGTGACGCCCGAGGTCTTGTCGAGCGCACGATTGATCTCCTCAGCGATTTGAGCCAAGCAGGCACTTTCGCTCATCTGATTGAGGTGACTGCCGGGGTGGAAGTTGAGCATCGTCAGCCCTAGTTGCTCGCAACGTTGCATTTCGTCGAGAAACGCATCCCTGCTTTTCTTGAGGTTCTCCGTATCAGGATTGCCGAGATTGATTAAATAGCTTGCGTGAGGCAGGATATAGTTGGCGTCAAAACCAAGCTCCACCATCAGCTCCTTAAATTTATCAATCTCGCTCTGCTCCATAGGTTTGGGATACCATTGCCGTTGGTTCCGGGTGAAGAGTGCCAAGGCATTTGCTCCAATCTCCTGAGCATTGGTGAGTGCATTGGATACGCCACCCGAGGCGGATACGTGAGCACCGATGTATTTAGTACGCATAATTATTCTTTAGAAAATATCAAATTCATCTACAGTAGCAACAATATCTAGCCCCTCCTGGTTCGTACCTACCAATCGGACGAAGCGAATCTCTCTCGGCTCCCTTAGCTTGCGATACTGAGGGATAGGGTTATTCACAATATTGCCAAATTCTCCGCTCTCCAAGGGCTCCCAATCTTTGCCATCGGTGCTTGCCGATAGCTCGAAATGGGTCATCACTTGTGCCCCTCTACCGCTCGGCGTATAGACAAAGCCATTGATCATTAGGGGATTTCCGAGGTCAATAGCAAGAGACTTGTCTCCTATCGTCATCCATCCGTCTTTAGCTGCCAAGGTCACTTGTGAAGCATCAACGGTAGAAGTCACATCAGGTACTAGGTGCGCAGACACATTACTGATATAGGCAGTCCCTCGGCTCTCCATCAACTTTAGTCTTAGTTTAGAAGCGCGGAGAGGAGCCCCAGACAGGATAATCCTCTTATAGCCAATCGTCGTTCCCTCTCCTACTTTGACCCAGTCATGACCTACAAGTGCCTCAATTTCAAACCGCTCTACACGCTGCCCCCGAGCAATATCCTCTTGGAGTACTACGGCAGAAATCTGTCGCTCTTGGTCGAGAACAATCTCGGCATAATCCCCCGCTTCCAGATCTCTTGGTTTGAAATCCACGACAGCATTCAGAGCATTGAAATCTCTTACAAACTGTCCAAACTCTCTAATCCGTGCTACATCTTTATCGTCCAACAGCCCTTCTCGATTGGGGGGAATATTGAGGAGCAAAGAGGAATTCATACCAATCGAATTGAAGTAGATATGAGCTAATTCTTCTAGGCTTTTGGGATACTCATTGTCGTGATAAAACCACCCCGGACGGATGCTCACGTCCACTTCGCTAGGATACCAAAAGAGCTCTGTCGCATGCTCCAGCATCGCACGGCTGCCGAGGTCTTGGCTCACTGCATTGATGCTCAGGGTCTCCTCTATCTTCTTGGCGTGAGGGAGCGAGCCTGGGGGTAGCACTGTCGCGCTCCACTCGGTCTCTCTCCCAAGTCCACGCTCATTCCCTACCCAGCGTACGTCACGCCCCATGATGGCAGTAATCGCATTGGGCTGTAGCTCACTGATAAGCGAAATCACTGCATCCCAGTCGTACTCTTGGCACTTGCCATTGGGACCCTCTCCATTGGCTCCGTCAAACCAGACCTCATCCACTTCTCCATAATTGGTCAATAGTTCCCTGAGCTGCTCGAGATACACCTGATTGTAAGCATCGCCCTCACCATAGGTAGGGTGATTGCGATCCCAAGGAGAGAGATAGAGCCCGAGCTTGAGCCCATACTTGTGGCACGATTGTGCGAGATCTGCTACCACATCCCCCTTGCCGTCACGCCAAGGGGAGCTTGCCACGCTGTGCTCCGTCGTTTTGGTCTGCCATAGACAAAAGCCATCGTGGTGCTTGGCGGTGAGGATGACGAGCTTAAAACCCGCATCGGAAAGCTCCCTACACCATTGGTCGGTATCAAGCCCAACGGGGTTAAATAGTGCAGGTTCCTCTGTGCCATCGCCCCATTCACGATCGGTATAGGTGTTGATCCCGAAGTGAATAAAGGCGGTGAGCTCTAGCTGTTGCCACGCCAGTTGCTGAGGTGTGGGCACCAGTCTACTCGCCATTTCCACTTTCCCCTCAAGCGACATCCACTCTGGAAATACCAGATGCCTCTCAAAGGTATCGGTGGTTGCCTTTTTTCCTACACAGCTTGATATGAGTAGCGTGGCGACGGCTATGATCCCCAGTTTCCTGATATTCTCCATGCTATATTTTTTACTCATCATCATCCATGTTTTGTATTGCTACCGCCTTCATGTACTTCGTCAATAGCACCATTGCAGGAATGGCAATGACGATGATCCACCAGTTGCTGCCGAGGTTGTCCAACTGAGGGAGCGCAAGAGCTGCGAGGTTATTGAGGAGATGGAAAAATATCGCCATCCACAGCCCTCCGTATAGAGCTACATATCCCAGTACTCCACCTATCAGCAGACGAGCCGGAAAGCCTGTCCACTGCATGTGTACCACGCTAAATATCAGTGCTACAATCCAAATGACAGCGTGCTTGTTTTTTATCTTGGTCAGAAGCCACCCCATCATTGCCCCTCTAAAGAATACCTCCTCCCCAAAGGGCGCAGCCACCACAGTACTCATCCATACAAGTACACGATTAAGCGGCTGTCTATCCGCCAATATCATCTCGTACTGCTCTGTCGTCAGTCGCTCCATCTCTTGGAATAGAGCAGGGACAGGGAGCGACTCCATCTTCCATGTAAGGACCGAAGCCCCCAAGATGGTACATGCTGAGAGTAGTAGCATCGGTATCGTATTCTTCATCACATAATCTTGAGGACTAAGACGCCATACCATCTCCAAGTGACTGCGACGGTAGTAGGTCTCGACCAACCAAGCAGGGAGAGCAAAGAGTAGAAAACCTTGCAATAACAGACTCACGTACATTGCCTGCTTGGCCTCCATAAGTAGCGATAATGCAGGTGTAATAATCACCATAATCACTATACCCATCAATAACGAAAAGCCCCACAGAGAGAAAAAATATCCTCCTTTGGGCGTCGCTTTGGGATTATAACTTTTACCTATCCACTCCATAAACTTATATATGCCTTGTAAAGTTGCTCTACGAAGTTACGAAAAGAGTGTAATTTATTGGAAATGAGCGTAGGTTAGATGCTCATGATAGTAATAGGTTACGATTTAGTTAGTTATCTGCTGCATTATTCCTCTGCGCGTTGCGTAACCTTCAAAGAACTCTTCATATGCAAAAGTAACAATAAAACGGGAGATTTTGATATGAATCTCCCTGATTTTTTCTATCTCATACAAATTTTTCCGTAAAAGCGGCTTTATTCGTCGGCACACCATCGCCCAAAAGGATTTTGAACGAACGTGTGCCGACTACTGCATAAGCGGAGAAAAGAGCTTTGCCTCACGCCTAAACGACAGTTTAGACTGATGAGGCAAGGCCCATTTCTTTTGTGCTTATGCCGAAGAGGTGCTTTTACGGTTTTTCAGATGATTTTTCTTTTTCGCTGTTCTTTTGAGCCGGAAGCGGAAAGCCGTGTATGACCGTTTGCCCATAAATGGAACAAGCCGTCACCCACAGCTGGCAAACCGGGAAGAATGATTTTATCTGCCCGCCCCGACACGTCCGGCCAGACAGATAAAACCATACTTCCTTGCAGGTGGTTTGCCCGGTTTCACGCTACCGACTATGTCCTTTTTTGGGGGGACTTCCTTTTTTCACGGATTTCTCTTTTGAAGTTTTCTGTCTAATCTGCCTCTACTTCCGTTTACCTCCATTTTCGCGCCTTTCAGTGAGTCGCATCAGGCAGTCTTTTCCGTTCTGGGCGCAAAGGTAACTCCGGGATTTGACGGGAAAGCAAGGTCAAGCCTCCTGTTTTCGGGAAAAATCTCCAGCCCTTCGGGTAGTATTTTTCCCGAAAAAACTTGCATTCCCTAATCCCTACCTTTTTAAGCACCCGAAACGAAAACGACCGATGCGACAGAAAGACGCATTAAAAAAAATGTCGGATAAACGAGAGGCAGATAAGATAGTTTGAAACTCAACTCCCTCAGCTC
>JAEWZH010000020.1 GCA_023395395.1 Bacteroidota bacterium | reverse complement strand
CCACCCATGCAGATGCTACTGCCACAGCACCAAAACCCGCTCACGAAGCGGACTAATGTCGCTTGATTATATGACGCACGAGCTCGCCCGCCCCTGAGAGGGAGGGGGCGGCGGCTCGTGGGCTCCGCCCGTAATCTGCGCAAAAATATCTGTATTTGTGTACCCATTCAGGGTTAGAGGACACAGTGTGTGTACACATTGAGGATTGCAAAAATGAAGTGTATACAATAACAGGAATAACAAACAAACTGTGTACTATTTTCAGGAATACCATAATCAGAGGAGATTCGGTCGCTCTATAGAGGAGATTTGTTTGCTCTATAGAGGAGGTTCGTCTGCTCTATAGAGGAGATAGGGCTGCTCTATAGAGTAGAAACATCCGCTCTACAGAGGAAATCTGACCGCACAGGAGGGAGAATCTTATCTTTTCATTAATAGACACCATCTACTTGAGGATTGAGGTTATCTATCAAGCCAATAGACTAATCCCCAAAGGAGTAGAGCAAGCCAATATAACCGCTCTACTTCTTTGGGGATTTTCCTCTATAGATACCCAAAATTATCTCTGGGAATACAACTATCTATTTGTGAGGATAGATTTACTCGTGCTACCTCTTCTTTTTACCTTAAAGATATAGTGATGTTTGTATCTCCCTTGAATTGGAAAGAACACTTCTCAAAGACAGGTGGTCCCATTATGGCTTCTGCATCGTTGCTGAAGCCGTACTTCTCTGTGGGAATACCATAAGCTCCAGTATCTAAAATACCGTTATTATTGGCATCTTGAAACAGAGAGACAGCATACACACCTCTTGGGAGATTTAGTGATGCAGGATTTGAGGAGATATTGTCTGCTGGAATAGCCATCACTTTGAATGGTTTCATAAGAAACGAATCCGGAGAGTTGAATACTGCTATCATAATCCGCCCCCCATTTGTTTCAAGGTCTTTGACGCTAATCCTTAGTGTATACTGGAGTGTGTCTTGCTCATCTTGGGCAAAAACGTCGGTTACACCTCCCTGGCACATACCCAAAATAGCCAGTAGGAGGATAATTTTTTTCATCGCTTTCATATCTACATTTGATTTAGTGTAATGGGAAGTAGTCCTCCCTTAGTATCTTGATGTATTCCTCGAGGGCCACACGCCCCTTAGAGGTAAGACGACAGCTGGTGCGACTAGATCGCCCCGCATTTTCTTTCTCCACGTCTATATATCCGGCCTCGGATAGCTTATCTATCTGCACACTGAGATTTCCGCTGGTAGCCCCTGTCTTCTCACGGAGATAGACAAAGTCTGCTTCCACGACCCCGAGGAGAATTGAGACGATAGAGAGCCGCAACTGCGAATGTAATAGTGGATCTAAATCTCTCATAGCTTACGCCCTTTTTATCTATTGTAGCAATTGCCTGGCACAAAGAATAGAAGTCCTAAAAGCACCCCCGTTGCTAAATGATCAAAAGGGGTAAAGAAAGGCAATGCCAATACTATCTTACACAACAAAAACATTCCTAGTAAGAGTATCACGAGAGAAAAGGCAAAGTAACCTTTCTGCTTAGCCAATCTCCACACCTGCATCGAAGTGTAACTAACAAATATAACAGCTAGTGGCGCCATGAGCTGAAAAAGCGATGTCCCCTTGGCAAATGCCACAATAAAGAGAGCGATACAGACAACCACAAATAAGACTCCCATCGTTCCGAGTACTTTTGAAACACTCTCCTCCAAGTAGGTCGTGACATGATCGCCCCTACGTCTTCCATGGGAAGCAGGGATAAGGGGAACTAAAAATAGGAGGAACCACAGTGTATTCCACCAAGGGCTCGTTAGATAAGTAGTAGTAAAGAATGCGACTACGCCTAGTAAGAAGCAGGCACTACCCCATACTCTAAAGCTCGCACGAATACCACGAACATCGTCACTCTTTGTAGCTTGTAGCATCTGTTCTATCATTTGCAGGCTCTCTTGTCCATTCATTTTCTTCTCTTCCATAATTCAAAGTAAGTTTATATTATAAACCATTCACTCAACAAAAAAGGGTGCGCACCACCTTTCTCGAAGCAAAGGTACATAAGTTTATAATATAAACCAAATATTTGGAAGATTATTTTTCCAAGCTAAGCCAATCCAACGAAGAGCGTGACGAGAATAGGCACACTAAAGTCGCACACAAAACCGTTGTAGATGGAGGGCACGAGGTATTCCTTTCCTGATGCTCTTAGGATAGGTGCAAGGGTCACATCCATTGTGGTGGCGCCTCCTGCTGCGATTGGGGCCAGAGGGCCAATGTATTTTGCCAATAGAGGTGCCAACACAATAGCCAATAACTCTCGTATTACATTTGTCAATAAAGCTATGGCTCCAAGGGCAATGCCCAATCGTTCGGTGATAATGATACTAGAGAGGGAATAGTAAGCTTGCCCTGAAGAGATGGCAATGGTAGAGAAAAAATCACTTCCGAGGATAAGTGCGGCAGCCACTCCTCCCAATAAACTACCAGTGATAGAGAGGAAAGGGAGTGCCACGATACGCTTCGGTAGCTTACGGAAGCCCTGGAGGGTTTCTGCATCATTACCGACACCCATTCCTACCGAAAACATCAACATATACAATAGGTAATTGCTGAGATCGGACTCTATGAACTGTATAGGAACCAATTCGTAGATTCCCAGCCCAAGCCCGAGGAAAAAACAGCCCAGGAGTACAAGATTGTCTTTCATTGCTGCTCTTTTCTGTGTAAAATATTAGTCAGTAGTACGCTCCCTATAATAGTAAGCACCGCTATCAGGAGAGCACTTCCCACGACCGTGAATAGATCGTCGATTCCGTCTCTCGACCAACCAACTTCAGCACCGAGGACAACAAGCAGAAGGCAGATGAGAAGCATTGTCATCTTACCTATCCATCTAAATCGCCATCGCCTCATCAACCAGCCACACCCTACCCCTAAGAGCATAAATACCACTACTTTAAACATATTTTCGACTTTTACTGTTTCTTCAACTCGGGGCAAAGATACTCAATCTCATTGTATGCCATTGCTATTCGACTGATTATTTGTACCTTTGCCTCCGAAATTGATTTTAGAGTCTGTAAAGAACCAAAAATGGTAAACGAAGTGATTGCTGGGGAGTTTGATATGCTTGCCAAGACCTTGTATGGTCTGGAAGATATCTTGGAAATGGAGCTTAAAGAGTTAGGCGCAAAAGATGTAGTGCCAGGTAGGCGGATGGTAGCCTTTAAAGGAGATCAAAGGATGCTCTACAGAGCCAATATTCATCTACGCACTGCGCTGAGGATTTTGAAGCCTATCGCTCAGTTTGAGGCCACTAACCCTGATGAGATTTACCAATATCTTTACGACAATATTAAGTGGGATCAGTATCTTACGCCTCGCACTACTTTTGCAGTAGACACGGTAGTCTATTCAGAGCAGTTTACCCACAGTAAATTCGTTGCTTACCGCGCTAAAGACGCTATTGCGGACTATTTCAAAGACGTTGCCGATCGTCGTCCCAATGTATCGGTCGCTGACCCTGATGTCCTATTTCACATCCATATATCAGATACCACGGTGACCCTTGCGCTTGACTCGAGCGGTGAGAGTCTCCACAAGCGGGGCTATCGTCTGGGGCAAAATGATGCGCCTATCAGTGAAGTGCTAGCCGCAGGGATCTTGCTTCGTGCGGGCTGGACTGGACAGTGCGATTTTCTCGATCCTATGTGCGGGAGTGGTACGTTTCTGACAGAGGCAGCGTTGATAGCTCTTGGCATCCCTCCCGGAATATTCCGTCAGCAGTATGCTTTTGAGCGCTGGACAGACTTTGATAGTGAATTGCTGAGTGAGCTCCTTGAAGATTGGGAGGAAAAGCCATTTGAGCACAAGATATATGGGTCGGACAATCACCCAAAGGCTATTGCTATCTCCAGAGGCAATATTAAGAATGCAGGCATCACTAAGTATGTGGAGCTTCAGGTAAAGGCTTTCGAGGATTACACTCTAGAGAATAGACCTGCGAGTGAGGGCATCATCGTGATGAACCCTCCCTATGGCGACCGCATGCGCCCCAATGATTTGGATAGGCTCTATGGCAATATCGGCACGACTCTCAAGCATGTCTTCACAGGTTGGAAGGCTTGGGTGATTAGTGGGAGTCTTGAGGAGGGCTTCAACGCTATTGGATTGAAGCAATTCCATAGAGAGAAGCTCTACAATGGTATGATTGAGTGCGAACTTCGAGGCTATGAAATGTTTGAGGGCAAGCGCAGTGATCATCTAGAGGAGCTAAGTGGTCTAGGTCTACTCCCATCGATTGAGGAGCGTGAGCGCTACTACCGTGAGCGCGAGGCGATGAAGCGAGAACAGCAAGCCTTCCGCATGAATAGCCGCCGACCAAGGCAAGACCATCGCGACCGCGACGATCGTAGGCGCGAACCTGCTTATTCTACTCAACAAAGGGAAGCATCCGAACCGGTTCGCTTCACCCCAAGAGCAAATCACGAGCGAAAGCCCGGAAATTCATCTTCTGAAAAATAAAGCATTATGACATTTGCAGAATTGGGGGTATCTAGCCCTCTCATCGAGGCCATAGAGAAGATGGGCTTCGAGGCGCCTATGCCTATACAGGAAGCAGTAATTCCGCTGCTCTTAGGCGAAGCCCGAGATATTATTGCACTCGCACAGACAGGTAGTGGCAAGACTGCTACTTTTGGACTTCCGATTCTGCAAAATCTAGACACTTCAAAGCGCCATCCGCAGGCACTGATACTTGCGCCTACTCGTGAGCTTTGTATGCAGATTACACGAGATTTAGCGCAATTCGCTGTGCATCTCGATGAGGTTAGCATTGTAGCGGTGTATGGTGGCGCATCTATTGAAGACCAGATCTCCCGTATCCGTAGAGGGACTCAGGTGGTAGTGGCTACCCCGGGGCGCCTGCTCGACCTCATCAGTCGTGGTGCCATTGACCTTGGTCAGGTCTATGATGTAGTACTGGATGAGGCAGACGAGATGCTCAATATGGGCTTTAGCGAGGATATCGATAGTATCCTAGAGCATATCCCCTCGGAGCGTCACTTACTGCTCTTCTCTGCGACGATGCCTGATGAGATTAGAAAGATTATCAGCAAGTACATGAAGAAACCCACTGAAATTTCAGTGGGGAATGAGCAAAGAGTAAATCAGAATATCCAGCATCTGTACTATGTGGTAGCATCTGACGACCGTTACTTAGCTCTCAAGCGCATCGCGGATTTCTACCCCAATATCTACGGTATCATCTTCTGCAAGACCCGCAAGAGTACACAAGAGATAGCCGAACAACTGATCGCCGATGGATACAGTGCCGATGCGCTTCACGGAGAGCTTTCCCAAGCTCAGAGAGACAATGTGATGAATCGCTTCCGACATGGGATGATTCAGTTACTCGTGGCCACCGACGTAGCGGCTCGTGGGTTGGATGTCAATAATCTCACCCACGTGATTCACTATGGTATTCCTGCGGAAGTCGAGAACTACACACACCGCAGCGGTCGTACAGCTCGTGCTGGCAAAAAAGGCATCTCTATAGCCATCTGCCATGCTCGAGAGCGAGGGCAAATCAAGCGTATTGAAAAGGAGAGTGGCATCACTATCGAGCGGGCTATGCTCCCAAGAGCTGAGGAAATCTGCGAAAAGCAGTTGATGCAGTTTGTCCACCGCATGGAGCACACCGTCCCTGACCTTGAAGCGATTAATCCCTATATGGAGAGCGTGATGAATCGGCTCTCTTGGTTGGACAGCGAAGAACTGCTACAGCGATTGGTCTACATCGAGATTTCTCGCATGCTCGACTACTACAAGAATGCTCAGCAGATAGAGGAAATCTCCGACAGACCCTCTCGAGACAAACGAGAGAAGCGGGAGAGACAGGCAAGAGGCGAGCGACCCAAGAAAGGTAAAGGGCGTGAGAGTATGGAGCTCCTCCAAATCAACTTCGGCAAAAAAGACAAGCTCTACCCCAATGTCCTCATCGATATGGTTGAGCACTGCACGGGGCGTAGAATCCCACTCGGTAAGATTGAGGTATTTGACCGCAATGCAACCTTTGAAGTCCGCCCACACGATGCGGCAGATGTCCAAGAAGCCCTCAACGACTTTGAATACCGCAACAAACCCATCAGGGTCACCCGCCACAGACGCAAGAAGTAACCCAAAAGATACGCCGCCAACTCTGTTTGACCCGCCCTCGTGACGGGTCAGATTTTTTTATCCCGATTTCTTCATGGGTAGGTGTCAATCTCGGTATTTATATCTAAGTTTGCTAACGCAATAAAGGCTCTTTATTTTATGTCGGAACAACAGCTTGATCTTTCAACCCGAAATATTCTGAGGCTATCGTGGCCTGTATTTATCTCCCTCATCGCCCAGAACCTTATCGGGGTGGTGGATACCGCTTTTGTCGCTCGAGTGGGAGAGATAGAGCTGGGAGGTACCGCTATGGGGAGCTTGGTCTATTTCAGCATCTACACCGTGGGTTGGGGTTTGGCAAGCGGGACTCAAATCCTCATCAGTCACAGGTATGGCGCCAATCAGAAGGGAGCCATCGGGAGAGTGCTTGGGCAGAGCATCAAGTTGCTCATATTCACAGCTCTTGTCGTCACCGTCTTTGCCATCGCTGTAGGACCAACTCTTTTTAGAGGAATGCTGAGCAGCCCAAGGGTCGCCGATGCTGCGATTGAGTATTGGACGTACCGTAGCTTTGGTTTTGTTTTTGCCTTTTTGTCTGCCACGTTTCGTTCGTTCTTTGTCGGCATTGGTCGCACCAAGGTGCTTACGCTCAATTCCGTAGTGATGTCCATTGTCAATATCGTGCTGGACTACGGACTTATTTTCGGTCATTTCGGACTACCCGAAATGGGGATAAAGGGCGCAGCAATAGCAAGTGTCGCTTCCGAGGTCTCTTCGGTGCTATTTTACATCCTTTATATCCGCTTCAAGGTGGATAGCCATACGTTCGGCATCGATAGAGCGAGTCTGCTGGAGTTTGACAGGCAGCTCTCCAAGCAACTATTCAATATGAGCTACTACCTAATGCTTCAGGCGTTTGTGAGTCAGTCGGTGTGGGCGATCTTCTTCTTTATGCTGGAGAGCTTGGGGGAGCGGCAGCTGGCAGTGGCATCGATTACCCGACAAATCTACGTGCTCCTATTCATGCCGATGAATTCGTACGGCACCTCGGTAAGAACTACCGTGGGACACATTGTGGGAGCAGAACGGCTCAGTCAGCTCTCATTCTATATGAAACGGGCGGTGCGGCTCTCCTTCGGCACAATGCTCTTGATATTTATCTTTATTCAGCTATTCCCAGAGCTGCCGCTCAGCATATTCACCGATAATCCAGATCTAATCCACGATGCCATTGCGACCCTTAGGGTCTTCTCCCTTGCAGCACTCATCGCTTCGGCAGGCAATATGTACTTCAATGCAGTGAGCTCGACTGGAAATACCAAGATAGTCTTCCAAATCGAGCTCATCAACACTACCTTTTATCTCATCTTTGGTGCTGTGATGGTCTACCTCGTAGGTGCGAGTGTGGCACTCTGCTTTTCCGTGGAGATTATCTACTTCCTCTTTATCGGCATCATGAGCTACCGCTACATTAGACAGATCACGAAGTCCTACAATTGATTGAGCAATAGGAGTGTTAAAGACATTATCATCAGCATCAGGACTTCGGCTCTACGATTGGTGCAAAGAGCCTTGTCAAGATCATCGTAGGTAAGCTGCTTTTGCTGTTTCCCAATGGTGGGTTTCTCGAAATACTGCCCTCCATAGTAGTGCCCTCCTCCAAACTGGCAACCTAGCATTAGAGCCAGTGCCGCTTCGGGGTAACCAGAATTGGGACTCGTATGTTTTTTGCCTTCGACAAATACCCGCTTAGTAAGGTCAAGACGACCATTGACTGCCAGCATTAGTAAAGCAGTAAACCTGGCAGGAATCCAATTTGCTACATCATCAATCTTGGCAGCGAGATAGCCAAAGTCACCATACTTCTCATTTTTATATCCAATCATCGAGTCGAGGGTATTAATCATCTTATAAGCAACCATCCCCGGGACACCCAATACAGCAAGCCAAAAGAGCGGTGCAATCACACCATCGGAGAGGTTTTCAGAAAGGGTCTCCAGAGCTGCGGTCTTCACCTCATCCTCGGTAAGATCTGCAGTATCGCGCCCCACGATACGTGACAGTTGATTACGCCCATCTTGAAGGGAAATAGAGAGGCAAAGAAATACCTCTTTGACCTCTTTGATAAGCGTATGACCCGCAAGGCAAGTGCCGATAAGTCCTATCGCCAATAGAAGAGAAAGCCAGTCAGGAGTAAAAGCTAGCAATATCCATGTAAGGGTAAACGCCAATAGAATGAGGAGGAGGGCAAGAAGTGCTCCTTTGAACTTTCGATGGACGCCATTATTGAATCGCCGATCGCCCCACGCAATAGCGTGCCCAAAGCCCACAACAAGATGGGGAACGCCTGGAGGATCTCCAAATATCTTATCATCCAACCACCCTAACCAAAGGATGAGAAGCGCTAGTACTGGGGTATAGAGCATCAACATAATTTTCCCTTAGATCAAGTGAGATAGTGCTTCTACGAGCAAGTCATTTTGCTCTGGACTTTGTGTCGCAATACGGATATGGTAAGGTGTAAGCGTAGGGAAGTTGGAGGCGTTGCGAATCAAGATCCCGTGGTCGTGCGCTAGCCAATCCTTGACTTCTTGGGATTGGTGATAGCGGAGCTTTGCCAAGAAAAAATGAGTATCGGTAGGATCTATGTCCATAATACGGAGTCGCTCTAACTGAGCAACTAATCTTGTACGCTCCTCTAATAGTTCGGACAGCGAGAAAGGCAACTTTTTATCCAGTAGGTAGTGACCTGCTTCTATGGCAAGAGCATTGACGCTCCACGGCATCTTGAGAGCTACAAGTTCATTTATCAACTCAGAATTAGCCAAGATATACCCTAGACGTAGTCCTGGGATAGCATAACTCTTGGTGAGCGACTGTATCACCAAGCAATTGGGAAGAGTTACAATCTCCTCGGGTCGTAGTACTTCTTTTGGGGTAAAAGCGTGGTAGGATTGATCGACAACAAAGATTGTCTCGGGGTGGGATTGAACGGTTTGGAGCAACTCTTCGTGCGGATAGGTCTGACCCGTGGGATTATTAGGATTGCACAACCAATGAAGTGCTCCCAACTCATTTACCAAGGTATGACCAAAGACCATGGCTGCATGCCGATATTCCGAAAAAGTAGGTTCTAGGATACTTGACCTAGCCCCTTGAAACAGATGCGCAATTAGATAGATTGCCTCCGTGGCACCGCTCGTCACTAATATCGACTCTCTCGGCACGCCTAAACAAGAAGACAACAGTGTCTCAAGCCCAAAGGAGCGAGGTTCCGGATAGCGATGAATCATCTCTCGATGATTGGTGAGGTAGTGCCATAGTGCCTCGTCGTAAGGGAGATGAGGGACATTGGAACTAAAATCGGCGACGAACCGCACGCCTCTATAGAGGTAGCGGTCGTCGCCGTGATCGTTATACTTCATCGTTAGACAAAATTTCGTAGAGCTTATCGATATTTACATGCGCTCTAATATGCTCTGCCATCTTATCAAAAATCTCTTCATATCCCTCAAGGTCGGCATCGGTATAGCTCACCTTAGACACTCCATGATCGCTAAGAGTATCCTCGCTCGGAAGTAACTCTCCCTCCATATAGGGTAACACCCCCAATACAGGTATGTCCGTCAGTGACTCAATCATCCGGATAGCTGGCTCAAAGATAGAACGATCTCCTCTAAACTTATTGATGATAACCCCCTTGATTAGCTTGCGGTGTTCTGGCTTCTGTAACATCACTGAACCGTAAATCGAGGCGAATACTCCCCCACGCTCAATATCAGCCACCAATACGACAGCAGCATCGGCATGCTCTGCCATAGGCATATTGACAAAATCAGTTTCCAAAAGGTTGAGCTCGCTCACACTCCCTGCCCCCTCAAGGACAATGGGATTGTATTGCTCCACGAGCTGATCATAGGCACCCCAAGCACTCCTCTTGAGCTCTTCCCTCCCTTCACTTTGGCGAAAGTATTCACGAGCTTTATGGCTACCAAACTCTTTCCCTAGGCAGTAAATCTTACTCTCTACTACGCTTGAGGGCATCATCAATACCGGATTGAACATAGCTTGTGGATGTACTTTCGCTGCTTTTGCCTGAATTGCCTGAGCTATGCTGATACGATCTCCATTGGGACCCGTATAATAGTAGGGAGCCATATTTTGCGCTTTGAAAGGTGCAGGTTGATACCCATCCTGCTTGAAGAGGCGACATAGTGCCGCCACAATATGGCTCTTGCCGACATCACTTCCTGTGCCGGCAATCATAAGAGGAAGCAGTTTCTTCATTAGTAACTCTTTGCTTTCTTTTTGATTAACTCTGATTGCTGTTTTTTGTCCAAGCGTTGGTAGCCGGAAAGTGCCGATTCCCACTCTCCATAGTTAGGGTTAGGGAGCACGATATACATCCCTCCAAAGGCACCTGCATCTCTCTGCGCCATAGCACTTCTATCTACTTCACTAGCCTTGTAATAGCCAGGAAAGTCGGTGAGTTGATCGCCCATATAGATGATGATTTCGTACTCTTCCATTACTTTGGCACGACGTTCATCCTTATTGCTGGTACCACTCTTGAGAAGTAAATGTGCGTCATCGGCATTTGGGAAACCAAACTTTTGGAGGTTGAGCAGTGTACCTCGTCGTTCTTGCTCATTACGATTGGTAATATAAAAGACTTTTACACCATGACCAGCAGCATACTGCAAGAAAGATAGAGCCCCGGGGATAGTATCCGCTTCTACTCGATTGACCCACTTTGTCCACTCTGACGGATCGAATAACTCTCCCCTTTCGCCCTGATATACTGCGTTTGGGGTATTATCAAGGATGGTCTCATCAATATCAGTAACGATGGCAAGTGGTTTGGAATCCTCTTGCACTAAGGAAAGCGACTGATCAAGATGCAGTCGAGCACTATTGAAGGCTTGATAGCATAATGCTTCATACTCTGCAGACCTCTGCATCCAGGTCGCTGTATACACCTTGGCAAAAGGTAACTCGTGAGACGAAACCCCTCTTTGAGTACCACAGGATGTCAGAAAAAGCAGTAAAGGAAAGAGCAAGATAGATTTCTTCATACTTTTGGGGAGTTAAAAGGAAAATGTTGCAGCAAGTATAGCCGTGGATCCCTTTCGATCATAGCCTCTCCAACGCCCCAGTTTTTGGTTCGCAAGATTTTCTCCAATCAAAGACAGCCCAATATTTGGATGCACTTTATAGGATATGCGAGCACCTAGGTTTCCGATAAAGAGGGTTTCCTCTGGAACCAGAGCACGAGAGAGATAGAGTAGTTCAGGAAACTTGATCCCGCCAAGCCCTGTGAGGTTGATATTTAGACCAATCTTATCATTCACTGCATAGTCTGCAGAAATACCAATCTCGTAAGTAGGACGGCCATAACCAACCTTATCCCGACTTGTATCCTTTGCCCTATAACTGTTATACTTTAATGAAGCTCCTAGATCAAGACCAGTGGGAGAATTATAGCGAACCTTCCCTCCGAAAAACATATTACCCACTTTACCTGCGTTTCTGAGTCCATAAAGAGGGGTGAGTATCTGACGCATTTCCGCTCCATCCTTCACAAGCTCATTGGCATATTCTGTCACGTGGTAATTAGTCATCCAGTCTGAGAAATCGCTATACAACGTGTAGCCTCCATTGAGGTCGAGCGAAAAGCCATTGATATTGCCCACCTGAATACCAGCCACTATTCTGTACTGCGCAATTTCGTATCCTTTGTAGACACTCATAGCATCTGCCCAACGATTTTGACGATAGATATCACGAAGGGTATGGTATTTAGCACCTCCGTCAGCATTGAGGTAAATTGAGAAGTTGTCAGTCGCCTTGAATCGAGCCTGCACATCAGGTGTCACTAAGAATTTTTTAGTTCCGCGATTGAGTAACTGAAGTCTTGCTCCCGCTTTTAATTCAAAGCTTGGAGCTGTATAGGCAAAGTAAGGATCAATGGAAAGTGCCATCATTGGATTCAAACCATCACCAGACAGTCCACCGAGAGCAGAAATACTAATCATTTGGTACCTTCCATCTACACCTACGCTCCAATCTGTCCCTGCAAACTTATAGCCGAGATTACCTCCAAGGTCTACAGAGAGTTCAGATACCTTATTACCCTTAAAAGGAGTGGTACCCTTGGGGATAAGTATATTATTATCCGTATAGTAGTGTGCTATGTCGTCCTTAGAAATATATTCTGCCTTACCATCGACACTGTATTGAACACCTCTCGCTAATGAAAGGGGAGAAGGAGATATCCCAACTCGCACCTCAGTACCCACCATCCCAGCAAGAGGATACTCTGCCGTAAGCTGAGCTACCCCCTCTGTTATAACAGGATACGTACCATAGTATGTATTGGCATGATGGAAAACATCGACCCCTACACTAATAACCCTATCAGCAAGTGCATGTGTATAGTCTAGTGCAACTTCTGTATCGTGTGTTCTATCTACGGGAATTAGAGGGAGATCCATTTGAGGCAGATTAACACAACGAGAGAGATGATCTGCAGAAACTAGAAGAGAACCCTCCTCACTCGTCTTTGCAAGAACACCGATATTTGCTCCAACTTGCCCCGGAAATCCACCGAATATATGAGCATGCAACGTCTGTTTAATTTGCTTAGGTGCCAAAGGATTATCAAGCGGATTGAATAGCTTCGGCGCGACATTCATGGCGATAGGATAGGTATTCCTCGCAAAGCTAATAGGGCGTAACGATGTACTAGTGGTCTGTAGGGGGTTGAAGAAAGCCTTATCTGCTTGCTGCCCCACTGGTTGATAATCACGCTGTAGTATCATCTCACGCTGTAAAGTATCCAGAGCAAATGGGTTAGCAGACGCTACGATATTACCGCCTACAAGCATTGTACTTGAAAAAAGTAGTACCTTATATATATGTCTCATATTCTTCATTACTTAAAGTCTTGCTAAGCGTTCGTCGATCATACTGATGATTCCGTCTTTACTACTGGTATAGCTACCACGTACACTCTCAAGGTAGGTACGAGCTGTATCACGGTCTCCCAACTTTTCATAGCTATCTGCCAGCAAGATAAATGCTCTTGCCAACCAATAAGCATCCGTTGTACCGACATTGGTTACCTTCTGCATCTTGCTTTGCACTGTCCTATACTCGCCCTTATCAAACAAGTCAAGTGCAACGATTATTTCAGCGATTGGATGCCCACCAAAGTTCTTCAGAGCCAATACTCGCTTTGCATAGGTAAGGGCGTTTTGTTTCTGATTACTACGAGCGTATCCCTTGGCTACAGCAAGAAACACACCTGATTTCGCCTCTTCATTCACTGACACTTTACCATCTGCGACTTGCCATGCTAGGCTATTGAGAAAGTCATTGCTGGCACTAGCTTCAGCACGATCAACAGCAGCTTTTACCCAATTGCTTCGCTCCGAAAGGTTATTGCTCAATAAAGCAAGACTCATATATGCCTCAGCGGCACGACCTGGTTCACCCAATCTATCATAGCTGGAAGCAAGTAGGCGATAAGTATCTTCTGCCAACTTACCTGAGAAGTTTTTAGCTCTCGAAGCGACTGTCGATACTGCTCCTCTATAATCTTTAGCATTGTACTGAAGGAGTGCCTTATTATAGTACACATTATTGACAAAAGTACCATTAGGATACGAGGCAAGATACTGGTCAAGAGCTCTATTGGCCTCAGCCGGAGTCCCTGAAGCTACGACTCGCTCAGCTGCGATAAAGGCAAGAGAATCCATCTCGGATCGAGAAGCGACGTCAGTGGCTCCTACTTCACTTACCAAGTCGCTAAAGCGATCTACACTATTGAGCTGTACGCTGATGCTTTTCAGATCCTGCAGTGCGCTCTTTGCCTCAGAGGTATTTGGATATTGACGAACTACCATTTCATATACTCTAACCGCATCATCCAGTTTATTGTCTCCGTAATAAGATAGCGCCAATTGTAATCCTACCTTAGCAGCAAGTTCATGCTGCTTGTACCTCACAAAGAAGCTCTCAAACGCTTGTTGTGCCTTACGATTGTCGCCAGCGAGCGCCAATGCCCTGCCTTGCTCATAGATAGCCTCAGCGACTAGGTTAGAGTTCGGATAGCGAATAGCGAGACTGGCCATCAAATCTGCTTTGTCCTTATAGTCTTTCTGTAGACCACGTACCATTGCCCTATTAAACAGCGCATAGTCAGCCTCTGCACCACCTGCCTGCTCCGCAATATTGTAATACGAGATTGCTGAAGCATAAGCCTTACGTTGCATCTCTATATCTCCAAGACGATTATTGATGGCAGTTCTCTGATCAGGGGTCGAAGCTGTATTGATTTGCTCATACTGCTTGAAATAGCGCTCTGCCTCTCCGTATTGTCCGAGATTATAATGGGCATAGCCTAGTGTATAATAGGCATTGGAGTTCAGGGTCAAATCTGATGGACGAAACTTGAGATAGCTCTCCGTGCTAACGACAGCCGTACGATAGTCTTTCGCCCTATACGCTGCCTCGCCCTTCCATAGGTATGCTTCTGCTATACTGGAGGGGTCGCCAGCGCTACCGATAATTTCGTCATACTGCTGAGTAGCTAGTCTGGTATTCCCACTTGTAAGCGATGTATTTGCCTGCTTTAGCTTTACTCGGTCACGCACCTTTGACAGTTCACTTGGAATCGGACTTATCTTATTCAATTCATCCAGTGCAGCACCTGAGTTAGGCTCGTTGAGGTAAGCATCAGAGAGATAACCGATCACCTGACTACGGTACTCACTACTAGGGTAGGCTGAAAGGAACCTCGACAGCCTTTGCGAACCGGCACCAATTCTACCAGGTGTCTGTGCATAAGATGCAAGTGCTGCGTTAAACTCAGACGCTTCAGTTAATGGCGCATAGGTGGCGATTGATTTAGCACGGTCAAACGAACCAATAGCTTTACTCGGTTGCTTGAGTGCAAGCTGAGCAAGTCCAGCATAATAGAGTGATAACTGGCTCATAAAATCGCTATTCCCATCTGCCACTGAGAGTAGATACTGCTCCGCCTCAGAATTACGTTCAAGCTCGAAAAGATTCTTGCCTAGCACCAACTGTTCTACTCTACCTAATGAAGTAGCCAACTGCGTGTACTTTTGGAGATAATCCACCGACAATTGTAATTGTCCTAGACTGCTCGCAGCCAGACCCGCAGTTCGGTTGAGAGAAATCTCAATCTCTTTAGGCAAACCACTCTGTCTCAGACCTCCCTCTGCCATCGATAGTGCTTCGCTATATTTCATTTCAGAGAAGCGAGCCTCCGCAATATAAGCGTTGGCATAAACACCATATTGGGAGTGGCGTACTACTCGACTCAGATATCTAGCACCTTTGGCAACCTCATCCTCTTTCAATAGAATATACCCAACATAGAATGAAGCATCATCTTGAAAATCTTTGTAATAGGTAAGAGGCTCAAATAGCTTTAGTGCCTCAGCGTCCCTACCCTCCTTAAAAAGCGCATAGGCATGATAATAATCCACTGCTGCTCCCATCTTTTCCGGTAAAAGTGCTGTATCTACTTGACGAAGCCAGTAGACTGCACTGCCATACTGTCCTTGAGCATAATAGAGCTGACCTAGAGCAGCCCAAGCGTAGTTGATATAGCTAGAATGTGGATGTGTCTCAATAAACTTGAGCAGTTTTAGTTCGGCATCTCCGGTTCTTAGCATCCCCCTTGCGATGGCATCCAAGTACTGTGCCTCATCATCGTCTGCTTCCAGTTGCCATGTATCTTTATAAACCCTCTGCAGTCCCTCAAGAGCACCTATAGGACTGAAAAATTGAATTGCCTCACGTACCCGAAGTATATCGGCATTACGCGGGTTCAACACTTGTGCGGGGCTCACTGTATAGAGTGCTCCTGCTATCAATACCCCAAGTATCCATTTTCTCTTCTTCATTGCTTCACACTTTCTCCCTCCCTTTAGTACTCCACAAACTTAATCATATTTCGGCAATTCTCCCTGATAACAATCCCCTTGGAACCACCCTCTTTCCTTCATCAGATGCTCTACTAAATGGATAAATTGGTAGTTTTTAATACCCCAACGAGGAGCTATGACCATATTTGAGGGAGCTTGAGACACAAAACGATCGACATATATATTAGGTCTCAGTCTCCTTAGCATTTTGCATACCAATTCAGCATATTCCTCCGCTTCAAAGAGAGGGAAAGATTGTTCATAATGCTCCTTGGCCAGCTTTGTTCCCCTCAATATCTGTAATTGATGTAGCTTTAGGGAAGTAATCGGTAACTGAGAAAGTCGATTGATATGCTGAAGATACTTTATTTCACCCTCACCAGGCAGCCCAATTATAAGATGAGCCCCCACTGGAATTTCTCGCTTAGCCGTTTCAATAATTGCCCACTTGCTGTCCTCAAAAGTGTGTCCTCTATTGATCCTGATTAGTGTTTCTTCGCACGTACTCTCCACTCCATATTCTATATATACAAATGTGCGGCGACTTAGCTCCTGAAAATAGTCCAAAAGCCCGATGTCTACACAGTCGGGGCGAGTGGCTATAATGAGCCCTACTACGTCTTCGCATCCAAGTGCCTCTTCATACAGCTTCTTCAACTCTGACAGATCACCATAAGTGTTGGTATAGGATTGAAAGTATGCCAAATACTTCATATCGGGATATTTTGAATGAAAAAATGCCTTGCCCGCATAGAGTTGTTCCATTATACTACCTCCAACCATAGTGTATGAGGGGCTAAAGGAGTGATTATTACAATAGGTACACCCTCCTTGCCCCTTACTACCATCTCGATTAGGACAAGTGAAACCAGCATTTATGGAAATCTTTTGGACTTTATAGTGTGGGAATACTCTTCTTAGATATTCACTAAAATCCCGATAAGTTGGATGAGTCATAGCACCGATAAATTGGATGAGTCATAGCATGGGGTATATAAAAAGAAAAAGGCTGTCTCACGACAACCTTCAATCTTGATATTAACCTAAAATCTAATACTATGAAAAACACGCTACAAAGGTAAATGTATTTTTCGACATTTGCAAGGATTTAGGCAAATATTTTTCGAAAGTCGGTCGTCTTGTCCTGTTTTATTATTCAATATGGGGTTATTTATTTTATAAAACTAGGGATTCAGGACCCTCTCTATCTATTTCAAAAGGTTCGGATATACAATTGACAATAGCACTCTCTACCATGCAACCAATTCCTCCATCCACCACATACGCGACCTGAGTACCCCAAAGCTCCTCAATCAGCTCTGGATGATAGCCATACTCCTCTTCTCGCTGCTCTATATCAATAGGAAGTGAAAAGCCAGTCAAAGGATGTCCCAAATAAGTGATTAAATCCAGCACAAAACGATGGCGGGGAATACGGACTCCTACCTCCTTGCGTCCCTTATAAATCTTCGGTAACGAGCTACTTACAGGCAAAATAAAAGTAAAGGGTCCAGGAGTATTGCTCTTGATTAACTTAAAAGCATCATTATTAAGACGTGCATACTCACTCACTTGAGTAATATCGGAGCAAAGGATCGAAAAGGTACTCTTTTTGGGATCCACACCCTTAAGATGAGCTAGACGTTCTAAACTATTCTGATTAAGTGCATCACAACAAAGGCTGTAGCGGGTATCAGTAGGGATAATAATTAATTCTCCCTCCTTGAGAGCTTCAGAAAGCTCCCTTAATACACTTTCAGGAGTTGATGCTCCATCATAAATCTTTATCATACTTACTTACCGAGTAAAAATATAGCAGGTCGCTTGTGCCAACTTGCTCCACCCTTCATTACCTTTCGCCATTCAGAGAGGGGGAGTGTAATAATCTCCTCTTGAGGGGTAGTCAAATCAATCGCAACAGAGAGTTTCTGAGATGGAGAGAGTAGCTCCACCAGCTCCTCTATGAGTTTGTCATTGCGGTATGGAGCTTCAATAAATATTTGGGTCTCTCCTTGTTGTGCCTTTCTTTGCCAGTCAAGGAGTATCTTTCGTCGCTCCTTGCTGTCAAAGGTCAAATATCCGTGAAAAGCAAAGTTTTGTCCACTAAATCCAGATGCCATTAGTGATAGGAGTATAGATGAAGGCCCTACAAGTGGCACTACTCTAATACCTGCGACATGACAATCAGCCACAACGTGATGACCTGGATCAGCCACGGCTGGACAACCTGCTTCACTCATAAGACCCACATCCGTTCCACTTCTCAATAGCCCTAAAACCTCCTCCTTAGGATAATTATACCCATGGTGCTTATCCACTTCTAATATAGTAAGATCCGATATATTGATTTCGGGTAAGATACTCTTAATGTATTGCCGAGCGGTACGGGCACTCTCAACTACAAAATACTTTATCGCCCTGATGACATTGAGATTATCAGGCGGCAAATACCTTTCAACTCCCACATCTCCAATGGAGATTGGGATTAGAAATAGCTTACCTAAACCATTTAAGTCTTTATAGGTCATAAACACTCGTCAGTGCTGAATGAATATCTGGATATAGAAATGTAAAGCCAGTCTGCATCAAGTGATTGGTGGAAATTCTATTGCTATGAAGATACTGCTCTGCCAATTCTTGACGTATCATCCTCAGGATGCACTTAGGCAGATGAATTGGGTAAGTACGCCCCCTACGCACATAGGCAGCAGTAGATACAAGCTTATCATAAGTAATCCATTCTGGGGCAACACAATTGTAAGCTCCATACAACTCATTATTATCGATTGCCCAGCGTATCATACGTACGGCATCACTCACATGCACCCATGGGACGATCTGCTCACCCTTACCATAGATAATCGCTAGTCCCAAATCGCTTCCTGCTGCAATATGTGGCAAAATTCCGCCATAATGACATAGGATATTTCCAAATCGCAAAGCCACCGAACGCC
The DNA here is from genome assembly GCA_023395395.1 of Bacteroidota bacterium. Classification (GTDB taxonomy): domain Bacteria; phylum Bacteroidota; class Bacteroidia; order Bacteroidales; family Porphyromonadaceae; genus Porphyromonas_A. The sequence continues at coordinate 65,690 of JAEWZH010000020.1, read as the reverse complement.
TAGTAAGCGCTTCGACCTCCAAGATATAAGCCTCCTCTTCCCCCGCAGAGTGCAACTGGGCTAGAAAATCATCTCCAGATGGTGACGCCTCTGTGTGAATATAGGGATTGGGATAGCTACCATAATAGGTGGTAGATGAGATAGTGATAAAGCTCTTTACTTCCTGTCCCAAAGCCATTAACATACGACCAATAAGGTCTGTTCCTCCTGCACGATAGCTAGTGAGCACATCACGATGACGTACATCCAGTGTCAGAGGATTCTCAGTGGATCCTCCAACATGTACAATATAATCTACCCCCTCCAGTGCTTCAGGATCTAGTTCATCCTTTAAGGGATTCCAGTAAAAATGATGGTCGCCCTTGGGATGCCTAGTCAAAAGGCGCATATCATACAACCCCTCATAAACACCCATAAAGTGGCGCGTCAAAATTTCATTAGACCCTGTTAGTAATACTCTCTCCATACTATCTCTTCCGAATTGCTTATATCCACATCGTAAAGATACCTATTTCTCCGAAGATTCCGAATTTACTCGTACAGGGTAGATTGATTTGATGGGTCAGCTCTTTTAGTTACCTTTGAGCATGTATGTTTATCAGCAATAAGATCAAATAAGATGGAGAAGAATAATCAAGATCCTAAGTTTCAGTTTGATGCCATTATCGAGCCTATCCCTGACAAGGGAGGAGCCTTTGTCCGAGTGCCAATCGATATTCGTCAAGTATATGGCAAAGGGCGTCTAAAGGTATGCGCCACTTTTGATGGTATTCCATACGAAGGGAGCATCGTCAATATGGGGGTCAAGAATGAAGATGGCTCCACCTGTTATATTCTCGGTATGCTAAAATCGATTCGCCAACAACTTAACAAACAGCCTGGTGATAGCGTTCATGTCATCGTGGTGGTCAGAACAGATATGTAAGCTGATATATCATTGACGGATACCACTTAGGTAGAAAATAATAGTCAAAAATTAGTCCAGCCACTCCTCATTAGGAATGGCTGGACTTTACTATTGCGTGCCTCGCTGGGACAAGTTACTTAACCTCTTTCCCAGTAAAAGGAGTCTTCTCTACACGGGTCACGTACTCTTTCTTTACTTCTTCCTCTGGAAGAAATTCGGTACACTCATCCATATATGCAATCACATCTCCCTTACGCACGTTGGCACCCTGGTCTGCAACGATCTCACGGATACGACCTGAGACACCTGCGAGGACGTCTACAGTATAAAGCACATTGGTCTGAATGAAGCACATCTTACTGCCTGCTCGGTATGAAGTACCTACCGCTGGAGCTGCAGACCGATCCTCGAAGTCGACTTCCCAGAATACCTGACCACTAACTGGGGCAGTAACAGGGATATAATTAGCGCGTTGAAGTGCTTTAACTTCCTCTGGAGTTACACCTTTTTTGGCCTGAGATTCTGCCTTGAGCTTGGATAGATCAGCCTGAAAACGCTCTTTAGCGATACCGCTCCTATAGTCACGATATTGTTGCTCGTGCATCGCAAACTCAAAGAGTTCCTCATTATCTTCACCATAATCCCAGCCCTCTTCGTCCATCATCTTGCGGAACTTATCAAGCTCGTCTGGATAGTTGTCCTGTGGATTAGTATCAGTAAATTCCTCTCCTTGCTCCTTGGCTAGAGCTATAATCTCCGGAGCAAGCTCTCCTGGGAGCTTACCTGACTTACCAGTAATCATTCCCCAAGTATTCTTATCGATTGCCTGCCAACGACCTTCGCCACGCTCCATATTGAATACGTTCATGAGAGCGACATTCTTAACATACTGGCTGAATGGAGTAACTAGTGGTGGATAACCAAGCTTTGGCCATACGTACTCAACTTCGTTGAATAGCTTCACCATAAGATCATCTACCGAAATCTCTGGTTCGTTATTCTGTCTGTGGTACATATTGATAGCCGAGTGAATCCCCTTAAGGTCAGCCATCATTGATCCCATCATACCTCCAGGGAGGCCACAGCCGACTAGAAGTGAAGAGCTCTGGAGGTTGCCAAAGTCGGTAAAGTAGCCAAGGAAGTCATCGAGGAACTCCTGAGTGAGACTACGCACCTTCATGTAGGCATTCATATTAATCTCAGGCACATCAAATCCGTCTGCCTTGAGCATCTGCTGGATAGTGATTACATCTGGGTGAATCTTACCCCAAGACAATGGCTCTACGGCTACGTCAATGATATCCGCACCTGCGCGAGCTACCTCCAGCATAGACGCTGGGGAAAAGCCTGGTCCAGAGTGACCATGATACTGTACAATCACCTCTGGATTGCGCTCCTTGATAGCCTTGACAATCTTACCAAGTACAGTAGGGCGCCCTACTCCAGCCATATCCTTGAGACAAATCTCAGGAGCACCAGCATCGATAAGCTGGAAAGCGATATTAGTATAGTACTCAGCGGTATGAATTGGAGAGTGAGTAATACAGAGTGCCGCCTGTGGAATCATACCTGCCTCCTTAGCATATTGGATTGAAGGGATGATATTGCGCACATCGTTTAGACCACAGAAAATGCGAGTAATATCCGTACCCTGAGCCTTCTTGACCTTGTACATCAGTCTGCGAACATCAGCTGGTACTGGGTACATACGGAGTGCATTAAGTCCACGATCCAGCATGTGTGTCTGGATGCCCGCCTCGTGGAATACCTTTGTAAACGCTCTTACGGCCTTATTGGGGTTCTCACCATAAAGTAGCTGAACCTGCTCAAACGCACCTCCATTGGTCTCTACACGAGCAAAGCAACCCATCTCAACAATGGCAGGTGCTACACGCTCCAGTTGATCCACTCTTGGTTGGTACTTTCCTGAGCTTTGGAACATGTCTCTGTAGAGGAGACTAAACTTGATTGATCTTTTTTTCATTTCGCAAATGTGTAAGTATGTATTTTATATTCATTTTCTTATAACTTCCTTGAAGCCACATCGCTAAGATGTGAACGCTCGCCTTGGATTAGATTGACATGACCGAAGAAATCCTCTCCTCTCATGCGTTCAATCATATATGCAAGTCCATTGCTCCGAGTATCGAGATATGGGCTATCAATCTGGTGTACATCACCAGTAAATATCATCCGGGTATTATCTCCTGCCCTCGTAATTACTGTCTTTATCTCCTGAGGCGTAAGGTTTTGTGCCTCGTCAATAATACAAATGACGTTGGATAGGCTTCTTCCTCGAATATAGGCAAGTGCTTCTATCACTAGTTTTTCACTCGAGAGCATATCCTCTAATTTTCTAGCCTGAGGCGAACCTTCATTAAACTGGTTTTTGATTACATTGAGATTGTCAAATAGCGGCTGCATGTAAGGCAAAATCTTTTGTTTGTAATCTCCAGGCAGAAAGCCTATATCTTTGTTGGCGAGTGATACAATCGGGCGAGCCAAGAGTATCTGCTGATAATCCTCTGCCATTGCGAGTGCTGCGGCTAGTGCCAAGAGGGTCTTTCCTGTACCTGCCGTACCTGTAAGTCCAATAAGGGTAAGCGATTGATCTGAGAGCAAATCAAATGCCATAGTCTGCTCTGCATTCCTTGGAGTGATTCCCATAAAGGTCTTCTTTTCAATGCTCCTTGCTTTCGCTGCCTCATTGTCTATGCGAACCAAAGCTGTACTCTGAGGGCTTTTGATTACAAAGGTCTGGTTGGGCAGCGGAGTGAAAGGTAATGACAGTTCGTTAATATCTACCCCTTCGCCTTTAGATATATACAGACTATCGATAATCCCCGGATCGCCAACCTGCACTTCGCTGTAGTTTTGCGCAAAAATATCCTCTACATCTACCTGATCTGTAGTGTAGTCCTCTGCTTTCAAACCAAGAGAAATAGCTTTAATTCGGAGATTGACATCCTTCGATACCAATATGGTAGGGAGCGTAGAACTCTCGGAAAGAGTCAGCGCAGCGGAGAGGATTCGGTGGTCATTGAGATTCTGACGGAAGACGCCCTCCACCTTCTCATTGTGCAGACCATTGGTTAGAATAAAAACCTTACCCCCATCAGCATTGATTTGTACACCATTTTCATTGATCTTGACACCTTTCTTAGAGTGCCCTCCCTCAGCCTCAGCAATTTTATCGTCAAGGATACGAGTAAAGGCTCGAGCATTGAAGTTGATTTGTTCATAACCTTTCTTAAACTTATCAACCTCCTCGAGCACAGTAATAGGTATGAAGACGTCATTATCTTGAAAATTCTCTATACACTTAAAGTCGTGTAGAATCACATTCGTGTCAAGCACGTAATTCTTCTTCGCCATATTCCCTTTGCTCCTTACTGCGCCAAGCGGACGCAAAAATAAATCTCATATCACTCCCATAGTACACTGACCACGGCACAAATGTACCGAAATTATTACTATTAGCGACATATCTCTGTAATTGTTTTATTGCAACAAAAGAGGGCGATACTACCGATGTAGTATCGCCCTTTAATCTAGGGATTTAAAGCATCCCGAAACAATGTATATACCTTACTCTAACTCAGCCACTTTATCCTCCATACCTAGGTTATAGTAGGTATTCTTGAGTGCTTGTGTAATCTGGTCATTGTCTGGCTGGATTTTATGAACTTTCTCTAAGTATGGGAGTGCCTTCCTATACAAAGCAGATGCCTGCTCCTTGAGCTCCTCATACTTCTTATTGTCCATTGTATTGTTAGCCTGATCCATCATCACAAGCGCTTGATTGAAGTATACCTGAGTGAGACCGAAATTAACATCTACACTTTCAGAATCTACCTCTAGTGCATTGAGGAATAGTCTCTCTGCCTTCTGATAGTCATTGAGGTTGCTGATATATACGTTACCGGCAATAGTCAGTAGGTTTACATTAGTTGGCTCCTTCTTGATAGCTTCCTCCAGGGTTGTTACAGCCTTCTCAGACTCACCCTTCTTGAGCAGACGATCCACATAGTTCGCCATGAGCCACTGATCATTTGGGAATAGCTTCAGACCCTCCTCTAGGATGTTGTCAAATCTAATGGTATCACCACTGGTAATATATTGACTTGCAATTAGTTGATACACCAGATTCTGCTCATAGGGGACATCCTTAATAGCATTCAGCTCCTTGAGAGCAGCCTCCTGATTGTCTTTAATCATCGACGCTGTATAAGCTGAGAAGAAAGCCACCTGCATACTGGTAGAGTCCTGAGCAGCGACGTTAGTACCTTGGAAGATAGGCAAACTCTTCACCTCTCCATACTTGGATAGATACCTATTTGCCTTCTCAAAGTCCTGTGCCTGCATACTTGCATTACCTGCATCGATAAGGAAACCATAGTAACTCTCGAGGGACTTTTGGATATTCTTTGTGTACTTAGGCTTTACCTTGCCCTTCTCATTAGGCATCTGATCAAACTCGAGCGCCTTCTCATAGAAGTTGACCATATCTAGGACAGGGGCATAAAACTCCGCCTCGGTCACTTCTTGACCCATTTGTTGTTTAATAAAGCCACGCTCTACTGCCTTTTCCTCTACGAGACCAGCTACATACCAAGCGTATGCAGACTTCTCTGTCTCTGGGTTGGTTAGTGTTGTTTTGATCAGATTTCGTGCTTCGTTAAGATTAGCACCATCTCTCTTCACTGTACGCTCTACCTCCTTTACGACCTTCTCTTGGGCAAAGGTAGGGACGATCATTAGAGCGCATAGAATGCTTAAAACAAACTTTGTCTTCATATCTCTTCTAATTATCAATTGTTATTACTCTTCTCTACTCAATACTATTCGCTTCACTAGGTGTGATGGCAGAATCGGGGGTCGGTTTAATACCTACTCCTCATCTTCCTCGTCAATGACATCGATATCTACACCATCTACCTCTTCCGTGCCATCCTCGACAAAGACACCTTCAGATAGGTCCTCTTCCTCTGGTTCCTCCTCGGAAAGTACCCGGCAGGTGCTAGCGATTTCGTCACCACGCTTAGAGAGGTTAATCAGCCTCACTCCTTGGGTATTTCGTCCTATCACCCCAATATCCTTCATCCTAGTACGGATGGTGACACCACTCTTATTGATAATCATGATATCGTGCTCATTGGTGACGCTATGGATAGAGACGAGCTCGCCCGTCTTCTCAGTCACTTTGAGCGTAATTACACCCTTACCACCACGATTGCGCAGTGGATAATCCTCAAGTTCTGAGCGCTTACCGTACCCATTCTCAGAGATTACGAGGATGGTCTGCTCCTCGGGATTTTTGATACTCACTGCGCCTACTACCTCATCGAGTTCATCAGCGAGGCGCATACCACGGACACCTGTAGAGCTTCGCCCAAGAGGTCTCAGTGCGCTCTCATTGAAGCGGATGGCTCTACCATGCTTGCTTCCTATCACAAAGTCACACTTCCCGTTAGAGAGCATCACACTCACCACCTTGTCCTCATCACGAAGTTTGATAGCTATGATGCCAGATTGGCGAGGGCGAGAAAAGTCTTTAAGACGAGACTTACGCACGAGCCCTTTCTTGGTGAAGAATGAGAGATAGTGGGAATTGACAAACTCTTCGTCTGTCGTCAGGTTCTTCACCCTCAGCACTGCCGTAATGCTACTATTGGGTTCAAGATTAAGGAGGTTCTGAATAGCCCTACCCTTAGAGCTTTTAGTTCCCTCTGGTATCTCAAACACCCTCAACCAGTGGCATCGACCTTGATCAGTAAAGAAAAGTAAGGTGGCGTGCATAGAAGCCGAATAGATATACTCCACGAAGTCTTCATCACGAGTATCAGACCCCTTAGCTCCTACACCCCCTCGGCTTTGAGCCCTAAATTCTACCAAAGGTGTACGCTTGATGTACCCGAAGTGTGATATGGTGATTACCATATCCTCGTCTGCATAGAAATCCTCAGGATTCATATCAGCGGTAGCATATACTATCTCGCATTTGCGGTCATCACCGTACTTATCAATGATTTCCTGTATCTCGCCACTAATCACGCCATATAGGATGTTTTCGTCAGCCAAGATTTCCTTATAGTAAGCTACTTTTTGAGTTACCTCGTCATACTCGGCACGAAGTTTGTCCAACTCCATGCCCGTGAGCTGACCGAGACGCATCTCGACAATCGAACGTGCCTGTATCTGAGAGAGGCTAAAGCGTACCATCAGCTTCTCAATCGCCTCCGTCTGCCTCTGAGAGGCCTTAATGATGGCAACGACCTCATCGATATTGTCCGCTGCGATGATACGACCCTCTAAGATGTGGAGTCGCTCTTCAGCCTTTTTAAGATCATATATGGTGCGCCTCGTCACTACCTCGTGGCGATGCTTCACAAATTCTCCAATAAGATCCTTAAGATTGAGTAGCTTGGGGCGGCCATCCACAAGTGCAATATTATTGACACTGAAAGAGCTTTGGAGGGCGGTGTACTTGTAGAGCTTATTGAGCACCACACCAGCATTAGCATCACGCTTCACATCTATGACGATGCGCATACCCGTCTTGCCACTCGACTCGTCTTGTACATTAGCAATCCCCTCAATTTTCTTTGCTGTGGCTAGGTCGGCAATGCTCTTGACGAGATCTTTTTTGATGACATTGTAGGGAATCTGGGTGATGATAATCTGCTCATGTTGCCCCATTACCTCAATCTCAGCTTTCCCTCGCATCACGATTCTACCCCTTCCTGTATAGAAGGCGTCCTTCACCCCCTGATAACCATAGATAGTACCACCAGTAGGAAAGTCAGGAGCCTTGACATGCTCCATCAATTCATCAATGGTAATATCGCCACGCTTCTCAATATAAGCGAGAGCGCCCTGCATCACCTCCGTGAGGTTGTGCGGAGCCATGTTGGTAGCCATACCTACCGCTATACCGGAGGCGCCATTGACTAAGAGATTAGGGATTCGTGTAGGCAACACCGACGGTTCAATAGTCGAATCATCATAATTCGGCACCATATCCACCGTTTCCTTATTGATATCGGCAAGCATCTCCATCGCAAGAGGGGCTAGCCTACTCTCGGTGTATCGCATTGCTGCAGGACCATCACCGTCTACCGAACCGAAGTTACCATGAGGATCTACAAGCGTATAACGCATCGACCACTCCTGAGCCAAGCGCACCAACGCCATATATATAGAACTATCTCCGTGGGGGTGATACTTACCCATCACATCTCCCACAGTACGCGCACACTTCTTATAGGGTTTGTCGGGCGTATTGCCCAGCTCATTCATACCATATAATATACGCCTATGGACAGGTTTAAATCCATCTCGGACATCAGGCAGAGCACGACTCACAATCACCGACATTGCATAGTCTATGTAAGCCGACTTCATCTGCTCTTCGAGATTGACCTCGATGATTTTCCCCCCCTGCTTCAATTCCTCTTGCATTCTACTCTAGTATGTTCACATTCTTAAAGTGCAGAATCAGTACCAAATAGGCACACCGCACCAGTAAATCAATAGCCAAAGGTACAAAAAAACCAATACATCTCCACACTGCTGTACCAAACACAATTCATAGTGAAATAGTAGAGCAACAATGAAACTGCTATGCTATGCCAGAAACAAACTGTAAAGGGGAAAAATATCATCCCTATGTACGACAACTAGCTTTTATGTTATTTGCAAAGATTTTTAGTTTGTTTTCCTCATAATAAAATATAAGCCTTACCCAAGCAATTACCCTACCCAGCGATCATAATTATGATTTAATATCTAGCATCTCCTTACCACGGACAGATTGACCAAGCAATTATTAAAGACCTCTACAGAGCGATGAAATCAACGTTTGAGCTATCGCACTTGTTCCTTTTCTATAGAAGAAATGAACATTTAATATATATCAATCTGACCAATTAATATATACTAATCTTCAATTTAATATACACTAATCACTCATATTAATATATACTAATTGACTAGACTAATATATATTAAATGGTCTTCCTTTCTATAGAGGGGAAAAGAGTCTAATATAGAAAAGGTTGAAAGATTCGATATTGTATGTTCAATTGCTAGCAAAGAAACTGTGGCTCTAAGGGTGGTTCTCATCGTATCCTTGACACAATCTGTTGTCACTTTGTTTGCCGAAATATGATTAAATTTGCATGATTTAGGAGTGTAACAATAAGAAATGGAAAAGGAGGAAGAGTTCCAACAATCACCCGATAATACCCCTACTCTCCCCACACAAGAGGAGCAAAAGGAGGAGACCTCTCAGAAGCGAAGCCCTTGGTGGGTTAGACTCCTGAAGTGGGTTTGTGGTGTAGCCATGGGTGTGGTAGCATTTCTATTGCTACTCACGATGTTGCTCTACATTCCTAAGGTGCAGGGATGGATTGTCTCTTCTGCACGCTCAGAGATCGCCAAGGCGACTGGCTTTGATATCGAAATAGGTAATATTCGTATCGGGTTTCCGGCAAAACTTAAGCTAGAGCATGTCCGTGCCACAGATGGCAAGACTAAGATGCTCGTAGGAGCGGTCGATTTACTCACAGCTGATATCAGTATATTGCCTTTACTGCGTGGAGGGAATCTACCCATTTCCAAAATATTGCTTCAGAAAGCTCGTGTGGACTTGCCATTGAGTAATGACTCCATCCGTATCACTGGCGACATAGGCTCTATGAGCCTCAATAGACTGGATCTAGACCTCAAGACGCTCGGCATGGATGGTGGTGATTTACTTCTCCACGATGCTGATGTCAGAATTGACATCCTACTAGATACCATCCCAAAGCCCGATACCCCTGATAGCACCCAAATGGTCATCACATTTAAAGCTGCTGAAGTACGCAACCTCTCTGCTGATCTTTGGCTCTACCCCGATACCATGCACATCGCTGCCTCTGTTGTTGAGGGTGAAATTACGAACGGAGAGGTCAATCTCAAAGATAGTTACTACCAAGCTGACCGCATCACGATGGAGGCAGGCATGACTGCTCTTGGGGAAGAGATGGAACGACTTCCGATGCCCTGGACAGGAAAAGTAGATGGTCACAAAGTAAGATACGGTGGTGCGTACGACATAAGAGGAGATATCCGAAGCCTCTACTTTGGCGTTGGAGATGGAGTGGTAGTAGGCGACGCCTCATTCAAAGCGGAGAAAGATAAAGAGCGACTGAGGGTAGAAGACCTAGACCTACGTATTGCAGAGTCAAGAATCAGAGGGTTTGCCAATATTCCTTTTGATGAATGGATGCCTGATAGCATTGGACATGCTGAATTTCATTTGTTTGGGACGCTCAATCCTACTGAGGTAAAAAGATTTTTGGGCGGGCTTAAGGGACTTCCTAGCGAAGTCTACCAAGTAGATGTCGAGGCCGCCGGCACCATGGAGATGGAGATAAAGTATGGCATCTTGCTCCAAAGGGACAACGTCTTAGACTTAAAAATCAAGGGATTAGCCAATAGTGCACTCTCTTCTCGTCGCAAGATAACTGCCTCATTTGACATCACGTCGGGTAATGAACTAAAACCTGTAATTGCACGCTTCCTCAACGATGGCAACCAAGGAATAACCCCTCCGTGGAATATCCCGGGAGGTCTCAAGTTGAGAGGCTATGCCTCCTACTCTGCCAAGGAAATGAGTACAGATATCCAGATCCTCAATACCAACTATGGAGGAAGTATTGTAGGCAACGCCTTTTATCGACAAGGCTCGAAGGAATATCAGGCTGATCTAAGAATTAATGGCTTTGATCTACAAAGTTTTTTGCCATCGGATACTATCGGAGTCACTTCGGCTACCGTTAATATCGAGGGGCGTGGAACCGATGTCTTCAGCCCTCGTACACAGGCAATCCTCTATCTCGAAATAGACTCGATGAGCTACCGACAACACAGTCTAAGGAATATCATGTTGCTCTCTCAGCTACAGAATAATCAATTTTTCGCTGCACTCAATAGCGATAACGAGGCTCTTAGGATGACTGCTCAGACTGACGTATTCCTTAGAAAAGATAGTGTTGCAGGCAGTATAAATGTATTGGTGGATACTATTATACCGTCCAATTTGGGACTTGATATTCCTATCTTGAAAGCCGGCAAGATGGAGCTAAGAAGCAATATCCTTAGTGATTTGAAGGAAAACCACAACTTCAATGGGGAGATTGAAAACTTTATTCTGACGACTGATAAAGGCGTCATTAAGCCCCAGGAAAATACCTACATCACAGCACAAACCTCAAATACTCAGATGAGCGCTAAGGTCTCTTCAGGAGATCTCTCACTCAGATTTGACGCACAAAACGGTCTCAACGACTTTACCAATCGCATCTCTCGTGTTATCGAAGAAGTACAGAAGTCTATTGCCGACTCGATAGGTCAGATGAACATGGCTCCATGGATTGAGTATTACCCAAATATGGAGGTCAATTTCTCTATGGGGCGAAACAATTTGCTCCGCGCCTACCTCGATGAGCATAGGTTGGGTGCAATATCTACCAATATAGACCTCAAGACAGTTCAAGGAGAAGGGCTATCAGGACTCGGTGTAATCTCCTATCTGCAAGTAGATACTTTCAGGATAGACAATATCGACCTTGTGCTGCACCAAGACTCAGCCTTTTTTACGGCGATGGCTACGATGCACAAAGAACCTTTCCGCAATCAGGAGGCATTTGACATCATACTTTCACTCTCATCCAACGTAAAACGAAGCGAAGCATACCTCAATTGGTTAGATGCCGAGCAAAAGGAATTTCTTCAGATGGGTATGGAGCTATTCAACCAGCCCAATGGGGATCTTACCTTTGGTTTTACACCCGACCCAATAGTACTGGCATACAATAAGTTTGATGTACTTCAAGATGACTATGTCACACTCCCTGTATCAGACAGACGTAAGATCAAAGCTAATGTGATGCTTTCTACCGACCGAGGGGCTAAGATTTCCGTCAATGACATCCCTGATAGTCGCGGGCATCTACTCCGAGCTAATATCACCGATCTACGGCTCTCTCAGCTAGGAGGTATCGAATTTATTCCCAATCTCTCTGGTGTGCTCAATTTGACCTCAGATTGGTTACAACTACCAAATGAGGAGAGCGAGTTTTTTGCCGACTTACAAGTAAAGGACTTCAAGTATAATCATAGACCAATCGGAACCCTACAAACCAAGGCGACTGCGGAAAAAGACAAAGCTGGTAGCCTCTTGGTTGCCAACGTTCAACTTAATGATAAGGAGATTGCCCTGGTTAATGGTTTTGCTCCACAAGACAAGGAGAGCTCTCGTTTTCATATAAAGATCAATGACCTCCCGCTGAGCAAGGCCAATCCATTCCTCCCTGAGAAGTATGCAGAGCTGAGTGGTTCACTCTTCGGAGAGCTGAGAAATTTTGATACGAACCAAGATATCAAGATGGCTCCAACACAAAATCTCAATGGACGGCTTTGGTTGGAGGAGGGCACGCTCTATATGCCGTTTGCCAATGAGACCTATCGGATGGATAGCAAACCTATCTTGGTCGTGGAGAATAACGTGGTGATGGATAAGTATGCTCTGATAGCGAGCAACGGAAGAATGACAATGGACGGTAATCTGTCGCTGGTGAACAGCATGCCAATAAACCTCCGTATCGTAGGCAAAGACGTACTATTACTCAACTCCTCACAGACAAGGGAGACCATGTTATTTGGCAGGATAAATACTGATACAGACCTTACCCTACGTGGTCCATTGAATGCTTTTACTCTGACAGGCAATGTGTCGCTAAAGGGGGATACCGATGTTACCTATCAATCCAAAGAAGGCGACCTCCAGACCCGTAATGGATATCAGAATCTAGTTGAATTCACCGACTTCTCAGACACGCTCTTTGTGAAGAGGAAAAATGCTGTGGATAGCCTCTCGCTCGGCGGTATGGATATTCGCCTTGCACTCCACATCGATCCTGCAGCGCAAGTCAATGCCATCATGGGAGCCAACAAAGCGACCCTAAGGGGTGGTGGCGATTTCACCCTCTCTATGCCCCCCTACGGAGCTATGACGCTTAATGGAACCTACAATATCCAAGAGGGCGATATTCTGCTCAGCTTCCCTCCTATTTCAAGGCGATTCAGCATCCGCCCAGGAAGTAATGTGGCATGGAATGGTATATTGATGGAGCCTGAAATAGATGTGCAAGCGACAGCTACGGTCAAGAGTAATGTAACCCTGCCTGGCGAGCCAGCTCGACAGGTAGACTTCCAAGTCAGTGTTATTGCAGAGAATCGCCTTGATGATCTTAAACTTCGATTTGAGACGCAGGCACCCCAAGATGCGACGATGCGGAATACCCTATCCGGACTCAGCGAAGAGGAGCAGAATAGGCAATCTATCATACTACTTACGACAGGGCACTACTTTGGAGGCGGAGGACTTTCCAATACGAGAGGCTTTGATGTGAATAGTGCGATTGCTTCCATGCTTGCTAGCCAGCTCAATTCTCTAGCTGGAGAGGCGCTTGATGCAGAGATTAACTTAGGTATCACCGACGGTACCAACGCTTATGGACAGGGAACCAACTACTCCTACAGCATCACGAAACGATTTATGAATAATCGCATCAGTATACAGATGGGCGGGAAGGTGGTCACTGGAGCAGCTGCGGCAGGTATTCAGCAATCATTTATAGATAATATGTCACTGGATTATCAGCTAGACCAAGCTGGCACACACTACCTCCGTCTTTTCCACAATAAAAATTATGAAAATATTCTCGATGGAGAGGTCATAGAGACAGGGATTGGCTATGTAATTCGCAGGAAGCTCAATAGACTGAGCGAATTATTTAAGTTCTCAGCTCCTTTAGGTTCTGATCAGCCTATCCCGAGAGCGATATGGCAAATTAAATCAAGGGATTCAAAACAGGAGGCTGTCCTTAACAAAGAAGAAGATGATGATGAGAAAGAATAACTCTATATTACTCCCCACTCTAGCTTTATTATTTCTTCTAGGAAGCTGCTCTGTCGCACAATACATACCAGAGGGAGAGCTGTATTACACAGGTGTAAAAAAGATTGCCTACGAAGACAAAGGAGACGAAGGCTCGGTCAATAACCGCCTTGCCCGCAAGGATATGAGTGAGATTCTCAATTACAAACCCAATAATAGCTTGTTTGGCTCGGCATCCATTCGGCTCCCTTTTACCTATCCTTTCTACATCAACCAGCACTACGCCAAATCCAATAATTTCTTTGGACGGTGGCTCTATAAGACTTTTGCTCAAGATCCAATATTGATTTCTGAAGTCAATCCGACACTCAGAGCTACAGTAGCAAGGCAAGTCCTCAGAGAGTATGGCTACTTCAGAAGTCAAGTCATACCCGAAGTACATATATCAAGCAAGGATTCAATAAGCGCAAAGACCAGTTATACCGTATTGATGGGGCAACCTCACACGCTGGATAGTATCTATTATGACCTTTCTGATATTCCACTTGAACATCTAGAGGAGCTCTATTCGCCGAAAGTATCATTACTCAAGAAAGGGAATCCCTTTGGTGTCCTTTCTCTCGAAAATGAGCGCACCCGAATCAGTGACTTGCTTCGCTCTAAAGGCTACTACTACTTCCAACCCAACCACATCATCTACGAAGCAGATACGGTACAGGTTTCCAATAAGGTTCAGCTCAGAGTAAGACTTTCTGACGAGATGCTTCCCGAGTCGTATAAGCCTTGGCGAATTGGAAGTATCACCTATAATATTCGGGATGGTGTCAATAGCCCTCTTACAGATAGTGTCATGTTGGAAGGTGTGTTATATCGCTTCAATAAGAGGTCTCCTGTCCGTCTTTCAGTCCTTCGACCTAGAATTCGAATCGAGATCGACTCTCTCTATAGTCAAGAGGCGCAAATGAATACCCTGCGATCTATGGCTGAGTTAAATACCTTTGCTTATACTGATGTATCCTTTTCTGCAGATAGTAGGAGAGATAGTATCGCTAATAGGCTCAATGTAATTATCAATTCTCAGCTTGACAAACCTTACTCTACCGAATTGGAGGGTGTATTTAGATTCAAGAGCAATAATCAAGTAGGTCCGGGACTCAACTTCTCTGTCAATCGAAAGAATATCTTCCGAGCGGGAGAGCTTCTGACCGTCACTGCTCGGGGGAGCTATGAATGGGAGACCAAGCGCACCACCAAGGGTAGTAGCTGGGACATCAATAGCTACGAGCTGGGCGTAACCACAGCTCTCACGATTCCCCGTATTCTCTTTCCCTTATTCGGACGCAATCTCCCCACCTATCCCTCTTCGACAAGAATATCCCTCAATGGCACCTTCCTCAATAGAGGGCGTTTCTACAAGCAGGCTCAGTTTGGAGGAGACATCTCCTATCGCCTACAGCCACAATCGTTTATCAGACACACCATCACCCCTCTTAGTATTAGCTACAACCACCTAATCTCCGAGACTGAGAGGTTTGAAGAGGCTATCGCCAAAAATCCAATCCTTGGGCTTTCTTTCCGCAATCAATTCATCCCTCAGATGAATTATCTGTTTGGATGGGAGTTCCAAAGTCCCATATCTAAGCATGGCTTTAGCCTCCAAGCATACGTCGCAGAAGCAGGAAATATCCTCTCTCTATTCTATAAGGGGGCAAAGCAGGCTAATGGAGAGCCACACCAAGTAATGGGTGCTCCTTTTGCACAATTTGTAAAGGGAACACTCGAGCTACGGTACAATTATCAGTTTAGTAATAGATTGCAACTGGCTTCTCGTGCTTATGCCGGAGCAGTACACAGCTATGGCAATATGGATGTGGCACCCTATACGGAGCAGTTTTATGCGGGGGGAGCCAATAGTATCAGAGGCTTTAATGTGAGAACCCTTGGACCTGGGGGATATACTTCAGAGGTAGAGGATCCGCTCAGTTTTATGGATCGTACTGGCGATATCCGCTTCGAAGCAAATCTCGAGCTACGATACCGAGCCGTGGGAGCTCTCGAACTAGCAACTTTTATCGATGCTGGTAATATATGGTTGATGCGACCAGATCCCAATAGACCAGATGGAGAGCTTTCTGCTGCGCATTTTCTCAAGGATGTTGCGATTGGGACTGGTTTGGGTGTGCGTTACGACCTTGACTTCCTCGTGCTACGACTTGATGTCGGACTTGGGCTTCACAGTCCTACAAGAGCTGGTGGTAAATACATTAACACCTTTGATGGTCAGATCCCACTAGTATTCCACCTTGCTATAGGATACCCATTCTAACGTTTAGTCAAACCGCAAAGTTTTTGATGGATTGATTCCACCAATGATAGCAGTAGGGATCAAGACGACCAAATAGACCAAGAGGAATACCGATAGATTAGTCACTAGTAGTATGAGCCAGTTGATAGAGATAGGCACATGGCTCATGTAGTATTGACTAGGATCAAGTGGAATTAGTTTGAGGTAATACTGTACCCCACCTGCAACCAGTGCAATTACATTCCCAATTATAATACCTCTCAATAAGATGTTTCTTGCCATCAGTAAGAACGTCTTTTGTATGGAGCGATTGCGCTGACCAAGTGCCTTGAGTGTAGCAATGGCTCGCACCTTTTCCAATATCAATACCACGATCCCCGTAATAATCGTAATAGCAGCCACCACTATCATTAGCCCGAGAATTAATAATACATTGGCATCCAGCAGGTCAAGCCAGCTAAAGTAATTATAATTGAGCTCTTCTACGGTAAACATAGCATAGCGTTCACCATGCCTACTATTTCGGTCTGCCAGCACACCAAATAATACATCATAGAGCTTAGAAGCATCCCTACGACTATCAAGTGTCACCGTAAGGCCGCTCACCTGGTTGTCAGACCAGCCATTTACATTTTGGAGTTCAGAGATACTAGTAAGAGCGATATACTCATCATAATTGTCAAACCCGCTATTGATAAGTCCTACGACATCATATTTCCGAGCCTTTACCCGTTCGCCATCCATATAGTAGGCGAGGAAATTATCCCCTACGCCTACGCCCAGATAGTTCGCTATCTTTTGTGAGAGCAGCAACTCTCCTTGTTGCCCTAGATTAGGCAGACGACCCTCCACTAGATATTGTTCAAAAAAAGCCTGATCGTACCCCTCGTCCACGCCGTGCATCACTACTGCCCGGAAGGTTGAGTCTGTCTTTACGAGGGCCATCTGGTCAATAAATCCTGTCACTCTCGCTTCGGAGAAATACTTCTGGCTGGTCGATTCTATTTCCGATCTAGCCCCAGAACTCACCATCAGTGGAATAGAGTATTGATTGTAATTATTATCCGGATTAGAAATACGAATGGTCCCGACAAAACGATTGATTTTCTGCTCCACCTCCTGCTTAAACCCTCGTATCACAAAGAGCGAGAGGAGTATCAACGATACCCCCAGTGCGATACCCGTCGAGGATATGAGCACCACGGGACGTAGCTTTCCATTCTCGAGATAAAGAAACTTCTTAGACAAATCACGCTCCAGAGCCATACACCACTAGTATTTGTATTGAATGTGTCCTGCCTCCATCAACTCCTTGTGTGTTATGCGATGGCTTTTCAGCTTCTTCCCTCCTAAGTGAATTTCTTTGATGTATTGATTATCTTGAGCAGGTTTCCCCTCAATCACCAGCTGATCTCTCCCATGGTATTTCGGGTCGAGTTTAATGGTAATCCTATCAAAAGCAGGAGCTGTGAGCGTGTACTCTGGCACTCCTGGCACATCAGAATAGATGCCCATCATGCTCATCAATGCCCAGCAACTCATGGTCCCTGTATCGTCATTGCCGGGAATACCACTAGGCAAAGTAGTGAAGTACTTCCTAAGTAGCTCGGTCACTATCTTCTGCGTCCGCCATTCCTCGCCTCTGAAGTAACTGAAGAGATAAGGGTAAGCTATATTGGGTTCGTTGGTTGGATCATAGTACCCCTCATCAAAGATAGCTTGTAGTGCACGGACAAACTTTTGCCTTCCTCCCATTAGTTTGGTGAGTCCTGCTATATCATGGGGGACAAAGAAACTGTAGTTATAAGCACTTCCCTCATGGAACCCAGGATTAGGCTCGAAGTTTTCTCCCAACTTTGGATTAAAAGGGGTTAGAAACGCTCCATTCGGCAATTTTGGTCTGAAGGTACCGTACTCCTTGCTGAAATAGTTTTTGTACTTTAGGCTTTGCGTCCTAAATCGTCTGGCATCCTCTTTTTTTCCTAGGGCATCGGCAAATAAGGAGAGCGCATTATCTGCCACGTAGTACTCGAGGGCATGCGATACTGAGTTGTCAAACTGTCCTCTAAGGGCGACATAGCCAAGCTCCAAATAATCGTCATTGTCAGGGCGCAGGAAGTTATGCTCACCTGCAGAGGTTGCCGACTTATACATCGCTTCATACGCACGCTCTACATCGAAGTCACGTAAGCCCTTGAAGTAGCTATCCACAATCACAGGGATAGCGGGGTCTCCCTCCATCGTCAGAGTCTCTCGAGCATAAAGCTCCCACTTGGGCAACCAGCCATGCTCCTCATACATAGCCACCATGGAGCGCACCATATCCATCTGTCGCTCTGGGTACACAAGCGAGAGTAGCTGGTGGACATTTCGATACGTATCCCAAAGAGAAAACACCGTATATCTATTATGTCCCTCCCCATTGAGTATCTTATCGCCCTCCATCTGGGGGTAGTCGCCATTGACATCCTGTAGGATATTGGGATGTATAAGTATGTGGTAAAGTGCTGTATAGAATACTTGTTTCTGCTCCAGAGTCCCCCCCTCTACTTGTATTCGGTTGAGGTCTGCTTCCCAAGTCTCCTCTGCTGCCTTACGGATATCGGCAAAGTTCTTGCCCTCAGTCTCCAATCTTAGATTCTCTCGGGCATTTTCAATACTCACAAATGAGACCCCCAAACGCACCTCTACCTGTTCGCCCTCCTGCGTGTCAAACGTAAAGTATGCACCCACATCATCTCCTGCCAATTCCTTGGCATACTTGGTGTAAAGCTTATACTTTCCATTATCCTGATCCCACTCAGCCTCTACCCCTTTCATGGGTCGCTGAAATTTCCAATATCCTTGGCTTTTAGGAGCCTTACTCACCTGCATTACGAAGTAGATTGGAAATACAGCTTGTGGATTGTAGCAGAAGGTACCTAACAATTTCGTGCCTTCGATCTCAGTCTCACTCACCCGACGGATCATTGCGCCCGTTTCATTGGTGAGCCCCTCACCAAGATTGAGGAGGATATGGCTCTCCCCCTCTGGAAATGTAAAGCGAGTAATACCTGTTCGGAGCGTGGTAGTCGCCTCCGTGAGGATATTGTACTTCGTCAGTCTATTGGTATAATATCCAGGAGATGCCGACTCATCCGTATATTTGCTGCCATAGTTGCGATAGTTTACATCCAGTCTGCCAGTAGTAGCCATTAAGAGAAGCGACCCCATATCCGGACATCCGACACCGCTAAGGTTTACATGACTAAAGCCAGTAAAGTATGTATTAGTATAGTCGTAAGGGGTGCTCCACCACCGAGTATCCTTATCAAACTGATTTTCTTCACTTCCCATCACATTGAAAGGCACCACACTCATCATCCCATGAGGCAACACCGCACCTGGATTAGTCGTGCCAAAGTTGGTCGTCCCCACAAAAGGCTGTACATAGTCCACCAATCGTTCTTGAGCCTCAGTCACAGCAAAGAGCCCAAGTGTTGCCACCAATAGCATTCCTATTCTTCTCTTCATTTATCTATACACATTATATATATTACACCTTCACCACAAAGATACTTATTTCCCCCTCAATTATTTAACCTCCAGTGCTACAGGACAGAGAAATCCATCGGAGAATTTTTAAGACAACCTCTAATAGGGCTAAGCGAGATTAGTAGCTGAGGGCACCAAAATGTATGGATACGACAAATCTTCTATACAAATAAGTATATTTATTCCTAGAAATAAGTTTGATCCATCTATCAGATTTTAATTGCACATGCAGTACAAGTCTACGCAAGAGTTCCCATATTTCGAGCGGTAAGTGTACACACGAGGTAATCAAATGAGCATCCACTGAGTGGGGCTAACCCCACTCGATGGATAGAGAGCTCCGTCACATCTTTCTTGTATGTTACCGATAAATAACGTATCTTTGCTGTTACTTATCGGTAACATGCTATTTGGGAGCGAAATGAAAGACAGGGAACTTACAGAAAAAAGGATACTTGAAGCCGTTGGAAAGATTATTGAAAACGAGGGCTTTGAAGGTATAGGGGTGAACGCAATAGCCCAAAGGGCAGGAATTTCAAAAATGCTCATATACAGATATTTCGGTGGAATCAATGAATTGATTACACAATATCTCATTCAAAAAGATTATTGGTCAAATACGGACGTAGATATAATCAACCCATCTGACATAGCCGGAAGTCTTAAACGACTATTCCGAGAACAAATTATACAACTGAGAAGTGATATTACACTAAAGCGATTGCACAGGTGGGAACTCTTCACGGAAAATGAAAATATTCGCCGTTTACGTGAAAGGAGAGAGCATAATGGCTGTAATTTGGTAAAAATCATTAGCCAACTGACAGGTGTTCAGAATACGGAAGTTGCTTCCTTGGCAAGTATCATCTCTGCATCTATCAGTTATCTGGTTCTGATGGAAGAACAGAATCCGATATACAATGGTATCGACTTACAAAGTAGCAAAGGATGGGAGCAGGTAGAGAAGGGTATAGATTTGATAATAGACTTATGGATGAAAACGCTCAACAATGAAAAATATATTTGTAACATTTATCATATTCGTAGGGACAATGAATAACGTACTAGCACAAAATGCAGATTATCTGTTTATGATCGAACATGCGATAAAAGCCCCATCTGGGCATAACACTCAGCCATGGTTGTTTAAAATACATGAGTCGGGGATAGACATCTACCCTGATTTCACAAAATCGCTACCGGTCGTGGATCCAGACAACAGAGAATTGTTTGTAAGTCTCGGTTGTGCCACCGAGAATCTCTGTGTTGCGGCAAACCATAAGGGGTACAGGGAAAATGTGACTGTCACGGATAATGGTGTCATTAAAATCACACTTTCGAAAGATAGTCTAAATATGGCATCACCCTTATTTTCACAAATACCCATAAGACAAACAAATCGAAGCATCTATAATGGTGATTTTGTCCCTGATGACAGTATCGCCTTATTAAAGAGCTCCTGTACAGAATCCTGTATAGGGGTACATTTCTTCAAAAATGGCACACCAGAATACGAGGTCATCTCTGAAATGGTTTATGCTGGTAATAGGATACAAATGCGCAATAAGAAATTTAAGGAAGAGCTACAACTATGGATGCGCTACAACAAAAAACATCAGGATGCAACGAAAGACGGTTTGAGCTATGCCGTATTCGGAGCTCCTAATATTCCTCGTTTTATCGCTAAACCAATTATTGCTACAGCTATCAATGAGAGGGCTCAAAACAAAAATGATAGAAAAAAGATAGAATCGTCTTCTCATTTTATTCTGTTTACTACTTCAAAAAACACAATTGAACAGTGGATAGACTTAGGTAGGACATTGGAGCGAATTCTGCTGATGACCACGAAAATGGAAATTTCACACGCCTATCTGAATCAACCTAATGAAGTAAGTGAATTGTCTTTGGAGATGGCGAAGAGACTGGGTCTCTCAAATGAATATCCCACTGTTCTCATACGTATCGGTTATGGGGAAAAGATGCCGTATTCGTTGAGGAGAAATATAGAATCCTGTATCCTCCCCACTGAGATAGAATCGCACAACTAAATTTCGGCAGTACGAATAAAAGTAAGGACAGATATTGCTAGATTGAGGAATTTGAGGTAACTTTGCCACCGCATAGGTATCAGAAGCCCGGATGGTGGAATGGTAGACACGAAGGACTTAAACTCCTTTGGCCAGCAATGGCTGTGCGGGTTCAAGTCCCGCTTCGGGTACTAGGGCGTATAATTGCGGTAGTAGCTCAGTTGGTAGAGCGTCGGCTTCCCAAGCCGAAGGTCACGAGTTCGAACCTCGCCTACCGCTCTTTCTATGTGGTCTTGGATATTTTCCAGGATCACTTTTTTTTGTACCAATGACAAAAAACACGGAAAAGCGCGAGCGCCTATAGGCACCCGCGCGACACTGGTGATTGGGATGGGATTCGAACCCATGACCGATAGCTTAGAAGGCTATTGCTCTATCCAGCTGAGCTACCCAACCGAACCATAAATGTTATATATCTCTGTCGGGATGACTGGATTCGAACCAGCGACCCCACGCCCCCCAGACGTGTACTCTAAACCGGACTGAGCTACATCCCGAACTTTTTCTGCCTGCAAAGATACCATAATTATCAATATCAGCCACAACATAGGGGGCTCCTTGACGTATTTTTCATTAGTAAGTGAACTCGAAGTGATTAAACGGGGAACCTCCAGTGGTCTAGCTTCAGCGGGAGGAGGGGTAAAAAGCTCAAATATGTTACTTTTACATGTCATGAAAAGGAAGTACAGCCATCTTAATCAAGAATAAATATACAATTGATGTATGCTTAAAAAGGAGCGAGTCACGTCGATCCTGTGAGCTGAGTATCTGTCGGTGAAAAGACAATTGTTTTTATCTTCCTAGAGACAAGTTTTTCTCTACTGAGAGACTAGATTCTCTCTACTGAGAGACTAGATTCTCTCTACCGTGAGACGATCTCCTTTGTAGCTTATGCACTAGAATAGCTAATACTATTGAAGTATTTCGAAGTACTGTTTCAAGAGGGGTTGCAAAATAAGACAGAGATTTAGAACCCCATACAAAGTCTTTTTTCTAAACATGAATGATCGTTGCGCTAAGGACTGGAATGCGCCCTAAAAAAAAATAAAAACGGAGAAACATTGGGGATTCTCAGAAATATTGGTATCTTTGCAGACGGTTAAGAAGCCAACAAATGGCCGCGTAGCTCAACTGAATAGAGCATCTGACTACGGATCAGAAGGTTATAGGTTTGAATCCTATCGTGGTCACTATCGTATAGTGAGACATAATCATACGGCTACGTAGCTCAACTGAATAGAGCATCTGACTACGGATCAGAAGGTTACAGGTTTGAATCCTGTCGTGGTCACAGAGGAAGGCAAACCGTCCATCGGATAGTTTGCCTTTTATTGCGTGAAAAATAAAGACTATGGCTAGGCAAAGTAATCATACAAAGGAGATTCTGAGACTTGGCACGCCTATTATGCTAGGGCAAATGGGGGTGATTGTAGTCGGATTTATCGACAATATCATGGTGGGGCAATACGGGACTCAGGAACTGGCTGCCGCCTCTTTTGTCAATGGGTTCATCAATATTGCTTTTGTCTTTGCTATGGGCTTTAGCTATGGACTCACGCCTCTCGCTTCTGGTTCGTTTGCGACTCGCAATGGCAAATTGAAGACATTACTCAAGAGCAGCACTCTCCTCAATCTATTGATGGGGCTCTTGATTACCCTTGCCATGTGGGTTTGCCTTGCCAATATACATTGGTTTAAACAACCTGAAGAGTTACTTCATTTGATCAAACCTTACTACAGAATCCATCTCATCAGCATCATACCACTGATTATCTTTTACGGATACAAGCAGTTTGTAGACGGCACTGGTAATACGAAGGTAGGCATGATGGCAATTATCATCTCCAATATAGTCAATATCATCTTTAATTACTTACTCATCTTTGGCAAACTAGGTTTTCCTGAGCTTGGTCTGATTGGGGCAGGACTTTCGACCTTATTGTCTCGACTTTTGATGCTATTGATACTAGTGTACGAAGTGCATTGGACAAAGCGATTCAAAAGTATTTTCGAAGAGAATAGAGCAACAACAGGACATATCGAGCGCTCTTCGATCGAAAAACTTGGAAAGATAGGCATACCCTCGGCACTACAGTTGGGTATGGAAACCGCTTCATTTAGTATCGCTGTAATTCTGGTGGGATGGATTGGGACTATCGAACTTGCAGCACATCAAATCGTCAATACCGTAAGTACGCTTGGATTCCTAATGTTTTATGGAATGTCTGCAGCAGTAATGATTAGAGTCGGGCGCTTTTACGAGCTCAAAAATCCCAAAGAAATTAGGGGTGTGGTACGTGCTGGATTCAAAATACAGCTCACCATGGCATTGACCGTAATGACCTTTTTACTCCTATTCCGCAAGTATATCCCCAAGATATTTACAAATGACATAGAGGTAGTAGAACTGGCGGCTCTAGTCATATTTCCTCTGATTGCTTACCAGCTGAGCGATATGCTACAGATACTATTTTCCAATGCCCTCCGAGGTCTACAGGATGTAAAGTTTACTGCTTGGGCAGCTGCTTTCTGCTACCTAGGCGTCACTATATCTATGGCTTATGTATTTGGATTTGTGTTGGGCTATGGCATCGTCGGTATCTGGAGCGCCTTTATTGTGGGCTTCACTATCCTCTCTTCCCTACTTATCTATAGGTATCACAGAGTACTACGCAAACTACAAGAGGACGTCTAAGGCAAGCGTATAAAAGGATATCGATTCTGCGCCTGCATCAATTAGGGCTCTGCCCGATTGAATGAGCGTAGCCCCACTAGTCAAGACGTCATCGACCACAAGTATTCGTCTTCCAGATATATCAATATTATCAGGTACAAAGAAGGCTCCTTGGGCGTGTGCCCAACGAGCCTCTTTACTTTTTTCAGTCTGTGTCCCCCGCTTACCTTCACGGAAAAGCACACCTTCATTTACAGGTAATTGATACACTTCTGCAATCCCTTGGCCTATGAAAGTCGATTGGTTATAACCACGCCTATGCAAACGGCTATTAAGCAATGGGACAGGGACTATCATCGTGGTGTCGACAAAGTGGCCTAAGGCTAAATGTCTAGGGGCAAACTCTCGAGCCAATTCAATTCCAAGTGTGGGAAAACCATTATACTTCATTTTGTGAATCAGTGTACGCACCACACTAGGATTTCTAAAAATCAAATCAGACTGATACTCAGTAAATGGGACTAGTCCGGTAAGTCGCTCAAGAGCTCCATAGTAGGGCTCCATGCCTTGATACTTAGGCAAAGCGTCAAAACAAGTAGGACACACAAAGCGCCTGCCCTCCGCTAATCGCTCTCCACAGCCTAGACAGTAGGTTGGGAAAAAGAAACTAATTGCAGACTCAATAATCGAACTCATCTTCTCTCTCGCCCTCTAAGTCTAGTTTAAGCTCATCAATCACCTCTGTATATACGTCCGATGGGTATCCCCTTCTAAAAGCCGCGCCTTGCAAGCGGCGGCGAAGATCGTACCCGTTCTTAGCTTTCGCTTTGTGTCGCTCAAGTCGAGATGAAAGATAATCCTTCAACGAGGTAAACCAATCATCGTAGGGGATTTGCTCAAGGCCTCCTTCAATCAGATATGATGGTACTCCTCTCTCATTCAACTCTTGCCGAATCATCATTGGCCCCTTCTTCAGAGAATAAACCTTATCTCGGATATATCGCTCTACATATCTTTCCTCGTCAATAAACTTATCCTTACAAAGTTGTTCTATAATCCACTCTGTCTCCTCAGTCAATAGCTCTCCTTCCGACCACTCCTCTAGCTTTGCTCGCACCTCTTGCACAGTCTTTTCATACTTAGCGGTATACGAACCTGCCTTTATCAACAGGCTTCTTAATGTCTCTTGCTCCATCATACCTACTTTACAATCAAAAAACGTATGTTTCCCCTAAAGTCTTCAACAAAGTCCAGCTCCCTGTCACAAAAAAGTTGGCGTAACTCCTCCACGCACAGAGGATTAATCTCAAAGGCAAATATCTTGGCATGATAAAGCTCCTTGATACGTTGGTAAAATAGCAATGGGTTATCATCCGGGACAAATAGTGCCATATCTGGCTCTTGCCCCAGTACATGTGGTAAAATGCCCTCTCTCTCGCGCTCTAGGACATAAGGCGGATTACTCACCACCAAATCGTACTCACTGTACATAGGAGCAAAATCTTTGAGGACATCGGCCTCTCGTAGAGCGATATCTACGCCTTGACGAATTATATTCTCTTTGGCGACCTCCAAGGCTAAAGGACTGATCTCCACAGCCTCTACGTTTGCTCCAGCTCGTGCCATAAAGAGAGCAATAGCACCACTCCCAGTACATATATCCGCAGCCACGGCTCCAGGGAATAAGTAATCTCGCTCCAGTAGCAACTGACATAATTGCTCCGTCTCTGGACGAGGAATCAATACCCCCTGACGCACGTTCAGTTCCATTCCTCCAAAATAAGTCCGCCCCAGTACATATTGGAGTGGTTCGTATTTCAATAACCGAATCAACCAACCCCTCAGCACATCTATCTTTTGGGTAACTTTGTAGTCGCTGACCACCAGTAACGGATAGGGCATACCACAAGCCTCCTCCAGCAATTGCCGAGCGATTTGCTCTGCCTCTGCCTCAGGATAATATGTGGAAAGCTCCCGGCTTAGCCAACGTTTTGTAGACCGAATATCACTCATAGAATACAAAGATAGCTGAAATAATGGAAGAGAGACGATATATGGAGCGGGCAATTTATCTCGCCAGCCGAGCCGATAATCACCTAATCCAAACCAATCCTCGAGTAGGCGCTGTACTGGTACATGGTGACCGTATCATTGGCGAAGGCTACCACATGCAACGAGGCAAAGAGCACGCAGAGGTCAATTGCATCGCTAGCATACTTCCTCAGCATCGTCACCTAGTTGTTGATAGTACCATGTACGTCACGCTTGAGCCTTGTGCCCATCAAGGATTGACCCCATCTTGCGCACACATGTTGGTGGCAGAAAAAGTAAAGCGAGTTGTAGTCGGTACGCTTGATCCGTTTCCAGAAGTTGCGGGGAAAGGATGTCAAATTTTACGTGATGGTGGCATTGAGGTCACAGTTGGGCTAATGGAAAAAGAATGCAAAGAATTGGCTAAAGTTTTTCTCTCTAATCAACTACTGGATCGCCCGTATATTACGCTTAAATGGGCAGAAAGCTCTGATGGCTTTATCGATAGGTTTCGCTCCCCGCAAGAGACTCCAGACAAAATATCAACCCCCTTTATCCAGTTGCTGACTCATAAGATGAGAGGAGAGCATAGTGGTATCTTGATTGGCAAAAATACGCTCCTCATGGACTGTCCTACCCTCACTAATCGTCTCTACCCAACGCTCCCTTCCCCCCGTGCTTTCGTACTTGACCGTACAGGCTCCACAACACCATTTGTTTCTCATCGACAAGGTTGGCAAGTTCTCACAGACACAAATAGTCTTTCAAGTCTAATGCTGTCGTTATTAGAACAAGGAATCACTTCTCTATTAGTCGAAGGTGGTACCCGGGTACTCCAATCTTTTATCAATGCAAAACTATGGGATACAATTCGGAGAGAAGTAAGTCCAATAACTATCGGTAATGGGATTCCCGCTCCCACTTTACCCCACCACACTCTCCTATCCCATAAAGACACTATTGATGGACATCAACTCTACTATTATATTAGATAGGATTTGCGGAAATGATATGTCTGTTTGGTGGGAAAATAGTATCTTTGTGACTGATTCACGGGCGAGGTAGAAGTAAGGATAGAGTATTCATAGAAGCATTGCAGAGCAAATAGGGATGATAAACAGATTGCTGATAAGGATTAAGGTGTTGCAAATCCTATACAATTACTATCAAGTAAAGGGTATGGGGGTTCCTGGAGCTATTGGTCTGCTTAGGTATGCGCTCGATCAGTCATACCAACTCTATATCTATCTGACTGGTCTCCCTTATGATCTTAAAGAGGCCGCCGAATTACGTATTCTAAAAGAAGAGGAGAAGTTCACTAAGG
Source organism: Bacteroidota bacterium (assembly GCA_023395395.1). GTDB lineage: Bacteria > Bacteroidota > Bacteroidia > Bacteroidales > Porphyromonadaceae > Porphyromonas_A. The sequence continues at coordinate 37,876 of JAEWZH010000020.1, read as the reverse complement.
ATGAACAAATTATCCAATTACTAAAACATATTATCGACAATCCTATTACTCGCATCATCGGTAGCGACGATAATTACTTGGTAGATCGAGAAGGAGCAAAGGTGAATAGCCATGGAGTGCTCACCTTTGTCAATACGCTATTAAACAAACTCGTTGGGCAACGCGAGGAGTGGTTGTCGATTGATTGGGAAAGCCTTCCCGAAGTAAGAAAAGCTTGGCGCAAGTTTTATGGTGAGGAAATCCTCCAAAATGAGTTATTTGCTGAGCTGCTTGAGGACTCTAACACTTTTAGGAATGACGATATTGGTATAGTCTTCACTTTCGTAACTAAGGCTTACAACAGCCTCAGCGATGACAAGTCGTATAGCGAGCACCTCAAACCACAGTACGCCTCCGAGGATGATGAGGATTTTGGGCCTATCTTACTGGAGCAAGCAATTGTCCACGGCGATGAGTATAGGGAGCTGATAAGTAAGTACTTTAAGAATTGGGACAAGGAGCGTGTGAGCGAAATAGACTTCATTATTATGCAACTAGCAGTAACCGAAGCTATTCACTTCCCTCAGATTGCCACTAAGGTAACCATCAACGAGTACCTCAATATGGCACACTACTATAGTTCTGAGATTAGCCACACCTTTATTAATGGGATTCTTCACGAGCTATTTACAGAGCTTAAAAAGAAAGGGAAAATATTAGGAGAATAAGACGAGTATAACAATTAAATAAAATATTTTTGACACTTATGACATTATTACAAGCGGGAGGTGCTATGGGCAGCGGAATGAGTAGCATCCTTATGATCGTGGCAATGGTTGCCATCTTCTATTTCTTTATCATTCGACCTCAAAGCAAACAACAGAAGAAGCTACAAGAAGCTCGCAAAGCGATGAAGCCTGGGGATAAGATTATGACTTCTGGTGGTATTTATGGGACAATTCGTGAGATAAATACGGAAAACAATCAAGTGACCATAGAAGTGTGGGAAGGCGTAAAGATGAAGGTAGACTTCAATCAGGTATACGCACTCACTGAAAGTAAGAAGTAAACTTGGGGCAGTTCACCGCGTGATATCGAGCAATTGGTTGTCATTCGGAAAAGCTTCCGCACACGTCGTCCGTTAGCGTAAAGCATGGGCTTTTGGGATAGAATTCAAGCATGGAAACCTGTCTCCTATTTTTCTAAAAGTAGGAGATGGTTGATTCTGCTTCTTTGTATCCTACTTGCTTCAATACTTTGGTTAATCCAGGCAATGGACGCCACCTACACCAAAAAGGTGAGGATAGAGGTGGAGCCACCTACACTACCACTTAAGTTTGCCATTGATAGTCAGAGCGGCATTCCTACGTCAATTGAAATTGCAATCACAGCTAGAGGTGATGAGCTATTTTCATATTCGCTCGAAGAGCTTTTTACAAAAGATCAAGCCCTCAAACTCGCAGTAGATACCATGTTGCTTACCCCTGATGGTGGTTACATCAGTATCGGCAAGGAAGAGCTTCTAAGACAAATCAGAAATACCAATGAACTATTCGATAGTTATTTCGATAGTGGTTCCGATGCTCAGATTAGGCTCTTTCCTGACTTTGCCTCCTTCTCTTATGCGCCATTGATAGAAAGAAAAGTTGGGGTATTTTTCGGAGGTCAAATAGATCTTGGGGAGGAGAGCAATAGGATGCTGGTAGAGCTAGAAATGAAACCCGAAGTCGTAACAGTTTATGGGCTTGCCACTTCTATTGACAGTCTCATCCAGGCTCAAGGATTAATCAGTACAGATACGAATCGATTGATTGTCAAGGGTGATAGTGTGAGTTACCATAGAGTAGCTTTAATACAACCTTCTGGCATCAGACTTACACCTGACTCTGTCTCCATCAAAACAGTAGTAGCTCCTTTGCGATACAATACTTTTGTAATCTCCGACATCAAGATTCGCAATCTCCCAGATGGGTATAATATTAGGCTCTTCCCATCTGCGATCAAAGTAACCTTCTTAGCAGTGAAGGGGATCTCTATAGCAGAGATTGCCAATCAACTCCATCCCTATGTAGATATTGACGAACTGACCGAAGGGACTAGGAAGTTGAAAGTACATCTTCCCAATATCCCTGAAGAAGTGCAGATGCTACAGTTAGAGCCAGATGCAGTAGAATATCTAATCGAGCAACAGTAATGGCGAGGGTATTGGGTATATCAGGGCTGATTGGTTCGGGCAAGAGCGTGGTAAGAGAAGCACTTACGGTACTGTATGACATGCCTTGCTTTGATTCGGATACCGTAGCAAAAAAGGCTTATTTCGACCAAGCAGTAGTCCGTGAGATAGAGAATCTATTGGGATTTTCACCTGTAAAAAGTGGTCAATTAGACAAGATAAAACTGAGAGAAGTGCTTTCAGATCCTCAAAAAAAAACAATCCTAGAAGAGATTGTCCATAGAACAGTAGCAAAGCATTTTGAGGAATGGCGTGATAAACAGAGCAGTCCATGGGTATGTATTGAGAGTGCTATTCTTTTTACATCGGGCTTTAATAGCTTATGTGATGTCACACTCTCTGTGGAAGCACCAGATGAAATCAGGCACCAACGTGTGCTACAGAGGGATAGTGGTAGAAGTATAGCCGATCTACAGAAAATAGAGGAGATGCAAGCCGAGGAGGGAAGGCGACAGAGGGGGGAAGCAGACATTAAGATAGATAATAGTGGAACAACCTCAATCTCAAGGGCAGTCGAAGCCCTTTGGGAGCGTATAACAAATATATAAGAACTAATGATGAAGCTAACTGATGTAATCTCAATCTCTGGTAAACCAGGGTTATTTAAGTTAATCAATCGCACTCGTGCACCCTTTACCGCAGAGGATTTGGAGAGTGGTCGCAAACAACCGATTTTTGCACGGGATAATATCGTATCACTAGCAGATATCTCAATCTATACTGAGGAGGGAGACAAACCACTTGCTGAGGTATTTGAAGAAATCAAGGCGAAGTATCCAGAGGAGGTTGCCGATGAAGGAACAATCATAGCTGATAAAACTAAGCTACGTAGCTGGATAGGAGAAGTACTCCCTATCTATGATAAGGAGCGTGTGCACGATAGTGACATCAAGAAGCTATTGAAGTGGTATAATATCCTCCGAAAAGCTGGCATGGAGACCTTTGTTGTCCAAGATGATCAGCAGGTTGCTACCGAAGAATAAATGATATAAGGTGAAGCCAGTGTCACGTGTGTGCACTGGCTTCTTCATAGAGCATAAAAGAGGATCGAAATGGAAGAACTGAAGCATGAGTGTGGTGTAGCAATGGTACGGCTACGCAAGCCTTTAACCTACTACCAAGAGAAGTATGGCACTTGGCGTTACGGACTCAATAAGATGTACTTGCTGATGGAAAAGCAACACAATAGAGGTCAAGATGGTGCTGGAATCTCTTGTGTCAAACTTACAGCGCCTACCGGTGAAGAATATATGTATCGTGAGCGTGCCTTAGGGAATACAGCTATCACGGAGATATTCGGCACGGTAGAGAAAAAAATACAATCCTTTGAGCCTGACAAACAAACAGACCCCAATTTCGCTCAGGCTCATATCCCCTATGCTGCAGAGTGCTATATGGGGCATCTGCGCTACGCCACTCAAGGCAAACAAGAGATACAGTATGTGCATCCGATGCTAAGACGCAATAATTGGAGAGCCAAAAGTCTCGCCCTTTGTGGGAACTTTACCCTTACTTCCGTAGATACGATATTTGAAGCCATCACCTCTGTGGGTCAGCATCCAAGGAGTAACTCCGACACTCATATCATCCTAGAGCAACTTGGACATAGACTGGATCGAGAGATTGAGCACAAGTTCAGAGAGAGTAAGGAGAAAGGGTTGCAAGGCATGGATATCACCCACGATATAGAGTCTAGAATCGATATGACTATCCCTCTAAAAGAGTGTGCTCCGCTGTGGGATGGTGGATACACGATGTGTGGGCTCACGGGTAGTGGTGAGATGTTTATGCTACGCGATCCATGGGGGATTAGACCAGCATTTTATTACTACGACGATGAGATCATCGTCTGTGCTTCAGAACGGGCAGTGATCCAGACTGTACTCAACGTATCTGCAGAACAGGTACATGAACTGGAGAGAGGCGATGCACTCACCATCGACAAAACTGGATCTAAGATTAAGGTGACCAATATTTTGCCAAAGCAAGACAATAAGGCTTGCTCTTTTGAACGGATTTACTTCTCACGTGCTTCAGACAAAGATATTTACAGGGAGCGCAAAAAACTGGGAGAGCAACTACTTCCTGACGTGCTCAAAGCCATTGACAACGACATCGAACACTCAGTATTCTCCTTTATTCCCAACACTGCTGAGGTTTGCTATTTCGGTATGATAGAAGGGATGGAGCGGTACTTCAATAAGTACCGTGCTGAAATACTCACTAGTAATCCCAACATGACCAAGGAGGAGGTCTTTAAGCTCCTAGACAAGCGCGTAAGAGCCGAGAAAGTGGTCATCAAAGACATCAAGCTCCGCACCTTTATATCTGAGGGAGCAAGCCGTAAAGACCTAGCTCAGCACGTCTACGATGTCACCTACGACACTGTAGAAAAAGGAGTAGATAACCTCGTCGTAATCGATGACAGTATCGTGCGTGGTACTACACTTAAAGAAAGCATTATCAGTATCTTAGATCGTCTCAATCCTAAAAAGATTGTAGTCGTATCTTCAGCTCCTCAGATTCGTTATCCAGACCACTATGGCATTGATATGAGTAAGATGAGGGAGTTTGTGGCATTCCTTGCCGCGATAGACCTACTACTAGAGCGTGGTATGGCTAATGTCATCCATGACACCTATAGAGCCATTGTGGAGCACCTCCATACTCCTATAATTAAGGAACGTAACTTCGTCAAGGACATCTACCGACCTTTTACGGTTGAGGAGATCAATCATAAGATTGTAGAGCGTCTCAAGCCCTCTTCAGTTAAGGCAGAGGTTGAGCTCGTATTCCAGAGCCTAGAGGGGCTTCACGCAGCCATCCCCAACCACCCAGGCGACTGGTACTTCAGTGGAGATTACCCTACCCCAGGTGGAATGGAGAAGACCAACCTAGCCTATAAGGTGTACTACGAGCAGGATTTCAGAAAACAATGACTTATACAGACACAGACACTATGAAAAAGAAGGGCATACTCGTCCTGAACGATGGTACACGCTACACAGGAGAGATAATTGGTGCAAATGTACAGGTGAGCGGAGAGGTAGTATTTAATACTGCGATGACGGGCTACACCGAAAGCCTTACAGACCCCTCTTACGCAGGGCAGATACTCGTCGAGACCTACCCCATTGTCGGAAATTATGGTTTCCCATCCGAGGAAAAAGATCCTGCCACAGGGCTCACAAAGTTTTGGGAAAGTGACACCATCCACCCCGTGGCACTTATCATGCACGACTACACCGATAAGTATAGCCATTGGAATGCTGTTGAAAGCCTAGAAGAGACTCTAAGACGCCACGGAGTAGTGGGTCTCCTAGGTATCGATACTCGTGAGCTGACCAAAAAACTGCGCAATGAAGGGCCACTCCTAGGGAAAGTGCTCATTGAGGGAGATGAAGATATCGACTTCGTCAGTACTGACGAAGTCAATCTCGTAGCCCAAGTATCCACCAAAGAGGTCAAGCATTTCAAAAGTAATGGAAACAAGCACGCAGTGCTCGTAGATTGTGGTGTCAAAGAAAATATCATCCGACTACTCCTTGATCGTGGTATTGATGTTACACTCGTGCCTTGGGACTACGATTTCACCTCCATAGCGTATGATGGGTTATTCATCAGCAACGGACCTGGTAATCCCAATCTCTGCACCCCTCTCATAACTAACGTACGCAAAGTGATCGAAGAGGGAAAGAAGCCCGTGGCAGGTATCTGTATGGGGAATCAGATTATCGCCCTCGCCATTGGTGCCAAGGTAAAGAAAATGCCTTTTGGGCACCGTGCCACCAATCAACCAGTGCAGATGATTGGCACGAACAACTGCTACATCACGAGTCAAAATCACGGCTTTGCCGTAGACGATTCTCATCTCCCCAAAGGGTGGTTCCCCTACTTTCGCAACCTCAATGATGGTTCCAACGAAGGACTCATTCATGAGAGTGGCAGGTATTTTTCCACTCAGTTTCACCCCGAAGCCAACGGTGGACCACTCGACACAGAGTTTATTTTTGACGACTTCGCTCGCCTGATTAAGGAGGGAGTACCCGTTCAGATCCACACCGATCAACCTACCAATAGCCGCAAGAAGTACAACAAGGTATTAGTCCTAGGCTCTGGTGCGCTCAAGATTGGTGAGGCAGGGGAGTTTGACTACTCGGGCTCACAAGCACTCAAGGCGCTTCGAGAGGAAGGCATCCACACTGTGCTCGTTAATCCCAATATTGCTACGGTACAGACCTCCAAGGGAGTCGCCGACGTAGTTTATTTTCTCCCAGTCACTCCTTACTTCCTCGAGAAAGTCATTGAAAAGGAGCGTCCTGATGGTATCCTACTCGCCTTTGGGGGGCAAACCGCTCTCAATTGTGGTGTAGCACTGTACCAAAAGGGGATTCTCCAGAAGTATGGCGTAGAAGTTCTAGGTACACCTGTCCAAGCCATTATGGATACGGAGGATCGCGAGCTTTTTGTAGAGAAGCTCAATCAGATAGAGGTCAAGACTATCCAAAGCGAAGCAGTAGAGACCATCGAAGAGGCGCGCTGCGCTGCCAAGAAGCTAGGTTATCCAATTATCGTACGAGCAGCCTACGCTCTGGGAGGCCTAGGGAGCGGTTTCTGTGACAATGAAGAAGAGCTAAATGCTCTGTGTGAAAAAGCCTTTGCTTTCTCTCCTCAGGTACTCGTAGAGAAGAGTCTAAGAGGATGGAAAGAGATTGAGTACGAAGTCGTTAGAGATAGGTACGACAATTGCATCACCGTATGTAATATGGAGAACTTTGATCCTCTCGGCATCCATACCGGCGAGAGTATCGTATTAGCTCCATCACAAACATTAACCAATTCAGAGCACCAAAAGCTCCGTTCCATTGCTATTAAGATTGTCCGCCACATCGGCATAGTAGGTGAGTGCAACGTACAGTACGCACTAGATCCTTATAGCGAGGACTATAGAGTTATTGAGGTCAATGCTCGTCTCAGCCGTTCTTCAGCTCTTGCCTCTAAAGCCACTGGCTATCCGCTTGCTTTTGTCGCTGCCAAGATTGGTATGGGCTATGGTCTGTTTGAACTCAAAAATGCAGTCACCGAGACCACCTCTGCATTTTTTGAACCAGCGCTCGACTACGTTGTCTGCAAGATTCCTCGCTGGGATCTCAGTAAGTTTCACGGTGTATCTCGGGAGATTGGCAGTAGCATGAAGTCAGTCGGGGAGATTATGTCTATCGGACGAACCATTGAGGAGGTAATCCAAAAAGGGCTTCGTATGATTGGTCAAGGCATGCATGGATTTGTGGAGAATAAAGAACTCGTTATCCCTGACGTCCCTAAGGCACTCAGCCAGCCAACTGATACCCGTATCTTTGTCATCAGTAAAGCCTTCCGACTCGGATATACCGTAGAGCAAATCCACGATCTCACCAAGATTGATCTCTTCTTTCTCCATAAGCTTCGTAATATCATGGATACAGCCGAGGAATTGGAAGCACTAGAGGAAGTCAGCCAGGTACCTACTCCTCTGCTACGAAGAGCGAAGGTGCAAGGGTTTTCCGACTTCCAGATTGCTCGTGCCCTATATGGCACCGAGGTGTCAGACATCGAAGCTTTCCAAGCCAAAGTGCGCGACCATCGTAAGTCTCTTGGCGTGACCCCGGTAGTCCGCCAGATTGATACCTTAGCAGGAGAGTACCCTGCGCACACCAATTATCTCTACGTTACCTACGATGGACATCAGCATGATGTAGCTTTTACTGACAATTCCCAAAGTGTAGTCGTCCTTGGATCGGGTGCCTACCGTATCGGTAGCTCGGTAGAGTTTGACTGGTGTGGTGTATCAGCCCTGAATACCATCCGAGAGGAGGGTCTACGCTCTATCATGATTAATTACAATCCTGAAACCGTAAGTACCGACTACGATCTATCTGACAGGCTTTACTTCGACGAGCTCTCCTTTGAACGTGTGCAAGACATCCTCGACCTCGAGCGACCTATGGGTACCATCCTCTCTACTGGCGGGCAAATACCCAATAACCTCGCTATGAAGCTCGATGCTATCAAGGCTCCAATCCTCGGCACTCAGGCTAGGTATATCGACAATGCAGAGGATCGCCACAAGTTCTCTGCCATGCTAGACCGTCTCGGGATTGACCAACCGGCATGGAAAGAGCTCACGACTCTAGAGGATGTAGAAGATTTCGTCCAAGAGGTCGGCTATCCTGTATTGGTACGACCATCCTATGTACTAAGCGGAGCAGCTATGAATGTCTGCTCCAATAGTGAGGAGCTGGAGCGTTTCCTAAAGCTTGCAGCAAATGTATCGAAAAAACACCCAGTGGTAGTCTCTAGTTTCTTACAGAACGCTAAGGAGATAGAAATCGATGCTGTCGCAGACAAGGGCGAACTGGTGGCTTATGCTATCAGCGAACACATCGAATATGCAGGTGTCCATTCAGGAGATGCTACCATCCAATTCCCAGCTCAGAAGCTCTACATCGAGACCATTCGTCGTATCAAGCGTATCTCTCGTGCCATCGCTAAGGAGCTACACATCTCAGGTCCATTCAACATCCAATTCCTCGCCAGAGAAAATGAGATCAAGGTGATTGAGTGTAATCTCCGCGCTTCTCGTAGTTTTCCATTCGTGAGCAAGATCTCCAATTACAATATGATTGACCTCGCCACCAAGATTATGCTGGGGAAGGCGTACGAAGCACCTCAAAAGAATGCTTTCGACCTCGACCATGTAGGTATCAAAGCATCCCAATTCTCCTTCTCTCGACTCCAAAAAGCCGACCCCGTACTTGGTGTAGACATGACCTCCACCGGAGAAGTGGGTTGTATTGCTCGCTCTTCGGATGAAGCAATACTCCAAGCCATGCTGTCTGTTGGGCATAGAATTCCTAAGAAAGCAGTACTGATGAGCAATGGCGGATTGAAGCAAAAGGTGGCACTCCTTGATAGTGCCAAGCTTCTTTGTGAGAAAGGTTACACCATCTACGCTACTGAGGGGACCCACAGATTCTTAGCCGAAAACGGAATCGAGAGCTCTATTTGCTACTGGCCAAGCGAGGAGGGACAACCACAGGCACTCGACCTTCTGCACAAGAAAGAGGTGGATTTAGTAGTGAATATCAATAAAAATCTCACCCCTGGAGAACTCACCAATGGCTACAAGCTACGTCGGGCTGCCGTAGACCTCAATATTCCTCTACTCACCAATGCCCGCTTAGCGAGTGCCTATATCCATGCTTTCTGCCACATTCCGGAAGAGAAGATATCCATCACCCCATGGAGCGATTTTATCGACAATTAATATAGTCGCGCTCTTGGGTTTATCTCCGATATAGAAGAGGTCTCTCTCCTCTATAGAGCCGTCACGGTGGCTCTATAGAGGAGAGAGACCTCTTCTATATCGGAGATTTTGCTGCTCTACCTCATTTCTCTATTTATAGATTAATCAACTTTCGTGGTGTATTACGCATCAAGCCCAATATTCTAGGGAAAAATGAGTAAATTTGTAGAAAGTATGGGGAGGAGCTGGATTACAGAGTAATCACACATAATCATATAACAGTTATTTCTTACTATGGCTACTGAAAATACGCTGAGCCTCAAAGCGGCTGACAATCTGAGGATTTTATCACTCTCTATGGTAGAACGTGCTAAGTCGGGACACCCAGGAGGTGCGATGGGAGGTGCAGACTTCGCCCATATCCTCTTCTCCGAGTATATGGTCTACGATCCTGAGCGACCTGAGTGGATTGCCAGGGATCGCTTTTTCCTAGACCCAGGACACATGAGCCCAATGCTCTATGGGGTATTGGCGATGACGGAGAGATATACAATGGAGGAGCTGATGAACTTCCGCCAATGGGGGAGCCCTACACCAGGTCATCCCGAGCTAGACGTAGTGCGTGGTATCGAGAATACTTCCGGTCCTCTCGGCCTAGGGCATACCATGGCGGTAGGTGCTGCCATTGCGGCAAAGAAAATAGCTGCTCGATTTGGTGAAGAGTTGATGAGACAACGTATCTTTGCATTTATCTCAGACGGAGGGGTGCAAGAAGAGGTATCACAGGGAGCAGGACGTATCGCAGGGCATTTGGGGCTAGACAATCTGATTATGTTTTACGATGCCAATGATGTACAGCTCTCTACCAAGGTATCAGAGGTGATGACAGAGGATGTAGCCATGAAGTACCGTGCATGGAATTGGGAGGTGATAGAGATTGATGGTAACAACCATGACCAGATCCGTAAAGCACTAGACCAAGCTATCGCGGTGAAAGGCAAGCCAACACTCATCATCGGTCGTACTATTATGGGCAAGGGAATGCTTTCGCCTGAGAATGAGTGTTTCGAGGGTCTAGTGAAGACACATGGGCAACCGCTTTCTGCGGCTGGAGGCGGTGTAGCAGAGACCATCAAAAGCCTTGGAGGCAACCCTGAAGAGCCATTTGTTATCTTTGACGAGGTACAGGCTCTATACCGTGCCCGTAAGGAAGAGATTAGAAGGGAAGTGGCAAAGTGGCAGACACTCTTTGCAGAGTGGAGCAAGAGCCACGCAGATGATGCCCGAGAATTGGAGCGCTGGATCAGCCTAGATACCAGTCTTCTAGACTGGAAAAGCGTAGAACAGAAGCCCAACGATGCCACACGAAATGCGAGCGCCAAAGCTCTTGGGTTCCTCGCCAAGAATATCCCCAATATGATTGTGGCCAGTGCTGACCTATCCAATTCAGACAAAACAGATGGTTTCCTCAAGGAAACCAAGATGATTACCAAGGATGACTTTACTGGGGCATTCCTACAGCCGGGAGTTTCAGAACTCACTATGGCTGCAGTATGTATCGGTATTGCTCTACACGGAGGTTTTCATACCGCTTGTGGCACCTTCTTTGTATTCTCTGATTACATGAAGCCTGCTGTACGCATCGCTGCACTGATGGAGGTACCGGTACGATTTGTATGGACTCATGATGCTTTCCGTGTAGGGGAGGACGGTCCTACCCACGAGCCTGTAGAGCAGGAGGCGCAGATTAGGCTGATGGAGAAACTAAAGAATCATAGTGGTAACCCTTCAACCATGGTACTTCGCCCTGCAGATGTCTACGAGACTACGGTGAGCTGGCAGATGGCTATGGAGAATAAGTCTACCCCTACGGTGCTTATCCTTTCTCGCCAAAACGTAGATGATTTGCCCGGCAATGACTACATCCAAAGCCTCCGAGTAAAACAGGGTGGTTACCTCGTCCAAAAGGTAAATGCTCCTGATGCGATACTAGTGGCTACTGGTTCGGAAGTCTCTACGCTCGTCGCTGGTGCCAAACTTCTTGAAGAGGAAGGCATCAAGTGTAATATCGCTTCTATCACAAGTGAAGCCATCTTTAGGCAACAAACAGAAACTTACCAAGCAGAAGTACTCCCTGATGGATTACCTCGCTTCGGTCTTACGGCCGGTCTTCCTGTCAATCTTGAGGGATTGATTCCGCATGGGACTGGAAAGATATGGGGACTTGAGAGCTTCGGCTTCTCGGCTCCTTATAAGGTACTGGATGAGAAGCTAGGATTTACTCCTGAGAATGTCAAGAATCAGGTGAAGCAACTACTCAATAAGTAATATGGAAATCAAAAGTATAGGACTGGCTAGCGACCATGCCGGCTACGAAATCAAAGAGGTGGTACAAAGGTATCTACACCAAATTTTTCCCGATGTTATGGTCATTGACTATGGCACGCTGATAAATGAACGTGTAGACTATCCCGATTTTGCACACAAGCTGGGGAATGCTATCGACAAAGGCGAAGTACAATGGGGTGTAGCTGTTTGCGGTTCAGGCAACGGTATCTCTATGGCTCTGAATAAGCACGCTCATGTGCGTGCAGGACTATCATGGAATACAGAACAAGCGCATCTCACACGGCAGCATAACGATGCTAATGTACTGAGCATTCCGGGGCGTTTTGTCAGTGAAGAAGAGGCGAAAGCGATTGTGAAGGAGTTTTTCTCCACCGAGTTTGAAGGTGGTAGGCACACAGACCGAGTGGCTAAGATACCGCTTCAAGACTAAAGTATTGTGGAGCCACAATGGTTGTGGCTCCACATTTGTTTGACATAGGATGGAAGATAAGATATTATTTCCCAGCTTTACCAATCGTGACCCGGACTTACTCGCTACACATGTACGGGAAGAGGCAGAGTGGTATAGGTCGGAGATTAGAGAGATTAAAGAGTGTCAAGAGACACCGACATTTAAGAATACTATTTTGGCTCTCGAAGAGGCAGGCAAAGGTCTTGATTTGGCTTCTTCGGTATTCTTCAATCTACTCAGCTGTGATGCCGATGATAGGATGATGGAGCTCTCACAAGAGCTCACACCTCTTCTGAGTGACATCAACAATGAAGTAGGAATGGATAGCACGCTTGCTGAAAGAGTAAGGGTAGTGTATGAGGAGCAAAAAGACGCACTATCTGAGATAGATCAGCGACTCACATTTCGCACCTATGAAAGCTATCAAAGAGGTGGTGCTTACCTACCTGAGAGGATTCGCGAAGAGCTCAAGAGACTCCGTAAAGAACTCAGTATGGCGACCCTGACCTTTGGCCAGAATATACTGAAAGAGCAGAATGCTTTTACGCTACAGGTAACTGATGAGGAGAGTATAAAGCGCCTGCCAGTTTCTGCTCTTGAGTCCGCAAAATCGCTTGCCCGTGAGCAGAATAAGGAGGGGTGGATATTTAACCTCAGTATGCCATCGTATAGCGCCCTACTCAAATATTGTGACGACCGCTCTATCCGTGAGCAAATCTATATGGGGCGTGCTACGCTCGGAATGGATAGAGGGAAAGGAACCTGCAATATTGAGTTGGTGTACAAGATTGCTTCCATTCGCTATCAGATAGCTCAGTTACTCGGCTACAAAAGCTTCGCCGATTATCGTCTAAGCACAAAAATGGCAAAACTTCCAACCAATGTGCTCGGTATGCTGGATGAACTTCGAGAGGCATACGCTCCTCTGGCTCAGAAAGAAATAACCGAGGTGACCAATGGGTTCCCTGACTACCAACCATGGGACTGGAGCTACCTAGCAGAAAAGTACCGCCAGAAATATCTCCGATATGACGAGGAGCAGACCAGACCTTACTTCGAGCTTAATTGCGTGGTACGGGCGATGTTTGACCTCGCCGGTGACCTCTACGAGCTCAGGATAGAGGAGACAAAGGAGTTTACCCCTTATCGCCCTGAGGTGAAGGTCTATAAGGTTACTTCCCATGATAAGTACGTTGGGACTCTACTCTGTGACTTTTTTCCTCGCAAGGGCAAACGATCGGGAGCGTGGATGACCAACTTCTTGGAGGCTTATGGTGATGTGCGCCCTGTAGTAAGCCTTGTGATGAACTTTACGCCTCCTACCGAAAGCCTACCATCACTCCTTACCCACGAGGAGGTTACGACACTATTCCATGAGTTTGGACACGGACTTCATGGGTTACTTACCCAAGTACCTTACTCCTCACTCAGCGGTACTAATGTGGTACACGACTTTGTAGAGCTACCATCGCACTTCAATGAGAATTGGGTAAGACAACCAGAGTTTATCCGCACATTTGCCAAGCATTATAAGACTGGTGAACCCATCTCTGACCAACTACTAGATGCGATTAAGCGCAATACCCTCTTCCTAGAAGGATATGCTTGTATCCGTCAGCTCGGTTTTGGCTACCTAGACATGCTTTGGCATGCCAATGACCCAGACAGATTACCTCAAGATATTGAAGTGCTCGAACAAGAGGCATACCAGAAAGTAACTCTCCTTCCACACATCGAAGGGACCAGTGTCAGCACAGCCTTCTCCCACATCTTTAGTGGTGGCTATGCTGCTGGTTATTATGGCTACAAGTGGGCAGAGCTACTCGAGGCAGATGCCTTTGAGGAGTTTCTAAAGCATGGTCTGCATGACCACGAAACCTCGATGCGCTTCAAGAGAGAGATACTAGAGCGTGGGGATGCTGACGAACCAGAAGTACTGTATCATAATTTCAAAGGGCGGACAGCCACAATAGAGGCTCTCAAGCGTCGTTCGGGACTAATTCAATAACCAATGAGAGCATCCGCTACATACCAGGATTCCAAGCCGCATTACCTCGCTCTTGATGGATTGCGAGGAGTAGCGGCTTTAATTGTACTGGCTTATCATCTCTTTGAGTCTTTTGCCACAAGCCAGATAGATCAGATCGTCAATCATGGCTACTTGGCAGTAGACTTCTTTTTTGTTCTCTCTGGCTTCGTTGTCGGCTTTGCCTATGACGACCGCTTCAAGGGTCAAAAGATGTCCAATAAAGAGTTTGTCAAGCGCCGTCTCATTCGTCTCCAACCTATGGTCGTACTTGGGACTATCATTGGAGCTATTTGTTTCTACTTCGCAGAGTTGGAGACTTGGGATGTCAATAGTGTAGGTATTACCGCTCTACTATGGGCAACCCTACTCAACATGCTTCTCATCCCAGTAGCGCCCAGGTATGAGATACGAGGGAATGGAGAAATGTATCCCCTTAATGGTCCTAGTTGGTCACTTTTCTTCGAATACATTGGCAACCTCATATACATGTGGTTCCTCCGAAAACTTTCGACCAAAGCACTGACCTCCTTTGTGGTGGTTATTGCCATAGGGCTAGCATACTTTGCAATTGAAGGGTCATTTGGAGGAATCGGTGCTGGGTGGACTATGGATACCCCCAATATGATTGGAGGATCGCTTCGAGTCCTCTTTAGCTTCTCAATGGGACTTCTGATCTCTCGGAAATTCAAACCACTCGATATCAAAGGTGGTCTTTGGATAGCTTCGATCGTACTCATCGCCCTCCTCGGGATGCCACGAATTGGTGGTCAAGATTATTTCTGGATGAACGGTCTCTACGAAGCCATCTGCGTGCTCATCGTCTTTCCATTCCTCGTGGTTCTTGGGGCATCAGATCAATCCAAAGATGTTGTGACCAAGCATATCTCCAAATTTCTTGGAGATCTCTCCTATCCACTCTATATGGTACACTATCCATTCCTCTACCTCTATTACTCATACGTAAAAGTGAATGCTCTGACTTTCCAAGAGTCCTTGCCACAGGCAGCACTCTTCTATTTCGGATCTATCATAGTCGCAATCCTTGCACTCAAATTATACGACGAACCTATTCGTCGTTGGCTCACCAAGAAGTTTATCAAACAAATCAATTATGAGAAATAATCCTATTACACAGTTATTGGGTATCGAATACCCCATCATCCAAGGCGGTATGGCTTGGACAAGCGGACATAAACTAGCGGCTGCAGTAAGTAACGAAGGAGGGCTTGGAATCCTTGGTGCAGGGACTATGTATCCCGATCAGCTCCGCGAAGAGATCCGTAATACCAGAAAGCTCTCCGATAAGCCCTTTGGTGTTAATCTCCCTCTGGTATATCCTAGTATTGATGAGCATATCGCCATCATCATTGAGGAAAATGTGCCTATCGTAATCACTTCTGCTGGCAATCCTGCCACTTGGACCTCCCACCTCAAAGAGCATGGTATCAAAGTTCTCCACGTTGTGAGTAGCTCTAAATTTGCCAAGAAAGCAGAGGAGTGTGGTGTAGATGCTATCATTGCCGAAGGCTTTGAAGCTGGAGGGCATAATGGGAGGGAAGAGACCACCACTATGTGCTTGATTCCAGCCGTACGTGATGCTATCTCCATTCCGCTCGTAGCGGCAGGCGGTATTGCCTCAGGTAGATCTATGGTAGCAGCGCTTGCCCTGGGCGCTGATGGTGTACAGATAGGCACTGCATTTGCTCTTACCGAAGAAAGCACTTGTCATCCTGCTTTTAAGGAGCATTGTATCAATCTTGGAGAGGGTGACACCAAACTGATGCTCAAAAAACTGATGCCTACTCGACTTGCAAAAGGAGGTTTTACGACCCGAGTTGCCGAAGCTGAAGCCAATGGCGCGACAAAAGAGGAGCTAGCCGAACTATTAGGGCGTGGTAGAGCCAAGAAAGGTATGTATGAGGGAGACCTAGAAGAGGGAGAGCTAGAGATTGGTCAGATTTCCGCCACTATTGATAGGATTCACTCAGTACGAGAAGTAATGGGCAATATCCTCCGAGAGGCAAGAGAAGCGCTTCGCGATCTCGGCAAGATTTCCCTATAACTATTTCAATTGTAAAGGATGTACATTTTAGCTTATTACGAAGACGACAGAGAATACCCTTGGCTTTGCTTCGATACGATAGAGGATGGGAGAGAGTTTCTTTCTCTGATAAATGGCTATGATTTTACGACTGACGAACTGGGCATAGACAGCGAATGGATCAATATCGCTGCCCTACCCGACTATCAGGAAATAGCATTTAAGGGTAATGTGGTACCTATCAGCCGATTTATGTTCAAAAATACAGATCGGGCAGAACTTGTCTTCTACGAGAGAATCAACCTCAGTATTCCCAATCAAGGAATGGTGCAAGACTCTACTTGTGTTGATGCCTATTTTATTCCGAACAATGAGGTAAAAACTTACATTGAAAACCGTGAGAAGGGGTACCTGTGTGTAAAATCAATTCTCGAAGAGAAAGGCATGTGTGTAGCGCGTGCCTATCATGGTTCGGAAGACGGTGAAGCCATTCTTTACAAAAAAGATGGTACAAATGACTGGTTCTTTCTGACGCACCTCGATCCTGGCTTTGTAGAGCTCTACAAAGAGGGTGAAGAGGAAGTGCGGCAGGTGATAAAGGGGTGGTTAGACTAAAAGCAATATCGCTCCAATCTCCGATATAGAAGACAGCTCTCTCCGCTATAGAAACGCCGTGACGAATCTGTAGAGGAGAGAGCTGTCTTCTATATCGCACTCTTAAAGTGTCTACTATTTCAGGGCGATACAGACACGAGGAAACAATAAAAAGAGAGCAGGCACGTAGCCACGTGATGACTACGACGCCTACTCCCGAGAGAGGCTCATCCTACACCAAAAGGCAGAAGGTGTAGGATTTGCAACTCCATTGCAGTGTGCATACGACGTCGTACTTCTTCCCAGACATACGATCGTCTGATAATCTTAAACACCACATTGTAATAACTTAGCCCTCTTCACAATTGCGGTCAAAGAAAGGGAAAACGACTTGACTAAGTCCATCTGTGGCACCTCTCCAACCCTCGAGAGAGATACGGAATGCACATGGAAGGCAGGTTTTCTGACTTGTCTCCGAAGTATTGCTCCTTCCCATAGGGGGTTCACCCCTACAGTGGTTTATGCCATACCCGTTAAATAAGACTTACAGCAGCGGGTCTGTACAGGACTTGCACCTGTTTCCCTTTTTCCTCTGCAGACGAACGCCTACAGAAGCACCTTCAAGTGCAAAGATACAATAATCCTCGTATATAGGCTACAGTTTTGGGTAAGCAAATTTTCAAAATCGCGGTGAGATTTTATCTCTCCTCCCCCTCTGAACTGTCCGACTATACCACTGACTTCAAGGCATTAACGCCTAAATAATATCTGATTATTTGGTATCTTTGTATGAAATATTCAATGATTGAATGGTAAGAAAGATGGAGACAATCAAGACGATATATAAAATAGGTCACGGTCCCTCGAGTAGCCACACTATGGCACCTCGAAGAGCGGCAGAGATGTTTGCCAAGAGATTTGTGGGAAATAGGCCAAATGGATTTAGGGTACATCTATATGGGTCGCTTGCTGCTACAGGTAAGGGGCACATGACAGATGTAGCTATTATAGATGTGCTCGAAAAAATAGCTCCAACTAAGATACTTTGGGAGCCGACAATCGTCCCTGAATTTCATACAAATGGGTTACTATTCGAAGCTCTTGGAGAGGGAGACAAGATATTGGACTCCTGGGAAGTGTATAGTATCGGTGGTGGTTCGCTCGCCAATAAAGACTTCGACGAAAGTCGCAACGAACAGATCTACCCACACTCTACCATGATGGAGATTATGAACTACTGCTATCAGGAACGTATCACATATTGGGAGTATGTAGAGCGATTTGACGACCTTACTGTATGGGATCACCTAGCCAACGTATGGCAAGTAATGAGATCTGCCGTAGAGAGAGGATTAGTGGCAGAGGGCATCTTACCTGGAGGTCTTAACCTCCGTCGCAAATCAGGAGAGTATCTGGTGCGAGCCAAAGGATATAGCAGTAATGTTAGTACTCGTGGTCTAGTCTACGCTTACGCACTAGCAGTATCCGAAGAAAACGCTGCGGGAAACATCGTCGTCACCGCGCCTACTTGCGGTTCGTCCGGAGTGATGCCGGCAGTATTGTATCACTTGCAAACTTCGAGAGATTTCCCTGATCGCATGATTCATAGAGCTCTTGCGACAGCTGCACTCTTTGGGAATATTGCTCGTACCAATGCCTCTATATCAGGTGCCGAGGTGGGCTGTCAGGGAGAAGTGGGTGTAGCGTGTTCTATGGCTGCCGCTGCTGCCAATCAGCTCTTTGGGGGAAGTCTCAATCAGATAGAGTATGCTGCAGAGATGGGGCTCGAGCATCACTTAGGGCTTACGTGTGATCCTATTTGCGGGCTTGTCCAGATTCCATGTATAGAGCGCAACGCTTTTGCTGCTGCTCGTGCTCTCGATAGCAATACTTTCTCTACTTTTTCTAACGGCTTCCATCGGGTAAGCTTTGATCAAGTAGTAGAAGTGATGAAGCAGACTGGGCATGACCTCCCAAGTCTTTACAAGGAAACCTCAGAAGGAGGATTAGCAACCAACTATTGCATTATACCGTAGAGTTACATTATACCGAGTAAAAGGGGCGATACTCATTCTGAGTCTCGCCCCTTTTGACTATATATATCCTCGCTCCACCATCACGCAGACACGTTCGATGATGGCGTCCTCCCCTTCGGGATCCCAAGTGGTCTTGAGTGATGTACCGAAAGTCTTAGCCATTGTATTCCAAAACCTCGCAGAGAAGCGCCCCAAAAAAGCGTCAATCAATCCATAACTATTTGTACCGGTCTCCCTTTCGATGAGTTTTATCAAAAGTTTTCCTTGATTTAGAGTTAGCTTTCTTAGCTGTGGTGTATACTCCTTTAGTAAGTCATCCTCAAGTCGCTTGATGTGTCGAGACTTCTCTCGTTCCGAAGGGAGTGTCTCCATATACTCATAGGTTTCCATAAGGGTTGCCGACACCGTTTTTGCAAATGGGAGTGCCTTCTTTACATCTCGTACTAAGCGACGATATGCCAATACTTGTTCCCTTGTATTGAGGTTTAATGGCTTGAATATATGCACTACAGGAAGAGAAAGATTTGCTATTGTATCCCCATCAAAAATGGTTGCAGGTACCATATAGCCCTTTGCGATAGGCGGTGGAATCTTACTATTTTCTACTACTTGGGCAAAAACCAACGGACTCTTCACTACAGACAGTAGCAAGAGTAACCAAATCCAAAGTAGGTATCTTCTATAATTGCCCATCATATAATTACTAAATAAGTAGTTCGACACAAAGATAATTCATTTTGAGGCTCACTGATTGGTTTAAGGCTTCTCTTAGATTTATTTACCAGTCGTTAAGCAATTATATAAGAAAACTCCCTCACTCTGCAATCTCAGAGCGAGGGAGCGCACTAATACCTAATCAACTTTGTTACCTATTCAATACCTTTAACAATTCGCCCATAGAAGTCTTGGGCTTCACCTCTGGGTCGTCAAGAGCCTTACCAAACGGCATGTGGGCAATAAACTCCCACTCTGCTGGGACGCCTACTTGTTCTTTGATTGCAGTGTCATTCATCCCAATATAGTGCTGGAGACTTGCTCCAAATCCAAGTTCGGTAAGACCAATCCACACAGCCCATTGGTGGGAGCCCTGCACTTGATGTGCCCACTTTGCGAAGTTATCTGCATAAAGCGGCATTTGCTCACTCAAGCCCTTAGTAATCGAACTCTCCTCGAAATACAATACAGTACCCACTCCACTCATAAACGAATTGTGAATTTTAGCCCTTGTACTCTTATTGTATTGTTCCTCTCCAATTTGACTAATCAAAATTTGTTCAATCAGCTCCCAATGCCTTCTGTGGGCATCATCTGTCAGCAATACCATGCGCACTGACTGACTATTAAAGTGAGTTGGCACACTACGAAGGACGCTCTTAAGCAGTGTTTCTACATCCTCTTGTGGAGCCACCCATTCAGCACTCAGCGCGTAGTGGCTTCTGCGCTTCAAGGCTACCTCTGTAGCCTGTTCAATATTTCTATTCATATTCTAGTTCAATGTTATTATGTAGTAAAACTATCCTACTCATATTCAAAACAGAGGGGACGCCTTTTTGTTCAACATAAAAAGAGTGGCTACGGAAGATTGTCTCCGTAGCCACTCTTTTTACAATCCAAGTTTTTACTTCAAAGGCTTGAGCTGCTTGAAGAAGTCATTGCCCTTATTATCCACGAGGATAAAGGCTGGGAAGTCCTCCACTTCAATTTTCCAGATGGCTTCCATCCCGAGCTCTGGGTACTCGAGAACCTCTACATGCTTGATACTCTCTTGAGCTAGGATAGCAGCAGGACCTCCAATACTTCCTAAGTAGAATCCACCATGCTTTTGACACGCATCAGTCACCTGCTGGCTTCGATTGCCCTTGGCAATCATCACCATACTACCACCATGCTGCTGGAATAGGTCTACATAGCTATCCATACGACCTGCTGTAGTAGGACCAAAAGAGCCCGAGGGCATACCCTCTGGGGTCTTAGCTGGACCAGCATAGTAAATGGGGTGATCCTTGATGTACTGAGGTAATCCCTCCCCTCGATCAATTCTCTCCTTTAACTTAGCATGGGCAATATCGCGCCCTACGATGATGGTGCCACTCAAGGACAGGCGGGTAGAGACTGGATATTTATCCAATTGGTCTAAAATCTCCCTCATTGGGCGATTAAGGTCTACCTTTACCACCTCTCCTTCAATCCCATTTCGATACTCTTCCGGGATAAGACTAGCAGGGTTGGTCTCCAGCTTTTCAATCCATATACCCTCCTTATTGATTTTCGCCTTGATATTACGGTCAGCCGAACAGCTTACACCCATACCAATTGGAACTGAAGCCCCATGGCGTGGGAGACGGATTACTCGGACATCATGGGCAAAATACTTGCCACCAAACTGTGCCCCTAAGCCCATCTTATTTGCCTCCTCGAGGAGCTTTGCCTCAAGCTCCACATCACGGAAAGCCCTACCATACTCGTTGCCTGTCGTAGGTAACTCGTCGTAGTACTTCGCACTCGCTAGTTTGACCGTCTTGAGATTGGTCTCAGCAGAGGTACCTCCAATCACAAAGGCAATATGGTATGGAGGACAAGCTGCCGTACCCAAGGTCTTCATCTTCTCCACTAGGAAGTTGACCAAAGTCTCAGGATTGAGGACTGCCTTTGTCTCCTGATAGAGATAGGTCTTATTGGCAGAACCGCCACCCTTTGCGATGCAGAGGAACTTATACTCATCTCCCTCCACTGATAACAGATCTATCTGAGCTGGGAGATTGGTCTTGGTATTCACCTCCTCATACATACTCAAAGGTGCATTTTGTGAATAGCGAAGATTATCCTCCTGGTAGGTATCATAAATACCATGGGAAATAGCCTCTTCGTCGGTAAAGTTAGTCCAGACTCTCTGTCCCTTTTTACCTAGGACAATAGCAGTACCTGTATCTTGGCAAAAAGGAAGTAGTCCCTTGGCGCTTACCTCTGCATTGCGGAGGAAAGTGAGGGCAACAAATTTGTCATTTTCTGAGGACTCAGGGTCAGTCAATACTCTCTGTACCATCCTCTGATGATCTGGGCGAAGATAAAAGCTCACATCGTGAAAAGCTTGCTTCATCAACTGTCGAATCCCCTCATACTCTACCTTGAGGATAGTTTTTCCCTCAAACTCTGCCGTACTTACATACTTATCTGTCAGTAGATAATACTCTGTTTTCTCCTTCCCCAATGGGAACATCTCTTGGTAGTAAAACTCCTTACCTGCCATATATACCTATTTATAGTGATTAAATATTTCTTTCCTCAAAAGTACAACATTTCTCCCACCTGCACAACCGTTCAACCTTTAATATTTATCGTACTTCCTCCGCATCCATTGCTTATCACCTGTACTTGGGTAGCTATGCGCTCATTCATTTCCTGCACATGAGAGATGACACCTATCATCCTACCCTGCTGACTTTGAAGCGTCTCTAGAGCGTCCAGCGCTACAGCCAAAGTATCGGTATCAAGACTTCCGAAGCCTTCATCAATAAAGAGGGAACGAATGCTCACATGTCTACTCGAAAGAGAGGAGAGCCCAAGGGCTAGTGCGAGCGATACCAAAAACGTTTCTCCACCCGAGAGAGAAAATACCGTACGCTCCTCATTCATCATATAGGTATCTACCACCATGAGATTGAGTGAATCGGAATCAACCTGCTTTAAGCGATAACGAGGGGCAATAATCTCCAACTGTCTATTGGCAAAGCCCAATAAGTTGGAGATAGTATAGCGCTGGGCAATCTTGGCAAACTTATCGCCATTAGCTGAACCAAGAAGGTCATTAAGCTGTGCCCATAGTTTCGCTTTGGGAGCCAATTCATCCTTCTCTGCTGCCAATTGGGCTAGTCTCTCCCTATTGTCATTGTCCTTAGCCAAATCGAGAGCAATCTCTTTGTTCTCTTTCGATAGGACTTCTATTTGTCTCTCCACTTCCTTAAGCACAATCTTCACTGCTTCCGGTTGTATATCCTCCCTCGGTCTATCTGAACGGTCAAGATGCTCTTGGAGCAGTCTCTGGCGCTCTGAAACAGCCAGTTTTGCCTCTTGAAGGTCTTCATCAAGGTGCTGAAGTTCATCCTTTCGTTTCTTTATCCAATCAGCATCGTGCGCAAAAAGTTTTTCCAAATCTTCATCGCTCAATCGCATCCCTCTCTCCGACAAAAAAGCTTCTATTGCCCGTTCAGCTGTAATAAGAGCTGACTGCGACAAAGCTATCTGCTTGGAAACCTCTTCAATCCGTACAGAGAGACCCTTATCCTCCACGACCTTGGTATTCTTTTGGTCTATCAACCCATTGAGTTCCTCTTGGGCAGACTTCACAGCCGCCCGTTGCTCCTGCTCCACCCTATCAGTATCTCGACCACCGAAGTACACCATACGCTGCGCCTCATATTTGCCAAAAGCCTTTTCTACCTCTTCAAGCTCTTGAGCCACAATTTGTTCTTGCTGGGAGCACTGCCTAAGCCCTCCTATCTCCTCTCTCAATTGCTCTACCTGGCTCCTTAGTTCAGAGAGCTTTGCCGAAATCGCCTTCCGCTCCTCTTCTTCAGCAATAGGGGCATGGTCTCCTGCAGCTGGATGGTGCAGCGCTCCACACACAGGGCAAGGCGCCCCATCGATCAATTCTCGACGCAAGCGAGAAAGCTCAGCCGAAAGCGAGTGTCGCAGCTCCTCCTCTCTTTTACTAGTCTCCATGATCTCCACCTGGAGAGTCTCTAGGCTCCGCTCTCGTTGTTTCAATTGCTCAGCACTCTTGGCACTCAGATGCTGCTTCAGCTTCGCTATCTCCGCTTGCTTTTGCTGTAGTTCACTATCTAGTCGTCTTGCCTCCTTCAGCATGGGTTCGCTTTTCGCAAGCACGCACTCCGCTTGATCCTTCTGCGTCATTGCTCTCTCTATCTTACCCTCAATAGACCTCAGTGCCTCTAGGGTCTTGTGTCGTTCCCGCTCCAATTGCTCCCGCTCCTGCCTACTTGTATCGATCGCTCCTTCACGTTCTTTCTTCTCATTATAAGTAGGCGCCATCGGCAGTACCCTTTCTATCTCAAGTAGTTCGGCACGCAAAGGCTCAGCACCTCTATGTGCATCACGAGCCAGTGCCAGCGCCCTATTCTTTTCCTCTAGAGCCTGTACTCTCCGTGCCTGCTCCTCAAACCAAGCCAATAGTCCCTTGTTGCGCTCCCTTTCTGCATCGAGCTTTGCTTGCTGTTGCATCACCTCCTGCAACCGCTCCTGCTTTTCTTGTAAAACATCCTCAGGCAGCAGTACAATCTGAGCCATCAGTAAGTCTTTCTGCTCTATCTGTTCCTGTTCCTTCTTATTCCTCTCATGGATACGCATAGAGAGTCGACGATAGCTATCCGTCCCTGTAACCTTCTCAAGCAACTGTGACTTCTCCTTCTCCTCCGCTCTGAGAAAAGCAGCAAAGTCTCCTTGAGCCAGAAGGATGGTTCGCGTAAACTGATCAAATGAAAGCCCGATCAATTGCTCCAATTGCTCCTTGAGTTCCCGATTATTGCCTTGTAGCGGAGTGCCCTCTTTTAGCTCTATCACAGAGAATTGCTCTGGCTGCATCCTCCCATCAGCCTTTCGTCCTGCACGCCGTATTTCCCAACGGCTGCGGTACACCTGCCCATCGATTGCCTCAAAATCCACCTCGGCATACCCCTCGCCCTTACCCCTACGTAGTATTCGGCGCGCATCCCTAGGGGTCAATTCCTCATCCCCCTCCTTCTTGCTACTCGCACTCATCAACCTAGGCACCTCACCGTAGAGAGCTAAAGCAATAGCGTCTAGTATCGTGCTCTTTCCCGCTCCTGTAGCACCAGTAATCGCAAAGATTCCCGCCGATCTAAGCGGTTCCTTCTCAAAGTCAATCTCAAACGTCCCCTCCAGAGCAGCGAGGTTCATTCCCCTTACAGCTAATATCTTCATAAGTCATCCCACTCCTGTAACTCATCAATCAGCGAAGCGAGCAAACCACACATCACTTCGGGCATCTCTGTTCCAAACCTCTGCTTGTACACCTCTTGCGCCACCTCTAGTTCACTGGATTGCTCCAATCGCTCTAGCGAACGCTCCTCTTCTACTTCCGCCCTTGAGGGGTAAATCGGCTGTGCCAAGACCATCCTCGCACACTTCCCCCTCAATGCCTCCTCTAATTCCACACGTAAAGTGGGTTCTGGTTCTGATAGCTCCACAAGTACCCTGAGGAGAGGGGCATCGATAGGCAACACCTCACCCGCACCGAGGTCGGGAAGCACTCCAATCTCCGCTAGCACCTGTCCCTTCCCCGCTGGACCGATTGTCCTGAGCACTATTGGGGAAGAATAAGGCAGAGTGGTCACCTTGATCTCCTCCCCTTTTAGCTCCACCTTGAGCACCCCTTGACGATAATTTTCTTCCGAAAAAGAGATTGGAAGCGGAGCTCCGGCATACCGTATTCGCTCCGTCCCTCCTACCCTTTGAGCCCTATGGAGATGCCCCAACGCCGTGTAAGCAATGCGCTCAGAGAAGGCCTCCACAGGCACATACTCCAACCCTCCTATTATCGCCCGCTCCGAAGTGTCATCGGGAAGCATCTGACCACCCACTACATGCAGATGACCCATAGCCACTATAGGCGCTCCCTCACGAGGAATCCGCGCTACCAAATCGTAGTAAAACTGCCGAATCCCCTCTCCGTAACCCTGCTCTTTGAGGTAGTCCCCTTGCCTTAGATAAGGCACCGCGAGACAAGTCCCTCCGCCCTTTATAGGTATAGCGAGGTAGTCATAGTCGACCTCTCCCTCATCTGTTTTACGCACTACACCTCGCACCTGGATATCCAATTGCTCCAATAACTCACGAGGAGCCTCTAAGCGGGAAGCTGAGTCGTGATTACCTGCGATGACCACCACTTGAGGACGAGCGTCGAGCATCGCTAATTGTGCCAGAAAACGGTAATAAAGTGTACTCGCTCGAGCAGGCGGATTGGGACTGTCAAAGACATCACCCGCCACTAAAAGGAGGTCGGGCTGTTCATCCCTCACCTGATCCAAAAGCCACTCCAGGAATAGCTCCTGCTCCCAATACCTATCCAACCCGTGCAATGACTGCCCCAGATGCCAATCTCCTGTATGTATTATCTTCATGCCCCACTCTATTGCTTCTTCCCTCCTCTCTTCAAAGATAAGCATTCTCAAACAAATAGCAATTAAATTTAACTAGTACTGATAAGACGGTAGAGAGAATCCTATCGCTCGGTAGAGCAAATCCCGTCGCTCTATAGAGGAGATCCCGTCGCTCTATAGAGGAGATCTTGTCGCTCTATAGAGAAAATTCGGTCGCTCGGTAGAGAGATTTTTGTCTTTTCGTTCACGGATACCCTCTACTTATAGAATTGGGATATGCTGGTAGCTTTCCCGCCATGCTCTACATTTTGGTATCTTTGTGGTACAATTTAATAATGGTATTTTCTGAGTAATTATGGTGAGAGTAAGGTTTGCACCCAGCCCTACGGGTGCTTTGCATATCGGTGGTGTGAGGACTGCCCTCTTTAATTATCTATTTGCACGCCATCATGGTGGCACGATGATTCTGCGTATAGAAGACACAGATAGCAAGCGATTTGTACCTGGAGCTGAAGCGTATATCGTGGAGTCACTTAGGTGGCTAGGGATCGAGATAGACGAGGGGGTTGGTTCGGATCATCAGCCACTCGGATCTTACCGCCAGAGTGAGCGCAAGGACATCTACAAAAAATATGTGCAGCAGCTACTCGATGCCGGAAGGGCTTACTATGCCTTTGACACGGTGGAGGAGCTGGAAGCAGCACGCAATGAGATGGACAACTTTAGCTATGATGCCTCGACTCGCATCAAGATGAGGAATAGCCTCTCCCTATCCAAGGATGAGGTGGAGCATCTCATAGCTGAGGGGAAAGACTATGTAGTACGCTTCTTGGTAGAACCGAATAGGGATGTGGAGGTAAATGACCTCATCCGTGGGCGTGTAGTAATCAACTCTAATATCCTAGACGATAAGGTGCTATACAAGAGTAGTGATGAACTACCTACCTATCATCTCGCTAATATCGTAGACGACCACCTCATGGAGGTAACCCATGTAATTCGCGGCGAGGAGTGGCTTCCAAGTGCACCACTACACGTATTGTTGTACGAAGCATTTGGCTGGGAAGCACCACACTTTGCCCATCTATCACTCATCCTCAAGCCCACTGGCAATGGTAAGTTGAGCAAGCGTGATGGCGACAAACTGGGCTTCCCTGTATTTCCGCTTGAGTGGGTGGATCCTAGTGATGGAGCGGTGTCTATGGGCTATCGTGAGCAGGGGTATCTCCCTCATGCAGTAGTTAATTTCTTGGCACTACTTGGATGGAATCCTGGTACTGAACAAGAGATTTTCTCCATGGAGGAGCTGACCAAGGCTTTTTCACTGGATAGATGCAGCAAGAGTGGTGCTCGATTTGATTTTGAAAAGGCAAAATGGTTCAACCACCATTATATCCAAGAGCAATCTTTGGAGGAATTATCTCTAATGATTCGTCCGATGCTGGAGCGCGAGGGAATTTCACCAGCAGAGGACAAGCTGCAAGAAGCCATTAGTACTGCAAAAGAAAAAGTGCAGTTGCTTCCTGAATTTTTGCGTGAAATCCGCTATTTATTTGTCGCGCCAACGGAGTTTGAAGAGAAGGGGATGAAGAAACATTGGAAGGAAGAGACCACTGGGTACATCCGCCAGATGATTGCCCTACTCCAGTCTCTTGACAAAGAGGCTTCGGCAGAGGTAATCGAGCAAGCACTATACGAGCGAATAAATGGTGATGAGTCGCTACCCATGGGCAAGGTAATGAATGGCATGCGCATGGCGATGGTGGGAGAAGGAAGAGGTGCCAAGATTCATGAGATTATCCATATCCTTGGCATTCCGGAGTCGATTCGACGTATGGAATATGCTATCGAAGCTAATCAATAAAAAAGAAAAGCGGAGCTCAAAGGAGGGCTCCGCTTTCTACTTCTCTATGTGTTAGTTTATTCTCTTCCATTCGACATATATAACCATGCAGCAACCGACTTGCGAGATAAGCAATGGCATAATAAAGGATTAGGGCAATGAGGTCAAAGCGGGCATGCAGATTGATGCCATAGTTTTCGGTCGTAAATAAATTGGTCACTCCCTCCATCGAAATAGCAAGATAGTTGAGAAGTTGAAGTAGTATTGCAGGTAGCTGACCAAATATCTGCAATATAAAGAAACTGAGGAGGGCAAGCGGAATCAACACACCACTGATAAAGACTATCGGAATATTGCTCCAAAGAAACCCCAAAGAGGCGGTGCCAAAAAACATCAAGAGGATTGGGAATACACCGATTTGAGCAGAAAGGGAAATGGATATGATATCGGCGAACCACTTCAGCCACTTACGACTAGGATTGAACCACCTTTGGAAGAGTGGCAAAAAGGTATAAATGCCCCACACAGCACTGACACTAAGAAGTAGCCCAATGCTATAGTACGCAAAGGGATTGATACAGAGAAATACCAATAAGACGAGGGAAAGCAACTGGACGGGATCGGAAGGGCGATCTAAAAGCTTCGCTCCTAAAGCAATCGTACTCATCAGTAGTGCACGGACAGTCGCAGTGGAGGCACCTGTCATCAGCGTATAAAGCACCAGAGAAAGGAGGATGAGTATATATCTATAACGTCGGTAACGGTAGCGCCATAGAAACTTCCCTATCAAAAGGCTTACTAATCCATAGACAATACCTAAATGATAACCGCTGACTGCTAATATATGGGCTACACCTGCAGAAGCAAATTGAGTCTTTAGCTCCCTCGGAAGTAGGGATCTATCTCCCAAAGACAGTGCATAAATTAGCCCCCTCGATTGTTGATCAATAGACACTCGAGCTTCCTCATCAAAGCGATGAATCAACTGCTGCCTAAAGCTCTGTAACCGACTGGAGATCGGTGGGTGATTCATCGGTCTCAATGAATATAGCTTATGGACATTGCCCTGCGCCACAAATCCTTCGCTTATCAGATAATTTCGATAACCCTCGCTCTTGAGGGTTCGAAGTGCCGAGAGATCAAGAGTCGCTATTGCTTCACTTCCGTAGCTGTCGATAATCATTTCCGGAGATTGTAGACGAATAGTCAGCCACTGTCCATCTGGCGTTTGTACCTCTGACTTATAGCGTATCTGGCTTTCAGCACTGCCACTGAGCGGATATAGAATCCGAATATTCACCTCTTGCAATGTAATCCCATCAGGGAGATTATTGATGGGCTTAGCTCGTAGTTCACTATACCAACCAAAAAGAATACCCACGATAGATAGCCACATAAATGGCTCTATCGTGGGTATTCTCTTAGATAATAGCAACACCGTAATAGCAATAGCACCCAATACAATACTTCCCCAAAAGAGAAAGCCACTCTCATAAAGCACTATTCCGAGTATGCACCCCAGCAATAACCTAAATGCAGGACGATGCCGGTAGCTAACGATAGGAACTATAGGAGACTGCAGTGCCAAACGCTATGCTTGGAGAAGTTGTCGAATGGTTTCAGATGGGTTTTCCGAACCAAATACATAGCTCCCTGCGACAAGGGCTTCTGCTCCTGCCTCAAAAAGCTGTGGCGCAGTTAGATCATTGACACCACCATCGACCTCAATAATCACATCAAGATTTCGTTCATCAATCATACGACGCAAACGAATTACCTTATCCAGTACCTGAGGAATAAACTTCTGACCACCAAAGCCTGGATTTACGGACATCAGCAATACCACATCAAGATAAGGCAAGAGGTCGTGGAGTAGCTCCACTGGAGTATGAGGATTAAGTACCACACCTGCTTGCATTCCCGCATCATGTATCTGTTGCATAGCTCTGTGAAGGTGACGAGAAGCCTCATAGTGCAAGGTGAGCACATCTGCTCCTGCATTGGCAAAGGCAGTGATATACTTCTCAGGTTCCTCAATCATAAGGTGTACATCAAGGGTCTTAGTGGTGGCCTTACGGATGGCATGTACCACTGGAATCCCAAACGAAATATTGGGGACAAAGCGACCATCCATAATATCTAGGTGAATCCACTCTGCCTCACTCGCATTGAGCATCTCTATATCTCGACCAAGATTTAGGAAGTCGGCAGAAAGCACAGAAGGGGCAATAATTCTTCTTCTCTCCATAGTAATTAGTTATTGACTAGATGAATTCGTAATAGGTCATTCTCTTCTTTAAGCCTACGGGTCAGGTAGTTCAATTCACTCAAATTTGGTACTCTGACTCTAATTCTGCCGATTGCTCGGTCTATCGAACTCCTGAATTCTATCTGAGTAAGAGGGATGTGCAATTCTCTAATCGAACTAAGGATATTCAGCACGAAACCGTCTTGATTGACACCCTCAATCTCTATAGTCACTCCAAAGTTAGAATGGACATGCGATCCCCAAGTCACTGCTAATATCCTATCCCCATGCATTGCTTTGAACCGCATTGCAATAGGACAGCTCTTTTTGTGTACCTCTACTTGATTCTTTTCATTCAACAGTCCATCTACTTCATCTCCATAGATAGGCTTACAGCATAGAGCTCTAATATAGTTTCTTCGACCATCTCTAGCTGTAAGTGTATACAGTTTTTTGCGCTCTTCTAAAGGGACGCTAGGGACTTGCGTCTCGTCAGAGTCCAGCCAGAGTTGTCTGTCATCTTCCCTGTATCCATCCTTTTGGTTAAGCTCCAATAGCCTACCTACCAATTCTTCATTGAGTGTAATCTCTCCACCAAGTATTGCTAAGTAAAAATCATCAACAGATGGGAAATTTAGAATTGCTCCCACATGTGGCATTACCTCGGAGATTTCATACTCTCGTTCCTTTAGGAAAGCTTCCAGCATATTCTTGCCTCGCTCAATATTTTTACTGCGAGTATAAATAAGATAAGTCCGAATAGATCGCTTGGCTTGAGGGCTTGTTGCGTAACTGAGCCATTCTTTGCGCGGATGTACTTTAGAAGCTGTGAGGATCTCTACTTGATCTCCATTATGGAGTGGATAATCGATATTTACCATTCCATGATTGACTTTAGCACCGAGGCAATGATTTCCAAAATGATCTCCCAATCGATAGGCAAAGTCTAACACCGTAAAGCCCTGTGGCACGCGCATCTGATCACCACCTTTGGTAAAAATCAGCATATCCTGAGTGGCAAACTTGTACATCATCGTCTCGTAATCATCCGAAGCGCTCGGACCGGGGTTACTCAGAAGAGCCCTCACGTTGTTGAGAATAGTCTGCTCAATCTCATCTACCTCTCCAGGTGTCTGCTTATATCGCCAATGGGCAGCAAGTCCTCGCTCCGCCATCTGGTGCATTCGATACGAACGGATTTGTACTTCCACCCACTCTCCCAATGGTCCCATCACTGTAATGTGAAGAGCTTGATAACCGTTCTCTTTTGGCTTAGTAAGCCAATCACGGGTACGATCGTCCTTGATCCGGAAGTGTTTACTTATTGCGCGATATATACGGAAACAATCATCATATTCGGTTTCAGGAGAAGTTGGAAAGAAGACAATACGAATAGCATAAAGATCATAAATCTCATTGAAAGATAGCTGCTTACTCGTCATTTTCTTCCAAATAGAGTAAATTCCTTTCATTCGATGCTGGATTTCGTACTGCAGTCCTGTGCGGTCTAGGTCATCCTTTACCTCAGAGTAAAACTGTTGGAATAATTGAGATCTCTTTGGACCACTCTTTTCAATTTCTTGTTGAATCTCAAGATATTGCTGAGGATGATCATA
Organism: Bacteroidota bacterium; assembly: GCA_023395395.1. Taxonomy (GTDB): domain Bacteria; phylum Bacteroidota; class Bacteroidia; order Bacteroidales; family Porphyromonadaceae; genus Porphyromonas_A. Next base: position 6,036 of record JAEWZH010000020.1, on the reverse strand, counting down.
TTTTAATGAAAGGTCATTGAGTTCGCTCATAATATCATACATCCCCAGACGATCTGCCAGTGGTGCATAGAATAGTCGCGTCTCCGAAGCAATCTTCACCTGCTTCGTTTCGGGCATACTTCCCAGAGTACGCATATTATGGAGGCGGTCAGCAATCTTTATGAGCACAATACGAATATCATCATTGGCGGTTAGAAGTAAATGGCGAATATTCTCGAGTTGAGCCGAAGCATTCTCCTTACCCATCATTACCTCTGCCAATATCTCACCTGAGAGCTTGGTAAGTCCATCCACGATACGAGCAATCGTATTGCCAAACATATCTCGAATATCCTCGACCGAGTAATCAGTATCCTCTACCACATCATGCAGGAGAGCAGATGCAATAGAGGTAGAGCCCAAGCCCATCTCATTACAGCAAATACTGGCGACGGCAATAGGATGTAAAATATAAGGCTCACCACTCTTACGTTTTGCTCCCTCGTGGGCAGCTCGTGCAAGGCTAAATGCCTTATTGATTACATCTATACGCTTTCGATGATTGGAATTGAGATAGTCGGCTAAGAGTTGATCATAAGCCGACTGAACTACCAATCCATAATCTTGCTCCGTTTGTGTACTCATCATCTTAACCTTCTCCTCCACTCGTCTACCAAACAAAAGTACACAAAAAAGAGGACATTCACCAATATTAACGGAGAGCATAAAAAGAGTGCTACGATGATTTCATCGTAGCACTCTTATGTCGTAGCCCGTAGGGGAATCGAACCCCTCTTTCCAGAATGAAAATCTGATGTCCTAACCGATAGACGAACGGGCCAAACTTATAACGACGCTATCCGTAGTGTGCTATTTCAGGTTAGCCCTCAAACGCTTCTCCTCAGCTTAGACAGCTAGGGCATTAGCATGCTGTGCAAGAGAACTCTTGAGGTTAGCTGCCTTATTCTTGTGGATTCTGCCCTTTGATGCCATGCGATCTAGGAGAGAATTAAGCTCTGGCAACTTGCTTTGAGCCTCAGCAGCATCTGTAAGTGCGCGGAAGTCACGAACAGCATTACGCATAGTCTTACCGTAGTAACGGTTGCGAAGACGCCTAGTGCTACTCTGTCTTACTCTTTTTAGCGCAGACTTATGATTTGCCATATTTCTTGTATAATACTTCTGTTATTCCTATTAAAACCTGTAGCCCATAGGAGAATCGAACTCCTCTTTCCAGAATGAGAATCTGGCGTCCTAGCCGATAGACGAATGGGCCAACTTAAAGCAATCCGTGTCTGAACCTCTCAAAAAAAAACTCACTTCCACCTTTGCGACTGCAAAGATACAAAAGATTTTTCAACTACACAAAACTTTCCAAAGAAAATATGTGATAAATTCAAACCAACTTCCAAACACTTCTGGAATCAACGACGAATGCCAAGCTCTTTGATGATGCTACGGTACCTTTCGATATCCTTAACCATTAGATAGTCGAGCAAACGACGACGTTTACCTACCAGCATCTTTAGTGCACGAGATGTGTTATAATCCTTTCGATTTGACTTCAAATGCTCAGTCAAATGAGAGATACGGTAGGAGAACAATGCTATCTGGCTCTCAGCGGAACCAGTATCAGTGTTAGACTTCCCGTACTTCTCGAAGATCTCTTGCTTCTTCTCTGAATTCAAGTACATGACTTTATCCTGATATAATTAAACAAAAAACAACCATACTCGCCCTCTCAGGCGATGCCTACGCTTAGGCGATTGCTCGGCAAAGGTACAAAACTTTTCTAAAATGACAAAGTAATTTTTCCCCTTTATCTCCGCTTGCCAAAGAAAGTCCCAAAGATTGTACGTGTAATCTCACGACCAATCTGCGTGGTCACCTGACGTTTGGTCGTCTTGAAAAGCGAACCAAGCGCCTCCTCGACAAAAGACTTTGGCTCATTTCTCTTAGCTCTTGCGGCAGCTGCCTCTGCCTTCTGTTGTTCACGTAGTTGCCTTTCTTTTTCTTTTTGAGCCGCAAGAGCTTCTGCTTCTTCTTGAGTAGCGAGCATTCGAACAGAAAGGATTTCATGTGCACTTTCTGGATCGATCTCTTGTGCATACTTACCGAATAGAGACGACATCATCATTAGATTTTTGCGCTCTACTTCGCTCAGTGATCCGATAAAACTCTGTGGGGGGAGGATAGCGACACGTTCTGCAATACTAGGTGCTCCTTTGGGCTCCAACATGCTCACAATCGCCTCACCTGTCCCGAGCCCCATGATAGTTTCCTGCATCTCAAATTTAGGATTAGGTCGGAAGCCATCTGCGGCAGCTCGGATTGCTTTCTGATCATTGGGCGTATACGCACGAAGGGCATGCAACACGCGATTACCTAGCTGTCCAAGAATACTCTCAGGCACATCCGATGGGGTCTGAGTAATAAAGTATACACCGACACCCTTAGAGCGAATGAGGCGAACTATCTGCTCTACCTTGTCCTGAAGCACTGGACTTATATCATTAAAAAGGAGGTGTGCCTCATCAAAGAAGAAAACCATTTTAGGTCTATCCAAATCTCCCACTTCTGGCAGATTTTCAAATAGATTTGAGAGTAACCACAGTAGCAATGTGGAGTAGATACGTGGCGAGCGACTCAACTTGTCCGCTGCCAAGATATTGACCACTCCCTTACCATCTATCTGTCGGAATAGGTCGGCGGGATCAAGATCAGGCATACCGAAAAATTGGTGACCACCCTCGCTCTCTAAGCGCATTAGAGCTCGTTGTATGGCACCAATAGAGGCTGTGGAGATATTTCCGTAGGAGGTGATAAACTCCTTGCGATTATCCCCGACAAATCGCACCATTGTCTGGAGATCATCAAGATCTATAAGGAGAAGTCCTTGCTCATCAGCAATACGGAAGATAATATTGAGCACCCCTCCCTGAGTCTCATTGAGCCCTAGTAGGCGTTCCAACAGTAGAGGACCAAGACTTGAGACAGAGAGACGAAGGGGATTACCTTGCTCTCCAAATACATCCCAAAATTCTACCGGAAACCCAGTATACCCAAATCCTTTTTCCTCTAGTCTGTACTGAGCTACTCGACTGGTTACACTCTCCTTATTACCTCCCATCTTGGCGATGCCCGAGAGATCACCTTTCATATCAGTCGCAAATACTGCAGTCCCCATTTGGCTAAAGGTCTCGGCAAGAGACTGTAGTGTGACCGTCTTTCCCGTACCTGTAGCGCCTGCGATGAGACCATGTCTATTCATCATCTTTGGGACAAAGCCTACAAAGGTCTCACCGTTATAGCCAATCAGTGGTAATTGTTCCTTATTCTCAATCATAAATGCCTTAATTAAGTCAAACTTTACACCAAAGATAATAATATTACCAAGACTTCCACCCCCTACTTAACCTTTTCAATAACAATCTCTGGATCGTCAAAGCGCACAGACAGCCAGCTCTTGAGCACTCTTTCTTGCTCCTTAGTCAAGGTTTTGGTGGTGTGTAGTCGTATGAATGGCACCGTATCTATCTGCATGCTTTCCGTTTTATAGCTGAATAGCTGTGCCACTTCTACCTCAGCTATCTGTTCAAAAAGTTGTTTCACTTCGATACTGATTTCACGCCCTTTCTGTGCAAAAGCCCTCTCCTTCATTAGTTGTACTTGTAGAGAATCGTTGCGAAGTTGAAGAAATTGAGCGACACCCTCGGATGAGCGATTTTGTTGCCTCAAATCACTCAGGATGGAGTGTCTCACCTCCTCACTCACACTCTCTTCATATCCTTGTTTCACCTGTAGTATGGTATTAGCTAATCCATAATCCGATAAACGCTTCTGCAAAAGCAACAGATCCCCCTCTTCTAGTCGCTTGCCTATCAATGAAGCTGTAATCGTATTGATGCTATCAGTCCGATTGTATTCATACTTGAGCAAGAAGCTGTCTTCCATCACCATTTCATTTTTGACGAAGCTTGCTACCTTCTGCTCTTCGATGCTCTCCTTAATCATCTGTGATGCCAAGAATATGCTTGGGATAGCTGTACATAGCACCACTACAATCATCCAACGACTGATACGCTTGCCGTGCTGAGCATCAATATAGGTAGCCTTCCTGAAGTTAAGTATCTTGACCATCACATAGGTAGCCAAGCAAATAAATACGGCATTGATAACAAATAAATAGAGTGCACCAAAAAAGTAAGACAGCTGCCCTGTCCCCAATCCATACCCTGCCGTACATAAAGGTGGCATAAGAGCGGTCGCAATAGCAACCCCGGGAATCACCTGCCCCTTAGAGCGTGTGGCGCCTGCTACAATACCCGCAACGCCACCAAGTAGTGCAATAAAAAGATCGTAAACTGTCGGTTGGGTACGAGCTAATATTTCTGATTGAGCCGTAGATATTGGACTGACCAAAAAGTAAAGTGTAGAAGTGAGAATAGCGACTATGACAGCGAAGACAAAATTACGAAGACTTCGTTTCACCAAATCATAATCTACAATACCGAGTCCTAAACCCAACCCAATAATAGGACCCATGAGAGGAGAAATAAGCATCGCACCGATAATCACAGCGGTGCTATTCATATTCAAGCCTATGGAAGCTATAAATATGGCACATATCAGAATCCAAATCCTAGCACCCTTAAATTCTACATCGGCTCGTATCTGCTCTATCGTCTGTTCTTCGTTTTCTTTTTCCCTTTTCAGATCAAAGTACTTCTCCAGCCAAGCTCTGAAGGTAATATTATTCGTCTCGTTCATCATATCAGTAATTTTTATGGCAAAGCAATTTTACCCAAAATTCCTTGGATAGCAGCGATAGCTATTCCATAATTAGTCATTGGCACCCCCTGTGCACCAGCCATCTCCTGACGATTGAGTAAGTGTTGGCGATTAAACATACAGGCGCCACAGTGGATGATAAGGTCATACTTTGTGAGATCAGTTGGGAAATCGTTGCCATTGACATGGTCAATAACCAACTGCGCCCCATACCTTTTCTGAAGCATGAGTGGGAGTTTTACCCGTCCGATATCCTCAGTCGTAGGGGTATGACTACAAGCCTCTGCAATAAGCACACGAGCATTTGGCTTCAAACTATTCAGTACTTCCGCGCCTGCCAATAGTTCAGGCAATGACCCCTTATAAGCACTCATCAACACGGAAAAAGAGGTCAGTGGCACTCCATCGGGCATCATCTGCTCCACCTCGTTGAATACTTGAGAATCTGTAATCACAAGGTCTGGCAATCCTAAGAGCTTTGCTAGAGTAGCCGTAAACTCCGATGGCTGAAGACAGAGTACCTGGCAGCCCTTGTCTAGTAACTCTCTTAGTGTCTGTACTTGTGGCAATATCAATCGTCCCTTTGGTGCCGCCTTGTCTTGGGGCATCACCAGTATAACTAGATCACCCCGCTTCGCTAGCGAACCTGTGATAGAACGTTCTTCAACCCGATGCTCTGACAGTGCCTCCACAATCATCTTGATTATTTCATCCCTTCGCTTTGTAGACGAATGATGCCGCTCATCAACGCCGGAGTAGACTGGGATTACTTTCGCACGAGGATATTGCTTCTCTAGCCTTTGCTCCACTTTTTCCCCTTCAGAGAGTAGACAAAGGATTACATCGGCATGGCGAAGAGCACGTTCCGTCACTTCCATACGCTTATGTCCAAGCTGGGTATCATCGCCCACGCCCGGAGTATCTACCAAAACCACTGCACCCACGCCCGGCAGCTCCACTGCCTTAGAAACTGCATCGGTAGTCGTGCCTGCAATATCAGACACTATAGATGCCTCCTGACCAAGGAGGAGGTTGAAAAGGGTAGATTTGCCACTATTCACCGCTCCATACAGCACTATATGCAGGCGATTGCCATGAGAAATACTCTGCTTCATATCTTTGATATACTGACACTTAAGTATTAAAATACTGTCTTTTCGTAGAGAGACGAACTCTCCTCTATAGAGAGACAAACTCTCCTCTATAGAGAGACAAACTCTCCTCTATAGAGAGACAAACTCTCCTCTATAGAGAGACAAACTCTCC
>JAEWZH010000010.1 GCA_023395395.1 Bacteroidota bacterium | reverse complement strand
CCCTTTTTTCTGCAGCTTTACTAATGCCCAGCAAGGAGACCCCTTCCTTACCTAGAGCACAGTCCTCACGGATTTGCTCTAAGTTGGGATTACGACCATAGTGCTTGACCACCATAGCCAAGCACGCGGGACCACAATCCATCACATCTCGCTGCTTAATGCAACAAAAGAACCTCACAATCTAACTAATCCTCACAAAGATTATTATACCCAGTAAAAATTACGCCTCCAATGTGTGTTAATATATTTCATGGGGCCATTTCCCAAGCTACAAAGTATCACTCCAATTCCATCGGCTGGTAAGGAATAGGGTCATTAGCTATACCCATACCGTCAGCACTGATTTGATAGAGTGGTTCACCATCAAGGAGTATGAGAGAAGGTCGGTCGTGCACCTTTCTTTGGTAATCATTTAACTCTTCTCTTGTTGTCTCACTGTAATGCCATTTGAACCACTTGATAGGCTCTTTTGAGGCTGATATTTCTATGGCTCTTGAGGAGAAGACCCCTTTGCTATCCTCAAAACCAAGAATTGCTCCCGGTAACCCGTTGAACTTCCATGGGTAGATAGGCATGGGAACCTCTGGCGCAAACCATACATACCAGTCACGACCTCTAAAAGACGTCTTAGCTTTAAAACATGAGTGCCCCAAAATGGTAAGGGTATCACTCGTCATCTCCCATTCAAACTGTGGAACCTCTTCTTCATACTTATAGGCACCACTCTCCTCCCATTTGGAAAAGTATTCTCGCTCTACCACCGTGAGCTTATGCTCTAATAGATTACAGTACAAGGAAGCGCCATCATACCATACCATTCTGTTGCCTTTATCTCGAAGTCCAGACTCTACTTCGTCCATAATATTTGTGTTGCTACTATAATATTTACTGTATTTCCGACCTATCTGAAGGGTGTATTCTTCACTTCTTGGCCCTCCACTTCTCTCGGGATCAGTTAGCGTCTGTTTGTAGTTGACTATCAATATGGTACTATCCAAGGCATCCCATTTGGTCACGTCAAAAGGGAGTATGACCAAGTCCTCAAAAATAGCAAACTCTTGCGCCCTCGACTCTATTTGAACCACAAAGGCCAGCGTCGCTGTAATGAATAGTAAAAGTAAATTCTTCATGATTGGTTATATTCCTCTACATTCTTAAAATAGTTTGAATCGCACTCCCAAGAGAAGGTAACGCTTTCTTAATGGATATATCATATCATACCTATTTATGCTACTAAGACTTGTGTACGTATAGGATTGAATATCGAAGAGATTATTTACCTTGCCAAATAGAGACCATCTATCAAACTCATACCCAATACTTAGATCACATAGATAAAAGTTTTTATCTCCATCGTTGTTCAAATTAAGGTAGTGATGATAACCCACATATCCATGTAACTGCTTAGTGGGCTTCAAGGTTAGTCCGATGCTATTCAATAAATATCGCATAGGAGATTGTCTGACTCCATTCTCCAGATTGTTAGACAAATATTGATATTTACTATCCATTTCTATCTCCATAAACTGCCATGGACGCATATAGACATCGAGAGAAATAAGCCACTGTCTAGAATCTAATCGAAGTACTTCGTTTTGTAGTAGGATAGGCATCTCAGTCTTTATTCTGGATATTTCCACTCCAATCTTCGTTGCTTTCCAATAAAAGCCCTTTGATATACTGACTGTGGCAGACAAATTCTCTCCTTGTTGCATGGTGGGCATTGTACTCACAATGATTCTATTGCCGCTCAAATAACTCCCAAATAACCTATTGGGTGATATTCTGCTATAGCTGATATCAAGTACCGTGAAGAGCATTGAAGGTACATGTTTGTAGGTAATCTTTGAACCGACATTATGATACGATGATAGGAATAACTCTCCCTCATAGGATGATGATGTACGGTGCCCAATCAATATAGGAAAAGTATAAAGCCTCCGTATATTGGGTGTATTTTGTATAAAGTTGTAATCAAGGAGAATAGCGACATTGCGCCACGGCACATATTTCAGAGATAGAGATGGAGTGAAATCCGCATAACTTAGATGCGACTCTTTGCCTCCGGGTCTAAGGGTCTTATCCGCATATCCTAATCGTAAGTTAAGATTGAAGTTTACCCCTTTGTGTTGGTAATACATACCCAATGACGTTCCTGCAATATGTGATGGGAAGGACACCAAATAAGGAGCTAAGGCAATAGTCGAGGCATCATATTCGTAAAATAGTGAAAAGAAAAGACTCGCTCGAGGGATAAGAGATCCAAAGTTGGAAATCTTTACCGCGGTATGGCTGCTGGCATTTGTCTCGATTATCTCCTGAGCAGATTGATTAAGGCTCAAGTTTTGAACGTGATTTTGATAATGACTTTTACTATGAATGGAGACTCTATTATTCCCATAGACTTTTAGACATTCGAGATTGTATCCCAGTCGATATGGAGTTTCATGTTGTCTCGAATCGTATAGCATCTCTGAAATGACCTGAGTATTGCTTTTGCGATCCGCTACTTTAAAGTTGATTTGACTGTCCAAGTAGTAGTCTGTCTTATTGGCTTGATAAAATACATTACCACTCCAAGTATTGTGAACAAACACACCTTTGGATCTCTCATCGAAGATCACCTTCTCCCCAGTTGGGAGCACATAAGTGCTCACTTCACGAAGTGTCGGTTTATCCTCTATATGAGCGTAAGTGATATTGACTCCAGTCGTTGTTTTTTCTTTAATCCTAAATATTGTATTGAGGGACGAAGTGAGGTCTTGATTGTCTCGATAGTATTCATCGTCTAGCATAGATGCTTGATTTACATTGATACTGGCGACTGGGACAGGTAATAGCAATCCATTCCTGTCATACGAATTCAAGTCTCGACTGATATCTAACCCCCTATTATTCCCTTTGATGAGTGTCAGCTGTTGGTTACCTCTCGCAAATCTTGAGGTCATCAGTTTTCCATCCCATAGCCACTTATCATTCCCCACAATACCAGCAGCAAGTGATACCCTGCTCGCCCATACCCCTCTACTTGATTCCTTTAGGAGGATATTAATAGCAGCCCTTTCTCCGTCAGAGATTTCCTTTAATGCTTCTATCTCTTGGTGATTTTGAAGGATCTCTACACTTGCAATATCATCTGGGTGGATATTATTGGTTGCAACACCATATTGTCCCCTTAGCATATTTAATCCGTCTATATAAAGGGTGCTTATAGCTTCCCCTTGATAGCGAATTTTGCCATCCTTATCCACAGATATTCCTGGCATCTTGCGTAAGACGTCAGCTAAGTTTTTATCTGTTACGCTTTGAAAGGCTCCCACCATATACTGCAGCGTATCCCCTCTCTCTCTTACCTTCTCTGCTTTAACCACCAATTCATTTAGATTGAATGTCTCTTCAGTGACGGTCAAGACCAGTTTATAATCACTTCTATTGGGGACGACAAATGATTTGGCTTTTATTCCTACACGCATGACGTGTATCCTTAGAGAATCGCTATCAATCGTCTTTGAAGGATAAAAACCGAATGCCCCATCTTGGTCCGAGATGTAGGAGGCGACTACACGGTTGCTATTGAGTGGCATTAATAAGACATTAGCTGCGACTACAGGACTATTGTCTTGGGTCAATATATGCCCTTCAATAACTACAGGGCTTTGGGAAAAAGCAGAGGAAGAAGTAACGAGATACACTAATGTGACCAAGAGGCATGCACCAATCTGCTTTATTTCACCAAAAATCATTCTCTTATTATTCAGAAGCGTATAGTTCAGAATTCTTCTACCATTCAAGATATAAGAATAAAGGCTTGCACAACAAATAAAACATTTTATTTACCACGCAAGCCTAAATAATCCTTAGCAAATAGTCTCTTCTTTTTTTCTGATCTCAACCATCTCTAATTCACATCGCATTCCTCTAGCCTCAGCTTCGGTCTTTGATGCTTCATTTCTGTAAACACCATCCCATTGTCCATCTTTGGTATAGCATCTCCACATTGCTTTTTTTTCTGAAGAAGCACCCTTGATACTCCTCATTTCCTCTTTTGAGAGTTCGTCTCTTTCGTTATACTTTGTCACAACTAGGTAATTAAATAATTACTATAAATATTTAGCGTTTGAGCTAGAAATAGCGCAACGCCATATTAGCCAAGAATAAGAATATATATAAATTTTATTGAAAAAAGCCGACAACAGTTCATTTCAGCCCAAGTAAAATATAGTTAATATTTATCTGTAAATCAGATAATTGACAGAAAGAGCTTAAAACTTTCTCTGAGTATTGCTTCTCTCTTTTTTATTTCTTTTCTTTCCATTCTAATAGAATAAATACAAACCAATTGACTTTTATTTTTCTCATCGCAATTTTACAGATAAAACTCGAAACGGCCAATTTTTTTGATAACTTTCATCGATTTTTCTTTTTCATCCCTCCATTTTCCGTGATTTCCCTACGTCTTTAGGAGTAGAATTGTTGCTTATATATTTCTGTTCGATAGTGAATAACTATTTTAATCACAAAGAATTACGGAGTCGAATAACAATGACAACTGTGTGTTGGTCTTGGGTTAGCGGGTGTCGTATTGATAGCCCTTATCTTACAGATCTCTTTCTTCAAACCTAGGGCTGTGGATACGCCCAACGCTGTTCCACCAAGATTGAGCGGCGCTCCCGAACTCAGCATAGCCCCGATAGCTATATGTTTACTCGACTAGTCGGAGTGAACCTGATTATCGGGCGCCTTCATAGCATAGATTGCACGATGATGGGGCACAAGCTTAATCAATGTGGTCTTTCTACTTCCATTGGCTCTCACAATGGCTGCTACTTTACCATTATCTTAGTGCTGACCCAATGCTCGCAAAACTCCTCTTTGGCATAGGTTAATAACCCTTTCCCTGGGTCTGCTACATAAACCTTATAATTACCCTTACAAAGCTTCTTAACCTTGTAAACAACAACGAAATGATTTTGATTCCAATGAGCGATGCACGGAAGCGATGCTTCACTCACAAGCGAATCAAAAGTAATACAACCCCCTAGTGAATGCAATTCTCTCTTTTCCGCTGCTTTACTAATACCGAGCAAAGAAACCCCCTCTTTACCTAGAGCACAGTCCTCACGGATTTGCTCTAAGTTGGGATTACGACCATAGTGCTTGACCACCATAGCCAAGCACGCAGGACCGCAATCCATCGCATCCTTCTGTTTGATATATTCTATCTCTTGCATCACCTGCGCCTGTAATTTTAAGAGAGATTTTTCTGTTTCATCTCCATTGCAATTATTAATGATTAATACTTACCTACTAGAGGTAGAGACCATGCTATTGTCGGAGTCGGTGTTGTAGAGACCTCTTTGGCTGGTCTTTAGTCGCTTCCCAAAGCTTATATTCCAGGAGAGGCCTAGTGAAAACATATTACGATTATCCAAGATGCTCACGTAGCTTGTCTTGGGATTGACCCTTGAGAGGAGCTCCGACTCGTAGGTTGCACCGTTCTTAGTAAATGGGAAGTGGAGGGCTGCATATAGGGTGAGCCTATTACGCTTCCATATCAAAGTCAATTGGGATGAGTTTTCACCCCTTGAGACGACGTTATTATACAGCGATCTCTTCGGCTGGATATAGTAATAGGCAAGCGACCATTCCTTGTATTGTAGCATTGCAGAGATGTCCCAGTAGAGCGAATTGAGGCTAAACTTATCTACTCCTGTATCGGAGTTTTGGAAATCATATCCCACCGTACTATAAATGGTCAGGAAATCCCAGAGGTTCTTCATCTTTAAGTTCCAGCTCAGCCCTAGCACCTGGCTATACTTGCCATTAACTGCGTGTGAAAGGAAATAGTTCTTTTCTCTATTATAGGAGACATCATAAAGAATAGGATCCCAAATTCGGTAGTAAGTCGCCTCTAGGTCGTGTGCAAAATGCTCTGAGGAGTAGTATAGCCCCAGTCTATTATATACATACTGGGCAGCGGAGAGCTGTGGGTTACCGCTATGTACTAAATAGTCATCGTAGCGCTGAGACACCTCTGAGAGCTGGCTCAAACTAGGCAAACTAGGCATATAGGAGCTTGCCAAGCGGAGGTGTGCTTTATTGCTCAAGGAGTACATCAGGGTCAAGGTACTCAGATTTTTGTAATAGCTCTTCTGGTTGGTAGAGCTTTTGACCCAATACGCTTTTACCCCTGTACCCACAGAGTACTGAAACTTATTTGCTGAGCCCGACAATTGAGCATACAGATAATTATTATTTTCGCTCAAGACATCTGTAAATTTGCTTGGCGAGAAGTAGGTATTCTCCGAGTGTCCAAGATGGTTTTGCACACCCGTAGTGAAGACTAGAGAGGGTCTAAACTGCTGAGTATAATACACCTCGCTAATCAGAGCTTTACGATGGCTCTCTACTGGATTGGTATATTCTTGCTTCACTGCTCCACCCATCTTGTCAGAGACACTAGACTCATATTTGCCCTGCCTATAGGTCCCCACGACATTGAGTTCGAGCTTACCACCATTATCAAACTGATTGGAGAAGTATAGGTCGAGCGTTGGAGCCACAGACCTACCCTTAGAGTAATCGGTCCTAAAGTAATCTGCCTTATGGGTCTCTATTACATGGGATTGCTCTATGGAGTGAGTGTCCAAAAGCTTCCCGCTAAAAGTGGCCGAAAACTGTCTGTTGGGGGTCATCTGATACAGATAAGAGAGACTGAGGTTGTGGTCGCTATAGCCAAATGGGCTAGCCACTGGCATCTTCACCCTATGCACTTCCTCTCCTTTGCCGATAAAGCGCTCATCGAGCTCTACCAGCCTACTCTTATAATTTCTATACGAAAGGTTGTAGTCCAGTGTGAGGGCATGCTTGCCGATATTGTAGCTAAAGCCTGTATTGCCATTGAAATAACCCGTCGTCAGTGCTGGCTGAGCAGATACCCTGAAGGAGCCTCCATCATTCTGCTCCTTTAGTACGATATTGACCACTCCACCGATCCCTTTGTCTAGATACCTCGCACCTGGCATATCGGAGTACTCAATACGCAAAATCTTCTCTGGGATAATATTCAAGATTTCCTCACGCGACTTTGGGACACCATTCACTTGCCACTGTACCGCCTTGCCATACACCAATGCCGTCTGTGACATTGGACTAATGCTTAGTCCTCTAAGACCCATATTCCTAAGCAAGCTCAGCACATCGGGACTAGCGACAAGCTCATGTTTTTTTGGGAAAACTAATATCCTCTGTACATTCTCCCTTTGGGCGGTTACGACGATTTCGTCTAATTGATGTGTGTCGTCTAGATATAGGTTGCCCAAGTCTAGTGATTTACTAGCACCTTTTATCGAAATCACCATAGGTGCACAACCAAGCATACTGATGCTTACTTGTGTCGATTGGCGAGTACCCCGATGGAGCACAAATTTTCCGTCTTCCTTGCTTATCGTCCCCTCTGCCAATCGATCACCCTCATAGAGGGAGACCGACGCACCAGCGACAGAAGTAGAGTCGGAGCCAAAGAGTAGTCGTCCAGTGATTTGGAATTGAGCAAAGGCACTTGGACCGACCCCCATAGTTATCCCCGCCAATAAGAGTATCCAAAGACCTCTCACAGACTTTACAAGTGATACGCTTTGTTTTTTACGTTCCATTTTTGAGTAAAGTAAATCCAGCTTTGTCATATAAATGATTTCACTTTCTTTTGAAGTAATGAGTAGAACTTATCAAGTATAACTTTATCTTTCTTGCTTTCATTATAATCATGTATACAATAGTCCTTATGGGCATAATGAAGTGCTTTTTGACTGCAGCCTCCATTGCATATTGGCTGAATACGACATTTGTATAGTACTCCCCATTTTTCGACAACGGGCTAGTGTTTTTTCTTTCCACTATTACAAACGTACTCATTTTCTTTCTCTTTACATCGTTATTGGTTATTGTTATGCAGCTACTACTATTCCATACTCTATAGCTGGGAGTAGCTTGGTGATACTTTGGTGAGGTCCCTCAAAGTTATAGAACTTTATCCACTTCCCTATCCCCTGCCGTAGTTCTAAGACTGTATCGGCCGGATTAAGATAGATATACTCTTGCTTGATGCTTCTCCAAAAGCACTCTATCCAAATATTGTCTCTGCAACGACCTTTCCCATACATACTTATCCTTATTCCCTTTTCCTCTAGTAGCTCTACCCACTTCTTGCTCGTATACTGTACGCCTTGGTCTGAGTTGATGATCTCGGGGCATCCATATTGCTCTATACTCTCCTTTACAAGGTCGGTGCAGTTATTAGCCGAAAGCGTATTGGAG
>JAEWZH010000013.1 GCA_023395395.1 Bacteroidota bacterium | reverse complement strand
ACTCGTTTCTCATTCACTGAGTAACCTCTCAGTCTTAGCATATCACGCATATGTACAACTCCAGAGGTAGGATGATCGGTAAGCTGGCCTACCTTCTATAATAGTCGCTTATTCTCACTATCTATCTATCTTCTTAATTTTCTTTTTTTCGTCAGAAAATGACCATTAATTCCTTCTTTACTCTCAAATCTAGCTCTTTTTGAGTTGTCTAGTTTATGGGGTGTATTATATTTGTCTATCGGGCGAGCGGGCTTCCCTCCTCTATAGAAGAGAGCGGACTCCTCTATAGAGGACGCAAATCTCCTCTATAGAGGAGTGGAACCCGCTCTATAGAGGAGATGAGACGAGGCTAGGAGTGCTTAGAAGAGACCGAAGCGTTTACGTTTTTTCTTTTGTCCGTATCCGTTGGCATAGCGGTTCATCATCTCTTGGTGGGTATCGTCCACCACAGTAGGCACCACCATAGCCGGTTCAAAAGGTCTCCCACTACTGATCATCTGATAGATGGTGTCCCAATGCGGGAGCTTGCCCAGCGAACGATCATCGATAAAGATGTCGGCTTGCAACTTGCGTGAGAAGTGCTTATCTGCCGGTGTCTCCTCCGGGAAGTTGCTATTGATCGCATAAAAGGCGATGCCACGCTCCTGACACCACGCAAGTGCCTCATCGAGCAATTCACGCTCGCGCACCGTCCAGAGAATGAGGCGGTGTCCATCCATCAGTAACTTCTTGATATTCTCGACTGCACCGTCGATTTCCACGCCGATACGTGGGTATTCATGTGTGACGATGGTGCCATCAAAGTCAATCGCTATAGTATAACTCTTCTTGGGGGTTGTTTCCATCTTTCTTAATAAACGAGTCTAAATATCATCGCAAAGATACCGCTAATTACCCTAGTCCCCCAATCCGAGTTGGGGGGGCTGAGGATTAGGGTCGCAGATACCTCTTCATCCAAAGTGGCAGCACCGGGTCTGTCACCACGACCTTCCCTTTCTCTATATCTATCAGTTCCTTCTTTACCAAAGCGGTCTTAATAGCAGCGACATTTGAAGAGGAACTAAGGTTGTATTTGTCAATCACTTCTTGACTTGCAAACGACTCTTCCACTCCATCCACAATAGCTCGGAGAAAACTCAATTGATAAGCGGTAAGGTCTTCTATCTGCTTCTCAAAGAGAGGCCCATTCTGGTCTATGATATCTTGGAGCGCAAGATCGAGTTCTCTCTCGGTCGCTATATCGGTGGTATGCCCCCATACCAGCCAAGACAACTGCTGGACATACGATGAGTGATTGTCTACAGAACGGCAGATTTGTTCGGCTATTGTTTCCGACACCTCTTTACCTGTACCGGTGAATCGCTCTCGAATATACGCTACCCAGTCGGCCGTACCTATCTTCTCCAAGTAAATGGTATCCCCAAACTTATAGAATGGGTAATCTTTCCTTCCAAATAGTTCGCTCATCAAGTGTTTCTTGCTCCCGAATAGGCAGTAGGATACGGAGGTCTGATGCTGCCAGATTGCACGTAGCTTCTTTTGGAATATCAAGGCGTCTGTAAACTCCCCTATCTGCTGAAATTCATCGATACATACCACTATCCGACAGTTATTCCTCTGTGCTATCTTTTCAGGAAGCTGTAGCGTCTCTTCTATACCCACGGTCTTGTCCTTAAGGTCTATGGAGAAGGAGATATCGGTCGTCGGGTCGGTGCCCAATGTAATGCGAGGGCTGACTCTGGCTAAGAATTCTTGGGCATTTCTCACCCACTCCTGCCACTTCGAAGAAGTTTGCTTAAGGACTGCCGTGGCAAACATATTACAGAACTCCCCCTCGGTGCGGCAAGCAAATATATCCAGAAATACGACCTTTATCGCCTCCGAATCAATCTTGCTTATTGCCTTCTTGACAAGCGAGGTCTTCCCCCATCTACGTGGGGAGATTAAGATGGTATTGATATTGTTTTCAAAATTAGAAACCAAGCGCTTGGTCTCCTCCACCCTGTCTGTGAAGTATTCATCAGAGGTCGCGACTCCGAATTTGAAAGGCTGTACTTGCATATTGATAGCTCCATATATATGTTATCATCCCGACAAATATAGCTAATAATCCTCTTAGTAAGAAACTTATTAGTAAGAGCGTTCTTACTAAAAGGCTCCTTAGTAGGGAATAAGCAGAGGCGAAGGCGAGGACTTCGCTCCGATATTATTGTCTCTTTTGTGCAAAATATAGTATCTTAGTCCATCGAATGGATAATGACCGGACAATGATGAGCGAAAAAGAATACAACCTCCAAGCAGAGGAAAATGAAGCGTGGGGTGATGATGAACTCACAGCCATCGACATCTCTATCCCATTCCTCTTGGAGAAAGCGGATTGGACAAGATTTTTCAACGACAAGGGCTACGAGGGGCAGTACCCCTTTCTCCTCTACAGTCACGAGGATGCCGAGGTACTCCACGATCGCATGCTCGCAGAGGTCAATCGCACTCAGATGCTCAAGGGGCACAATAAGTTGCAGTGCGATCTCTACACCCGATTTGTAGATGGTCGAGATGGCGTGGTTGGCTTCGTATGGTTAGCGATTGGTGGCACCCGCTCTTTTGCCTCCGACTTGCTGGATGATCTCCAGTGGCTACTCCAGAGCGGTGTCTCCACTTATCTCAAACACGCCTATACTTCTCACGGAGAGGTGGCTCAACTCTCTTGGGTCGAAGAGCTTACAAACCATCCTGCTTATCCTATGGTGGAGACTCAGCTCCCGCCCAAGAGTAATCTGGAGCTCGCCGATCGTCTTTCATACGCCACAATCCTACCACAATAGTCTATGGAGTGGCAGAAGGAAGTGAGGATAGAGCCACTGGCACACCGCTATGGCAGGCAAGGCCTGATGAACCTCTGGGGGTCGTGCTTTGCGCAAGAACTTCAGCAGTATCTCTATCGTCGGCTCTACCGAGCCGGCTTTTCGCCCTATGGGATTATGTACAATCCGCTCTCCATGGCTGAGGGTCTAAGGCGGCTACTGGCGGATACCCCTCAGTTGGAGCTGCTGGAGCACGAGGGTGCGTGGCACAGTCTCATGCACCACGGTAGCTACTCGGATGTCACCAAAGAGGCAGCTCGTACTCAGATGCTCGAGGCTTTTGAGATGGCTCAGAGCACGCTCTCAGATACCCGACTGTGGATTTTCACGTTTGGCACCGCCTACATCTACGAGTGGGCAGATAGTGGCGAGGTGGTCAATAATTGCCACCGCTTCCCTGCCGACCGCTTCAGGCGGAGGCGACTCTCTGTCGAGGAGATTGTGACGGCGTGGCGGCCTCTGCTCTCTGAGCTCTGCAGGAAGGGTGCCGAGGTACTCTTTACCGTCAGCCCCATCCCGCACTATCGAGATGGTGCACACGAGAGCAGGCTCTCCAAAGCTATACTCCTCCTAGCCATCGACGAACTGCAAGGCGACGGCATTCACTACTTTCCGAGCTATGAGATACAGCTGGATGAGCTCCGAGACTATCGATTTTTTGCAGAAGATATGGCACACCCTACGCCACAGGCAGTACGGTATATCCTCAGTAGATTTAGAGATTTTGCGCTGGAGCCTGAGACCGACTTCGACCGACGTTGGGAAAAGCTGCTACTCATCACCCAGCACCGCCCCCTCACCACCGACGCCTCAAAATTAGCGGCTCACTATAGTGCCGTGGTGCAGAAATTGACTACTTTTGCGGAAGAAACCGGTCACCCCTATGTACGTGAACTGATCGCACAGATGGATAAGCATTGCAGATGAAACTGACAGACATATCCGCCCTATTGGGTGGAGCAATTCCAACTGAGAATCGAGAGATAGAGCTGCTGCTCACTGACAGTCGCTCGCTCACCTTTCCGCAGAATACCCTTTTCTTTGCGCTAGTCACCCCTCGAGGCGATGGGCATGTCTACATTCCAGAGCTATATGCCGATGGGGTACGTGCATTCGTCGTCTCTAAGTCCATAGAGGGAGACTATCCCGATGCGGTATTTATACAAGTCTCAGATACCCTGCAAGCCCTGCAATCCGTCGGGAGAGCGCGGCGAGAAGAGCTCTCTATGCCTATCTTGGCAATCACCGGCAGTAATGGCAAGACCACTACCAAGGAGCTACTCTATCAGCTCCTCGCTCCTTCCCTCTCAGTAGGCAAGTCTCCTCGGAGCTACAATAGCCAAGTGGGTGTACCGCTATCTCTATGGGGACTGGAAACGACACAAGCACTCGGCATCATAGAGGCCGGTATCTCTCAGCCAGGCGAGATGTCGCGCCTCGAAGCTATCATCCGCCCTACCTATGGTGCCATCACCAATATCGGAGAAGCACATCAGCAACACTTCGAAAGGCTGGAGCAAAAAGTCCGGGAAAAGCTCTTGCTATTTCAAAACTGCCGTACCCTCTTTGCCCCTTACGATGACCCCCTCATCCGACAACAAATCGAAGCGATGGGACTTGCCCCTAAGACGCTCTATTGGAGCCGTACTTGGAGCGGAGCCACCCTCTATATCCAGAATCAGGAATACCACCCCTCAGGAGTGAAGATTACCGGCATGCTGGCAGGACAACGCATCGCCCTGGAGCTACCATTCCTAGACCAAGGCACGATAGATGATGCTCTTCTCTCACTACTCATCGCCAGCCAAATAGCGCCCCAAGCCATCGCGACACTCGAGGCGTTTTCTCGCCTCAAGCCCATCACGATGCGGCTCGAGGTGCTCGAGGGAAAGGAGCAGACACTACTCATCAATGACAGTTACAATTCGGACTACGACTCGCTCCGTACCGCCCTTGACTTCATGAAGCGACGCAATCCTGAGGGGCGCCCTACGGCGATTGTCCTCAGCGATATGGAGGATAGCAGCCACGACCCACACGACCTTTACAGCCGAGTGGCACAGCTCTTGGGACAGTATCCCATTGGACGACTCTACCTCGTAGGGAGCCAAATAGTGGAGCAGAGTGGGCTGTTCCCCAAGGTCAATGGATGTTTTCCCGACTGGGCTTCGCTCGATAAGGGACTCCCCTTTGCCAACCTCTCAGGGCATATTGTACTCCTCAAGGGGAGCAATTCCTCACAATTCAGTCGTGTCATAGAGCATTGGAAGGTGCAGACCCACCAAACCATCCTCAATATAAACCTCTCTCGCCTCGCTCATAACTACCACACCCTGCGCTCTAAGCTCCCTGCGGGCATGGGCACCATCTGCATGATCAAGGCAAATGGCTATGGCGCAGGCGCCTACGAAGTAGCTCGCACGCTCGAGAGGGCTGGCACCGACTATCTCGCCGTAGCGGTAGTGGATGAGGGGAGACAACTGAGAGAGCAGGGCATCCGGAGCCCTATCCTCGTGATGAATCCGGAATTGTCGGCTTTTCGCCAATTGATTTGGAATGGACTAGAGCCAGAAATCTTTAGCAAGGAGATGCTCAAGGCTTTTAGTCAAGCTGCTGACATCTACGGCGATCACATACTCCCCATCCACCTCAAGTGGAATACAGGCATGAACCGCCTCGGGCTGATGCCCTATGATGTAGGCGAGGTGGTAGATCTCCTCCATCACTCCAAATCGATTAGAGTGGAGAGCATCTTCACACACCTTGCCGCAGCTGACGACCCAAGCGAAGACGACTTCACAAGGGCTCAACTGGCAAAGCTCGACGACATCCAGCTTCGCCTCGAGGCTGGTCTCGGATACTCGGTACGCAAGCATGCCCTCAACACTGCTGGGGCTATCCGTTTTCCTCAGTACCAATCGGACTACGTGCGACTGGGGATAGGACTGTATGGCATCACGCCACTCGCCCAAGATGAGATAGGACTGGAGCCTATCGCTACGCTGACGACACAGATTCTCCAAATTCAGGAGCTCGCTCCCGGAGAGACCGTAGGCTACAGCCGAAAAGGCAAGCTAGAGCGTCACAGCAGGATTGGTATCATCCCTGTGGGCTATGCCGATGGTCTGCCAAGACTTTTGGGCAACGGCAATATCTCCTTCCGCCTACCCGACGGCACCCTCGTGCCCACCATCGGCAACATCTGCATGGACACTCTGATGCTCGACCTCACCGATGCGCCAAGCGCTGTAGCCGGCACGGAGGTGACTCTCTTCGGTGACGGCTTGCCCATCAGCCGTCTCGCCGATGCCTGCCACACCATCCCCTACGAAATCCTCAGCCGTCTCAGCAGCCGTATCGCCCGCCACTACTATAGCGAGTAGAAAAGGGACTAACAGTAAAACTGGCAAGCCATTTTATATTCAAGGTTTCTTTTTGGGTTGGGGAATATTTTCTACCAAATAGATATTTTGTGTATCTTTGCGGGTGCGTTTCACCCCGATAGGTCGTGCACCTGTTTCGGGAGACCGTGGGGCGCAGAGTTTATACACATAAATAACAATTACAATGGCAACAGTTATTAGATTGCAAAGACACGGTCGTAAGAATTATCCTGTCTACAGGATTGTGGTTACAGACCGCCGCGCACCACGTGATGGTCGTTTCGTGGAGATTTTGGGGACTTACAACCCTAACACCAACCCTGCTACCATCGACCTAAAGTTCGACAGAGCACTTCATTGGTTGAACGTAGGCGCACAGACTTCAGACACCGCTCGCTCAATTCTTTCACGTGAGGGGGTGTTGATGATGAAACACCTAGAGGGTGGTGTAAAGAAGGGCGCTTTCTCTGAGGAAGAGGCTAAGAAGCGTTTCGAGGCTTGGAAGCAGAATAAAAATGCTGCGGTGGATCAGGTAAAGAGCAAGAATGAGGCTGAGAAGCGTGAGGCAGCTAAGAAAGCACTCGAGGCTGAGCGTGAGGTAAGCAAGGCTCGTGAGGCAGCTCTCGCAGAGGCTAAGGCTGCTGCAGAGGCAGAGAAAGCAGAAGCTGAGACTCCAGCTGAAGAGACGACTGAGGCACCGGCTGAGGAGGCAGAAGCATAACCAATTCTCAAATAGCAAAAAAGGCACAAAGGAGGATTTGAATCTCCTTTGTGCCTTTTTTATTGTCCTAAAATCCCGAGGGGATTACTTCTTTTTGCCTTGGTTGGCGACAGCTTCCATCAGCTTCTTTACCTCCTCCGGATCGCCTACGAAGTAGTCTTTGACGAGCTTCATGCCTTCATTTTCGTCAAACTCGAATACATAAGGGACTGCGGTGGGAAGATTGAGGGTGAGAATATCCTCATCAGAAATCCCCTTGAGCTTCTTAATAATCGCACGGAGACTATTGCCGTGTGCTGCTACGATGATGTCGTCATGCTCCTTGAGCGATGGGAAAATCTCCTGCTCCCAGTAGGGGAGGATACGCTCAATGGTATCCTTGAGGCTCTCGGTAAGTGGCAAATCCTTCTTGTCGATGCCCGCATAGCGACTATCCTTTAGAGGCGAACGCTCGTCGTCCTCAGCAAGCGGTGCCGGTGGCACATCGAAGCTACGACGCCAAATCAACACCTGCTCCTCGCCATACTTCTCAGCTGTCTCCGACTTATTGAGCCCTTGGAGCATTCCGTAGTGCTTCTCATTGAGGCGCCAAGTCTTCTTGACAGGAATCCAGTCGAGATCCATCTGATCAAGCACGGTATTGAGGGTCTTCACGGCACGCTTGAGGTAGCTCGTATAGGCGAGGGTAAAGTGAAAACCATCTGCCCTGAGCTGCTTACCCGCTTTTACTGCCTCCTCTATCCCCTGTGGAGTAAGGTCTACATCTGTCCAGCCGGTAAAGCGATTTTCCAGATTCCACTGGCTCTGACCGTGGCGAATTAATACTAATCTCTTCATTATCTTTCTTACTATAATTGTGAAAATAAATATGTTGTTACTTCTTGCGTTGGGCGATATAATCAGCGACGAGCAATAGGGCATCTCGGCTCTCGCAAGCGGGCAACGCCTCTGTCAATATCATCTTGGCTTCCCTTATCATCTCTTCCATACGACGAGTGGCGTAGTCGATACCGCCCATCTTTTGAGTAAAGGAGATGACAAACTCCAGGTCGCTACGCCGAAGCGATTCGTGCCTCAGTAGTTTCAGTACCTTTTCTCGCTCTCGGCTCGTCTGGGAGAGGGCAAAGATAAGAGGAAGGGTCACCTTGTGCTCTTGAATATCTTGCCCGGATGGTTTCCCTAGCCCGGGCGTAGGGAAGTAGTCGAAAATATCATCTCGTATCTGGAAGGCTCGCCCGAGGAGCCTTCCGGCTTTCTCAAGGGCTTCTTGTAGCTTAGGGTCCTCTTGATTCACGAGCGATGCGCCTATCTTGAGACTGCTCTCGATAAGCGAAGCAGTCTTACGATCGATAATCTGCAGATACCGCTCCTCGGAGTAGTCGCCAAGGTCGGCGGTATCCATCTGTAGGATTTCACCCTCCGAGAGGAGCTTGCCAAGATTGGCCAATTGGAGCACAATAGACTGGTTGCCCGTGAGGATTGCCTGTATCATAGCGTTGGCCAAGAGATAATCTCCGATGAGTACCGCCTTGCGATTGTCGAAGATTGCATTCATTGAGGGCACACCACGGCGCACACGACTTTCGTCGATGACATCATCGTGCACGAGAGTAGAGACATGCAATAGCTCGATAAATACCGCTCCATTGATTATTCTATCACTGAGTGGGCGGTAACAATGGGCGATAAGCATCAAGAGCAGCGGACGCACATGCTTGGAGCTCTGCTGTTGCAATAGCTCTACCCCCTTCTTGATCGAAGGAGCCACACTCTCGATAGAAGAGTAGTAGAGCTCTTCAAATCGAACCAAGCCCTCCTGTATCTCTGTAGGCATGGAGGAGACGAGGGAGCTTTTATTTTCTCTATTT
Source organism: Bacteroidota bacterium (assembly GCA_023395395.1). Classification (GTDB taxonomy): domain Bacteria; phylum Bacteroidota; class Bacteroidia; order Bacteroidales; family Porphyromonadaceae; genus Porphyromonas_A. The sequence continues at coordinate 10,963 of JAEWZH010000013.1, read as the reverse complement.
GGCTCTTTCTGCATAAGTCTATTCGTTTATTGATGACCCTCTTTACCGCCCGACAGCAGTCTCTGGATATTGTTCAGCTTATTGAGCGCATCGAGTGGTGTAAGGGAATTGAGGTCAAGACCCATAATCTCTTCACGTACTTGAGAGAGCATCGGATCGTCCAGTTGGAAAAAGCTAAGCTGTACCGGGCCCTTTTGTACTTGCTTTTGTGGCAAACGCTTGGACTGCTTGCCGCTCTTGCCCTCACGTTGAGCAGCGGAAGCCTCCAGCTCCTCCAGTATCTCTTCCGAACGGATGATAATCTCTCTCGGCATCCCGGCGAGCTTAGCCACATGGATACCAAAGGAGTGCTCACTACCGCCACGTGCGAGCTTGCGCAGGAAGATAATCTTGCCCTCAGCCTCTTGGACCGTGACATTGAAGTTTTTTACCCTCGGGAATACCCCCTCCAGTTCATTGAGCTCGTGATAGTGGGTGGCGAAGAGGGTCTTGGCTCTCCCTCTCGGATGGTCGTGGATATGCTCCACGATGGCCTGAGCTATCGAGATACCATCATAAGTGCTGGTACCTCGTCCTAGTTCGTCAATGAGTACGAGACTGCGATTGGTGATACCATTGAGGATAGCGGCTGCCTCCGTCATCTCTACCATAAAGGTACTCTCCCCTCGAGAGATATTATCCGAAGCTCCCACTCGGGTAAAGATGCGATCCACAATACCTATCCTGGCTGAAGCAGCCGGCACGTAGCTCCCCACTTGAGCAAGAAGGACGACTAACGCCGTCTGCCTCAGAAGTGCCGACTTACCCGCCATATTGGGACCGGTAATCACGATAATTTGCTGCCTCTCAGTATCGAGAAATAGATCATTGGGTACATACTGCTCTCCGGGAGGCATCAATTGCTCTATCACCGGGTGGCGACCGTCATGAATATCGATGGTGTCACTATTATCCACCATCGGGCAAGTGTACCTATTCGTCTCGGCAATCGTCGCAAAAGAGAGCAGCACATCTATCTTGGATAGCGTCACTGCATCGCTCTGAATCTCTCTGATAAATCCTCGCACATAGCCGACCAACTGCTCATAAAGCTCTGCCTCGAGCGCCTGAATCTTCTCCTCCGCCCCCAGTATCTTCCCCTCGTATTCCTTTAGCTCAGGCGTGATATATCGCTCTGCTTGTGTGAGGGTTTGCTTTCTAATCCACTCCTCCGGCACACGATCTTTGTGGGTATTGCGCACCTCTATATAGTAGCCAAAGACATTGTTGTAAGCCACCTTGAGGCTAGGTATCCCTGTCTTTTCGCTCTCTCGATTGCGCAGATCCACCAAGTACTCCTTCCCTCCATTGAGGATGCGTCTCAATTCGTCCAAATCGTGATGAACACCCTCGGCGATGACGTTGCCTTTGCCCAGTTGATTGGGGGTATCTTCATCAATGGTTTGTTCGATTCGGCTTGCCACCTCTGTCAGCGGGTTGAGCTGAGTTGCCAGTTGCTTCAGTGCCTCAGTCTCACTCTTCTGCAGTAGCTCTATCAATGGCTCCACTTGCCTTATCCCTCCAGCCAACTGCCGAAGCTCCCTAGGATTGATTCTCAACACCGACACTTTGCTCGCCAAGCGCTCCAAATCACCTATACCCGAGAGAATTTCTGCCATCTCTTGCCTCAGTGCTCTATCTCCCAGAAATGCAGTCACAGCCGCTTGTCGCTCCACAATCTCCCGCACCTCGAGCAGCGGGAAGACAAGCCAACGTTTCAGCAACCTGCCTCCCATCGGCGTTTTGGTGCAGTCGATTACTTGAATGAGCGAAGTGCCGTCTTCCGAAAGAGGCTGCAGTATCTCCAGATTTCGGAGCGTAAACCGATCCAGTTGCACGAAGCGGTGCTCCTCCATCTTTCTCAGAGCATTGATGTGCTGAAGCTCAGAATGGTGGGTCGCCTCAAGGTAATACAAAATCGCCCCACACGAGAGTATAGAGAGCTGATCACCCTCAATCCCAAAGCCCTTTAGATGCTGCACCTCGAAGTGTTTCAGCAACTTATCACGACCATAATCGAGGCTGAAAACCCAGTCCTCCAGTGGATAAAGATTGAGCTTCTCCCCGAAGAGATGTGCTACCTCATGCTCCGTCCCTCGCTTCACGAGGACTTCCTTAGGGCTAAAATTGACCACCAATTTCTCCACCTCATCAGGTGTCCCTTGGCTCGTCACAAACTCCCCGGTCGAGAGGTCGAGCAGTGCCAATCCTGCTCTGCCATTGCCAAGAGCCACGGCAGCGAGGAAGTTATTGGCATTGGCATCCAGCACAGAGTCGTCCATCGTCAGCCCGGGGGTCACCACCTCGGTCACTGCTCGCTTCACCAACTTCTTGGTCAGCTTAGGATCCTCGATCTGATCGCAGATCGCCACCCGTTTACCTTTACGCACCAGCTTGGGGAGGTAATTATCGAGCGCATGATGGGGAAATCCTGCCAACGGATCTCCGGCTCTCTTGGTCAGAGTGATTCCGAGGAGTCGAGACGCCTCTATCGCATCGTCGCAAAATGTCTCATAGAAGTCGCCCACACGAAACAACAAGAGCGTACCGGGGTATTCTTCCTTATACCTCCAGTACTGCTGCATCATCGGTGTTTCGCTCCTATTGCCCACGTCTTGCTACTATAACAGATAAACCAGCCCTACACCACCGCAAAGCCCTGTAGCTGAGATTGGGGCAGGACAAGAGACAAGGGTATGGCTTCAGACCAAAGTATCATCTTTCTCATACCACAAAGATACTAATATTGAGGGTTGCGCCCAAAATACGCTTACAAATAGATAATAGATGTCTTTTTCCAGGAACGCCATATCTCCTCTATAGAGGAGATCAATCGGCTCTATAGAGGAAAACAATCTCCTCTATAGAGCAGTCGCGACGGCTCTATAGAGCCGATTGCTCTCTTCTACCCCCATCACCATAGGAGACATTACAGTGCTACAAAAAAGGGCAAGCTCTGAATCCAGAGCTTGCCCAAAGAATCGCATTAACATTTGGCAAGATAGTCGTCTATTAAATATCAACAGATAGTCCTAAACTAACATGATTGAAGTTGCGATTCTTATTGATGGTATAGGAGAGGTCAAGGGTAGCCATGCGGTACGAAGCACCCAAGCCCATCGTGTACCAAGCACGATTGTCTCTCCACTGAAATCCTGCACGAGCCGCCAACATGCTGTTCCACTGATATTCGGCACCCACACCTGCCATAAACTTATACGACAGAGAGGATGGAAGTAGATATTCAGCGATACCGCTAAGTGCAAATCTGTGCTCTTGGGCAAAGGTGGCATCGATAGCACCACCGATGTGGACAGCACTAGGTAAGGAGACCTTTTGCTCTCCCTCGCGGCTATTAAACTTTAGAGCGCCCCCAAAGTTGTTGAGCCCAAGGGTGACAGAGCAATGCCCCGGTGTGTACCCACCCATCACAAATTGATTGCGATAGTTCGCCCCCAATGAGACTCCAAAACTCGTCGCATGGAGCGCATGATAGCTGTCTATCAGAGTGGCTCTCGCAAAAGCTATCCAATTGTCGCTAATCGCATAGGTGGTACCGAGATCAGCGCTCCAATTGTAGGGCGATAGCGTGCCTTTCTCGACCCCATTGATGTCGATGATTGGCGCTTTGAGCCCGGATTGGACACGAGCACCGACCTGTAATGACCAGAGGGGAAGCACCTTGTACCCTGCCGAGATGGCGTGGAAGAGGTTGGTACCGCTACTTGAGGCTTGGGGAATGGCTAGCGAATAAGAGGCGTACACCCTACGCTCTGTGTGATGAAAGGCAGATAGGTCTCCATAGAGATACATGGCGTTGGTGCTCCCCAAGTAGGTATTTCCCATCGCAGCACTCCTCGCATTGACATTAAATCGTAAAAAGTCCATCGAAGAGTGAATATTCTGGGCAAATACATGGGAGGTACTCACCGAAAACACAAGAACAATTAGAGTACAAAATAGTCGTTTCATATTCTGGCGTTTAGTTTTTAATGATATTCTGCTTGAATACCTTACCATTGGCTTCTACTTCAAGTAAGTAGGTGCCCACCTCCAGTTTTGAGACATCAAGAGCGACCTGGCGGTCTGCGTCCTCTCTTACTGCGATATGCTTCTTGAGCACCTGCGTACCAAGAGGTGTGAAGATGCCGACTTTGGCGGTATGAACCTCGTCGCTAAGACGGATATTGAGCACTGTAGTCATAGGAACCGGGTACACGAGATAGACAATATCATCATGGACAATCTTCATCTCCACTTTCATCCGCACAGATGCGCCCTCCGGATCTCTGGCAATCACCTCCAAGCGAACTGCACCCCTCTCCAATGCCTCGATATGAAGCTGGTTGCCAGCGATTGTCGCTCCGACAATGCCGTAGGTATAATTTTTCACCTCATAAGAGAGCTCGTCTCCATCCGGATCCGCAAAGTAGGGGGTAAGCTCCAAGTCGTAAGACCCCTTGGTAATCGGTAGGTAGATAGGCTCAGGCTGCCCCATGAGGATAGGAGCCCTATTATCCACAATCTCAAAAGGTACGACCAAATCAGCACTTCCATATTGATCCGCCACCTTCACACCCAGTCGGTAAGCTCCTGAATTAAGCACCTTGCGGAAAGTGAGGACAATATGGTCTCCCTCTCTCTTAGCCGTCACCCCCTTGGTATCACCGAGGAGGGTATAATCCCACTGCAAACCGTCTGGATGATGGACAGCGATGGAGACGACTTTGGCTTGGTTATCCACCAAACGCACTACATCAGAGACCGAAGGGGTCAATTGTGGGGCAGCATTTTTTCTTGTCGCAGCCTCAAAATAGAGCGGTGCGGAGCGGTGTCCCCATCTATCTTTGGCGACAATCGCAAGCTTGTAGTGGGTATTGAGGGTCAAGCCATCCAATCGAGCCTGTACGAGGTCTCCGGCTTTTTTCTCCGGGTAGTTGAATTGCATGGAGCGCGCAGACAATAGCGCCTCCTTGGAGATACTATTATCACTTGAGTAATAGATGACATACGATAGGGCTGTCCCATCATCCTCGTCATCCACAGCTTTCCACTCAAAATCGAGGGCTTCATAATCAGCTTTGGATCGGATGTTGGTCACACTTGCGGGTGCCTTTCCGCCATCATCATCGAGTGCTCTGGCTGCATCTACAATCCCTACGCCCAATAGACCTCTCATGAGGGGATTCATCTCGTCGATATTGAACGGACGTACCGCACCAAGCAATCTGCTCTTGAGCTGCTCATTGGTAAATCCCTCTCCGCCATACTTCGACAAGATGAGTGCTGCTACACCGGATACGAGCGGACAAGCCATCGAGGTCCCTTGCATGTAACCGTACAACCCTTCGCCAAACGTACTCAGTATCATACCCTCGGGATTGCCCTGATTCCAATCGCCACCCGGAGCTGAGATATCTATCCAAGTACCGTGATTGGAGTAAAATGCACGTTTGCCGGAAGCCGCTGACGATGCTACCGCAATGATCGGCTCATAGGAGCTTGGCATGTAGAAGCTATTCTTATTGTCATTACCTGCTGCGAAGATGACTACTCCACCTTTCATGGGCGAATCCTTTCGCTGCTCACCCGTCTGTGGGTCTACTCCGGCATTCTTGATAAAGTAGTCAATGCCTGCCCGCATGGAAGGTGAAATATCGCTAGGGCTGGCACCTGTACCGGCAGTCCAAGAGTTTTGGGCAATCACCGCACCATGATCCGCTGCGTAGACAAACGCCTTGGGGACGCCTCCCAAGTTATTGACCTGTGTGGAGATAATCTGTAACCCCATCAGTCGTACGCCACTATTGGGGGTACCGTCACCGCCGGCGACCCCTGCCACACCCATATTGTTGTTTCTCGTGGCAGCGACCAAACCGGCGACATGCGTACCATGGTCGCTGGGATCGACTTCGGCTTGATTCATCGAAAAATTATAGCCATGGATATCGCCACCAAATTCGGGACGGTCATTGGTCCAAAGATTGGCGACCAAATCAGGGTGCTCAAAATCGAGTCCGTCATCAAGTATGGCGACGATTACCTTAGGGTCACCTGTCTCCACTTTCCACGCCTCAAGGGCATTGATGTCTACCCTCGCCAGAGAGTTTTGGAGAGAACCATCGTTGTGGTAATGCCACTGATCCGGGAACTTAGGGTCATTGGGGATGGTCTCATCCATCGCACGCATGGTCGATCTTGGATTGCCAAAGGCAGTAATCCCTTTTTCAAACTTAAAATCGACCTTTGGTAATTGCTCTACCTCCTCTACCCCCTTGAGCGCCGAGGCTGCCGAAGCAGCTCTCGTCGCAGAGGTATTGGGATCAAATACAATATCGTACCATAGATGCAGCCCCGCTTCACGGCGACGCCGGGCGTAAGCCCCTTCGCCCTCGGGAAATACTCGGGTCATAGATAGCGCACCAATCCGCTGAAGATAAGCATCCATTTCGGAATGCCCGCTTCGCAGCTCCCCTTCGGTAGAGCGCAGAGTGAGCTGCCGCTCCATCTCAGGAGATAGCTTTACTCGTAATATGCCCTCGCAATACTTAGAATCTTCGTTCGTCTGCTCTGATATTTCAAACTCATCGGGCATCAATACATCCTCCCTTTGAGCCTGACACGAACACAGAAGACCTATCAAAGTAAAGCATAGGATACTTCCAAATTTTCTCATATCTCAATGATTTACTGATTTAAGACGGATATTGGAAGATACATAAACATCACGACTGGGGCACCTCCGTTTACGCCTTGTATCTGTACGACTCTGACACCAAGTACAGTACCCTGCTTCTCATTGCGGTAGAGCCACTTAAAGGCATCGTTCACCTTTACCGGATTGGTATATCCTTCGCGCTCGAGTAGCTCTTTGAATTCATCAGTCATTTGGTAATTTCCCGGACCGGCGAGATAGAATACCTTATCAATGTCGTAGGTAAACATACGCATCTGAAGGATGGCACTCCCATCGTCATTAAAGATATAGTCTCTTCCGATGTAAATCTTATCGAGGACATCGTAGTAGAAGAAATTACCCGTTGATTTTGATTGAGATAATTTGCCTCCATTGCTTGCCTCCCAAGCAATCACATCAGGCTTGGTACCTGTCTTGATATTAGCAAAGCCCTTTGGCAGCTCCGCATAGGTAGGCATTTTCTTGGATTGCCTATTAAAGATGAGGAACTTCGCTACCCGTGGCTGACCCGGCACAGCATACAATATCTGTAGACGCAATTCAAAGTTTGCTTCGCCAATCTTCACCATCTTGGTATAAGGCCTCTCAAAGCCATTGTCCCCTTTGCTTTCAAATCCATTATCGAGCAAGAACTTATGGAATCCATCGCTTGTCAAAGTAAGCGCATCATCAGGAATCATATCAATCTCATAGATTCTATCATCGGAGAAGTTGTATACTATCCTTGGGAAGATAGGGCTGATGGTGCGGAAGGTCTGAATACCACTTATGATATAGTCTTTATCAAGGACAAGGGAGCTTTTTCTCTGAGCTTCAAACTTGCGTACATCTTCCGGATTTGCCCCGGGGGTAAGTAGTGGAAGTAAATAATAAACTTTACCGCTCTGTGAGACATTTATCTCACGAATCGTCCCTGCGGACTTGATAAATACCTTTCCTTGGCGGTCAGCTTCAGATACATTCTCTGCCACAGATATTTTCAGACGATTATCCTCGATGATTTTCTCCACGCTTATCCATGAAGGCTCGGAAATCTCTACCTCCCAATTTGCACTATTGCTTACGACCCGCAGGGTACGATCTTGAGCAAACTGGTCAAAGCTCAGTGTTTCCTCTGTCACAAATAGCTCACCCTTCCCGGCAGACTGTATGAGCTCTATTTTGCGAGCCGCTCCTCCGGCCATTACGACCACTGTAGCCTTTCTCGCTTCGGGCAGATTGTTTCGAGGGATAGACAATTTGAATTGCTTTTCCATCTGCTCAATCTCCACCCAAGGGGCATTGGCGCTAACGATCCAATCTTTCTGATTGGTCGTGACATCAATGGTTTTTTCCGCTCCTTCGGCTACGACCTCCATAGAGCCAAACTCGGAGAGCTCCAGAGAGACGACTCCTAAGTCATTATTGGCACAAGAGGAGAATACAAGTGCCAGTAGTACAGTCAATAATAAACTTATCTTTTTCATACGATATTCGCTCTTATTCATCGTTAATGTATTAGTTGGTAGCTTCTGGGGTCTTCACAAGTTCAAACTTCATATCCGTCGTCAATCCCAGCTTCTTATCGTACCCAAAAATTATTATGTAATACTCGGTATTTGGGCGTCTGCCTTCGCGCGTTACCAAGTCCTTTCCCTTACTCAATATCGGATCATGCCCTGCAATACGGCTAGCTGCGTTCTCCCATAGCTCTGGGTGGTTGATATAGGAATCACCGTAGCTCTTGCTCTGGATTGTGGCTATGTAAGTCTTTTCATTGTCAGATGGGACAATAGTTGCACTGATGCTACGTGGCTGAAGGTTCAAGTCCTCTACCTTAAAGGTAAAGTCATTGTACCTTACGCTAGGCTTTGTGGTAAACTCTTTGGTAAATTCATCCCCTGTAAGATTGCCTTCGCTATCAATACCATAGGCTGTCACGACATAAGTAGTATTTGATTCCAATGGAGTACCCAATTGATGAGGCTCAAAGGTTTGGACACCTGTATTGAGGTCGATATGAAGAATAGACCACCACTTTTCTCCGCCAAATTCTTTCCAATAGGGCAAATCAAAAGCTTCAAAGGTACCTTTCTTATCCGCCTCTTTTTCAAGCCAGAAAGATTTTTTGTAGACACCCGCCTTGTAGGTTCTGGTATTGTCTGATGGAGTGAATTTAATATTAGCAAATATGGTACTGACCTCCAAAACTTCAATATTTATCTTTAGTTTTTCCTCGACCTTTACGGTACACTCTACTTTTACATCACCGATAGATGCAGTGATGAGAGTCTCACCCTTGCCTAAAGCGGTGACAAGACCGCCCTCTACCTTAGCGACTTCAGGCTTTGAGGAAGTCCAGGTCACATCAGATAGCGAGTAGACATCCTTAGGCTCGACTTGTAGCTCTAGTTGAGCAGATGCCCCCTCAACCATCTTGAGCTCGGTCGTCTCCATCTTCAATACAGCCGCAGGCTTATTTGGAGTCACGCTACCACCATTGCCTCCGCCAGTGAGAGGGATGATAAAGGTCTGACCCTTAAACTTAATCACCAAGTACCCATTGCTCTCGGTAATATCCAAATCATTGGTACCACCACCTGTAGCCTTTACAGGGGCGAAGTTGTGATCAAGGATTAGGTGCCAGTCTTGACCTCCGAAGCTATACTCCCAGAAGCCATCAGCATTGACCCTCAACTGAGGAGTAATCCCATTTTTCCCGTCTTCTCCCTTAGCTTGGATTTTATTGCCATCACTGTCGTACATATACTCTCCATTGAGTGTCCAATACAGCAATCCGTCTTCTCCTCTTTTCACACCGATAGAGGAGCTTTGCCCATTCAGTCCATTCTTGAGGACGATTTTACTGCCGTCACTCATGGTTAGCACATAGCCACTATTATCATCTAAGGGTCTGTATTCCTTGATGGTAATTGCATTGGCTTGTGCTTTGATCATCTCCCTGATGGCTACTATATCTCTATTAGCAGCACTGACTTGGTTCTCTAGTTTCTGGAGACGTGCCTCATAGTCATCTAAGCGTCTCTCAAAAAAATCAAGGTTGGTACACCCTGTTACGACTAGCGTGGCAATGAGAGCCACCCATAGGTAAATCTTTTTCATCTGTTTTCAGTTTTGTTTATGTTACTTGGTTATTTATATTTCCTTTGCGTTTTCCCAATAGAGCCAAAATACGGTCTCCAACATCTCGTAAAGCTTAGCATGCTCGATGACCACGACCGTCAAATTGGGCTCGCTCACCAAAGCATCCCTTAGGGGTAGCATTACGACCCTCTTATCAAACAATGTCATCTTCATCGGAAGAGACGGAATTATCCTCGAGCTCACGCCGGCATTGGCACACTGTCTATAAAAAAAGTTGTCGCCGAAGTCCTCTATCTCACGAGCCTCATAGATGACATTCATCTTCACCCCAGACTTGATGATGCGCTCATTTTCTTGGGCTTCCAAGTCCCTTTCTTCTTGGCTCATCACATAAGGACCTTTGCTCAGCTCCAATATTTCCAGCTTCGCACTATTTCTGAGTGTCGAGTAGCGATCCAGTATCTCTCCCCTCCCTTTAAGCACCTCTACAAAATCGTATTCTCCCAGCCTGTCACTACTATTCTCGTAAATGCTCTGCATCGTCGTAGAGAGCGACTCATAGGTACTATTGATTTGGGAGAAGTGCTCCTTGGCTTCAGCCATTAGCCCTCCCAAGGCAATCTTTGGATCCACGGCTGAATAGAGGCGTCCTCCCGCACTTTCAGACGAACGCTCCTTACAAAAGCCTATTCGCGCCAATGAATTGAGAGCTTCATATACCTTGGTACGAGGGACATCCGTAAATTTTGGAATACCGGAAGCGGTTATCTCCTTTACGCCAAGCAAAACTTTGTAAACTTTTGCTTCTCGCTCAGACAACCCCATCTTTATCAGCCCTTCGATAATATCAATATCACTGAATATCTCTGCCATAACTGTTAGATTTACATAAAACATTATGATACCCCGCCTAAGGTAACATGGGCAAATATATGTATTTTTCCTAATAAACTTACATGAAACATTATCGAGCCTCAAAAATTATGTTTATTTAACTTATATCGCTTTTTCGAATACAATTATCATCCCCCACACCCTCTGTTGTGACACCCCAAATCTCCGATATAGAAGAGTCGAATCTCCTCTATAGAGCGGTCACGACGGCTCTATAGAGGAGATTCGACTCTTCTATATCGGAGATTT
>JAEWZH010000007.1 GCA_023395395.1 Bacteroidota bacterium | reverse complement strand
CATATCATTGGCACCAAGCACCTTGTAGAGCCAATCTCGACTCACCCAAAACTCCTCGGCGAAGTACTCGTTACAGAGAGTTTGAAGAATCTCTGTCCCTGCAGTAGGTAGTTTGTCGCGAATGTGGCGACAATAGTGCAGCACAGTGTTATTTCTATAAGTGTATACACTCTATGTCCCTATTGAAAGAGAGAGTAAGCAAATTGACGATTCCATTGAGACACTTCCTCAAAGTTTTTCATTGCAACTACATTGGTAGAGTATAAGATATGGAAAGGTTGTAACCAAATTGTCACAGCTTGGTATCACAAAAGTGTACCATACTCCTAATATTTCATTAAATTTGCATCGGATATTGTAGAGAAGTCTTCTCCTCGAAATGTTTGCTAACAGAATCGATTTTTAATTATAATAACTAACTTTTTTCTTGTATGAAACTACAGAAAATGCTTTTGACCCTTGTATCGATGCTTTTTATAAGCCTCGCAGCTATGGGACAAGTGACTACTTCTGGGATATCGGGTAAGATCGTTGATCAAAACAACGATTTTCTTCCAGGGGTATCGGTCACTGTTACACACATGCCATCAGGTACGGTGTACCGTACTATTTCTAACGCTGAAGGTTACTTCCGTATTATTGGTATGAGACCGGGTGGGCCTTATGAATTGGTTGGTCGTTTTTTGGGATATCAGGATATTAAGGTTGAAAATATCAACTTAGCTCTTGGAGAGACGAATTCTGTAGATCTCAGGATGAACGAAGCCTCATTTTCTCTAGGTGAGCTTACAGTCGTTGCTGATCGTTCGTCTGTATTCAACTCTCAGAGGACAGGTGCTGCCAATAACTTTACTTCTAAAGTGATTGAGTCTACACCGATGATCTCGAGGAGTATCTTTGACGTGGCAAAGCTCACTCCTACAGCGATAGCAACAGGAAATGGGACATCCTTTGCCGGAGCCAGCAACAAGTACAATAGCTTCCAGATTGATGGTACTGTCAATAATGATGTATTTGGCCTTTCTAGTGCTGGAACAAACGGTGATCAAGCAGGCGTTGCTCCTATTTCTCTTGATGCGATTGAGGAGATTCAAGTAGTAATCGCTCCTTTTGATGTGAGACAGGGAGGCTTTACCGGAGGAGGTATCAATGCGGTTACTAAGAGTGGAACAAATACTTTTCATGGCTCGGCGTATGCTTACTATCAGGATCAAAATCTTATTGGAAAGACTCCTGGTAAGGATGTGCTGAATAGAGAGTCTCTAGGAAAGCAGAATAGCCAAATCCTCGGTTTTACTTTAGGTGGTCCTATCGTCAAGAATAAGCTATTCTTCTTTACCAACTTTGAGTATACTGGTGACGATTATCCATCTTCATACAATATCGGAGATGCGAGGAAAGAGGGGAGTAAGTATGTTGCTTCTCCAGGTGTTTCACTGATTACGAAAGAGGAGGCTGATCAGGTCATTAACCATCTAAAGACTATTACAGGAGGATATGATGGCGGTGGTTATGATGTCAAAAACATTGATACAAGGGGTTATAAGGCTCTTGCAAGGTTTGACTGGAATATCAATGACGATCACAAAATGACCTTTAGATACAATTTCACAAAGGGTCGTAAGCTCAATTTTGGTCGTGGAAATAATAACCTGAGGCTCGGTGACAATGGTTATTATATGAACAACACCACCCACTCTTTTGTGACAGAGTTCCAGTCTAGATTTTCTGAGACTTTGAGCAATGAGTTCCGCTTTGGTTATACAAGGGTGAGGGACTTCCGCGAGCCAGAGGGCATGGCGATACCTACCGTAAAGATAGAGATGGACGGCAATAGAAGTATTACTTTTGGTGCCGAGCCATACTCTTCAGCTAATGAGCTTGACCAAGACATCTTGACATTGACAGATAATTTTACGATGTTCTTAGGCGACCATACGGTAACTGTTGGAACACACAACGAGTTCTTCAAGATGAGGAATCTCTTTATCCGTCAAAATACAGGTGATTATATATACCGTAGTATTGGAGATTGGTTGACCGTAGGCACTTCTGGGGAAGTTGCACCTAAGCAATATGATTACTCATTTTCTGATGTAAATGGCAATCGCAGATGGTCACCAACATTTGGCGCTGCTCAGATTGGTTTCTATGCTCAGGATGACTGGAGAGTATCGGATGACTTCAGGCTTACCTATGGTCTTCGTGTAGATGTTCCAATATTTTTCGATAAGCCAACCGAGAATAAGGCATTCAATAGTACCACTATTGCTAAGAATTATGAGGTAGCGACCAACCAAATGCCTAAGTCTACACCTCTATTTTCGCCAAGAGTAGGTTTTAGATGGAATCTCAATGAGGCTAAAACCTCACTTCTCCGTGGTGGTGTAGGTATTTTTACAGGGCGTATTCCATTTGTATGGGTATCTAATAGTTTCTCAAACTCTGGTATTGAGTACAATAGAACTAGACTTCAGGGTGATGATTTTAATGCGGCAATTGCTGACGGATTTAAGTTTCAGATTGATCCAGCCAAGCAGTACAAGCCTTCTAAGGTATGGAATTCAGAGATTGATGTCCTTGACAAGAACTTTAAGTTCCCTCAAGTCCTTCGTCTAAATCTAGCTTGGGAGCAGAGGTTACCTTACGATATCAAGCTCACTCTTGAGGGAATCTACTCTAAAACGCTCAACAATGTAATGTTTAAGAACCTTTCGTTTGAGCGTGATGGGCAACTGAATAATGGCACAGGAGACAATAGATTCCTATACAAGCAAAGCGATGAGGCTAAGGCATACAATGGAATTATCTATCTGACTAACTCTAGCAAGGGTTATAGCTATAATCTTACTGCAAAGCTCGAAAAGGATTTTGATTTTGGTCTTTCTGCTATGGTAGCTTATACCTATGGTGATGCAAGGGCTATCAACGATGGGACTTCTAGCCAAGCATATTCTAATTGGCAGTATAATGAGGTCTACAATGGTGATGATGATCAGATTGCTGCTTATGCAGATTTTAATCGTCCTCATAGCATTATCGCTAATCTATCCTATCGTGTAGCGTATGCAAGGAATTTTGCAACTACCGTTAGCCTATTCTACTCAGGATTGAGCGGTAGTACTTATTCAATGGTTTACAATGGTGACCTCAATGGCGATAGGGCAACAGGAAATGACTTGATGTACATTCCTACCGAGAATGAGCTTATGGGTATGAAGTTTGTGACTAACAAGACTGTCTCTACTGATCCGGAGGTGCAAAGAGCAAACTTCGCTAAGTGGATTGAGAAAGATTATGCCGACTACAGGGGTACATTTATTCCGCGTAATGCTCTAAGGTCTCCATTTGAGCATCACTTTGATTTCCATTTAGCACAGGATTTTTACTTCAATGTTGCAGGTAAGAGAAATACCATTCAGATCAACTTTGATGTCCTCAATGTTGCTAATCTGCTTAACCCAGCATGGGGTATCCAAAACTCTGTAAGCTACAATTACAATCCTATGGCTGTAAGTCGTAAGGGGAATAATGTTTCCTATACATTCAATCAACCATCTAGTGATATCCTTTATTACGTAAGTGATTTCGGATCAAGGTGGAAGGCTCAAATCGGAGTCAAATATATATTCTAAGATATATAGCTAAAGTAATTATTGAAAGACGGTGATGGACTAGATTTCATCACCGTCTTCTTTAATTATTATGGAGAGTGGCAAAGATTTGGTAATTTTGAGGACATTATATAACTAGAGATATAGAGACAGATGAAGTTTACAATTCTGAGTGACGTGCTACGTGACCACCTACAGGTGGTTGGGCGTGTGGTGAGTGGCAAGAATAGTCTTGCGATTATGGAGTTTGCCCTATTCGAGGTAAAGGGTGATACCCTTAGCCTGACTGCTACAGATGGTGATACCCGTATTGTGACCCATTTTGCTCTAATGAGCAGGGAGGGTGAGGATATGAGCTTCTGTGCGAGAGTGCGCCAATTGCTTGAGCCACTAAGAGAGATTCCAAACCAGGTAATTGAGTTTACACTCAACGAGGATCATGAACTGGAGGCGAAGTACAATAATGGCTTCTTCTCTTTTCCCGTAATACAGGGAGCTGATTTCCCTTCAGTAGAGTCTCTTGGCAGTGATAAACTCGAGATTAAGATGCCTGTAACCAATTTCTTGGAGGGGCTTGAAAACACTCTTTATGCCACGAGCAGTGACGATGTGCGCCCGATTATGACTGGTGTGCATATTGATATCCGTCCAGAGCATATTACATTTGTCGGAACTAATGGTTTCCTATTGGCATACTATCGTCATTCAATGCTTGACCTAGGGGTAGCCGAACAATATAGACTTACTTTGCAGAGAAAGCCTGCACAGCTTCTATCTCAAGTCCTTCAGAAAAAGGATGACGAGGTGGTGGAGATGGAATTTTATCCTAACTTCGCTCTATTTAGAACCTCTTCAGTGGAGCTTCAGTGTCGTCTGCTAGAGGGGAAGTATCCTAATTATGAGACAGTAATCCCTAAGGACAACGACAAGACTCTTGAGGCAGATAGATTGCAGATGCTCGCAGCTACTCGCCGTGTTTCTGTATTTGCGAATAAGGGTATGGATCTGGTTAGTTTCGACTTCTCTCCTACTCAATTGACCCTCAAGGCGAGCGATATTGACTTCAGTACAAAGGCTGAAGAGGTAATGCCTGTGTCATTCTCTTATACCGAGGCAAGGTTTTCTTTTCGCTCGGAGCATCTGATTCAGATACTGAGCGTGATGCCATCTAAAGAGATTGTGATGAAGATTGGCGATGCTTCTCGAGCTGCCCTAATTTCTCCTGTCGGAGGTGAAGCTGGCGTGGAGATTGTGGTGGCAGTAATGCCATTCGTCTATAGTTAAGCAGGTATGCCCCGATTAAGTCTAAAGCGCCCGATAGTTTTCTTTGATTTAGAGACTACGGGGCTGGATGTGGCAAAGGATAGGATTATAGAGATTGCACTTCTCAAGGTTTACCCCGATGGCCTGGAGGAAAGTTTCCACACGTTGGTTCATCCAGGTATTCCTATCCCCCCTGAGTCATCTGCTGTCCACGGTATCACAGATGAATTGGTTGCAGACAAACCTGGATTTGCAGAGGTGGGCAAGAGGATTGCCGCCTTTATCGAGAATTGTGATCTTGGAGGATACAATTGTAACCGATTTGATGTGCCTCTCCTTGCAGAAGAGCTTCAACGAGCAGGGATTCCGGTAGACTTCAGTAGTAGACGGGTCGTGGATGTGCAAGTGATTTACTATAAAAAAGAGCCACGCACCCTCTCTGCAGCTTATAAGTATTATGTCAATAAGGAGCTAGAAGGAGCTCACTCTGCAGATGCAGATACCCGTGCTACGTATGAGGTATTGCTAGGTCAGCTGGGCATGTATGACGATCTCCCCAGTGATGTGGAGGCATTAGATGCCTATACCAAACAGGGTAATAATGTGGATCTTGGTGGTCGGATGGTGTACGATACTAATGGCGTGCCGTGCTTTAATTTTGGCAAATACAAAGGAATGCCCGTCGAGGAAGTATTGCTACGAGATAAGGGATACTTTGACTGGATTATGCAGGGGGATTTCCCGATGGATACCAAAATGCACTTACAAAGGATCGCAATAAAAAGTAAAAGGTGAAAGGAAAGCATATTATATTGGGTGTGACAGGAAGTATTGCAGCCTATAAGAGTGCAATACTTGCTCGTTTATTAGTCAAGGCTGGAGCAGAAGTACAGGTCGTAATGACCCCTGCTGCAAAGGAATTTATTACACCTCTGACACTATCAACACTTACGGGAAACCCTGTCCTTTCTGAATTTTTCAACGAGAGAAGTGGTTCGTGGAATAGTCATGTAGATCTAGGCGTATGGGCTGATGCCATGGTAATTGCCCCTGCGACCGCAAGCACCTTGGGCAAGATGGCCAATGGTATTGCTGATAATCTGTTAATTACTACGTATCTCTCCTGTCGTGCTCCGGTCTTTATCGCTCCAGCAATGGATTTGGATATGTTTGCACACCCTTCGACCACCGGCTCTATCTCAAAGCTACAGGAGTGGGGAGCGACAGTGATTGAGCCGGGTGTGGGTGAATTGGCAAGCCACTTAGTTGGGAAGGGGCGTATGTCAGAACCAGAGGAGATTGTATCGGCATTGGAGAACTTCTTTAAACCGAAGCACGAACAAACACTTGCGGGAGTACGTATGCTGATTACTTCTGGCCCGACCTATGAAAAGATAGACCCAGTGCGCTTTATTGGAAACTATTCTACTGGGAAAATGGGCAAGGCTCTCGCTGAAGCCGCTGCTGATCGTGGTGCTCATGTTCGCTTTGTTACTGGTCCAGTCTCAATGGTTCCTGAGCGAGCTAATATTAATGTTACAAGGGTGGAGAGCGCACAGGAGATGTATGATGCGTGCATAGCTGCAACGGGAGAATACGAAGTGGCAATCTTCTGTGCGGCTGTCGCTGATTACCGTGTCGCGAACCAAGCTGATCGTAAGATAAAGAGGGAAAAACAGGGTGCAATGTCACTTGAATTAGTCCCAAATCCAGATATTTCTGCAGCGATGGGAGAGCGCAAGCAAGAGGGGCAATGGCACATTGGTTTTGCTCTCGAGACAGAGATGGAAGAGCAATCCATCAGGGGTAAAATGGAGAGAAAGAAGCTGGATATGATTGTCGTCAATTCGCTCCAAGATGAGGGTGCGGGATTTGGGGTGGATACCAATAAGGTTACCCTTTATGATGACGACGGTTGGCATGTTCAGAGTCTTCCATTGATGAACAAAAGGGATGTGGCAGAGGCTATTCTAGATCGTTTAGAGCAGCTACAGAGTGAAGAATAAATGAGGATTAGGCGACTTATTCTCACGATACTATCATGTATTGTGGCTATTGGTGTTCGGGGGCAGACTTTCTTTGCCCCTGAAGTGGTCGTCAATGCCTATGGCTTACCAGAAAGCTCCCAAAAGGATCTTAATAGTCTACAGCAACAGCTCCAGATGATGCTGGCTAATTATGCTCCTAATATATCTGCAGAGTATGTTCCTAAATACCCTATCCGGCTTAGCTTAGTACTCTTCGTGGAGCACGTAATCGGGGATCAGTACCAAGGAGGTATTGAAATGGCATTTTATCGCCCACGTTTTGGGAGAGATAGAGAGTCGTTACTCCTATTGTTGCAAGAGTCAGAAGTGAGCTTTCGATATTACCCTCAGCAGAGTGCAACCTTTATCGGAAGAGAGATTCCCGATGAGCAAATAAACCGTATGATTTATTATTTTGCCACGTTGGGTGCGATGTATTACTATGATAGTTTCTCGCTCTATGGTGGATCTCCTTTTTTGAATTACTTACAAGAGCATCGAAGTGCCTATGACACAGCTTGGCAAGGAGAGCTCAGTTTGTTAGGACGAAAACCATCAAACTATGCTCCTTCAAGACATCTTGATGAACTTAAAAGTGAATGGGGGGATCACTTCAGAGAGCTATGGTATCTATATCATAGAGAGGCACTCGACAGTGAAGTGCCTTCTGCTTATGGAGAGATAGCGAAGGTAGTACTACAGGGTTTGAAGCAGCTGAAAGTGTATAATGGTTCTCTATCCTTTTTCTCTCTTTTTTCCGATGCCAAAGTATTAGACATCAGTCAGTACTTACAGTCAGAGCAAACTCCTACTGCAACAGAAGTGCGCAAGCTATCAGAAGAGCTATTTCCATCGATAATTTTTAGCAGATGATTACCCGATTATATATTAAGGACTTTATCCTCATCAAAGAACTTGAGCTCTTCCTCCAAAATGGTTTCACAACTATCACAGGAGAGACAGGAGCCGGAAAGTCTATTCTAGTAGGAGCTATCGGATTGATACTGGGTAATAGAGCCGATATCAAGACGATCCGAGAAGGAGAGAATAAGGCTATCATAGAGGCAGATTTTGATCTTACCGGAGTCGAAGGTCTACAATCAATATTTTCTGATAATGATCTTGATTACGAAATGCAGTGTACGCTCCGTCGGGAACTTACTAGCAATGGAAAAAATAGAGCTTTCATCAATGATACTCCGGTAACGACAGCGATGATGAAGGCTATTGGAGAGCACCTCGTAGATATCCACTCTCAGCATCACAATATGTTGATAGGTGATATCGGTTATCAAACTAGTGTCCTTGATACTCTTGCCAATAACCAATCATTGTTGGAGGAGTATGCCGAAGCGTTTAGAACATACTCCGAGGTAAAACAGATGCTTTTTGAAGAGCAAAAAAGGATAGAGGCGCAATCTAAGGAGCAGGAATTTATCTCTTTTCAACTACAACAGCTTGAGAGTGCTCACCTCAAACCTGGTGAGCTTGCCCAATTGGAGGAGCGACAGGCAATGGCTCAGCATAGTACTGAGATTGCAGATGCTCTACATTTGGTATCTTCGTTTTCTGAAGGAGATGAAGGGCGAGCAGGAGTGATCGAACAGATACACGGAGCTGCTAAATTGGTCGGTAGAGTATCTCAGCACTATTCTCAAGTCGATGAGCTGTATAAACGTCTGGAATCTCTCGAAGTTGAACTTCGTGATATTACTCGTGAAGCAGATGGCCTACTTGATAATATTGAGGTAGACCCTCAGGAGCTAGAACAGATAGAGCAACGGTTAGACTTCCTTCAGGGATTGCTCTTTAAGTTTAAGCTTACGGACCATGACGAACTAATCTCCCTTAGAGAGTACTATGCACGAACTATGGAGGAGATTGCCAATTCGGATGGACATCTCCGACAACTGGAAGTGGAGGTGCAACAAAAGTTGAATATTGCCACAGCACTTGCTCAAAAACTTTCAGATACTAGGGCAAAAGCAGCGGAAGCGTTATTGCCCCAGTTACATCTGCTGATGAAAGAGCTCGGTATTGCTGGTGCTACTTTCAAGGTTGATTTGCAACGATTACCACAACTAGGAAACTATGGATATGATAGTGTCCAATTTCTCTTCGCGACCAATAAACAAACTATCTTGCAACCTATTAGAGAGGTCGCTTCCGGTGGTGAGATATCTCGTTTTATGCTTGCACTCAAGACCATCCTAGCTGAGCACACGGTATTACCTACAGTGATATTTGACGAAATAGACACAGGAGTCAGTGGGGAGATTGCGGAGAAGCTAGGGCAAGTGATGGCACGTTTAGGAGGTAATCTACAGGTGTTATCCATCACACATCTACCTCAGGTTGCTGCGATGGCAGAGTATCAGTTGGTGGTAGCAAAGAAGGAAGATAAAGAAAGATACTTCACCACAATACACGAGGTGAAGGGCGAGGAGCGAGTCCGACAGTTGGCTACAATGCTCACAGGGGCTGAGATGACAGATGCAGCGCTTGCCAATGCAAGAGAATTACTAAAAAAGTAAATAGAATGAAGAGAGATAACAACTTCCGCAGAGGCGGTAATGGAGAACGAAATAGTCGTCCAAGACGGAGTGGCGAGAGACATGAAGGCTCAAAGAGCATCGGTGATAGACCCTATGGTGCCAAGAGGGATTTGGAAAATAAACCTCGAGCACCAAGACAATATAGCGAAAAAGAGGGAGTCACAAGAGAGAGACAGCATAGACAAAGGCAAACCAA
Organism: Bacteroidota bacterium; assembly: GCA_023395395.1. Taxonomy (GTDB): domain Bacteria; phylum Bacteroidota; class Bacteroidia; order Bacteroidales; family Porphyromonadaceae; genus Porphyromonas_A. The sequence continues at coordinate 49,919 of JAEWZH010000007.1, read as the reverse complement.
ACCAATGTACAACCGCCCAAGCGAACAGCGAGATCAGATGATTTTTGGTATTCATGCAATTCGTGAAGCGCTCAAAGCGGGTGACCCTATTGACTTTATCTACGTAAAGCGAGAGACCAATAGTGACACTATGAAAGAGCTACTCGAAGCTGTCGGAGAGCGTAGTGTGCCAGTTCGCAGGGTGCCAGTCGAGAAACTTGATCGCCTTACCAATCGTAACCATCAGGGCATTATTGCTGTCAAGGCAGCTGCGCATTACTTCACTCTTGAGGAAGTTATACCTACATTGTTTGAGGCGGGTAGAGACCCATTTATTGTGGTGCTTGACGGCATTACCGACGTACGTAATTTTGGTGCAATTGCCCGTACTTGCGAGTGTGCAGGCGTAGATGCCATTGTTATATTTGAGCAAAATTCTGTTTCCGTCACTTCAGATGCTGTTAAGACCTCTGCGGGTGCTCTATCTCGTATTGCTGTGTGTAGAGAATCCTCCGTAGATTCGGTCATTGATTACCTAAAGGAATCTGGAATAAAGGTCGTAGGTGCATCAGAAAAGGCCACAGGTCAGATGTATGATGTCCAGATGAATGGAGCGCTTGCACTTGTCATGGGTGCTGAAGACACAGGTCTATCAGAGTACTCACTCGGTAATTGCGACGAACTTGTGCGTATCCCTCTATTTGGCGAAATAGGTTCGCTCAATGTCTCGGTAGCTACCGGCATTATTTTATACGAAGCAGTTAGACAGAAAAAGTAAGTTTAATCATTACATTAATTATAACTATGAAAGAAATTATTAGTACCCCAAATGGTCCCGCAGCAGTAGGCCCATACTCACAGGCAGTTGCTGCCAATGGTTTGGTATTTGTATCTGGGCAGCTTGGACTAGACCCCAAGACTGGTGCATTTGCTAGCGAAGATGTGGTGGGTCAGGCACACCAAGTGTTTAAGAACATCGTGGCTATCCTTGAGGCAAGGGGGTTGACGCTTAATAATGTGGTAAAGACCACCCTCTTCCTCACTGATATTGCAGACTTTGCTAAAGTGAATGAGGTGTATGCCGAGTATTTCCAAGCACCTTATCCAGCACGAAGTGCTTTCCAGATTTGCGCGCTTCCCAAAGGAGGTCTGGTGGAGCTAGAGGTAATTGCTGCTGAGTAAAAGAGACTCTTTGCTTTAATAATCAAGCTATCTGTAAGTGTGATGGGGTGTACAGCAATAGTATACCCCATTTTTATTGGTAACTTTGCACGTTATTGTGATAGTTAATAGGCATATTAGTATTATTATATGGTGCAAAAGCATTGGAGCGGTCTTACGGCAGCTCAAGTGGAGGAGAATAGGGGACTGCATGGAGATAATGTGCTGACTCCCGTGGAGAAAGAGTCAATTTGGAAGAAATTTTTCGAGAAATTTAAAGACCCCACAATTGTCATTTTAATTGTAGCAGCAGTACTCTCGCTAGGGGTTGCCCTTTATGAGGTGTGGAAACATGGAGAGGGGATGGACGCTTTCCTCGAACCATTGGGGATAATGATAGCAGTACTATTGGCTACCGGTCTGTCGTTCTACTTCGAACAAAAAGCAGATAAGGAGTTTGCCATCCTTAATAAAGTGAATGATGACGAACCAGTTAGAGTTATTCGTGATGGGCATACCATTGAAATCCCTAAACGAGATGTAGTTGTGGGTGATCTCGTAGTGATAGAGACCGGAAATGAGATACCAGCCGATGCTAAGCTTTTAGATTCGATGTCGCTGATGGTTGATGAATCCACCCTTACGGGTGAACCAATTGCACTAAAGTTTTCCGATCCCCAATTGTATGACAAGGAGAGCACTTTCCCAACAAATCACGTGATGCGCGGAACAAAGGTGATGGAAGGGCATGGTCTATGTGAGGTCTTTGCTGTCGGAGATAAGACGGAAAATGGTAAGGTTTTTAAGGCTGCTCAGATAGACCAAGGTACACGGACACCACTTAATGAGCAGTTAGATAGGCTTGGAAATCTCATTAGTAAACTTGGATATAGTATTGCTGTACTTGTACTGGTCGGGAGATTGGTGGTGTACTTTTCAGGGCTTGAGGTCTTTGAGTGGACAGATTTTGTAAGCTTCTTACTCCAAACTATAATGATTGCTGTCACGGTGGTAGTGGTATCTGTCCCAGAAGGATTACCTATGGCGGTGACACTCAGCCTAGCGTATAGCATGCAGAGAATGCTTAAGACCAATAACCTCGTGCGCAAGATGCATGCCTGTGAGACCATGGGTGCTACTACGGTCATCTGCACCGACAAGACGGGTACGCTCACAGAAAATCAGATGCGTGTCCACGAGACACAGTTTTTTGGACTCGATCAGCAGAAACTTGTAGACGATGAAGCCAGTATCTTGATCAGGGAAAATATTGCGCTCAATAGCACTGCATCCATAGATGAAACCCAGGATGGTCACCCAAAGGTATTTGGCAATCCCACAGAGGGCGCACTCCTATTGTGGTTGTACCAACAAGGGGTAGATACCGAAGTCCTCCGCCACCAGATAGAGACCATCCAACAGATCCCATTCTCTACCGAAAGGAAGTATATGGTCACAGAGGTTCGCTCAGCACTTAATAAGCGTGTCCTTTATGTAAAGGGTGCTCCGGAGATTGTCTATGGTATCACCACCCATACCGTGAATGCTGTCAGCAAAGAGCAAATAGAGGCGCAGTTGCTCCTCTATCAGTCTCAGGCTATGCGCACACTGGGCTTTGCCTATCAGGTGTTGGAAGAGGGCGAAGCAGGTATCGTGGATGGTCGGCTTGTTGCCAAGAATCTAACCTTCCTCGGATTTGTCGCTATCGCAGATCCGGTTCGATCGGATGTTCCTACGGCAGTGGAGGAGTGTCTCAATGCTGGTATCAACGTAAAGATAGTCACTGGTGATACCATCGCAACTGCCCGTGAAGTCGCAAGGCAAATACACCTTTGGACTGAAGAGGATACTGATGCCCAGGTGATTACGGGTCCAGAGATCGAGGCAATGAGCGATGAGGAGCTAGAGCAGCGTATAGGAGCAATTAAGGTTGTTTCGCGCGCTCGTCCATTGGATAAACGCCGTCTTGTGGAGGCACTCCAACGGAATAATGATGTGGTAGCGGTGACTGGCGACGGCACAAATGATGCTCCAGCCCTCAAGGCTGCACACGTGGGGCTCTCTATGGGTGATGGTACTTCCATTGCCAAGGAAGCTAGCGACATTACTATCGTGGATAATTCATTTACAAGTATAGGTAGGGCGGTGATGTGGGGGCGATCCCTATACCAAAATATCCAACGTTTTATCCTATTTCAGATGACGGTCAATGTGGCAGCTTGCCTTATAGTGCTGGCTGGTGCATTCTTAGGAACGCAATCGCCACTCACTGTGACACAGATGCTCTGGGTCAATCTGATTATGGATACATTTGCCGCTATGGCTTTGGCTTCTCTTCCCCCATCTCAAAGTGTTATGCAGCGAAAGCCTCGTAATCGCAATGCCTTTATTATTGACCAACATATGGGGCGCCTCATCTTGGGTGTAGGTGGTTTATTCTTTGTACTACTGCTCGGATTACTTTATCTGTTTCAGTATGCCGATGTCTCCAGCATGTTAGAACTTTTGAACTTAGAGTTCCATAAGGGAGATGCTGAATTGACCAGCTATGAGCAAAGTCTTTTCTTCTCTATTTTTGTCTGGTTGCAGTTTTGGAATATGTTCAACGCACGTGCTTATGAGTCTGGTCGTTCTGCTTTCCACTTTAAGGGAGCAAGTGGCTTTGTCACTATTGCTCTTGTGATTGTGTTAGGTCAGGTGTTGATTGTCAGCTTTGGGGGAGAGATGTTTAGTGTCGTACCCCTAAGCATACGAGACTGGATTGCTACTCTAGTGGTCACTTTGCCAGTGCTACTAATCGGAGAGATTGCCCGCCTTCTTAGAAAAAAGAAATAGTTGTGCTTAGTAATAGATGTCCCCATTTGGATAGTTTAACCATCCAAATGGGGATTCTTACTTGTAAGTCAAAACAAAATTGGATAACTTTACCTCTATGATTTTTAGGAGGATTATTGGATCTTTTATCGCCCTTATAGTAGGTGTAGTGGTGATGGCTCAAGAGGTTGCTGAGTTGTCTCTATCTGATACGCTACGTATCAATAGAAGTGTACTTATTACCCCAAAAAGAGGGCTGGAGAAAGCGACGATGAATTTAGTGAAGTCCTTCGATCTAGAGGGATTCAAAGCTACCGAGATACCTATTTTTCTTGACCTTGATAGCAGTCGTCTGGGTAGAGGGTCACGATTGAAGGGATTGAATTCTTCGCTTAAGATAGAATTCCCGAGCACACTAGAAACAACCTTAGGTGAAGTAATGTCGCAGCGACTTAATCTAAGCCCCAATCTTTCTCTTAATTCCTTTATTGGATCTCCTACTCATCTTTCGTTTGTTCCAATGAATACTTCTGGACTAGCGGCAAATATCAGCGCATCTTATAGTATTAACGATAGAATGAGCATCTCATCTTCAGTTGTGGCAGGACAACTTATGGGCTCTAGGTTTATTGCACCCTCGTTTACAACGACTTTTGATGTTTCAGAGCGCCTCAAAGCACAACTTCGTATGGGGTTAAATTTGGGCCAGAGTGCCTATCAGCCGTTTCTTGTACAGCAATCGCTCAATACTAGTCTAAGGCTTCAGTATATCACTCCTAGTGGTTTCTTTGCTTACGGAGAGGGATATGCTACTAGATATCAGCTCTTTGCCAACCTCAATCAGATGCCTATGCTCACTGGATCTTACTCCTATGGTTTTGGAGGTGGGATTGGATACAACATCCCCGGGGCAGGACCTATTAGTATGGGAGTTAGTTATAGCTATAACCCATTTACTCAAAGGATCGAGCCAGTTGCCACTATTAATATTGTGGGAGGATTGATTTATCTCTACCAACTCATAGAAAAAGCTATCAAAGGAGACTGAAATCAACCCGAACACTTGAGATTGAAAATGGTTATATATGCAAATTATAAGAAAAGGATAGTATGAAAGAAAAAGGAGAAGACAGAGTAATGGTGCCGATGAAGTTAAATGGACTTGGAAGTGCGCAAAGCATTCCCGAGACCTTGGTGGTACTCTTGACTCCTGTAGAGGAGAATAAGTATTGCCTTCCGACCGGTGATCCAATGATTTTCCCCATTGGAGTACCAGCGGAGATGGCACCTGTTTACTTCGCTAAGATTACTCAACACTTCACCCCCAATGGTGCTATACCCGATCTTAGTCACTATTACGAGCTGATGAGTGAAACTAAGCTCCAGACGTTGCATATTTATCAGGGGAAGTCGGGTGCCCGCTCCTATTTGGTTTTTAAGAATAAGCAAGGCGAAGAAAATAGCTTTAGAGTCTCCCTGCTCAATGGTATCCTATCGGCTCTGAGTCACCGCTTACCGATACTTATGGAGCAGACCCTTTTGGAGGCTGCAGCATCTGTTGTGAGAATAAATAGAACGAAGTCAAAGGAGACGCATGCTCCATTGGAGACAATAGCTAAGGAGATTGAGGCTGGCGTCAAACCAGACAATCCCCTTTCCCCTGATATCAGACGTATCCTTGACAACCTCGCAGTAGAAGATAGGGCTAAATTACTACAGATGGCTGTGGCATACGAAAATTACGAGTGGGCTGCGGTACTAAAGGACTTGAAAATTGAAGATGAGTGATATTCAGAATATTTTTGAAAGAAGGGAGCACATTAACCACGCACCACTACTTTTACTAGAGTTTGAAAAACTCCAAGGCTATGGGGTAAATGGTAAAATCGTAGGCATGGATATGGTACTTCGGAGTGTAGCATCTTCAGAAGCGTACCAGCTTGATGTTGCCATCCCTCAGGCTCTGATAGATCAGTATAAGTTGATGATTCAAGCGACAATGCTTAATATCAAGCTAGATATAGATGTGATGGAGGACTACCAGTCGGTGGTCGGAATCTATCTTCGGAGAGTTATATTTCGACAGAACGAGGAGGGAACTCGCGAAGCGTGGGTCTACACACTATCTGACATGGGAGAGGCTGCTTACTATCGAGTACCAGAGTACTTAGCAGCTATCTTTGCCATTACTAGGCACTTACCTATTCTAGCTGAAGCACAAGCGATGAGATGTAAGTCATTAGCCAATGCTCTGCAAGCGGTCCAGAAGTACCTTGATACTGATTCAGCAGACCAGCTTAAGTACTCCGAGATACTCATCCTGATGATAGAGCAAGAGGAAGACAACCAAGCGTTTCTCTCAGAGCTCTCTGATGAAGAGCTCTCACACGCCCTCACCCGTACAGAGCTAGAAGCACTTCGAGAAAGGGTCATTGTGCTAGAAAAGTACGAGTGGGCACAGAGGTTTACCGATATTATCAATAGGCAACAAGATGAAGAGAAGTAAGCAAGAAAAAGAGGAACATCCCTATTTCTATGAGCCAAATATCCTCACTACCCATCGGCTCGGAGAGGAAGAGGCTACCCATGCCTTTAGGGTACTGCGGCTAGGAGAGGGGGACGAGATACACATTACCGATGGGAGAGGGCGACTCTATAGCGCTATATTGGCTGGTTCGTCTGTAAAAGAGCCGAATGTAGAGAGCCTATGTCTGATTGATGAACTCCAACCTAGGCGTCCTCGGTTGGAGTTGGCGATAGCACCGACAAAGAATATAGAGCGGGTCGAACTTGCTTTCGAGAAGCTCACCGAAGTAGGTCTGGATCGTCTCTCTTTAGTGATTACTGAGCGCACCATCCGCCGTAAGATTAATATGGAGCGTCTCGAGCGCGTAATGATATCAGCGATGAAGCAGTCTCAGAAGCGCAACACCGTAGAACTTCGACTCTTTACCTCAATAGCCGAGTACCTTCAGAGCGACCTCTACGAGGGGCGCTACATTGGTTACTGTGGGGCACAGGGGAAAAAGCGCTATATCAGTGAGCTTTTTCAGAAAGGGATAGATAGTAGCTTCCTGATAGGTCCAGAGGGAGACTTTACTCCAGAAGAGGTCGCTTTGGCCATGGCAGAAGGGTTTCACCCTGTTGCACTAGGAGATGAGCGCCTAAGAACAGAAACCGCAGGCATCTACGTAGGCATCCTACATCACGTACTCAATTCAAAATAATTATGGAATACAATATACAAGCAGTGCGAGCAGACTTCCCCATCCTCTCCACTACAATCAAGGGCAAGTGCCCATTGGTCTACCTAGACAATGCTGCTACAACTCAAAAACCACAGCAGATGATAGATGCAGTAAGCGAGGCTTATAAGGAGCGTAATGCCAATATCCATCGTGGTGTACACACTCTCAGTCAACAAGCTACAGCTGCACATGAAGAGGCAAGAACTCATATCGCTCGCTTTATCAATGCTCGAGAGCCCGCAGAGGTGCTATTCACTCGAGGTACTACCGAAGGTATCAATATGGTAGCGAGTATCTTTTGCGCAAGCCAGATGCAAAGTGGCGATGAAGTCATCGTCTCTGGTATGGAGCACCACTCCAATATTGTCCCTTGGCAATTACAAGGCGTATCCAGAGGAATCAAGCTAAGGGTAGCTCCTTTTTCTGAAGACGGGATAATGGATATGGAGGCATTCCGTGATATGGTGAGTGAGCGTACCAAACTCGTCTCTATTTGTTACGCATCCAATGTAATGGGTACTATCAATCCCGTAGCGGAGGTGATTGCCTTCGCTCATAGCAAAGGGATACCTGTGCTTGTCGATGCAGCCCAAGCTATTGCGCATCGTAAGATGGATGTGCAGGCATTGGATGTAGACTTCCTCGCTTTCTCTGGGCATAAGATTTATGGCCCTACAGGAATCGGAGCCCTCTACGGCAAGAGGGAATGGCTTGATAAGCTACCACCTTATCACGGAGGAGGAGAAATGATTCAGCATGTAAGCTGGGAGGAGACCACTTACAATGAACTCCCTTATAAGTACGAGGCGGGTACGCCCGATTTTATTGGCAGTGTGGGGCTCTCTGCGAGTATCAAGTACTTAGAACTGCTCGGCATGGATCAAATCTTAAAGCATGAAGAGAAATTGCTCCGATATGCGACTGATCAAATGCTGCAAATCGATGGGCTAAGGATATATGGTACAGCTCCACAAAAGGAGGCCGTGATTAGTTTCCTCGTAGAGGGAGTCCATCCGTATGATCTAGGAGTGTTGCTCGATCAGCAGGGAATCGCCATCCGAACGGGTCATCACTGTGCTCAGCCACTTATGAAGAGCCTCGGTATTGAGGGGACCGCTAGAGTCAGCTTTGCTCTTTACAATACGAAAGAAGAGGTGGACTTATTCATCAAAGCACTGCACCGATCGCTCGATATTCTGAGATAACATAGGGAAAAAAGTAGGGAAAGCCCCGCATCGGTAATCTATCGGTGCGGGGCTTTCTGTTTCCTATACTTTGCAATCCCTTTCGTTAGGATTCCGAGGACTGTATGTCGTACCGGAGTAGGCAATCTCCTTGTGGTCTCTATGTATTGATCCCAGATTTTCCATCCATTGAAACCAAACTTCACATCTATGTAGACCATATAAAGAGAAAGTTATTTATGAAACTCAATGGTATACTTCGGAAGTTAAGCAAGTGATTCAGACAGGTGAAGATGGTATTTATATGGTTCGGTATATCGCCGATAATAGGAAAGATGTTTACCCTAAAAAAGTAAAGCAGGATTATTTTCTTTACTCTCTATCTTACACTGATTATCCTTCAAAGGGTTTGTTAGAGTTCGATTTGGAACAAACTGCTATACCCTATGGCTCAGAGACCGATTCAATTGGAATTTATAGCAAGATTAATCATAAGGTGTTGGCAATGTTTTATTCTAAGCGGATGGAGGATAGGGGAAGTATCATCGACCCACTACAGTAATCCCATTGAGATATCCAATTCGACAGGGAAGAATGCGCCTCGGAAATGTGGGGCGCAATTGTCGGTATTGCAACTTTTACCCTCAAGAAACGAGACCAGATTGTTGCGTGAGGGGTTCGAGCCATTTTAGCTATATCGCCTTATTTTGTTACCTTTGTATGCGTTTTGAGTGGGTCTTACATCTATAGGTGTAAGACTTACTCCTTTTCGGTTGATAATCAATAGATAGGAGACTATATGAATATATCATTTTCATGGTTGAAGAAATATCTCGACTTTGACCTTGCCCCCGATGAAATAAGTAAGATACTTACTTCTATCGGACTGGAGGTAGGGGGAGTAGAGGAGCGTGAGTCAGTACGTGGGGGGTTGCGTGGTCTAGTGATAGGGCATGTGCTCACGTGTGTGGAACATCCCAATTCGGATCACCTCCAGGTGACTACTGTAGATATTGGCAGTGGTGAACCGCTACAGATTGTCTGTGGTGCTCCTAATATCGCTGCAGGGCAGACAGTGGTGGTCGCCACTGTGGGTACTGTGCTCTACGATGGCAATGAGAGTTTTTCCATCAAAAAAGGAAAAATTCGTGGCGAAGAGTCAATGGGAATGATATGCTCTGCTAAGGAGATTGGTCTCAGCAGCGATCACTCGGGTATTATGGTACTGGAGGAGGGGGTAAAGCCAGGTACACCTGCGGCGGATTACTTTGGGATTACAAGCGACTATGTATTAGAGGTTGATATTACTCCTAATCGGGTGGATGCTACTTCGCACTACGGTGTCGCCCGTGATCTATATGCCTATCTTAAGACGCACGGTTACCAGGTTAATCTCCGCAAACCTGAATTGCCAAAGGTTGAGACAACAGGTGACGAACCTATTGTGCTTCACCTAGATGCCCCAGTGGCTGCACTGAGGTATATGGGTGTGGTGATTAAGGGTATGAAAGTGACGGAGAGTCCTAAGTGGCTTCGAGAGGCTCTCGAAACCATTGGACAGCGCTCTATCAATAGTGTCGTAGATGCTGCCAACTATGTCCTATTTGAGTTAGGACAACCTCTCCATACTTTCGATTTATCAAAAATTGATGGGGATGAAATCCATGTGCGTCTCGCTACTGAGGGAGAACAAATGATTGCTCTTGATGGCACAGAACTTAAACTTACGGACAAAGACCTCGTAATTGCGGATGCGACTAAGCCTCTTTGTCTTGCCGGAGTAATGGGCGGTGCAGGCTCGGGGGTGACGATGGAGACAACCGAAATGTTCCTTGAGGTAGCGACATTTCATCCAACCTATATCCGTAAGAGCGCTAAGAGGCATGGATTTAATACCGATGCTTCTTTCAGATACGAGCGTGGACTAGACCCGGCTCAGCTTCCTGAGGCGATGCAAAGAGCTGTTGCACTGATAACGGAGCTTACAGGAGGGAAAGTCGCTAGTAGAATCTATGATGAGTATCCTGCGGAGCAGAAACCCTACGAGGTTTCTCTATCGCTAGAAAAACTGCATCAGCTGACAGGACTTAATATCCCCGAGCCAAAAGTGCTAGAAATTCTTGAAGTACTAGAGATTAGGGTGGTGGATAATAAGGGAGGGCAACTCGATCTACTCGTACCACGATATCGCTTTGATGTCACCCGCGACATTGATGTGATTGAGGATATTCTACGTATTTATGGTTACAATGAATTTCCAGAGGATCACAATCTCCGTAGTACGATTAGCGTAAAGTCGCCTACAGATATAAGCGTGGTGATGCAGAGGCGTATCAGTGAGCAACTCACTGGCGCAGGGTTCAATGAAATACTCAATAACTCCCTCTCAAGTGCTAACTACTATAGAGAGGAGATAGCATCAGGCAAGGCAGTACAGGTAATGAATCCACTTTCTCAGGATCTCTCTACGATGCGTATGACATTGCTCCATGGGGGGCTGGAGGTGGTTAATTTCAACCTCAACCGACAAGCTCATGGGCTAAGACTTTACGAGTTTGGTAATACCTATCGTCGAGCCGAAAAGGGAGAAAAGATTATCCTCGAAGGCTACAAGGAGAGCTATCGTTTGGGTATTTGGATGACTGGTGACACTCAAGTAACTCACTGGGCTCGTCAAGAATACAAGGCCAGTGCTTTTGAACTCAAAGCCGTGATGCTCAATGTCCTTCGCCGTATGGGTCTTATGGAGAGCGAGCTTTACATAGAGCGAGCGGACGACACTACTGGCTTTGAGGCTGCAGAACGGATTGCTCTGAAGGGTGGAAATACGATTGTAACCTGGGGGCTGGTCAGTCAAGAGGTACTAAAGCTACACGATATCGATACCCCTGTCTATTTTGCAGAACTTGAATGGCAACCAATAATGGATCGTGTGCTCCGCAAGGAGCTCAAGGTAAAAAGTATTGCTCGCTTCCCAATGGTAAAGCGTGACTTTGCATTGCTTATCGATAAGCATGTCACCTTTGCTGATGTAGAGAGTACAGCTCGAAAGGTAGGAGGGAAACTACTCAAGACAATCACCCTCTTTGATGTCTATGAGGATCCAAAGCACCTGCCTGAGGGCAAGAAATCTTATGCAGTAGCCTTTGGCCTACAGGATGCAGAGCAAACACTCTCTGACAAGGTAATAGAGAAGACGATGAATAAAATATATGAAGCACTCAATAAGCAATTGGGTGCCACACTAAGATAAATTAGATACATAAGCAATAAGTATGGGAAGAGCATTTGAATATCGTAAAGCTCGCAAGATGGCGCGCTGGGGCAATATGGCTCGCGTGTTTACCAAACTATCCAAGGAGATTACCATGGCTGTTAAGGCTGGTGGTCCTGATCCAGACACCAATCCACGCCTTAGGGCACTTATTCAGAATTCAAAGAAGGAGAATATGCCCAAGGACAATGTGGAACGTGCGATTAAGAAAGCAACGGACAAAGATACTGCCGACTACAAGGAGGTGAGTTTCGAAGGGTATGCACCTCATGGAATTGCCGTCTTTGTTGAAACAGCTACGGACAATAACACACGCACTGTTGCTAATGTACGTAGTTACTTCAATAAGACTGGTGGCTCATTGGGGACCAGTGGTAGTGTCGAGTTTATGTTTTCTCACGATGCTGTCTTCCATGTGACTAAGAAAGAAGGCGCTGATCTTGAGGATCTGCTCCTTGAGCTTATAGATTATGGGGTAGAGGAAATTGACGAGGATGAGGGAGAGCTTATTATTTCAGCTGACTTCGCCTCAAATGCTGCGCTGCAGGCTCATCTTGAGGAGATGGGCTATGAGATTACCAGTTCGGAGTTTGTACGCGTCCCAATGGACTATAAACAGGTGACTCCCGAACAACGTGCTGATGTCGAGAAACTACTTGATAAGCTAGAAGAGGATGAAGATGTTCAGAACGTCTTCCACAATATGGCTGACGGGGAGGAATAAAGGAATTGTGGTTTATAAGTCTTAGGATAATCTGCGACTTATAGTGGATATTGCTCAGATAGTAAATAGGTTTTCCGAAGGAAAGTCACTGACGTTACTAAAGCAACAGCTCTCAAAAGGGGCAAAAAGTATAGCTGTAGAGGGGCTACAAGGCTCCGCTACGGCTATCTTATTATGTGCACTTGCTGATTCTCGTCGTCCTATCCTTGCGATAGCGAGAGAGGAGGAGCTCGCTGCTTACTTACAAAATGATATTGCTCTACTGCTTGGAGAGCAGCAGGTCTCTTTCTTCCCTTCGCTGTACAAAAAGGCTATACGCTATGGGCATATAGACCTCGCAAATGAGGTGATTCGTAGCGAACTGCTAGAGCTTATTCGAGGAGGCGATCTGCCGCAGATTATAGTCACTTATCCCGAGGCATTGATTGAAGGCGTAGTAGCAGCTGAAGCATACGAAGCAGGGCGATTAGAGCTCTCAGTAGGTAGTGAAATAGATCGCAAAGCATTTAGAAAAAAGCTCTGGGAGATGGGCTTTGAGGAGAAAGACTATGTCTACGCTCCAGGTGACTTTGCCGTACGTGGGAGTATTATTGACATCTACTCTTTTGCTGCCGAATACCCCGCTCGTCTCGATTTTTTTGATGATGAATTGGAGAGTATTCGTCTATTTGACACTGAGAATCAGTTATCTAGAGAGCAAATCAAAGAGATTACCATCCTCTCCTCCTTTAAGCCTGAGGAGCGGACCGGTCACTCCTTACTCTCATTGTTACCAAATGAGACGCTTATCTATATTGATCAGCAGGCTTACCTCTCCAATAGTCTGGAAACAACCTATACTACCGCTCCAGTCCACCCAGAAGACAATCAATTCTCGACACTCCAAGCCCTCCAACAGGTGCTGGTACCACCTACGCAACTATTGCAGGAGATGGAGCGACATCAGTGTATCCTTACAAATCCTCAGAGCATCGAAAAGTCTATAAGCTTTGGACAGCTACCCGAACCGGTATTCCACAAAAACTTTGATCTCCTATCTGAAGCACTGCTTAAGTATCAAGCCTCAGGCTATGATACTATTATCATGAGCGATCAGGAGGGGCAGATAGAGCGCTTGCAGGCTATATTTGCGGAGCAGGGCAAAGGGATTATCTTTTACCCCATCATGCCTACTCTGCATAGCGGTTTTATAGATGATGCGCTACAACTAGCCCTCTTTACTGACCATTCTATCTTTGAAAGGTACCACAATTTCAAACTCAAGAGCGACAAGATACGCAAATCCAGAGCGGTGATGACCCTAAAGGATATCCAGAGTTTTGAATTTGGTGACTACGTAGTACACCAAAACTACGGTATTGCCACCTTTGGAGGTCTGTTCACGATAGATCAGAATGGGAGGCAAAAAGAAACAGTCCGCCTCAACTTCCAAGACGGTGACTCGGTCTATGTCTCTATCCACTCTCTGCACCATATATCTAAGTACAAGAGCAAAGACAATGAAGAACCTCCCCGTCTGAGCAAACTAGGTGGTTCAGCTTGGGATAATCTGAAAGAACGAACCAAAAAGAAAGTCAAAGATATTGCTCGAAATCTCATCAAGCTCTACGCAGAGAGACTTAAAATAAAGGGCTTTGCCTTTTCCAAGGATAGTTATCTGCAAAAAGAACTGGAAGCCTCCTTTATGTACGAAGACACACCTGATCAGGAGCAAGCCACAAAGGATGTCAAGGCGGATATGGAGCGAGCTATCCCGATGGATCGATTGATTTGTGGCGATGTGGGTTTTGGTAAGACGGAGATTGCAATACGAGCTGCTTTCAAAGCAGTTACTGATGGCAAGCAAGTGGCTGTCCTTGTGCCCACTACAGTATTGGCGTACCAGCATTTTCGCACCTTCAGTAAGCGATTAAAAGAGTTTCCTGCACGAGTCGACTACCTGAGTCAAGCGCGGAGTGCTAAGGAGCGCAAGGAGATACTGGAAGGTCTTAAGGAGGGCAAGATAGATATTGTCATCGGTACCCATACGCTTACAGGTAAGGGTGTGGAGTACAAAGATCTAGGGTTGTTGATTATCGATGAAGAGCAAAAGTTTGGCGTTGCCATCAAGGAGCGCCTTCGTGAGATGCGTGCGCATATTGATACCCTCACGATGACTGCTACCCCTATTCCTCGTACCCTGCAATTCTCTCTGATGGGAGCTCGTGATCTTTCTAATATCATGACCCCACCTCCTAATCGGTATCCTATCCGTACCGAGCACCTACAGTACGATATAGAGGTGCTGAGCGAGGCAATCAATGCCGAATTGGCTCGAGATGGTCAGATCTATTTTATCCACAATCGCATTCATAATATCAATGATATCGCCCGAGATATCGCCCGAGCAGTGCCAGGGATTCGGATTGCAATAGGTCATGGTCAGATGCCTGCTAAAGAGCTGGAAAAGACGTTATTGGGCTTTGTCCATCATGAATATGACCTATTGTTGGCTACTACAATAGTGGAGAATGGTATTGATGTAGGTAACGCCAATACTATCATCATCAACGATGCTCATCGATTTGGGCTGAGCGATCTCCACCAGTTGAGGGGAAGAGTAGGGCGAAGCAATAGAAAAGCCTATTGCCTGCTCCTCACTCCATCAATTGAGGATCTTACTCCCAATGCCAAGCGTCGTATGCAGAGCATCACTAGTTTTTCAGAACTAGGCTCTGGCATACATATCGCAATGCAAGACCTCGACATACGTGGAGCAGGGAACCTACTAGGTAGTGAGCAGAGTGGGTTTATTGCTGACCTTGGATTTGAAACTTACAAACGAATACTTGAAGAGGCTGTAATGGAGCTCAAAGATACGGAGTTCGACGAAGTCCTCACTACTCTCCAAGGTGATGTCGAGCAACCGCGAGACTTTGTGTATGAAACTGTCGTGGAAACTGATGCAGAAGCCTACTTTCCTCAGCTCTACGTGCCGGGTGACAATGAGCGCATCACCCTGTATCGTGAATTGGAAAGACTCACGACTATCCTTGATATCCAAGCCTATCGTCTGAGACTTGAGGATCGTTTTGGGAATCTCCCTCAAGAGGCAGAGGAGTTGCTTAAGGTTGTCGAATTACGCATATTAGGCAAACATTCAGGGGTTGAGCGAGTGGTGCAGAAGCAAGGGCTACTCAAGCTATATCTCGTCTCTGATCTTAATAGCGGATATTATCGTAGTGCTATCTTTAGCCGTATACTTGCCAATGCCACTACGTGGGGTAGGGAGTTACGGTTCAAAGAAGAGCAAGGGCGCCGCTCTATCTCTGTACAGGGTATCAATTCAGTAACACAAGCCTATCAGTTGCTAGAGAAGTTGGTACTGTAATCTCAAAAACTTTATTATTTTTATTTCACAGCCTGATGTTTTTTGTGGAAAATATCAGACTATAATAGTTTTAGATTTTTTACTTGACGATAATGAAAAATATGTATTTGTGCGAATCGATACAGTATAATTAGTTATATTTGGCTAACTTTGTTGCGAGACTGTAAATAAGTTTACAAGAACATGAAAGATAAGCGTACTATTTGGAGTGCTCCTTGGGGCTATCCCGAGGCTTGGCTGATAGTCGTGGGGCTATTGTTAGTGAGCTATCTATGGCAGTGGATTGTGGGACACGTGCCCGTTGGGAGTTTTGTGCATCCTATCAGTACCATAGTGGTTGTTTTATTACTGACGGTATCTATATTTGTCGGATGGCGTGCGTCAAAGGGAGATAAGATGCCTACCATTGTTCGATTTTTGGTTTCTCCTGCCGCTACTATTACTTCAATTGTGATATTGATGGGACAGTTGGTAATTATGGGATTTTCTACTCAAGTGGATCCCCGTATGGCAGTTGGTCTGAGTGGACTATTTCATAGTTCTGGCTGGAGTGCAATGATTCACTCGTATCCATTCAATATCTCTTATCTCTATCTGCTTTTGGTCTTGGGGGCTGTCACTGTGAAGAGGATTGTGAGGTTTAAGTTTGATGCACATAATATAGGTTTTATACTCAACCACCTTGGATTGTATTGCTTCCTGACATTTGCGTTGGTTAGTGGCGGAAATATGAAGCGCTATACGATGGCTCTGACACAGGATGAGGTAGAGTGGCGTGCAGTTTCTCAATCTTCCGATGAAATGGTAGAGCTACCTATTGCGCTCGAGCTAAAGCATTTCACTCTGGATGAATACCCACCAAAGCTTATGTTTCTGGATGGGCTGTCGAGTAAGGTACTACCTGAGGGTATGCCCGATATGATACATATCGAGGAGGTGCCCACGAATGGTAAACTTCTTGACTGGGAGGTAGGGGTGGAAGAATTGTTGCCACTAGCTGCTCCTATGGTCAATGACAGTACGATAGTATTTAGCGAATTTGCTAGTATGGGAGGTGCTCCTGCAGTTAAAATCACAGCACGCAAAGGTGATAAAGTGCACAGTGGATGGGTGAGCTGTGGTAGCTTCCTATTTCCACACAGAGCTTTGGGATTGGGTGATGAGTTGAGTATCGTGATGCCGTATCCTGAGATTCGTCAGTATTATGCCACGTTGAAGTATTTTTTGCAGAGCGGAGAGATGGGGGAGAAGACTATATCTGTAAATCATCCTCTTAGGGTGAATGGTTGGTATGTGTACCAATTGAATTATGATGAGGAGAAAAGGCGCTGGGCGACTACCACAGAGGTAGAGCTGGTATATGACCCTTGGCTCACTCCAGTATTAGTATCTATTTGGGTACTATTTGCGGGTGCGGTATTTCTATTACTTGGTCCAGCGAATTCACCTACTACGAGTAGGAGAAATGAGGAAGAGAAGGGATGAAGGCATTTCTAACAACAATGAATTGGGACTTATTCCCATATTTTGGTAGCGTTACAATCGTTGTAGGTTTGATGGCGACGTATTTGGCTTGGAAAGATAAGAAAAGTGTTGCCCTATCTGTGATGGTATTGGCACTACTCGTATACTCACTCTTTATCGCAGGCATGTGGATCAGTCAAGAGCGACCACCGATGCGTACTCAGGGAGAGACCAGACTATTTTATTCTTTCTTTGTCCTCCTCTCAGGGGTACTGGTATATGTAAGGTGGGGGTATAAGTGGATATTTAGCTTTAGTACCGTGCTAGCAGCTGTATTTATCATCACCAATATTGTGAAGCCTCAAATGCATACCAAGAGTATGATGGCGGCACTTCAAAGCTTTTACTTTGTGCCTCATGTCATTTCCTATATGTTTTCGTACGGTTTACTTGGTGTAGCACTCTTGGTTGGGATTTATGTGGTTTTTAAGAGTCGTGAGGATGACCTACATAAGCTCTATGTGATGGATAATTTAGTCTACACTGGACTTGGGTTCCTCATGATAGGTCTCTTCCTTGGTGCTATTTGGGCTAAAGAGGCTTGGGGTACTTATTGGGGTTGGGATCCAAAGGAAACTTGGGCAGCTATAACGATGTGTGCCTATTTGATTTTTTTGCACTATCGAAGATTTCATCCAAAACGGGTGAAACAATCTATTTGGCTGCTTGCTATCAGCTTTATCTGCCTGCAAATGTGCTGGTATGGGGTGAACTACTTACCTTCTGCAGCCATGAGCGTACATACATATGGGATGTGAGGATTTGCAAGAACAGAATATTTTATATAACTTTGACGTAACGTTAATTGATATATTAGGTGTATGAAGCTGAGAAGTAGATGGAATAATCTGATAAATTCGCTCCTTCCTACCTACAAGAGTAAGGTGGCTGCAGTGCTAATACTAGGAGTGGGCACAGGTTTGCTAGGCTATTTGGTCTATATGTCAAGGGTGTGGAGCTATTTGGGGGATGACCCTGCCACGTGTATCAATTGCCACGTGATGGATAGCTATTACGCTACTTGGATGCACAGCTCACACGGCAGAGATGCGACCTGTAATGATTGTCATGTACCTCATGACAATATTTTTAGCAAGTATTACTTCAAAGCAACCGACGGACTTCGTCACTCGTATGTATTTACAATGGGTGGCGAGCCACAAGCTATGAAGGCAATCCCTGCTAGCCAAAGGGTAATTTACAATAACTGTGTACGGTGCCATGACCAGCTTAATACCGATATGGTCAAGACAGGTCTATTGGCAAGCAATGAGGTCAGTGATGGAAGTAGCAGTGCCTGTTGGGATTGCCATAGAGATGTGCCACATGGTGGAGTCGCCAGCCTTAGTCGTACGCCAAATGCTATTACTCCGTTGCCAAAAAGCCCAGTCCCTAGATGGATTGATGAATTGAGAAGCAATAATGACTAATTATCATATTTATACTGAATGACTATGGACAAGCAACGCAAACTCAAACCATGGGTGGGATGGCTGCTCTTTGGTGCTTCCCTAGTAGTGGTTTTCCTCCTTGGACTTCTGGCAGCTTCGGTAACGGAGCGTAGGGCTGAGATACAGTCAATCTATGCCAATAAAAAGATCAACATCCCTAATGGGGAAGCGAGAAATGAGATTTATGGCATCAACTATCCACGTCAATTTGAAACATGGAAGGATACTGCTGACACCACTTTTGTAAGTATGTATAATAGTAGTGATGCGGTAGATGTCTTGGCACAGAGACCTGAGATGGTCATCTTTTGGGCTGGCTATGCTTTTAGCCGTGAATACACAACACCTAGGGGGCACATGCATGCCATTGAGGATATGATTAATACCCTCCGTGTGGGAAACCCAGGAGTAGCAGGAGACAAGGATATGCAGCCTGCGACCTGCTGGACTTGCAAGAGTCCAGACGTCCCTCGTATGATGAATCAGATGGGAGTAGCAGAGTATTACAAGAGTCCTTGGAGTCAGTTAGGAGACGAGATAGTAAATCCTATTGGCTGTGCAGACTGTCATAATGCAGAAAATATGGAGCTTCAGATCTCACGCCCAAGTCTTATTGAGGCTTTTGAACGTCAGGGGAAGGATATTTCTAAGGCTACTCACCAGGAGATGAGATCTTTAGTATGCGCCCAGTGTCACGTAGAGTATTACTTCAAAGGAGATGGTAAGTATCTTACATTCCCTTGGGATAAGGGGATGACTATGGAGGATGCCGAGGCATACTTTGATGAGGCAGAGTACTACGATTATATCCATCCATTAAGCAAGGCTCCTATCCTCAAAGCTCAGCATCCAGATTATGAAATTGCGCAGCATGGTATTCATGCCCAGCGAGGTGTATCATGTGCTGACTGCCACATGCCTTATATGAGTGAGGGTGGTGTGAAGTTTAGTGACCACCATATCACAAGCCCGCTTAGAAATATTGATCGTACTTGCCAGACTTGCCATCGCGAGAGTGAGGAGGAGCTCAGGCAAAATGTATATGATCGACAAGCTAAGGCTTTAGAAGTACGCAATGCTTTGGAGCAGCAACTGGTACGTGCACATCTAGAAGCAGAATTTGCTTGGAAGCTAGGCGCTACCGAAGCAGAGATGGCTCCAGTGCTTAAACTAATCCGCCAAAGCCAGTGGAGATGGGATTATGCAGTAGCGACACACGGTGGTTCTTTCCACGCACCACAGGAGATTACTCGCATCCTCAGTGCAGGAGTGCAGCGTGCGATGGATGCAAGATTAGTACTCGCACAAGTAGTCAGCAAACATGGTTATCAAGGTGAAATACCTATGCCTGACATTAGCTCAAAGGAAAAAGCACAGATATATATTGGTCTAAATCCAGATGAGCTTCATCAGAAAAAGCAGGAATTTAAGCAGACAGTAGTTCCACAGTGGTTGCAGAGTGCTAAAGCAAAGGGAAACCTTGCGGTATGAATCTCTAATTATTGGTAATAAAAAAGGTGCTGTACTACGCAAATAGTGCAGCACTTTTTTCGTATAAATTGTAAGAAAATAGGTAGGTTTGTCTATCTAATTTGAGTGTTGATTATGGAGGATGATACAATACGGGAGGAAACTCCCGTAGTAATTATAGGCGGTGGACTTACAGGTTTGTCTCTTGCAACACAGCTGGATATGCAGAGTGTCCCTTTTGTACTTCTCGAGCATAGTGGTAGGCTAGGGGGACAGGTGCAGACACTAAGAGAAAACGGTTTCGTTTTTGAAATCGGGCCAAATACTGGGATCCTGTCTACTCCTGAGGTGGCAGAGCTTTTTGAATATGCCGCTCCTGATGCTGAGCTTGAAGTTGCTGATAACGCGGCTAATAGTAGATGGATTTGGAAGGGCGACCGATTTCATCCAATTCCTTGCGGTATATGGAGTGGTCTGACTACACCTCTTTACTCTTGGAAAGATAAGTTGGGAATGCCTTTAGAGCCTTTTAGGAAGAAAGGGACTAACCCTAATGAAACTGTGGGAGAACTAGCAGAACGACGGTTGGGGAAGAGTATTGTGGAGTATACTATTGATCCTTTTATCGGAGGTATATATGCTGGAGATCCATATCAGTTGGTGACACGGCTGGCTATGCCTAAGCTCTATGACTTGGAGCAAAAGTATGGAAGCTTTATCGGTGGAGCCATCAAGAAAGCTCAGGAACCCAAGAGTGAGCGAGACAAAAAAGCTACGAAAAAGATATTTTCAGCTGTAGGAGGATTGGAAAATTTAATTAGAGCTCTATCTAAAAAAATAGTGCGAACTGGTAGGATTGAGCTCGAGGTTAAGAGTATAAAGATAGATAGGTTTGGGGAAGCATGGGCGACCTCTTTCGTAGATAGTTGTGGAGTAGGGCATAGGCTTGTGAGCAAGCATGTAGTAACTACGGTACGAGCAGATATTCTTCCTGATTTATTTCCAAAAGAGTGGGGCGATAGTTTTGCTAATATTGCTACACTTCCTTACGCTCCAATTACCGAAGTATGTGTTGGTTTTAAGCACTTGCCAGATATTCCACATGCCGCTTTTGGCGCATTGGTTCCAAGCAAAGAGAGAAGAGAAGTACTTGGGATACTTTTCCCCAGTTCGTGCTTTAAGAGTAGGACTGAGTACTCAGATGGAGCTCTCTTTACGGTATTTATGGGCGGATTGAGAAATCAAGAACTATTCTTCAGTAGTACAGCCGAAGACCAGAAGGAGATAGCACTACGGGAGCTATACGCTATGATGAAAATACCTAAGGATATATTGCCAGATATGGTATACGTAGAGCGCTATCCTAAGGCGATTCCTCAGTATGACTTAGCTACTGAGATACGTCAAAGGGATATGAAAGAAATAGAGAAAGCCAATCCGGGGCTGCACCTCGCTGGAGGAATGATAGACGGCATTGGGATGGCTAATAGAATTACCCAAGGAATGAAATTAGGTAAAAGAATAGCAGATGACTATGGAGAAATTTTGGAATAGGGGAGGACTGGTGGAGATTCTTAACTCAAATGATGCTAATTATATACACGTTGCTCATTCTTTGCTAAGTGACAAGGGTTTCTTTGTTCGTGTAGAGAATGAGAATACGAATGTCATACCAGGGCTTTCGCTCGGTGTTTCTCTTATGGTCAGGGAAGAGGAACTGAATGAAGCTCTCAAAACACTAGAGGAGGCGGGTATAATTCCAAGTCAAAGTGACAGTCCAGAAGTGATTGAAAAGAAGCTGGATGACGAGCGAAAGACGGATAGACGTAAGATATGGCGTCTATTATTTATCTTATTATTGGCTTTGGGTCTCTTGGCACTGTGGTCTATTGTACTTAATATGTAACCTCTATGATAATCACTGGGAGTGGTGCATCCAATGAACTAACAAATAGTAGGGGGTACAAAGTCGAAAGATAGCAGATTTGTAATCTATTAGAAGATGCCAAGGCTAGCATAAAGGCGCTCTTCGTGGAGCTCCCATATCTGCTTCAAAGACTCGAGATCAAGCCCCTTGTCGTAATCAGTAACCAATAAAGAAGCACTGGTTGAAAGTTCTGTGGTTACAATCTCCATGCGGATAAAGCTCTCGGGATCATCATTCCATCTCCACTCAAAGAGTTTGTTTATCTCTCTCTTATGAATTGTCGCTTCCCGATCATCTCCTAGCTCATCCCAATAGACATGAATAGTATTTTGGGTAATATCTACTCGAGGAGCAAACCACTCCGAAAGGCCTCTAGCCGTGGATATCTGATTCCAGATGCTATGAGGAGATGCAGTTTTGAGGAAATACTCTTTCTTAAAGCCCGTTGCTTTACTATTAATCTCATTAGTCTCCATAAGAATTGTGCATTATGATACGCAAATGTCCCTCCTCTTCTGCCCTCAATATACTAATAATCTCGGTTATTGTGGGTAAATTTGTGTCGCAAAAGCTAATCTAATAGATAAAAGAATGAAGACAATAGTGATTGTCGGGCATCCCGACCTATCTAATTCTGTAGTCAATCGTGCTTGGGTGGAAGCACTTCGACCTTATGAAGGGGAGAATATCAGGGTACACCTTCTTAACGAAGCCTTGAGAGAAGATGGAACATTTGATCTAAAAAAAGAGCAAGATCTTTTAGAACAGTATGATAGGATCGTACTCCAGTTTCCTTTGTATTGGTATATGCCACCAGCGATTATGAAGCAGTGGTTGGATACCGTGTGGGCTGAAGGTTGGGCATGGGGTGATTGTCCTCATGCTCTCAAGGGCAAGCTCATAGAAGTAGCCACATCTTGTGGTGCTCCTGAAGTTGCATTTAGCCAGACCTCTTTAGGGGTCTATCTCTCTTTTGTCAAGGGCTCGGCTGATTTTATCCAAGCGGAGGGGGGCGCTTATTTCGCTTTTTATGCCTCCGAGAGCCCAGGATATGAAGAGAGGTTGGCGGAGAATTGTGAGGAATACATCAAATTTATATGTAGCAAATAAATATGAGACAACTTAACGTAAAGGATGAGACAGGAAAACTCAAGAGTGTAATCGTTGGACTTGGGTCTACTCCAGGACCTGTGCCAAGACTTGACGAGGCGTATGATGCTAAGACCTACAGTACCATAATTGCTGGTAATTATCCGTCTGATGCTGCTCTGAATAGAGAAGTAGAAGGTTTGGCTACAGCGCTCAAGGAGGAAGGGATCGAGGTGCTTCGTCCACAAGAGCTACCTGGAGTTAATCAGATTTTTGCGCGTGATGTGGCTTTTGTTATTGAGAATAAACTGATTCGTGCTAATATCATACCTGATCGTGAAGCTGAAATGAGGGCATACGATGGGATTTATGAGGAGTTAGAGCAAAAGAATGTCATTATCCCCCCTGAGCACGTCCACATCGAGGGTGGCGATGTTATTCTATTCCACGATAAGATTTTCCTTGGAACTTACCTCAGCCCAAACTATAGTAAGTATAAGATGGCACGAACCAATAAGTATGCTATAGGGTTCCTAAAAGATCTCTTCCCCAAAAAAGATATTATCCCAATCGAATTGATCAAACATGATACAGACCCATTTACTGGAGTATTGCACTTGGACTGCTGCTTCCAGCCGGTAGGGAAAGACAAATGTATCCTTTTCCCAGGTGCCTTTAGACATGTAGAGGACTGGGAGTATATCCTATCTATTTTTGGACCTGAGAATACTGCTATCATTAGCCGTCAGGAGATGTACGAGATGAACCCAAATGTCTTTAGTATTGCCCCTGATAAGGTCATAATTGATAGCACCTTTACTCGTCTTCAGGGCTGGTTTAATCGTCGTGGTATCGAGACTATTCCAGTCGCTTACCGTGAGGTAAGTAAACTTGGTGGTCTCCTACGCTGTACCACTCAACCATTAGAGAGAGCGTATTGAGGGTGGCGAGAGATAAACTTGTTTGGCTTTGCACTGAATGTGGTTCAGACTTTCTCAAGTGGGCTGGAAAATGTCCATCTTGTGGAGCGTGGAATACTCTCAAGGAGTATAGAGTAAAGACTGAAGAACCAGGAATTCGCATCCGAAAGGATGTGAAACTTCTGGATAAATCTCCGGTTCCTCTTAGTGAGGTAGCTGGTGATGCCGCACCTCGGATGGATTTGAAGGATGGCGAACTCAATAGAGTACTAGGAGGCGGATTAGTTAAAGGTTCACTAGTCTTGATTGGAGGTGAGCCTGGAATTGGCAAGAGTACCCTAATCCTCCAGAGCGTTGTCCGCAATCCAGACCTCAGGACACTTTATGTCAGTGGAGAGGAGAGTGTGGGGCAAATTAGGCTACGTGCCGAACGTTTGACAGATGCAGACGCTGTTGCTCACTGCTTGTTGTATGGTGAAACACAGTTAGAGACGATTATGGAGACAACTCTTGACATCATGCCTGATCTCTTAGTAATCGACTCCATACAGACGGTTCAGACTTCCAAGAGTGAGGCATCTGCGGGTTCGCTTTCCCAGGTGCGAGAGTGTGCTGCTGCCTTGCTTGCTTTCTCCAAAGAGTATGAGATACCTATCATTTTGGTGGGGCACATCACTAAGGAAGGTAGTATTGCAGGACCGAAGGTCTTGGAGCACTTAGTAGATACCGTTATTCGTTTTGAGGGAGACCAAAATCATCAATATCGAATTCTTAGGGCGATTAAGAATAGGTTTGGAAATACAGCAGAGATAGGTCTTTATGAAATGAAGAGTAGTGGTCTCAGACAGGTCACTAATCCATCCGAGATGCTCTTGTCGGGAAGCAAAACTAATCTTTCCGGTGGCTGCGTAGGTGTCACGATGGAGGGAATTCGCCCTCTCTTAGTAGAAGTCCAAGCACTAGTGAGTTCAGCGGTATATGGGACTCCTCAGCGTTCTTCTACTGGTATTGATGTCCGACGCACCAATATGTTATTGGCAGTGCTAGAGAAACGAGCTGGCTTTAAGCTAATCCAAAAAGATGTATTTCTCAATGTCGCTGGTGGTCTAAACATCCAAGATCCAGCATTGGATCTTGCGATACTCGTCGCTATCCTCTCTAGCAACCTTGATGTACCTATTTCTCGTGAGGTGTGCGTTACAGGAGAAGTGGGATTGAGTGGAGAAGTACGTTCCGTATCTCGCATTGCACAGAGGATTAGCGAGGCAGAGAAGGTAGGCTTCAAAGCGATGATATTACCGTCTGATAATCTCTATGGCTTAGAAATGGATAAGATTTCTATTAAGTTAATACCCGTAACCCAAATAACAGAGGTTTTCAGAGTGTTATTTAGAGATTAAGTTACTTCCCGTATATAAAAAGAGCCGAGCTAGAAAAAACTAGCTCGGCTCTTTTTCTTTTTTTAGCAGCCCTTACTTATAGTGCCTCGATAGAGTCAGTAGGACAAACTTCAGCGCAGTTACCGCAATCAATGCAAGTATCTGGGTTGATTACATAGATATCGCCCTCAGAGATAGACTCAGTCGGACACTCGTCGATACAAGTGCCACATGCGATACAAGTGTCGTGAATGATGTGTGCCATAATTCTAAATCTTTTTTACGTCTTAAATGGATACTATCGTAACTCTCATTCAAGGGCAAATATACCAATATTCTCCAATCTATACCTACTTTTGGGGATAGATATTATTTAATCTGCCATTTCGACTTGGCAAGTTTCCTCTTTCTTCTTTATCTTGACCACATAAAATAGGCAATAATATCTTGTCTGATATTGAGTTAAACTGTATTATTCAGCAAATTCCGATCGCCCTTTTTCGTAGGCATTATTCCCCTCGTGGTCAATCGCTACAATTACGGGCAATTCTTCGACTCTTAGGCGACGGATGGCTTCAGGACCTAGGTCTTCAAAAGCGATGACCTCTGCCTCCTTTACACGTTGTCCCATGAGGGCAGCAGCACCACCGATTGCAGCGAAATAGACTCCAGTCTCGCTTTTTAGGGTATCAATTACTTCTTTGCTTCTGAGTCCTTTACCAATCATAGACTTTAGCCCCTTCTTCATAAGCGTAGGGGAGTATAGATCCATTCGGCCAGCAGTAGTAGGACCTACTGAGCCAATTGGTTCACCCGGCTTAGCTGGGGCGGGCCCCGCATAATACACAATCTGTCCCTCAAAGTCAAATGGCATCTCCTCTCCTCGATCGAGCATTTGTACCAAGCGTAAGTGGGCGGCATCACGCGCGGTGTAGATAATCCCGGTAATATAGACCATATCGCCAGCATGAAGCGTACGAATTACTTCATCGGTCAATGGTGGTGTAATCATTCTTTTTTCCATGACAATCAATTAAGAAATACATTATCTCTTTAGATAATACCATGTGCATGGCGAGTAGCATGGCAACCAATATTGACCGCCACAGGCAGACCTGCAATATGGGTAGCACCTGCTACGACATTGACAGCAAGAGCAGTGGTGACACCACCGAAACCTGCTGGACCAATACCTAATTTGTTGATACGCTCTAGTAGCTCTTCCTCAATCTCACGGAGATGTGGCGCAGAGTTGTGTTCTCCGACTGGGCGAAGGAGAGCTTCTTTGGCATAGTAAGCACACTTCTCCATCGTGCCACCAATACCAACGCCTACGATGATTGGAGGGCAAGGATTGGCACCAGCCTCTGAAACAACTTGCACTACGAAGTCCTTGACGCCTTCAACTCCTTGGCTTGGGGTAAGCATCTTGAGTTGGCTCTTATTTTCACTCCCAAAACCTTTTGGAGAGACTTCAATCTCAATTTTATCTCCAGGGACAATATTGTAATGTATTACAGCTGGAGTGTTGTCCTTGGTATTTTCACGAAAAATAGGATCATTGACTACGGACTTACGAAGATAACCTTTCTCATAGCCCTCTCGTACACCTGCATTGATAGCGTCTTCGAGTAGTCCTCCAGTAATGTGTACATCTTGTCCTAGCTTTACGAATACGACCGTCATTCCAGTATCCTGACATAGGGGCTTCTGCTGGGATCGAGCGATTTCACTATTTTCCAATAAAGTCCCTAGTATATCCTTGCCAAGGGGAGACTTCTCAATAATACGCTGAGCGGTCAATTTGGCATGAATATCAGGGGTCATGTAGTAGCAGGCATCAATACAAAGTTTTGAGACTAACTTAGTGATCTCATGCACATCTATTTCTCTCATGGCTTTAGATGTCATACATTTTTTTAATAAAATAGAAGGAGTTTCTATTGTTGAGTTGTTCGTGGCTTTTTGGATGGTTATCCAGAAGACCAACCAAGCAAAAGGCATCATATCTTTTGTCGTAAATCAGCTCTTTGTGCAAGGAGAAGTTTTCTATCTGTCCAGTCGAACGGACATGGATTCGAGGTCCATTGCAAGGTTTGATCTCATCACCCAACTTGATATGATGTTCATCGTAGTAATCTATAGAAATATCCTCGAGTATCAGTTCATGAATTCTTTGATCCAGTCTGTCAAGATCCTCTCTACAGAGCTGGGGATTCTCGTTGAACTTCAGAACAAAACCTTTCGGCACATCGGCACTATAGTATTCAGACATATCTATCCCGAAGAGACTTTCTAAAGCATGAGCAGTTACTTCTTCTGCAGAGTGTGCCATCTTTCGATACTTGAGTGACTCATGTACGATGTCGTACAATATCTGAGGTTGAGGGCCGAAGATTGATGGGCGAGTAACGATTATCTCCTCGCCTATTGCAAATAGTAAATCGGCATTACGCCCGAGTGCTTGATTGAGGAGATTGAAGTGCTCTACGACAATACGTTTGCCTTTCTCTAAAGCTTCCTGAACAAAATCGACAATCTCATACATCTGAGTGAAAGCTGTCTGAAAACGCATATCGATATGGTAGGTCGATGCCTCTCGAAGATTGTCCATGCCTTGGCGCACCTGCATAATCTTTCGAG
This sequence comes from Bacteroidota bacterium, assembly GCA_023395395.1. Taxonomy (GTDB): domain Bacteria; phylum Bacteroidota; class Bacteroidia; order Bacteroidales; family Porphyromonadaceae; genus Porphyromonas_A. The sequence goes on along the minus strand of JAEWZH010000007.1, from coordinate 21,762 downwards.
GATCAAGCACATCGTCGTCATTTGCTAGCTCCAGCCCCGGAAATATGCCCTTGATGAGTGAACTTTTACCACTCCCCGAATCACCGATAAAGCCGATAAGTCTATCAGTAAAGCTCAGGTGATGATGAGCCAATTGCTCCCCGAGAGAAAGGAGTCTCTCCTTTCCTCGGGGGGCATAATATTGAGTAGAGACCCAGAGTTCTTGGAATCTCTTAGGCTTTGCTCCGATCTGGCTATGCATCGAATGTAAAACTCATTAATGGCGCATGTTGTTGGGCTCCATATACATCAGTCTCTCCGAGAGCACCGCTTGGAATAGGGCGCTTAATCGTAGCCTTGACTGCTTTTGCAGGATCAAAGTAGATGACGTGAAGTACGTTTTCTTCCGGGATGCCATAGAGTTTTGCCACGGTAGCTGCATCGATTGGCTTGTGTTCCTTAAAGAAGTTGTAACCGTCAAATGTCTTAAAGATGATGTCGAAAGTAAGCTCGTATGGACCAGAATTTTTGCTCCTAATCACAGAAGCCATATCGACTAGCTTGTATGTTTTCATATCGCTTTACTCCTTTCTTTACTTTGCCTGTCCATTAGTAAACTGACGATAGGTAATTGGGAAAAGCTCGGTAGGGCTCTCCACCTTCATCAAGTGATAGACGTTGAACTCAAATACTTCTCCCATGTGCGCATCAGATGGGGAGAATGGAAATGCGAGATTACCGGCAGTGGAGATACGACCCTCATAACCAAAGTGCAGCATAGTACTGCGGGCAAAGCTACAGATGGTATCTGCCTCCTGCTGAGTAGCACCTACAGCTTCGATGATAATCAATAGCTCATTGCCAGTGTCAGTGGTTACCCCTGGAAACATCGCCATTACACCACCCTTGCCATAGACTTTGAAGTCTAGGAAGTAGTCGCTCATACCATAGTCCTTGAAATTATTGTCTACACGAGCGCGTACTGCCTCAGTAATCTCATCTACTTTGCTGATAAAGATAGGATCGGTGACACCAGCGCAGGATATAGTACGGTAACCTACACGACGGACTCCCTCTAGTTTTACAAAGTAACCATCGGTGGGCTCAAATACAGTCCCGGCTACACGTACCCTATTGTCTGCAATCTGCTCGAAAGTAGTATTGTGCAGGTTGAGTTGCCCACCAGGTCCAGGAAGGATGTATGGATTAGACTTCTCGTACAGTGTATGAGCTGCAATAGATAGGGTAGTGCATTTGCGTGCTGGAGAAAGAGTTTCGAGCTCGAAATGATCGTGACGAAGATACCCAAACATACAATCACTACCGCTCCCAGGAAGTGCAGCAATAGCAGCACATTCTAGAATCTTTCCCATGTGGATAGCAAGTCCCTTAGGGTAACCCTTAGAGATAGCTAGTGCTGAGAATACGGTTGGGTCATACGCACGCCCTGCTAGAATTACCTGAGCTCCATTATCAAGTGCTTCGATAAAGGGTTCTTCGCCCATCTGGGCTACGATACGTACTGACTCATCAATATCCTCTTCCTTAAGCTCAGGAGCTGGAGCAAGGGGAGTGATCTTACCCTCCTTAAAGTACTTGCGTACAAGTTCCTTGTCAAATTCTGAACTAATCTCAGCATACTTGAAGGTTAGACCCTTAGCCTCAGCAATCTCCTCAATAATCTTACGATTAATCTCTACGTGGGGACGACCACCCGAACCACCGGAGGTGCCGATAATTACAGGGATACCAGCCTTAATTGCAGCTGGAATCATAATCTCAAGATCTCTCTTTACCGAGTTGCGATCTGTAAATGAGATACCAGCACCAAGATAGTATGGACCCGGATCGGTCGAACCAGCATCCACTGCTATCACATGTGGGTTGCGCTTCATCCCTTCCTCAAAAGACTCCATAGGGAAGCCATAACCGAGGATTGCAGTAGGGGATAGTACTCTTATCTCTTCCATTTCTCTTCCTTTCTCTATATAGTTAGATGACGTCCTTGAGCGCAAGGATTCTACTCATCTCATTGAATACAAGCATGTAGCCTTCGTCTACACCCATACCTGGTTTGGCAAGCATCTGCTTAGGCTGAGTAGCCATAGCTATGTGTGCACAAATTTCAGCAGAGCGATTGGTTTCGTTACAAGTACCACCTAGGTAGGCACCCATATCGTGTTGCTTGCAGTATAATACTGCCTCAATAGTATTATTGATGCCGCCAAGGTCTGGAGTCTTGATCTGAGCCATGTGACCAGCCTTGTCCTTTGAGAAGTCTATGATATCTTCAAGGGTATTACACCACTCATCAGCCACAATCTCAGCATTGATACCCTTAGCATCCATGTGCTGACGGATATCGTGAAGTGCCTGTATCTGCGCCCACTTCTCCTCCACATCTACTGGTCCTTCGATACGCAGATGGAATGGCTTAGCGGCTTCAGCTAGAGTGCCAATGTATTCAGCAATCTTTTCAGAATCATTGTCAAATACGACACCGAGTGTACCATAAACATCGATGTGGAAGATAGGATTGTAGCTATCACGATTGCGCTTCTCAAGCACACGATTGCGTAGCCACTCTACATAAGCAAGTAGTTTCTCTCCCTTGAGACCTGTCTTCTGCTCTACGTGATTGAAGAGAGCATGTGGAAGTACTTCAGCCTCTTTCATAATCATCTTGTCGGCATTGGTATATCTATCGTCGCCGGACTGGGTGAAGATAGGCACCATTGTATTGGAGATTTCAGTGTTGTATTCATCAGCAATCACCTGAGCCATCAATTTATGCTGACTCTTGGCTACTGCATCAAGGCACGCCTGAGTAACACCATAACGAATAGCAGTATGAAATTGCTTGCCGGTCTCAGGGCGCACAAACTTATCTACTTTGTCTGCCATCTCGCGGAAAGTAGTGATATCCTTGCCTTCATACATTGGTGCAATCTCCTTTAGAATCACGGGGATGAAGTTCTTTGCAAGGAATAGAGGATCACGACCACCAGCTCCGGAATACTGTACTGCTGCACAATCTCCGTGAGCAATCTGCCCGTCCTCTAGTACAAAGAGTATAGAGATAGACTCTCCAGCTTGGCGAACGCTGGTAAAACCATCAGTAACGGTCTCACCTGAGTAAAAAGCACCATCGCTTACTGCACCTCTCTTAATAGCACGCTGGTCATCAAAGTAAAATCCTGTCTTGCCAGCTGCGCATACCACCTTCTTGATTTTCATAACTGATGATATAAAATTATATGTGTGTTTGTTCTATTCAAATTATTGTTTGCGACCTACGAGGAAGCCTTTGCTAATCGCATATACATCGTCGATTACCATCTGGAAGCTCACTGTACGATTTTCTGCCTTAGCACGCTCCTCAAGCTTGGTACGGTGGAAGTCAAGGATATCTTGGCTAAATGGTAGGTTACCAGCGTCTAGGATACGTACTGCTCCGCTATTATCACGAGCAGGCATTACCTTACCAGCGTTGTATTTGCTAGGAGCGAATGGGATATCAAGTACCCCTGACTCAAAGGCTGCAATTACACCTTGGGCAAGATCTCCCTTTCCGAGCTCAAATACCTTGTCCATGATTTGATTGACCTCCATCTCAATAATATCCGCCTCCGCAAGTACAGCAGGAATATTGGTAAAGTCTTGGTCACGAAGCATAGAAATAACCTGCTTAGTCGCACGTAGACCAGCGGCATTTGCTTCCATGGTAGGGACACCCATTGCTTCGTGAGGAGTCTTAACGATTACCTTAGTCGCCTTTGCAAGTGCGGCAGCAGCAGAACCCCAAGAGATCACACCAAACGCCTTTGCTTCGTCTTGTGGAAAACCACCCATCCACTGGTGGAATACAGTAGTAACCTTTACATCACTATAGCCATACTTAGCCAAGTACTCAATGGTCTGTTTTTTCAAAGAACGGATAGCTGCCACATCTTGAATCAGGTTACCACACTGACCGTATCCTACGGTCACATCCTTTACCCCTTGAGTGGCTGCAAGGAGTGCCTCAATGATGGCGACCGAATTGGAGATACACGCAGGAATGAGCGTACCAGTCAGTGGCCCAAATGGCTCACGATTGATATTTACTCCTGCCTCAGCATACATACCTACAAGTCTATCTGTGTACTGCCAATACTTGATGGTCTTTGCGAGTGAGTAATCCTTAGAGTAGGGGATGTTATACGAAATACCACCGCCCTCGTATGAAGTGAAACCACCAGCAATAGAGATTTCGGTGAGAAGACGAGCATCAGGGGTACCGTGGCGTACTTGTACTGGATTTTTTAGTGAAGAAGTTACTGTACGACAGATATCCACACCGTAATTAACGATTGGGAAACCATTTAGCATTGAGCGACCGCTCTCTTTACTCTTCTCAATACCATTCTCAGCCTCAGTATATCTATTGAGACGAGTATAGCTATCTACGGTAGAAGGAAGAAGATCAGCCTCGCCCTCACGCTCTAAATATTGGAGTAGCTTGATGTGCTGATCATAAAGAGCTACACCTGCACGTGGCTGGATAAGAGTGACACCCTCTTGATCAGCTTTTTGTAGCTTCTCATCAAAGCGCTTAGACTTTGCGATTCCCTTTTGGTACTCTACTGCCTCCTCAAAGTTTACACTTGCACCGGTAGGCCATTGTTTTAGTACCTCTTCTCTCTCTCTCTGAAATTCAGCGTCACTGATTCTGACGTTACGGATCTCCATACTGGTTATATGTATAATGTGTGGGTTGTTAATAATTGCGTTATTATCGTCCTACCTCTTCAAGCTCTTTCTTTAGAATCTTGAGAGCGACATCGGGAAGTTCAGCACTCAGTAGCCCCATTGAGGCTGTAATGTATGTCTTATCTATATAGAATGATGGCGCTTTTGGTTTTGCCGACTCATAATTGGTGGGCTCAAACACAGTGCCACTCAATATGTAAGCAGGATCATCACTGTGGATGATTGCCCCACCAATACCGAGTACGTTCTCCACTTTAGAAAGATCTTTACCATCGATAGTGAAGAGCTGTCCCATAGGGGTGTACACCGATTTGATGTGACCAACATGTCGCTTGGTCGCTATCGAAACAGCTCCTTTCGCCAGCGCTTTCTCCAGATTAGCCTCACGAGTATTCTCTGCTCGGCGTGAAGGTGTAGTGGTGCATGTCTCTACCCACTCCTCAAAATCTTCGACGGAGAGACCCAAAGGCTTTGCCGCCTCAAAAAAATCAATTTCTTCGGCAAGAGAAGCAAGGCTATAGCGCATACCGAGATCTCCCTCTACGGTTCGTTTGCTCGGTGGTTCTGGGAGTCCTCTCTGCACAATGTTAGGGGCGGTAGGTTCTCCAGTGGCTATCGAATATACATCCGTTGTGGCGCCTCCAAGGTCAATGGCGAGTAATTCTCCAATCCCCTCTACGTTGTGAGTCCCTTTGCTGAGTAACTCGCAAGCATTGAGTACTGCCAACGGTGTAGGGATAATCTCATTATTCGCTTTTGCTTGAGCTTTGCTCAATCCTTTTGCTTCGATGATACGATCGATAAACAATTGCATGATGCACTCCTTCGCAGGTTGCACATTGAGTGTATTGAAGTCGGGCATCACATTGTCGGTTACCACATAGGGTCTACCGGCTCCCTCCAATATCTGTGCCACATCATCAGCTGCGTTTTTGTTGCCTGCCATGACAATGGTAAAGTTGCCTTTTACCTTTGATAGCGTGCGAGCATTATTGATAACCGTTTCACGATTACCTCCATCTGTACCTCCACAGAGCAGGATTAAATCTGGAGCTATCTGCTCTATCTCCTCAGCCTCCTTACGACTGATCTCAAAGGAGTAGGTCTTGACCACCTTTGCCCCTGCGCTACTTGCTGCCGTTCGCGCTGCCTTGGCTGTCAGATCTGGCACCAAGCCAGAGGCGACCATCTTGAGCCCTCCAGCTGCGCTACTGCAGCAGAGAAATCGATCATACTCCCAAGGGGTCCCAATCTTTTTGTCGAGCTCCTCAAGAGCATTGCCAAGCCCTTCCATCACATCAGTCTCGATGGTGGTAAAAGCAGCACCGGTAGCTACTATCTCACACTTTTCGGTGTCGATGGCAGTCACCTTGGTATATGTACTCCCGAAGTCAGCGGTTAGGTACTTCATATCTAGTTACAAATTGCATGTAACTTATAAACCTAGAATCTTGTCAAGGTCTGCTATAGTGGTTTCAATTGGGGTATTAGGTGGATATACACAGTCGAAGCCCATTTTCTTGAAGCGAGCTTCCACATCGGTAAATTCCTGCTTGCCTACTACGAGGTTACCACCAGCTAATAGCGGAATGCCCTTCAGTCCTGCCTCATCGCACTTCTCGCGAAGACCTTGGCAGTCAATCTCACCGTGCCCATAGAGCGAGGATACTAGGATTGCATCTGCATTCGTCTCAATTGCAGCGTTGATAAACTCTGTTTGCGAAACCATCACGCCAAGATTTACCACATTGTATCCTGCTTGAGTGAGTGCAAACGCAATAATCTTATTGCCTACCGCATGAGCGTCTGCTCCAATCACTCCTGTCACAACGGTCTTTCCATTCATAGTCACAAATACTCTAGTTAATTCTTGAGCTAATATTAGGGTTGTAAACTACAGAGTGGAGAGGTATTTCTTTGCTCTCCAACTCAATCACGACGCAAAGGTAAGTATAAATACAGACTTATTTGTCATATTATTCCTATTTTTCTCTATTACTTGCTAAATAACAATAATAGTTGCTATAGAATATTGTGTCATAGGTTTTGGTACAGGCATCACTTTTTTCCACTCTGAAACATAGTGTCTGTATATAGAAACTGTAGTCTAAAGACATGGAAAATCTAGTTTCTATGTATTGAAACTACAGTCTCAGTATATTGAAAAAGCATGAGACTGTCGGATTGCTTTAGACTTTGCTATCAACACTTCTGGAGTAGTAGCTAGGATAGCGCTCGATCTCGCTATCAAAAATCTGTTCTGCTTTCACTTTGTATCTTCCGAAGATGCCAATCAATATATCTCTTTCTTGCTCCGAAATTATCCTCTTTCCTCTCCTCCATCTGTAGTAGGCCGCTTTACTGATTCCACACTCAGCCATGATTTCGAGGCGGATTTGATTGGCATACGCAGATGGGACGAGTCCAAGACCTCTGGTAAATCCCAGAGGAAGTGTGGAGAGGTGGTTGGGGAGGTAGTATTGGCAATCTCTTCCGATAGAAGCTCTTCGAGGATGGAGATAGCTATGTGCATAGTCATCTGGCTTGGAATAGTGGTAGCTGAGATAGCGCAAGCAACCCCCAGCAAAAGGGCAATCAGCTACTATGCAACTGGTTAGATGAGAAGGCAGTAAGTCCCACTTTATTTCACTTTTAGGTAGGAGATTGGTAGGTGTGTTCATATTTGCTATTTTTCTTGTTGAGTTATTTACTTCAGTCACAAAGGTACATATTAATACAACATCTGTTTACAGGTGTCAATAACTGCTACATATTTGTTATCTTTGCCAATTAATAAATGTATCTGTTGAGACCATTTTGAGTATATGATGACAGTAAAGGAGATAAGGGGGAGATTTTTGGAGTTTTTTGAGGGGAAAGGACATAAAATAGTACCCTCTGCACCTATGGTGATAAAGGATGACCCTACATTGATGTTTACCAATGCGGGGATGAATCAGTTTAAGGATATTATCCTCGGTAACGCACCCATTAAATATAACCGTATTGCTGATAGTCAGAAGTGCCTCCGTGTCAGTGGCAAGCACAATGACCTTGAGGAGGTCGGTCATGACACCTACCATCATACGATGTTTGAGATGTTGGGCAATTGGAGCTTTGGGGACTATTTCAAGCAGGAGGCTATCGCTTGGGCGTGGGAGCTACTCACTGAGGTATATGGCATCGACAAGGATAGGCTATATGTCACCATTTTTGAGGGGGCTTCGGACGAAGGGCTAGAGAGAGACGAGGAGGCAGAAGCTTTTTGGAAGGAACACATCAGTCCCGAAAGGATTATCGATGGTAATAAGCATGATAATTTCTGGGAGATGGGCGAGACAGGGCCATGTGGTCCTTGCTCTGAGATTCATGTAGACCTTAGATCTGATGAGGAGCGAAAGCTAGTAGATGGTAAAAGCTTAGTGAATAGGGATCACCCTCAGGTAGTAGAGATATGGAATCTCGTATTCATGCAGTATAACCGTAGGGCAGATGGTTCGCTTGTCTCTTTGCCTAACAAGGTCATCGATACCGGAATGGGATTGGAGCGTCTATGTATGGCGCTCCAAGGCAAGAGGAGTAATTACGATACAGATGTATTCACTCCGCTTATCGCAAAGGTCGCAGAACTGTCTAGGGTAAAGTATGGGGATAGTGAGGATCAGGATGTCGCAATGCGAGTGATTGCTGACCACGTACGTACGATTGCTTTTAGTATTACTGATGGTCAATTGCCTAGTAATGCCAAGGCAGGATATGTGATTCGTCGTATCCTGCGTAGGGCTGTGCGCTACGGATATACTTTCTTGGGCCAGCACGAACCATTCTTGTACAAGCTCTTACCTACACTGATAGAGTCGATGGGAGAGCATTATCCAGAACTCAAGCACCAGGAGGGAATTATTACCAAGGTAATCATGCAGGAGGAGTCTTCATTTCTCCGTACTTTAGAGACAGGAATGTCTCTCTTAGAACAGCATATCCAGGAGAATATAAAGGATGATGAAAAGATGTTGCCCGGAACGGTGGTATTCGAACTATATGATACCTATGGTTTTCCCACAGATCTTACAGAGCTTATCCTTAGGGAGCGTGGTTTAGGAGCAGACCTCAAAGGTTTTGAGGTAGAGATGCAGAAGCAAAAAGAGCGTGCGAGGAGTGCGGCTCATATCACTGCAAGTGATTGGATAGAGCTACATCAGGGCGAGGGAGAGTTTGTGGGCTACGACTTCGAGGAAGCTGAGACAGAGATTCTACGCTATCGCGAGATAGAGCAGAAAAAGCAGAAAAGTGTGCAGGTAGTATTGAGCCGAAATCCATTCTATGCTGAGGGTGGTGGTCAAATTGGTGACCAAGGTACACTCGTAGGTCTGGAGGATGGCGAAGTGATTAAAGTACTTGATACAGTCAAGGAAAATAACCTTCCGATATCCGTATTGGAAAAGGTGCCGACCAATCCCGAACAGACGTTTGTCGGCAAGATCGATGTGAAGCGTCGCCGGAGTACAGAGGCCAATCATAGTGCGACTCACTTGTTGCATCACGCACTTCGTGAGGTACTCGGAGAGCATGTGGAGCAAAAGGGATCATTTGTGAGTGACAAACTGCTTCGATTTGACTTTTCCCACTTCTCGAAGATGACCAAAGAAGAGCTTCGTATGGTGGAGCGGAAAGTTAATGAGGCTATCCGCCAAGATAGTATTCGAGAGGAGCATCGCTCGATGCCGATAGACGAAGCTAAAGCGATGGGTGCAATGGCATTTTTCGGAGAGAAGTATGGTGAGGAGGTTCGTGTGATTAAATATGGTAATTCTATCGAACTCTGTGGCGGTACACACGTTTCAAGCACAGGAGTGATTGGTTCGTTTAGAATTGTATCGGAAAACTCGATTGCCGCTGGCATACGTCGTATCGAAGCCGTAACCGGTGTGGGGGCTGATGAATATTACTTTGTTCTCCAGGATATGATGTTTGAGCTTCAAGGGCTCTTCCAAAATACACCAGACTTAGTAAAGTCGATTGAAAGAATGCTCTCGGAGGACGAACAACTACGGAAAGAACTAAGACAGGCTCTTGATGAGCGCAAACATGCAATCGTGGAGGAATTGATGCAGAAGGGAGAAGATAGGGGAGGAGTAATCCTTTATCACCTTCATGTTTCAGTCTCCTCATCTATGGCTAAGGATATTGCATTTGGCGTCAAGGCGCTGGCTAAGGAAGAGGAGTTTGTATTTGTCGCTGGATCTAATGATGACGGTAAAGCAGTATTGACACTGATGCTTTCGGATGGTCTGGTCGCTAAGGGGTATAATGCCGGCACTTTGGTGCGTGAGGCTGGGAAACACATCCAAGGTGGCGGTGGCGGACAGCCTAGCTTTGCCACAGCTGGAGGAAAGAAGCCGGAGGGACTTGATGTTGCCATCAAGGAGGTGCTTGATAAACTTGGATTATAAGCGAGTGACAGCAGATATAGCTATTTTAAATATCGAGGATATAGCTCAGCGACTTGCTGAGCTTGCCTCGTCTCATAGGGTAGGGCTCCTAGTGGATGAAACCACTATGGAGCTCTGCTATCCGCTTATAGCCAATGAGGAGGCAGATCTACTCGTGGTGCCTGAAGGAGAGGAAGGGAAAAGCCTAGAGGTAGTACAGTATCTTTGGCAGAGCCTTTTGGAGCTTGGCTATACTAGGCAAGATTATTTGGTGACACTCGGAGGCGGTGCTATAAGTGATTTGGGTGGTTTTGTCGCTAGTACTTATATGAGAGGTGTCCACTTGGTCCATATCCCTACTACACTATTAGGTATGATTGATGCTTCAGTAGGGGGAAAGACTGCCATAAACTTTGGAGGAGCCAAGAATATGGTGGGGACTTTTTACGAAGCCGAGAGGGTATGGGTATCACTTACATTTTTAGAAACGCTCCCTGATAAAGAGATTCATTCTGGAATGGGCGAGCTTCTGAAGTATGGCCTATTGATAGATAGTGATTGTTTGGAAGAAATTTTGGGGTTAGAGAAACTCTCACCACAATTGATGGGAAGGGTGATGCAGTTTAAACTAGATGTAGTGCATGAGGATCTCTTTGATGTGGGTAATAGAGCACAGCTCAACCTCGGACATACCTTTGCGCATGCAATTGAAGCACTTGCTTTGGGTCGGGAGCACGCCATCTCTCATGGGACTGCAGTGGCAGCAGGTATTGTGGTGGCACTATATATCTCTTATAAGTGGTTTGGATTAGATGAGAAGCTCTTGACTACAGTGTCTAGGGCAGTCAAAGGGCAGTTTCCCAAGTTCTTTTTTGATTGTGACGATTATGAAGCATTATGGGAGCTGGCACTGAAGGATAAGAAGCGAGTGGAAGATGGTATACTATCTATGGTATTGTTGCGTGATGTGGGTCGTCCTTTTGTAGAGAAGATCGGTCGTGAGCAGTGGGAGGAGGCTTTAGACTTTTACAGAGATTTTATAGGGTAGGGCATTGGCATACTATTTGCTTTATTTATAAGGGAGGATGACGAATTAGGATGAAAAATGATTTTCTTATGAATGATTTTGACGAGGGAACAGGTGGAATGTCACAGATGTTACCAATGATTATACCAGAGGGAGAAATGCCTGACTATAGTCTCAATAGTAAAAAGCTAAATAAAACACTCCCTGTACTCCCACTCAGAGATATGCTACTTTTTCCTGCGGTGACTATTCCTGTGATGGTCTCACGAGTAAAAAGTAGAATGATTGTGGATAGCCTGGAAGATAAGCGAGATAGGCATATACTGGTTGTCTCCCAAAAAAATCCAGAGATGGAGGATCCGAAGATGGAGGATCTTGTCCCCTTTGGAACCATTGCTGAGGTGGTACGTCTCATGGAAGTGAATGATGATCTGGTTACTGTAATCCTACAGGGGAAACAGAGAGCGGAGCTGACACAATTGACGCGTACGGAACCTTATTGGATGGGTAAGTATCGTCTGATGGAGGATATACATCCAGCAGAGGAAGATATGGAATATCAAGCTCTGACAGAGCTACTGAAGGAGACCATGATGAAACAAATGATTCTTCAGGGTGACACTCCTAAGCAGTTTATCTCTAGCTTGATGAAAATGACGCACCAAGAGGGGATTGTGAACTTTGCTTGTACTTATTTCCCTCAGACTATGAATGAGCGGATTTCGCTCTTGATGCTTGATGACATTAAGACACGTGCATTCCAGATGTTGCGTTCACTCAATAAGAGTCTGGCGCAGGCAGAGTTGAAGCACGAGATTAATCAGCGAGCCCGCACAGATATGGACAAGCAACAGAAGGATTATTTCCTTCAGCAGCAGATGCGGGTTATCAAAGAGGAGCTACAAGGTGGCGAGGATGCTGAAATAGAGGAATTAGAGAAGAGATCTCTGGATAAGAAGTGGGGAGATGATGTACAAGTAATCTTTGAGAAAGAGCTTGCCAAGCTCCAGCGAATGCCTAGTCAGAGCCCAGATTATAGTATCCAGACACAATACCTAGAGACTATGTTGGAGTTGCCTTGGGGTGAATACACTAAGGACAACTTCAATATGAAGAATGCCGAAGCGACTCTTAATAAGGATCACTTCGGGCTGGATAAAGTAAAGGAGCGAATCCTAGACCACTTAGCGGTATTGAAGCTAAAGGGGGATATGCGCTCCCCCATTATTTGTCTTTATGGCCCTCCAGGAGTTGGAAAGACTTCTCTTGGAAAGAGTATCGCAGACGCACTGAAGCGTAAGTATGTACGTATCTCTCTAGGTGGTCTTCATGATGAGGCGGAGATTCGAGGTCATAGGCGTACATATATCGGAGCTATGCCAGGACGCATCATTAAGGGTTTCCTCAAAGCAGGGAGCTCTAATCCTGTCTTTGTATTGGATGAGATAGACAAGCTGTCGAGTGATTACAAAGGCGATCCATCATCGGCGCTACTAGAGGTACTGGATCCTGAACAGAATAATACTTTCCACGACAATTACCTCGATATTGACTACGATTTAAGTAAGGCACTCTTTATCGCAACAGCCAATAGTATTGGAGATATTCCTGCCCCACTTCGTGATCGTATGGAGATGATTGAGGTTAGTGGCTATATCACTGAGGAGAAGATTGAGATTGCTACCCGACATCTTATCCCAAAAGAGGTAGAGAATCATGGTCTTTTGAAAAGTCAAGTGAAGATTGGTAAGAGGACTATCGCCGCTCTTATCCAAGGATATACACGAGAAAGTGGTGTCCGTCAACTAGAAAAGGCTATCGCGTCACTACTTCGAAAAGTGGCTCGAAAGATAGCTACTGCTCAGGATGAGGGTGAAGAGGATACGATGTTGCCTATTACCATTAATCCCACCGACTTGAAGGAGTATCTTGGATCCCCTAAGTTTCTTGACGAACGATATGAAGGCAATAAGAATGCTGGAGTTGTTACCGGGTTAGCTTGGACCAGTGTCGGAGGTGAGGTATTATTGGTAGAGAGCGCTGTGAGTCCTTCCAAATCAGGTAAGCTTACTGTTACCGGTAATCTTGGAGATGTGATGAAGGAGTCGGCGATTTTGGCAATGGAGTATATCAAGAGCAATTCAAAGTTCTATGGTATCCCATTTGAATTATTCGACTCTTTGAATGTCCATATTCACGTCCCAGAAGGGGCGATACCTAAGGATGGACCTAGTGCTGGTATTACTTTGGTGACGTCTCTGATTTCTACCTTTACCCAGCGTAAGGTAAAGCCTAATATTGCGATGACCGGAGAGATTACGCTTCGGGGTAAAGTGCTTCCTGTCGGAGGGATTAAGGAGAAGATTCTTGCAGCAAAGCGTTATGGTATCAAGACAGTCGTGCTGTGTGAGGAAAACCGTAAGGATATAGAGGAGATTAAGGAGGAGTATCTCACTGGTTTAGAGTTTGCCTATGTGACGGATATCAAACAGGTCATAGACATAGCTGTGAGTGAAGAATTAGTAGCCAATCCTATCGATCTTAAGAAGCATCTTGAGGATTATAAAAAGAGTATTAACCCGAGCAATAGTAAGTAATTATGGCATTACAATGCGGTATCGTCGGACTACCCAACGTAGGTAAGTCGACTCTGTTCAATTGTCTTTCCAATGCGAAAGCACAGTCGGCTAATTTCCCATTCTGTACAATCGAACCGAATGTGGGGGTAATTACTGTGCCTGATGACCGATTAAACACACTAGCAACCCTTGTCAATCCTCAACGAATTGTACCTACTACAGTAGAAATAGTCGATATTGCTGGTCTTGTCAAGGGCGCAAGCAAGGGTGAAGGATTAGGCAATAAATTTCTCGCAAATATCAGGGAGACTGACGCAATCATACATGTGCTTCGTTGCTTTGATGATGAGAATATTACACATGTTGATGGATCAGTCAATCCTGTGAGGGATATGGAAGTAATTGATATGGAACTTCAGTTGAAAGACCTCGAGACAGTCGAAGCTCGCATTCAAAGAGTTGAAAAGCAGGCTAAGACCGGAGGCGATGCTCAGGCTAAGGTGCTCTTCAATGTGCTTTCACAGGTTCGATCAGCATTGCTTGAAGGAAAGTCGGCTCGTACAGTCTCTTTTGAAATGCCTGAGGAACAGAAGGCCATGAAAGAATTATTTCTGCTGACTGCGAAACCAATCCTCTACGTATGTAATGTCGATGAGGGCTCTGCGGTTACCGGTAATAAGTACGTAGAGATGGTACGTGAAGCCGTGAAGGATGAGGGAGCAGAGATACTTGTGATTGCAGCTCAGACAGAGAGCGAGATAGCAGAGCTTGAGACTTACGAGGAGCGACAAGAGTTTCTCGAAGCTGCAGGGCTTCAAGAGAGCGGTGTATCTCGTCTTATCCGTAGTGCTTACGCTCTTCTAAATCTCGAGACCTACTTTACTGCTGGAGTCCAAGAGGTAAGAGCTTGGACTTATACAAAGGGTTGGAAAGCACCTCAGGCAGCTGGTGTCATACATACCGACTTTGAAAAAGGGTTTATACGTGCCGAGGTGATAAAGTATGATGATTTTGTTGCTTTTGGAAGTGAGCAAGCTGTGAAAGAGGCAGGAAAGTTATCAGTTGAGGGGAAGGATTATATTGTACAAGATGGTGATATCATGCACTTCAGATTTAATGTCTGAATGTTATTCATTGAATAGAAAAAGGGCTCGTCATGTAAAATTCCTGACGAGCCCTTTTTCTATATGAGATTATCAATTAATTCTTCTCACTGTGGTTGTAGAAATGAGGATTATTTGCTTTACGCTCGGCTGCTCTACGCTCCGCTTCTTCCTTTACCAGTTCTCTGCGGTGCTGTGAAGGTGTCCTATCGAATTGCCTTCGACAAAATACGGTAAAGTGGCTGGGACTTGAAAATCTAAATTCCTCCATGATATCCTTGAATGGTACGGTAGGATCGGCTAGTCGCTCTTCGATGAGGTCTGCCTTTTGATCCAGCATCCATGAGTATGGTGGAGTATTGAAGGTCTCTTTGAATAGCTTGTTAAACTTTCTAAGTTCTATCCCACGAAGTTCTGCAAGCTCTTGCACCGACTTTGCGCGAAAATGATTCATCATCACAAATTCTTTGAAATCGACCTCTTTTCTTAGAAGAGGTGCAAGTAGCTCTCCAAGCATTTCCGGCTTGTAGTATCCGGAAAGCACAAAGAATATCTCCTGAAGCTTAGATTCCATTACTTCCGAACACTTCAGTTTGTCACTATAATATTGATGGATTGTTGCAAGTACTAGCCTAAGAGGTTCGTAAATCTCTACTGTACGATGTACCATGGTTGATGGCGCATATTTGCGGAGATTGTTGAATGAAAAACCGCTACATAAGTGTGAAATCCTATCAAACCTAAATATCTGTAGCACGCCGTTATCTCCGAGCATTATACGAAGGGTTTGGTTATTGTCAATAAGCATTCCAAAAGGTGCATTTCTAGTCTCGTGCACATCCTTATTAATCACATTCTGATTGCTGGAAATAGAATAACGAGCATCGTTACTCCTTACAAAAACTAAGAGCATTTTACTTCCACTTGTTACTTCAGTGGTTTGGTGGGGATTCATTGCAATCTCGTAATAAGCCCCCTTATCATCGCCTGCATAGCACGAACAAGCGAAATGACGCTCAATATTTACTGGCTTCATTATTTATCAAACTTATTATATATCAACCTAATACAAGAGACTAATCAATAGCGTCTTACTAGAGTTTCCAAAAACATCCAACAAAAGTACCACTTATTTTGCAAACTCACAACATAAGTAATAGAAATAATGTTCGCAATTATTTGAAATACACCAATAAATATTCTGTATCTGGTGTAATAAAAATATCTCCTAATATTTAGAATGAGAATAATACGTAGGCTTTCACCGCTATTATTTGCTCAGAAGATTTCCCAAAATAATCACTTCGAGAATTACCATATATTTCACCCAGACCGTAAACGTAGGAGGCACGTATACCTGCGACCATCTTATCAAAATGATATTCGCTACCTACGCCTCCACCGATACCCCACGCAAATTTATTTTCTACTGGCATTGACTGCTGCCGAGTAACTACTCCGGGAATCCCTCCTTCAGGGAAGTTGCCACTCGAGCTTTCTGAAATCAGATAACCAAACTGGGCACCCAGATCTACTGTAAATTTTAGTGAGTTCTGACCAAAAGATAGGTGTGTAAGGATGGGCATACTGATATAAGAAAGCGTCCGCTGGTATGTCAGATTGGACTGTGCATATTCCTGAGGGAGGTCACGAGGTTTTTCTTTCCATCCACGAGTAGAGTAGTCTATCTCCACCCATATACCTCCTACTACATTCTGCATATCATACACATGCCCCACATCGTAGCGCAAAACAACACCGGCATCGTACCCGAGTTTGAGTCCTTGGTATACCTTTGGGGTAAAAATCATATTGCTGACGTTTACTCCAGCCGTAGATCCAATCATAAAGCGGGGTTTATACTTCGGGGCTTGTCCTGAAGATTCGAGGGCTACAAATAGCAGTAGTGCCCCAATAAAAAACATGAGCTTACGCATCAGTACCTCCTTGCTTCTCTCGCATTTCTATATTGGACAAATAATACTCCCAAATTACTCCTTAGACCTGCAGTACGAGGGCTTTGCTCAAATTCAAACTTACTCTGTATCCCTCGCCATACTTTGGGTTGTCCAGCATTATTGCCCACTAGATTCAGAAAGTAACGCCCTGTATCGTAGCCGAGCAAGCTATATCGCGGATATGTAGTACCCAGACCATGCCCATACCACCCCTTGAATGCACTCTCAAACTCCTTATAGGTCGCACTCTCGGGCTCTGCAAAGAATGTGGTGTAAAATGTGCCCTCTACCTTTTTCAGTTTCTGACTGATTGAATTGCCATAAGTCTGCCACTCAGGATAGCCAAAAACAGTGACGTTGCTGATGCCTAAGCTATCTTGAGCCAAAGCAATAGTGGTCAAGATGTTGTTTGCAGCTGTGACAGAACCAGCATCTGGAACTACTATCGTTTTGGGGTTATTCATCGACAGAGATTGCACAACGCCAATATCTCTGAAACCAGACTGATCTATCTCTTTGTATGGGATATGTACTCTATCCAGTTCACGTTTCAGAGTGGAGACAAAGGCATCCTTGTTGTTTGAATCACCTGGAAATTTCACGAACTGTACGACTGCCCCCTTAAACTCAGACACAAATTTCCTAGCTGTCTCTTCGTACAACGCTTGATGAGGGGTATTTACTTGATAAAGTGTAACGCCACTCAGTGCTACATCTGTGTAATCCTTGGAAGTAAATGGGACTACATAGATAGCACCTTTAGACTTGGCAATCTCGGAAAGTTTGCTGATCGAATTGTCTGATACTCCCCCTAAAATCATATCTATTTTGGGTAATCCATTGAGGAGTGCAGAGGTTTCGCCCATATCGGAGTCGTTACTATCGACAGCATAAAGGTGGATACTCTTGCCCGCCTCCTTTGCCTCGAGTAGAGCAATCAAAAAGCCCTCATAGTACTTTGCGAATCGTTGCCCTTTGTCGTTGCTAAATGGCAGAGCCAAAACGACTGTGTACCCTGCCCCTGTTGGGAATGCTTTTCGGCTACCCATTGCTAAATTATTTGGTATTGAAGCGTCAGGAATTAAGATGGTAGCATCAGCCTTCAGCCCGTTTCGGACTTGAGGATTGTAGTGATAAAACTCCTCTTCAGACCATCCCGTCACCTGAAGTAGGCTGTAGATTGTGGCTCCAGATGGGACTTTATAGGTCTTCAAGCCTGTTACCTTTTGTGGAGTTTTACTGGAGCTAGGCACAGTGCCTTTTTCTTTCACTACAAAATGATCATTCTGAGTATCGGGAATCACGATGATAATCCCCTCGGAAAGCTTATCGGCGTTGTTAATGCTCTTATTGGCCTCTAAAATTGCATTGGGAGAAATCCCATATTTCCTCGAAATGGAGTAGAGGGTCTCACCTGCCTCTACCTTGTGATATACGGGACCAGATACTGTTTGCTGTGTTGGTTTTGTGTTTGGTATCTTTATCACTTCACCTGCCCGAATACCACCTTTAGCTACAGGATTGAGCCTGAAAAGTTCGTCCACAGATACACCATATTGGCGACTGATTGCGTAGATGGTCTCACCAGCTACTACAGTATGATTTCTCGTTGATTGCTGAGCTGATACTTGGATTGGAGTCATAAATAACCCCAAAACTATTAGCAATTTCCAAAGTATATTTTTTTGTAAAATCATAATCTCCATCTTTATCGCATTCAAATACCTGACAAAGATAATAATTTAGTGCCAAGTGACAAGTCATTTAGCACTCATTGACTCGTTCTCTCTATAGAGAGACTTGGGTTTCTCTATAGAGAGACTAGAGTCTCTCCATATAGAGACTCCATTGGATAGCGATATAAAAAGGTGGAAGATCCCATCTCCCAAGGCTTGAGAGAGGGATCTTCCACCAATTCTGTTGTAATCTATACTTGAAGTATATTACTTATTGAGTTCTGAGAGCTTGGTCTGAATCTCGGTAACGTCGTGAGTACGTACGATAATCTCTCCTTCTGGGGAGAAGAGGATAAAAGTAGGTACACCAATGATACCATAGGTGTCAGCACCAATGCTTGTGTTCTTACCATCAACTCGTGCACCATCCTGGAATGTTGGCCAAGTAATCTTGAGATTCTTAACAGCCTCGGCATACGCAGCGCCATTTTCATCACGCTCCCAGATGGCGATACTTGCAGAGGAGAGTATCTTTGCATACTCTTTTTCGATCTGAGCTAGTACAGGCATAGACTTCTTACATGGACCACACCAAGATGCGAAAAAGTCCAGCAGGAAGTACTTGCCTTCTACACGGAATTCGCTGAGCATTTTGGTCTCTCCAGCCGGATTAGTCATTTGATAGTCCACAAATTGCTTACCTACAGAGGTACTAGCACCAGCGACACTTTTCGCATAGAATGCAGCCAGAGACTTCTCAGACTTCAGGCTCTCAGATGCTTGGTCGAATAGTGCGACGAACTCTGCTGGTTCGATAGAGTAGCGAAGGTTTTTGAGCGCAGCAATCTCCACACTGGCATTTGTAGCCTCTGCGAAGTACTTCTGATTGAGTTTGGTTATCTCAGAGTCTAGGATAGTGTAGATAGAGTCGATCTGAGCTTCTTGCTCAGCAGTAAGTGTGCTATCAGGAGTCAGGATATTTTCACTGATCGCCTTCACCTCGTTTTCATACTTGGTGCCTATGGCCGTGAGTTCATCATTAAGATTTTGAAGCTTCATGAAAGCACTTGTCGCAGCACCTCCACGGGTAATAGTGGCCTCACCACTCACTGAGTCGGCGGCGATAGTAAATGTAAATTCACCTGCTTCACGGGCAAAAAGAAGAGGAGTGTCCATCAACTTCACGACATTGATAATTGTGTCGTTTGCTGGAGAAACATAAGTAAACGCACCATTTTCTATCAAAACAGAGTCTACTACTTGGTCCGTGACGTCATAGATGTAGGCATAAGTGCCGTTGGTTTCAGCCGGAAGACCAGTAGCTGTCACCTTAAATTCGGGTGCTTTCTCTGAGGTACAAGCACCAAATAAGAGTGCCATAGAGGCAGCAGCTAGTATAAACTTCTTCATATTTAATCCTAAACGTTAAAAATAAAATATATAATTAGATATTTTCACACCTTGTGAATTCCGAGGCAAAGATATAGAAAACTCTAGCCATATATGGTAATTTGTAAGGGAAATTTGTATCTTGCTCTACTTTTATATCGCTAGGATGGTATAAAATAGGTTTTTATGAAAAATCTATCCCCAAGGTTCAAGAAAAGGCGAAACAGCGTGAATGATTTGTGAGTCAGTCGGTTCTGTTTTTTGAGCCTTTCGACGCAAGACCTCGAAAAGACGGGGTTATACCAACTTCGGACAGAGCAACGTTACCAAAACATTACCACCTCCTTTGCAAGTGAGGATTGGGAAAAGCGGTAACGAACAGTGTAAAATCCGACCTGAACTTCGGGGATTACCTCCTGCAAAGGTACGTCGATGAAAAGAAATAGGCAAATAAATTGCGGATTGTTTCTTTACCATTGAACGACAATGTTTTGCATAGCAACAAATAACCTGACAATGAATAGTTTTGTAAACCGTAAAAAGTCAGAGTTATGCGTAGTACGTTTAAGGTTCTGTTCTACCTCAAAAAGAACGCCCCCAAGAAGAACGGTTCCGTTCCCGTGATGTGTCGTATCACCATTGACGGTACGATAGCCCAGTTCAGTTGCAAATGCGGCATCCATCCCGACTTGTGGGACATCAAGAGCAACCGAGCTTCGGGCAAAAGTACCGTGGCCTTGGAAACGAACCGTTTCTTGGACAAGATACGTGTCGGCATCAATGCCAAATACAAGGAGATAGCCGAAAGGGACAACTATGTCACTGCCGAGAAAGTGAAGAACGCCTTCTTGGGCTTGGAAATGCGGCACGAAACCCTGCTGAAAGTCTTTGCCCAGCACAACGAGGACTTTTTCAAACAGGTCGATGCAGGCTTGCGATGCCCATCCACCTACCACAAGTATTGCACGGTCTATAAGCATCTGGAGGAGTTCATCAAGACCCGTTACCGTGTCAGTGACGTTGCTTTGAAAGAACTCACTCCGGCTTTCATTACCGACTTTGACATCTTCCTGCGCACCGAAAAGCAATGCTGTAACAATACGGTATGGATTTACATGATGCCCCTTCGCCGTATGATTACCATTGCCCGGAACCACGGCTGGATAGTCCGTGATCCGTTCGTGGATTACAGCATCTCCGCCGAGAGTACCGACAGGGATTATCTGACCAAGGATGAAATCCGCAGGCTGTTGGACTTGAAGTTCCGCCGCAAGTCAATGGAGCTGGTTCGGGATTTGTATGTTTTCTGCTGCTTTACGGGTTTGTCCTTTACCGATATGAAGAACCTGACCAAGGATAACCTTCAGACTTCCTTTGACGGTAAACTCTGGATTATGACCAAGCGACAAAAGACGGGTGTGGAGTCCAATATCATGCTTTTGGATATTCCTAAGCAGATTATCGAGAAATACGACGGTATGGCGAATGACAACTTCCTTCTGCCCGTTCCGACGTATATAACGGCTTGCAAGAACATCAAGAAAATCATCGGACTTTGCGGTATCGAAAAAGAGATTACGTGGCATACCAGAAAGCATAGAGAAATTCGTAAATATCAAATAACCAATAGATTAGTTTGATTATCAATAAGGGATGGTAGCGATAAGGAAACCAGCAAACTTCTATACTCTACCTTATTTTGTCATTTCAAAGAATCACTTTGTCTGTTGCAAAGATAAGGGTATATCGTGAGAAAAAAGAATTTTCTCCGAATTATTTTTGTAAAGCCGTCCGTTGGGGCGACTTTTTTCCGTGGATTCTATTCCTATGGTAAAGTGCAGCCTCCGAAGACTGCGTTTTCTGTTTT
>JAEWZH010000022.1 GCA_023395395.1 Bacteroidota bacterium | reverse complement strand
TGGTATGGTTTCCCTCCTATTATGTTTGCGATTTCTCGGAGTACTTTTGCTAGCACTCCGTCCTCGCTTAGCCTCTACTTTCCTTTTCTTACTCATAAATCATCTTGTACGTCTTCCCACAAAGATATAAAAAGTTTAGCCGCCTATGGGGCTCCCACCGATTCCTTTAGACTGTTGTAATAATGGCGTGCTGCGACAATCATCGTAGTGGCGTGTCCATCTCTGTTGCTAATGATTGACCTCAAGATATAGATCTTTTCAACCATTTCGCTATCATCGTTCCCTGTCCTCTATAGAGCTCATGACCATTTGATATATATTAATTCGTAGATTAGTATATATTAAATATATTAATTAGTATATATTAAACTGAGTAATTAGTGTATATTAAATGGTCGTGAGCTCTATAGGAAAGATTGAGGAGTGATAGGTCGAAGGTGCAACTACTGTACACAAATGGGTCGTCCTGTGGATTGGCGAGACTATACTTTATTGGTATCTTTGTAAAGTTGAGTGGAGAGGGGTTATTTAGGTTATATTACTCGTTGAGACTATAAAGCATGTACGAGATTAGTGGAGGTTATGAGATCAATTGCATCGGTATCCTTACGTCGGGAGGAGATGCTCCGGGCATGAATGCAGCAGTCCGTGCTGTGACCCGTACCGCAATCTATAAGGGACTAAAAGTAAAGGGGATTTACCGTGGTTACAAAGGTCTTATCAATGACGAGATTAAGGACTTTCAGACAGAGAATGTGAGCAACATCATCCAACGAGGTGGTACTGTGCTCAAGACTGCGAGGTGTGACGAATTTAGAACCCACGAAGGGCGAGTGATGGCTTATGAAAATATCCGTAAGCATGGGATTGATGCGCTTGTGGTAATTGGAGGAGATGGCACACTGACGGCAGCTAGGATATTTGCTGCAGAGTTTAACTTCCCGATAGTGGGTATCCCCGGCACAATTGACAACGACCTAAGTGGTACCGACAGTACGATTGGCTATGCTACTGCACTGAATACTATTATGGATGCCGTAGATAAGATCAGAGATACTGCTTCTTCGCACGACCGTCTATTTGTGGTAGAGGTGATGGGAAGAGATGCCGGTTTTTTGGCACTCAATGGAGCGATTGCCTCAGGTGCTGAGGCAGCGATTATCCCGGAAATCAAGAGTGCTGAAGAGCAGATAGCACAGATGGTTGGCAATGGTTTTAGGAAAAGCAAAAATAGCAGTATCGTACTTGTCGCAGAGAGCAAGGAGACTGGTGGTGCTCTTGGCGTGGCTGAAAGACTAAAGGAGATTCATCCCGAATATGATGTGCGGGTCTCTATCCTTGGTCACATGCAGAGGGGTGGTAGCCCTTGTGCCCAGGATAGGATACTGGCGAGCCGTATGGGTGTCTCCGCCGTGGAAGCACTCCTAGATGGTCAGCGCAATGTGATGGTAGGCGTCGTCAATGACGAAATCGTACTGGTGCCATTTAGTCGTGCGATAAAGGATGATAAGATGGTAGATAGTGCTTCGGTGAAAGCTTTGGAGATGCTTTCTCTGTAGCAAAAAAGAGGTGTAGTATATGGAGTGAAGTATAAGATTATTGCCTTCGATCTCGATGGCACACTGGTCGATGATGAGAAACGGCTACTGCCTGGTACTGTGAGTGCCATTATGGCAGTACAGCAACTAGGGGTCAAGATTGTACTGGCAAGTGGAAGACCCACCTATGGGTGCCGCCAGGTGGCGAAGGATTTGAGACTGGATGAATACGGAGGCTATATCGTTTCCTATAATGGTGGGAAGATTACTTCGGTAGAAGACGGGAAGATTTTGGCACGCCGGGCACTCCCACGTGAGCAACTCTCCTACCTGTATGAAGCAGTGAAGCAAGAGCCTGAATTGGCGATGTTTTCGTATCTCCACCAGTCAATCATCTCAGAACAACCGGATCATCCCTATGTGCTCGAGGAGCAGAGGGTCAATGGAGGTATGCCTGTCACAAAGGTAGATCATCTGCTTGAGGCTCTCGATCGAGATCCTCTCAAGGTCGCAGTGGTCGGAGAGGCAAGTCAATTACACCGCCTCAAGGAGCGAATGGAAGCACACTATGGTGATGAGCTCAACTTTTTTATTACCAATGAGCACTTTCTTGATGCCGTACCTAGTGGGGTGGACAAAGGGACATCGCTCGGATTTCTCTTGCAAGATCAGGGGTATAAGCCAAGCGAATTGATTGCTGTCGGAGATAGCTACAACGACCTCAGTATGATACAGCTGGCGGGGCTTGGCATCGCCATGGCCAATGCTACGGAGGCAGTGAAGCGCTCTGCAGACTATGTCACTATGAGCAATAATGAAGGGGGTATCCTCCACCTGCTCAATAAGTTTATTCTCAGCCCTGATCAGACCAATGCAGAGGGAATCGATGTAGAGGATATCAATAGGATGATGGAGGGTAATACCCTTATGAGTTCGCTGGGCATCAGATGTGTCAGGCTAGAGCCGGGCTATGTAGAGTGCACCATGCCTGTAGACAAGCGTACACAACAACCTATGGGCATTCTGCATGGTGGTGCATCTCTGGCACTCGCCGAGACGGTGGCAGGCTATGGCTCTGTCCTTTTGCTCAAAGAAAATGAGATACAAGTGGGGATGCAAGTGAGTGGTAACCATATCGGTTCGGCACACGCGGGTGATACGGTTCACGCAATAGGTAGGATTATCCACCAAGGCAAGAGTACACACGTGTGGGACATCGAGGTGCGTACGGAGATGGGAAAGTTAGTCCATTCCTCTCGAGTGGTCAATAGCATCCTCAAGAAGAGATAGTGTTATTGGGCTTCGTCCGTCGCTGTCATCAACTGCCAACCATGCTCGCCGTGATAGATCATTTGCTTGGTCATGCCTCCATCAATGCAGATGTTTTCACCCGTAATGAAGCCCGCCTTGCTGGAGCAGAGGAAAAGGGTTGCATGAGCGATGTCGAGAGGGTTGCCGATACGTCCTACCGGATGCTGGATTAGATCGGCTCCCTTGTAAGTCGCTTCTTCTGTGTCTATCCAACCTGGAGAAATAGAATTTACACGGGCTTTGCCAGCCAGGCTCGCAGCCAATGCGTGTGTAAGAGCAGCGATACCGCCCTTGGCTGCGGTGTAGCTCTCGGTTTGGGGCATACTCATGCGGTCGCGAGAAGAGGAGATATTGACGATGCTCGCTCCCTCACTAAAATAGGGAGAAAGCAGCTTGACCAGATAAAACGGAGCCGTAACGCCTACCCTCAAGGCGTACTCAAACTCTTCGTAGGAACAATCGTCAATTCCTTTCATGATAGGCAGGGCGTTGTTGATGATGTAATCGACTGTGCCATGATTAGAGATTACTTGCTCAGAAAAATCTTCGAGTATTGCTTTTTGTGATATGTCACCCACAAAGTGATTGCCCTCTCGCTTGTCGATAATACAGACATGGGCGCCTTCTTTTTGAAATGCTTCGGCGATGCACTTACCAATGCCGTGCGCCCCACCGGTAATGACAACAACCTTATCCTTAAACTCTTTCATCGTCTACATTATAAAAAGTATCACAAGTGTAATAGTATCACAAACATAACTATAATATCTCAGTGAGTACTTTGAAACTTCTGACTCTGTTGCGTATTCGATAGTGAAGTGCCCTCTATAAAATATGCAAATATCAAGTAGGTCTACTCTTTTTTGGGTACTTTTGATGTCATATTAGAGACGGAATGGTTTTGAGTCAGATAACATTAGATATGGGTTCATTTTTATTATTTATACTCCTATTGCCATTGCTACTCATTTTCTACTTCGCTTTTGTCTATCGCAGGACACTGGTAAAGGCGTACAAGATGAGAGAGCAGTACAAGGAAGCTCAGCGGCAGGCAGAGGAAGAACGGGATCGCCAAGAACGTGTGCGCAAGCAGACTGATCCCGAACAGTCAAGTGTGGAGCGGATAAAGGATGCTTCTATAGACCTCGAGAGCGGTGAGTATGTGGACTTTGAGGAGATAAAGGAGTAACATCGGTCGAAACACGATAAAGGGCGTCAAGGAGACTGAGGCATGCAGCCTGAGTCCTTGACGCCCTTTTTATGGCAGGAAAGCGAAGATTGGTGGTGCCCATATGAGTGAAAATGGGTAATTTTGTGGGAATAAGAAATCAGGAGTAGGATGGATAGTATGATGAAGAGGGGCAAAAGCCCCGCTCTTTGGGTTCCGACAGTTTATTTTGCTATGGGGTTGCCGATGGTGATGCTGTCGGATGTGTCGCTTTTGATGTTTAAGGATTTGGGTATTTCGGATACCCAGATTACATTTTGGGCATCGCTCCTAATCTTGCCTTGGAGCTTGAAGCCTCTTTTTAGCCCCCTGATGGAACTGGTGGGGACTAAGAAACAATATGTGGTATTGACTGAGTTGGTCTCTGCGATAGTATTGGGACTTATCTTCGCCGGTCTGGGTCTGAGTAATTTCTTTGTGGTCACAATCGCTCTGATGGCCATCATGGCAGTGAGTGGGTCTATTCACGATATCGCTGGTGATGGTACCTATATGCAGTACCTTGACCTTAAGCAACAAAGTCAGTATATAGGGTGGCAAGGGGCGGCCTATAATATCGCCAAGATATTTGCTAGAGGCGGATTGGTATGGTTGGTGGGTAGGCTATCGACCGACTATGGTGTATTGCAGTCGTGGAGGATAGTCTTTATTATTGCAGCTGTAATCATGCTAGTGGTAGCAATTTACCATATCGTCATACTCCCGGGTCGTTTTAAGCGCGCAGAAAGAGAGACCGATCAGACATTTGGCAATGCGATTCAGAGCTTTGTGGGGATTTTTGCTTCGTTTTTCAAGAAGAGGTACATCTGGTATTACCTCTTATTTATCTTGCTCTATAGATTTACCGAAGGTTTGGCAATGAGGGTGGCACCTCTATTCTTGAAAGCAGATAGTGCTGTGGGAGGATTGGATATGACCAACGAACAATTTGGGCTGATTTATGGGACGGCAGGGACGGCTGCATTTATCATCGGAAGCATACTGAGTGGCTACTATATCAGCCACTATGGTCTGAAGAAGGTACTATTTAAGCTGGCACTCATTTTCAATATCCCCTTTGTGGTTTACTTTTTGCTCGCTTACTTCCAACCCGATAACATATGGTGGGCAGCGAGTGGGATCACTATGGAATACTTTGGATATGGCTTTGGCTTTGTGGGGCTCAATCTCTTTATGATGCAGCAAGTAGCTCCCGGACCACATCAGATGGCGCACTATGCGATAGGTACAAGTCTGATGAATCTCAGCGTAGTGATACCCGGGATGATGAGTGGAGCTATTAGCGATGCCGTGGGATACAAGTTGTTTTTCTTGATAGCCCTGATAGTGGCGATTCCAGGATTGATTTGTGCCTACTTCGTGCCTTTTACTTATGATGAGGGAGGAAGAAAGATTGTAAAATAATTAGGTTTATAGTATTGATAAAATGAGTACAAAGATTGTGGGGCAGCCGATGCCCAATATGCCTTGGGAGGAACGCCCAGCAGGTTCGAAAGATGTGATGTGGCGTTATAGCCAAAATCCTGTGATTGGGAGGTATGCTACACCGCATAGCAATAGTATCTTTAATAGTGCTGTAGTACCTTTTAAGGATGGATTTGCGGGGGTATTTCGAGTAGATGACAAAAACCGTCGTATGCGCTTACACGTGGGATTTAGCAAGGATGGTTTCAATTGGGATATAAGACCAGAGAAGATAGAATTTACCTGCGATATCACCGAGGTAGGAGAGTGGGTGTATGGCTACGACCCTCGTGTGGTGGAGATAGACGGTAAGTACTATGTGACTTGGTGCAACGGCTATCATGGCCCTACTATTGGAGTGGCGTGGACTAAAGACTTTGAGACTTTCCATCAGGTGGAGAATGCTTTCCTCCCATTTAATAGGAATGGTGTACTATTTCCTCGAAAGATCAATGGAAACTTCGCAATGCTTTCTCGTCCGAGTGACAATGGACATACCGCTTTTGGGGATATATTTTACAGCGAGAGCCCAGACTTGGAATTTTGGGGAAAGCATAGGCATGTGATGGCTCCAGCACCTTTCGAGGTGAGTGCTTGGCAATGCCTCAAGGTGGGAGCTGGCCCTATACCAATCGAGACGAGCGAAGGATGGCTTTTGATTTATCATGGTGTGCTACGTAGCTGTAATGGTTATGTCTATGCTTTTGGTAGCGCACTATTGGATAGAGATGAGCCTTGGAAGATGATTGCCCGCAGCGGTGAGTATCTGATTAGCCCGCTGACCGAGTATGAGTGTATGGGTGATGTGCCTAATGTGACCTTCCCATGTGCTGCTTTGCATGACCCAGAGAGCGGTAGGATTGCAGTGTACTATGGTGCAGCCGATAGTGTTACTGGTTTGGCATTTGGCTATATCGACGAAATCATCAAGTTTACCAAAGAGACCAATATCCTATAATGAAGCAAGCGGGATTGACACGCAAGGATTTTGAGATAATGGCACCTGTGGGTAGCTGGGAGTCGCTCCATGCTGCTATCCAAGGAGGTGCGGATGCAGTATATTTTGGTATTGAAGGACTCAATATGAGAGCCCGTAGTGCCAAGACATTTGATACCGAGGATATGCGACAGATGGTCAAGATATGCGATGAAAAAGGTATCAAAAGCTATCTCACCGTCAATACTATCATCTATGATGGTGATATGAATTTGCTGCACCAGATTATCGATTCAGCCAAGGAGGCAGGAGTCTCGGCAATCATCGCTAGTGATATTGCTGCGATGAGTTATGCCTACGACAAGGGTGTGGAGGTACACCTCTCTGTGCAGCTCAATATCACTAATGTGGAGGCACTTCGATTCTATGCCCGCTTTGCCGACGTCGTGGTATTGGCAAGAGAGCTCAATCTCGATCAAGTAGATGAGATACATCGCGCAATACTAGAGCAAGATATCCGAGGACCTAGGGGCGAACTGATAAGGATTGAAATGTTTTCTCACGGAGCGCTATGTATGGCGGTAAGTGGTAAATGCTACTTGAGTCTGCATGAGATGAATAGCAGTGCCAATCGAGGTGCCTGTAACCAGATTTGTCGCCGTGGCTACACCGTTAAGGACAATAGTAGTGATATGGAGCTTGAGATAGATAATGAGTATATCATGTCTCCTAAGGACCTCAAGACCATCCATTTCATGAATAAGATGATGGATGCCGGAGTAAGGGTATTCAAGATTGAAGGGCGGGCGCGTGGACCTGAGTATGTACGTACGGTCTGTGCGTGCTACAATGAGGCAATCATCGCACATCTCGAGAATTCCTATACGGATGAGAAGATTGCCGATTGGGACGAGCGTTTGGCTAAGGTATTTAACCGGGGTTTCTGGGATGGCTACTATCTCGGTCAGCGACTGGGAGAATGGACGCATAAGTATGGTTCGTCTGCCACACAGGTAAAGACCCATGTGGGTAAAGTGGTCAAGTACTTTAGTAATATAGGGGTAGCGGAGTTTGAGTTGGAGGGAGGCTATATCGATGATGGCGAAGAACTGTTAGTGGCTGGTCCTACTACTGGTGCAGTATTCTTCTCTGCCGAGGATATGCGGGTGGATGATGAGTCTCACCAAAGGATAGACGAGAAAGGGCTGCGCTTCAGCGCCAAAGTCCCTGAGAAGGTACGACCGGGCGATGCCCTCTATGTGATGAGAAATGTAAAGGATAATAATAAAAGTAAGTTCCAATGAATAATAATCTGCCAAAGAAAAAATACCTCTATCTCATCGAGATGAAGGTGCGTGACTATGAGTGTGACCTGCAGGGTGTGGTCAATAATGCCAACTACCAGCATTATATGGAACATGCCCGCCATGAGTTTCTCGAAAGCCTGGGAGATAACTTCGGACGTATGCACGATGCAGGCTATGATGCGTTTATTGCTCGAGTGGAGATTGATTACAAGGTCTCTCTAAAGAGTGGGGATCGTTTTTGGGTCGGTCTCAACATACGCCGAGATGGTGCGAAGCTGGTATTTGACCAAGACGTAATCCGTATGTCGGATCAAAAGCTCTGTGCTGCAGGGCACGTCTCTTCAGTATTGGTACAAGATGGCAAACTTACCAGAGGCGAATATTTCGATCAACTATTGAGAGGTATAGAATACTGATATCATGACAGACTTCTATCAGCTCTCGCCCGAAGAGAGGGCACTACTCGCTCTGAGCCTTACCGACGGTATAGGTCCAGTGACAGCGAGAGCTTTGATAGAGGAGATGGGTTCGGCAGCTGCAGTGGTCTCCGCTACAGTTGCCGATCTTATTTCTGTGCCCAACGTTAGTGCCAAGCTAGCTCGGGTATTGCTTTCGGGAGAGGGGAAAAGAAAAGCAGAGGAGGAGATAATCAAACTGAATCAATTGGCGAGTCATGGTGTCCATATTCAATTGCTTTTCGCCGGGGCAGTCGATTATCCGGCCTATCTCGACCATTGTTTCGATGCCCCTCTTGTGCTTTATGTCCGCGGAGAGATTCCTGCTACACCGATGATTAGTATTGTCGGTACGAGGAAGAATACTGTTTACGCCCAAGATGTATTGAATTATCTGATACAAGGGATAGCTACCCATCGTCCGGATATTACTATCGTAAGCGGACTAGCTTATGGCGTGGATAAGCTAGCACACCAGACCGCCCTTGCACATGGTTTGAAGAGTATAGGTGTAGTCGCACACGGACACTATACGCTTTATCCCTCGGCTCATCGAAGATTAGCAGAAGAGATGATTGCAAACGGAGGTGGCATTGTGACAGAATACTCTTACAACACAAGAGCCTTGCCACAGCGATTTGTGCAGCGCAATAGGATAGTAGCGGGTCTAAGCCATGCTACACTGGTTATTGAGAGTGCGGAGAAGGGTGGTTCTCTTATCACCGCTAGTATCGCTTTTGACTATGGACGAGCTCTTTTTGCGACTCCTGGCAGGCTCTTTGACCCTATCTCAGCAGGATGTAATCAGCTCATAGAAAGGCAAAAGGCCTCCATCATTACGAGCCCAGAGCAAATCTTGAGAGAAATCAATCTACTCCCAGAGATGACGAAGCAACCAACACTCCCTTTCGTTGATGACGAAGAAGAATCCGATTCAATCATACGTGAGCTACGGACTGCAGACGAACTCACACTAGAGGATCTCGCACTACGATTGGGAGAGGATGTCCCTACCATATCGAGTCGTCTCTTTGACCTCGAATTGGAGGGACGTATCCGTTCGCTCCCAGGTGGGCGCTATTGTATCAAGAATTATTAGTTAAGCATGAAAAGACTCCTTTTTCCCCTGATGATGCTGATTGCGGGAACTGCGCTTGCCCAGGGCAATTGGTATGGCGACAAGTACTCGATGTTTGTCCACTATGGTCTCTACTCCATCCCAGCTGGTGTTTTTGATGGGAAGCCGATAGAGCGAGGCTACTCCGAGCAGATACTCACCTTTGGTATCGGGTTTAGTGACTGGTACGAAGCGTATGCCGAGGAGTTCACCGCAGAGCGCTTCGATGCCAATGAGATTGTAGCGCTTGCCAAAGCTGGAGGGATGCGTAGCGTAGTAATGACGAGCAAGCACCACGATGGATTTTGTCTTTTCGATACCCAAACAACCGAGTATAACGTCATGAACACGCCTGCTAGACGAGACCTTATAGGGGAGCTGGCTGAAGTGTGCCACCGTGAAGGCATAGGCTTTGGTATCTACTTTTCTTTGATAGACTGGCACTATCCCTATGCCATGCCATTTAGTTCGCACAATGCCGATGCCGTCACCGCTCTGCACCACGAGTACAATAAAGCACAGGTGCGAGAGCTTCTCACCAAGTATGGGAGAGTAGACGAGCTTTGGTTTGATATGGGAAGTCTTACCAAGGAGCAGAGTGCAGAGCTCTACACCCTTGTGCACGAGTTGCAACCCGATTGTATGGTAAGTGGTCGTCTTGGCAATGACTATGCCGACTTCTGTGTGATGGCAGATAATGAATACCCCGACTATCTTATGGCGATGCCTTGGCAGACGGCTGCATCGATGTTCGATGAGACTTGGGGCTACCGCTCGTGGCAAGAGCGGGGCGAAGTGGAGGCCAAAGTAAAGGAGAAGCTCTCCGCGCTTATCAAGGTGGTAGCCTATGGAGGCAAGTATTTACTCAATATTGGTCCTATGGGCGACGGCACGATTGTCCCATTTGAGTC
The DNA here is from genome assembly GCA_023395395.1 of Bacteroidota bacterium. Lineage (GTDB taxonomy): Bacteria > Bacteroidota > Bacteroidia > Bacteroidales > Porphyromonadaceae > Porphyromonas_A. The sequence continues at coordinate 41,496 of JAEWZH010000022.1, read as the reverse complement.
AGAAGTACTCAGACGGATAGGAGAGGAGATTGAGCCTATACAAGCTGCACTCTACAATACGCACCCTGCAGCAGAGGGGGATAAGCTCGCTACTATATCGGAGGATAATAGCACGTTGTACTCTTTTGTGGAGAAAGGTGGAGCAAAGCCAGCTGGCAGTAAGTTACTTGCTAGCAATACCTATTACGATGTTTACACCCAGCCTTGGAAAGCTCCAATGACAAATGCGATGAAAGGCGACCTCACCGCACTCAATGCCACCCCTCTCTTTGCCCATTCTTCAGCTGACTATTACGCCAGCTTTCGTAGTATCGTAGGCTATGAGTGGGCTATCGATAAACGAAAGAGTGTTACACTCAGTTACACCGATGCCGAAGTAGGGCAGACTATCCTAATCAACGATAAGGAGATAGTACTAAAGCCTCAGACTACTTCTGCTCATCCGCAAGGCGATATTAAATGGGGTAGAGTAGAAGAGGCAAATCAAAGGGGGAGGCTTGCGACGATTTCAGAGCATCCGGAATGGAGGGCTTCAACGGCGGATTTACCAAAGGGGGTAGAGCTCCAGCTCGGATTTAACCAAGGAAAACTCTACCGTCAGCAACTACTGACGGCAAGCGCTAGCTTCGCCATGGTGGATATCACCTACAAAGATGGGATTCTCGTCTACCTCAATGGGGCGTATCTTGATGGCGCTATCCACAGGGAAGAGGGTACTGGAAAACTAAGCCTATGTCTGCCACTAAAAAGTGGATCTAATGAGCTGCTTATCAAGGTGTATAATCGCTGGGGGCGTGATGCTTACCTTCGGGTTACCCCCCGGGCTTATACAGGCTACGAGCAAAAAGTGTCCACCACCGGCGACCGCCTACGCATCACCAAGCTACAGCAGGCGCCTCTCGCATCTCCTGCCCATCTTAGCAACCTCTGCATAGAGTAGTCCTCTAGCTTTACTTAGACTCTTTTTCTCCCTTCTTCTTTTGGGCTTCGATAATTGCAGCTATTCGGCGATCCTCCGCCTCCTTACGAGCTTGCTCTATTCGTCGCTGTTCTTGGATACGTATTTGTTCGTAGTCCTTATCGGCATCCACCACCACCAAATAGTTGTTTTCAAAAATCAATCTATAAACGGTCGGTGTCGCTTCGCCTATCCAGCCATTAGGGTTATAGGAGCCTCTATAGATTAATATTTCACGTAGACCATCCGAAAATACCTCTTTATTCATAAAGTCGGGCTGATATTGAATAATGTCCAATACCCTCTGCTTAGTCATACCAAGCTCAAGCGAAGTGATGCGCTTGTGAACCCTATCGTCCCTATTCAAATACTCTTCCATGGATTTACAACTCGTAAGTGCAAGTGAGAGCAGTAAGAAAAGAGGGATAATAAAACCATTTCTGTATGTTTTTTCCATATTAAATCTAGTGCTACCAATTGGGGTAGTCGATACAAATGTAGAGATTATTTGCGAGATAATAGTAGGCGACATCGCTCTAAAGAGTGATGTCGCCTATATTATTGTGCCCGAGTCAAAACTTCTCGATGGTTTCTATCCACATCTGAGATGAAGCATCGCTAGGCATACGCCAAGTGCCACGTGGCGATAGTGATACTACACCCACCTTAGGACCATCGGGGAGGAAATTGCGTTTGTATTGTTGCGCAAAGAATCGGCGAGCAAATATCAGCATCCAGTGTTTAAGCTGTTCCTTGGTGTAGATGCCCTCAAAGGCTTTGCGGGCGAGGTAAAAAATCTTATTGGGAGAGTAGGCATTCTGTAGCATGTGATAGAGATAGAAGTCGTGCACTTCATAAGGTCCGATGATATCCTCTGTCTTTTGCTTTAGTTCGCCTCCGGTCAGCTCAGGGCTCACAGGGGTATCCACTACATCCAGTAAAATTTTAGAAAGCTCCTCTCCAAAGGTGTTTGAGGCACCTATCTGGTGCACCATCATCTTGATAGATGTCTTAGGGATAGAGCCGTTGATGCTGTACATACTAGAGTGGTCGCCATTGTAGGTACACCAGCCGAGGGCGAGCTCGCTGAGGTCGCCTGTGCCAAGCACAAAGCCACCCTCCATGTTAGCAATATCCATCAGTATTTGCGTGCGTTCACGAGCTTGGGCGTTTTCGTAGGTGACATCCTGGGTAGTAGTGTCGTGACCTATTGCCTTTAGATGCTCAATCGAAGCCTCGCTGATGGAGATGTCACGGGCGGTGATACCCAATAGCCCGATCATACGTTTGCTATTTTCGTAAGTCCTTTTGCTTGTGCCAAGACCAGGCATGGTGACCCCGATGATGTCCTTTCGGTCACGCCCGAGCATATCCATCGTGCGGACAGCTACGACCAATGCAAGCGTACTATCCAATCCACCGCTTACGCCCAAGACAATCTTAGACTTGCCAAGATGATTGAGCCGTTGCGCTAGCCCTACCATTTGTATCTGACACATCTCTTCACAACGCTCAGCGAGATTGGTGCTCGAAGGCATAAAAGGATTGCGCTCGACCGGGCGACTCATCTCGTAGCTGCGGTCTGCATCCTTGAGTTCAAAAGGCACCACTTTGAGTTTCTCCCCTGCATAGACAGAGGCTGCCGTACGGAACGAGCTATTGATAAGACGCTCGGTACGGATGCGCTCCACATCTATATCACTTACGAGGAGTTTCTCCTCTAGCTTGAAGCGCTCCATCTCTGCCACCATCTCTCCATTCTCGGCGATAAAAGCCTTGCCCGTATATACGAGGTCGGTAGAGCTCTCGCCGAAGCCACACGAGCAGTAGATATACCCCGTGATAGCCTGGCTGGAAAGAGAGGTGATGAGCGACTTGATGTACTTATTTTTCCCCGCATTTTCATTGCTCGCAGAGAGGTTGAAAATGAGGTGTGCCCCGTTGAGTGCTAAGCGAGTGCCTGGAGTCACTGGCGTCCACATGTCTTCACAAATCTCTACGCCGACACCCACATCGCCGCACTTAAAGATTATATCGTGTCCAAACTCCACCTCGTGCTCTCCAATCATCACAGTAGAGTAGGAGAGATCGAGCGAACTATTGAACCACCGCTTCTCCTGAAACTCACGGTAATTGGGTAGATAGGTCTTGGGGATGGCTCCGAGAATCTTGCCCTCCTGTATCGCCACAGCTGCGTTATATAGCTTCTCCTCGGCACGCAGTGGCATACCCACGATGATGAGCATCTTTAGATCCTTGGTCTGCTCTGCGAGTTGGCAGATTGCTTGCTCTGCCTGCTCTAGTAGGAAAGGCTGTAAAAAGAGGTCGCCACAGGTATATCCCGTAATTGACAGCTCAGGAAAGGTGAGCATCTCCACTTTTTGTTCCTCCGCACGGCGAACCATCGCTACGTGTCGCTCCACGTTGTAGAAACAGTCCGCTACTCTTACAAATGGCACAGCAGCTGCCACCTTTACATATCCGTATCTCATAAGCTCCTATTAGTGTTAGGTTGTCATTAAATCAACTTCGAGTGATACCATGATAGGCACCAACGATGGAGAGGGTTTCTGTGTAGTAAATATCATAAAACTACACCCGGCTTTGGCCATCATTGGCAAGTCATTGTATCCGTCGGCAATCACCACAATCTCATCGGGTGTGATACCATATTTATCTGCGAGCTCATCCATCACCCTCGCTTTTGCTTGCGGTCCAATAGGTTCACCCTCTATCTCTCCCGTAAGTATACCATCCGTATGCTTCCATACAGAGCCAATGTGCTCCTCTGTCTGTAGGCACTCAGCAATATACCGCACATACTCAATCCATGCCCCTGAGACAATAGCCGTAGGCACCCCATGGGACTTCAACATCGCTACTAATTCCCTTGCCCCCTCGGAGAGCGCAAGCTCTTGGTAGTATTTCTTCAAACGTTCTACTTCCATGCCCTTGAGCAGCTTTACTCTTTCGGTAAAGTTGTTCACCCACACTCCTTCTCCATTGAGTGCTTCTCGAGTGAGCTGCATTAGCCTTTCCCTTCGCTCCGGGTTGTCTTCCTCCATTCCGATATGGATCATAAACTCCGACTGCACAAGGGTGCTGTCTAAATCAAAGATGACCAGTTTTGGAGTAGTAAAACTCTTTTTTGTAAAGCGTGCGACAATCGGTTGACGATGGACGATCTCCAGAAACTGAGGAAGGAAGTCAGGCAGTTCTTGATCGGAAAGACATTTTTGTGATTTTTCAAAAATGGGTTGGATTCCCTTGTTTTCCTCAAGATTACCAAGAAATTCTATAGTGTGAAAAGCCCTCTTCATCATCTCACAGTCATGTGGAAGCAAGCTTGTTTACGTTCGTGCTTGATATAGACACGTCCATCATCGTGAAACCTCTTAAGCACGATAGCCAAGAGGTGTTTGAGTTCCTCGTTAGGAATAGAGCGAGGGTCTTGCAGGTCTACCTTATCAAACCTTTTCCAAGAAATATCCACTGTGGTGCCATACTGATGGGTGCTATTTTCAGACGCATTACCATTCCCCTGCCTAAGATTTTTCACATCCTCAGCAGTCCGTGTTACACTTGTAATGATTGGGCGGTATAGTGGCAAAGTATCCTTGGCAAGTTCGCCCATAAAGGCAAGTCCAATATCCTCCAGCAGCTCTGCCATATCCTCCACCACATAGGGTACAGAGTGCGTCAGCTCCTCTACCACATAATTGGGATTGGTAGAGATATGGACCAATCCCTTGCGCCGCTCCATCTCTAAGCGTGTATGCGCAGGCTCCACACCCTTATCAAGGGCGGCAATTAGCTGTATATCGTTGAGGTCATTAAAATCTCTATTAAAGCTCCCTCTGTACCGGAAGCTCGACCTATGCTCCATCACACTCATTGGATAGGGCTCCTTGGTCATAGGTGCCTCATACGACACCCATGCCGACAGCAGTACCACCACTATTAGAAGTGGCAGTACAAATCTCGTGATATAAGGTCTCCAATTGATACCCTCCCTTATATCATTATTTTCCATGCTCTCCTGATGGGTCTCCATAATCCAAGAGCAAATTTACCAATTTTCCCAATACCCCTTGCCTATCTGCCATTCTATCACGAGGCAGAGTCAGATATAAAACAAAGAATAAGGGGTAGCATCTTGACTGGAGATGTTACCCTTTAAGTGTTTGTGGGTTACTCCTTCAGTTTCTTGAGGATAAAGGTTAAGGTGCCAATACTAGTGTTCCATTTTTTTTCTGCGTACCGATGTTCGTCAAATTGGACTTCCCAATACTCTCTCAAAAAGGGATTAGTGTAGTTGGTAGAAGAAACCTTTCCCTTAGCCTCCATAACCTTGGAGTAAAACATCGCCACTATTTCGTTATCGACTTTGCTGTAAACCCCCACGGAATCTGTTGTAAATCCCCACGGAAATGTCCTCTCCAACTCGTATTTTATGGTTTCTTTCGATGGATAGGGTGGAAGAGAATTAAATCCCTCATAGCGCAGGAAATGAGACTCTTCGTATTGTTTCTTGTCTCGGAAGCAAGTTATTTCTTCATATTCGAGAACAGACCTATATAAAACCATGTAAACCTTGGTATCGTCCGTACGAAACACTTGCTTAAAGTACAACGACTGTGAATTCCTACCACAAGTAAAACTAAACAACAAAATAAGGAAAGCACATACAACAACAATCCTATAGACCGTATTTCCTAAATGTCTCATAAATCTTATTCTTTTTAGATGGATATAATCTTACTAACTTCTCTTTAAGGGTTTCAACTGCCCTTACATCATGTGTTAGAGCAAAGAATAAGGGGTAGCATCTTGACTGGAGATGCTACCCTTTAAGTGTTTGTGGGTTACTCCTCAAGTTTCTTGAGGATAAAGGTTAAGGTGCCAATACTAGTGTTCCATTTTTTTTCTGCGTACCGATGTTCATCAAATTGGACTTCCCAATACTCTCTCAAAAAGGGATTAGTGTAGTTGGTAGAAGAAACCTTTCCCTTAGCCTCCATAACCTTGGAGTAAAACATTGCCACCATTTCGTTATCGACTTTGCTGTAAACTCCCACGGAATCTATTGTAAATCCCCACGGAAATGTCCTCTCCAACTCGTATTTTATGGTTTCTTTCGATGGATAGGGTGGAAGAGAATTAAATCCCTCATAGTCCAGGGAATGAGACTGTTCGTATTGTTTCTGGTCTTGGAAGCAAGTTATTTCGCGATATGCGAGAACAGACCTATATAAAACCATATAAACCTTGGTATCGTCCGTACGAAACACTTGCTTAAAGTACAACGACTGTGAATTACTCCCGCAAGTAAAACTAAACAACAAAATAAGGAAAGCACATACAACAATAGTCCTATAGACCGTATTTCCTAAATGTCTCATAAATCTTATTCTTTTTAGATGGATATAATCTTACTAACTTCTCTTTAAGGGTTTCAACTGCCCTTACATCATGTGTTAGAGCGACAGAGATCTCTCCGGGTGCCAGTATTGCCGGATTATTGCCAAGCGATACTATCAAATCGGTAATAGCCCTTGGCTTAAACCACCATCCTCCCCCATTGCTAGGGATATAGTTCAAGCTGAATTTTTTTTGCTCTATATAGTTCCCAATGCTATAAGCCCACATTTCGCTCACGGCGCATATTCCAGAATCAACTTTGGTCGCATCTCCATAAACTCCATTTTTTAGAATATACAAGATAGGAATAACAAATTCTTTCTCATGGTTTGGTAAAATTAATTTGTAAATACTTGTGTTGTGATGTTTTCACGAATCAAATATACACAAAGTCTTGATACAACAAAGCAATTGTCAAGAAAATCATCCATTTTATAGATTTATATTTGTTCCCAACACTTGAGATACTGTACAGATGACCGCGATAGGTATAAGTCATGACCGGTATCGGACGACCGCTTGACCGCCCTCTATAGAGGGCATAACCATTTAATATATACTAATTGCCTAGTTTGATATATACTAATTACTGTATTTAGTATATACTAATCGATGAAATTAGTATATATTAAATGCTCATGGGAGATATATCAAACGGGAAGGGTTGATACAGAGGCGGTTGGGAAAATATATAGATTCGGGGCAATTTTCCTCCTAATTCTACATCGAAATATCGGGGTGTATATGGAAATTATAGCTACCTTTGTGGAGACAGATATAGAGACCTAGTGTAGGGAAACCGGTGCAAATCCGGTACAGTACCCGCTGCTGTAATTCTCGTAGATGCTCTGCTGCAAATAGTGCCACTGCCACACGATTGGTGGGAAGGCGTAGTAGGAGTGAGATAAGTCAGAAGACCGACTATGAGGCTTTGTGATGTCAAAAAACTTTTTTGTTGAACCATTACTTTCGGGAGTTAAAGTTATGACCAATCCTATCAAGTACATCATCAAGCGCGATGGTGTCCAAGAGGCGTTTGTACCTAGCAAGATTGAAAACGCCATCCTCAAGGCCTATGTAGCAGCAGGCTATACTGATCACTTCGTAGAGGTAAAATCTGCTACCCTCAAGATAATCAGCCGCATAGACAAAGAAGTCATCTCCGTAGAGGAGGTGCAAGACATTGTAGAGAGCGAGCTGATGCACTTCAATCCGGATGTGGCTAAGCGGTATATCCTCTATCGAGAATGGCGTAATACTGAGCGACAAAAAAAGAGCGCGCTCAAGCAATCCCTAGATGGTATCGTGACGATTGACAACAACGACATCAATCTCAGCAATGCCAATATGAGCAGTCATACCCCATCGGGTCAGATGATGACTTTTGCCTCCGAGGTGACCAAAGACTATACCTATCGCTATCTACTCCCCACCAAGTATGCCGAGGCGCATCGTAGAGGAGATATTCATATTCACGATTTGGACTACTATCCGACCAAGACGACCACTTGTGTGCAGTACGATTTAGCAGACCTCTATCAGCGTGGTTTCCACACTAAGAATGGTGGTATCCGTACGCCTCAGAGCATCCAGAGCTATGCGACCCTCGCTACTATCGTATTTCAGACCAATCAGAATGAACAGCATGGTGGACAGGCAATCCCCGCCTTTGACTTTTTCATGGCTCCCGGTGTCTATAAGACTTTTGTAAAGCATGTCGCCGACCTACTACAGTTCACTCTACAGACTATGGAGAGTGGTATAGAGGTAGAGATCAGAAGCGCCAGAGCATTGGTCGCTCATCACCTACACTCCATACTTCCGTCCTCTACAGAAGTGAGCAACTTGCACGACAATATCAGTAAGGAATACAAGATAAATTTGGATCGTCGCCTACTCGTAAAGGTAATCGAAAGAGCGATAGAGCGTAGCAGGAGAGACACGCATCAGGCGATGGAGGGATTTATCCACAACCTCAATACCATGCACTCCAGAGGAGGTAATCAAGTGGTATTTAGTTCGATAAACTATGGCACCGACACTTCTCCAGAGGGGCGCATGGTGATGGAAGAGCTGATGAAAGCGACAGTGGAGGGGCTTGGAGATGGCGGGGAGACGCCCGTATTCCCCATCCAAATATTTAAAGTGAAGGAGGGGGTCAATTATTCCGATGCTGATTACGAATTGGCTCTAAAGGACTTTGATAGGGCACTCTCGGGGCAGGTACACTTCTCTTGTCCCAACTTTGATTTATTTCTCCGTGCATGCGATACTACTGCCAAGGCTCTATTCCCCAACTTTGTATTCCTCGACAGTCCGTTTAATAAGCATGAGATGTGGCGAGAAGACGACCCCCAGCGCTATCGGTATGAGCTGGCGACAATGGGATGTCGCACCAGGGTATTTGAAAATATCAATGGAGAAAAGACATCAATAGGCAGAGGGAATCTCTCCTTTACCACTATCAATCTCCCTCGACTTGCAATAGAAGCGATGCGGTATGCAGAGGAGCATGCTACACGCCATACCGACTTGGGCACACTAAGGAGTGTGGCGGTGAATAGACTATATGAGAGCCTGCGAGAGCTTGCGCAATTGGTCGGAGAGCAGCTCTATACGAGGTATCAATTTCAGAGAAGTGCCCTGGCACGCCAATTCCCTTTTATGATGGGCAATGATGTATGGAAAGGGGGTAGTGCCCTACGCCCCAATGATAAAGTGGGTGATGTGCTCAATAGCGGGACTCTAGGGATTGGATTTATTGGCGGGCACAATGCCATGTATGCTATCTACGGTGAGGGACACGGCACCAGTAATCAGGCGTGGGATACACTCAGGCAGTGCCTCGTAATCCTCAATGAGGTGGTGGGAGATTTCAAAGAGAAGTATCACCTCAATTACTCTGTACTGGCTACTCCCGCAGAGGGATTATCAGGGCGATTTACCCGAATAGACCGCAAACGGTATGGCGTGATTGAAGGGGTTACTGACAGAGACTACTACGTCAATTCTTTTCATATCGATGTGAAAGAGCAGATTACGATTGCAGAGAAGATAAAGAGGGAGGCTCCGTTCCATGCCCTTACCGGTGGTGGTCACATCACCTATATCGAGCTGGATGGAGAAGCGAAGAAAAATGTGCGGGCAGTGGCGAAGATTGTAAGGCTCATGAAGGAGCAAAACATTGGCTATGGCTCTATCAATCATCCGATAGACACTTGCCAAGAGTGCCACTATAAGGGGGTCATCTATAGCCAATGCCCAATCTGTAAGAGTGAGCATATCCTGAGGATGAGGCGTATCACAGGCTACCTTACGGGGGATCTAAACTCGTGGAACTCCGCCAAGCGTGCTGAGGAAAAAGACCGTACCAAGCACCACTAACCCAAGCAACCATAGTCTCGTGGTATGAGCCTGAGGGTACTGGCAATTATGCCTGAAACCATCCTTGATGGAGAAGGGATTCGCTATTCTATATATCTATCCGGTTGCAGTCACAATTGCCCGGGATGCCATAATCCAGAGAGTCACAATCCTAAAGTAGGCAAGTTGGTTACAGATGAGCTGGTGGAGCAAATGATTGAGGAGATATTGGCTAATCCGATGTTGGATGGGGTGACATTTAGCGGTGGAGACCCTCTTTTCAATCCCAAAGAGTTTCTCCCTCTGCTTAGAAAGATCAAGGAACGTACCCAGATGAATGTGTGGTGCTATACAGGTTTTACGTATGAATACATCAAAGACAATCCTCTCTATCAGCCTCTATTGGAATACATAGATGTGCTGGTAGATGGGCGCTTTGTCTCCGGTCTCTACGATCCTACACTCTCTTTTAGAGGAAGCTCCAATCAAAGAGTTATTTATCTGACCCGAGAATGATAATTTTGTGCTATTATATATAATGTGTACTTTTGCACGGAATTTGAGATTGAAGAGCAAAAGTAGAGATATACAAAATGGCAAGCAACCTCCTGATAGTTGAGTCTCCCGCAAAGTCTAAAACCATCGGAAAGTTTTTAGGCAAAGATTTCCAAGTCCTTTCGAGCTATGGTCATATCCGTGACCTAAAGACGAAAGGAATGGGTGTGGACATCGATAATAACTTTGAACCACAATACGAGGTCTCGGAGGATAAAGAAAAAATCGTACATGAACTCAAGTCTGCCGCTAAGAAAGCCGACAAAGTGTGGCTCGCAAGTGATGAAGACCGCGAAGGGGAAGCCATTGCTTGGCACCTCGCAGAGGTCTTGGGATTAGATAAGAAGGCGGAAAATAGGATTGTATTCCACGAAATCACCAAGTCGGCAGTCGAACAGGCGCTTGCTCATCCACGAGTTATAGATGAGCAGATGGTGGATGCCCAACAAGCACGTAGGGTGTTGGATAGGATTGTAGGATTTGAGCTCAGCCCGGTGCTTTGGCGCAAGATCAGGCCTCAGCTTTCGGCAGGGCGAGTGCAGTCCGTAGCGGTTCGTATTATCGTAGAGCGTGAACGAGAAATCAATGCCTTTGAGAGCAAGAGTAGCTTCCGTATCCGTGGACTATTTGTCACGAGTAATGGAGAGAAGTTTACGGCAGAGGTTGCACAGCGTCCCGAGACAGAAGTGGAAGTGAAGGCAATACTTGAGGCTCTCATCGACGCAAACTATAGTGTAGGGAAGATAGAAGTTAAGCCCTCAAAGCGTAAGCCTGCTGCTCCATTTACCACCTCTACTCTCCAGCAAGAAGCTTCACGCCGTATGGGTTATCCGGTGGCTCAGACCATGCGCTTGGCTCAGAGCCTATACGAGGCAGGTCATATCACCTATATGCGTACCGACTCTGTAAATCTATCTGACTATGCTATAGCGACCAGCTGTGCGCTTGTGGAGCGAGAATATGGTAAGGAATATGTCAAAGCCCGTAAGTATAAGGTAAATACCAAAGGGGCGCAGGAAGCACACGAAGCTATCCGCCCTACAAATGTAGAGGTCGAGAGTGCTGGAGCCAATAAGCAAGAGAGAGCTCTATACGAGATGATTCGCAAGCGCACTCTCGCTTCTCAGATGGCAGATGCAGAGATGGAGAATACCACTGTGGAGATACTCTCTACTACTCCTACTGTATTTGAAGCGAGGGGTGAAGTAGTGAAGTTTGAAGGGTTTCTCAAAGTCTACCTAGAGGGAAACGATGACGATGAGGAGCGTGAGGAGGGAGGACTGCTACCTAAAATGAAAAAGGGGAATATGCTTTCTTGTGAAGAGATTGAGGCTCGTGAGCGGTTTAACCAACGTCCTGCCCGATACACTGAGGCATCTCTTGTCAAACGCTTAGAAGAACTGGGTATCGGACGACCATCTACCTATGCTCCCACTATCCAGACTATTCAGAAGCGTGAATACGTGGTGAAAAAGTCAATCGATGGAGAGAAGCGTGACTATCTCGAGCTTAAACTGAAAGACGGTAAGATTTCTAAGCGTACCAAAAAGGAGGTCTATGGTGCTGATAAGAATAAACTCTTCCCTACAGATACGGGAATTGTGGTGACAGACTTTCTCGTACAGCACTTTCCACAGGTGCTCGACTACAACTTTACCGCTAGAGTGGAGGAGGAGTTTGATAATATAGCTGCAGGGAAAAAGGTGTGGAATAGTGCGATCGCAACGTTCTATGACTTATTCCACGGCAATGTGGAGGCCGTGATGGCGGAGAAGAGTGAGCACCGTGTCGGTGAGCGCCAACTAGGAGAAGATCCTGTGAGCGGCGAACCAGTCTTCGCTAAGATTGGTCGCTTCGGACCTATGGTACAGATTGGATTGGCAGATGAGGGCGGTAAAAAACCCCGCTTCGCATCTATCCCTGCTGAGCTTTCGCTTGAAACGCTCACTCTGGAACAGGCTTTAAAGCTCTTTGATCTTCCACGAATATTGGGGGAGTATCAAGGCGAACAAGTGGAGACCAATATAGGTCGCTTCGGTCCGTATGTCCGCTTCGGTAAACTTTTCGCCAGCATACCCAAGGGGATGTCGGCATACGAAGTCACGCTAGAGGAAGCCAAACTACTCATTGACGCCAAGATCGAGCAAGAGAAAAACAAGTTCATCGCCTCTTTTGGAGAGGATAATGAACTGGTTGAGGTGTTAAATGGTCGCTGGGGTGCTTACATCAAGTACAAGAAAAGTAACTATAAGATTCCCAAAGGGACTGATGTAGCTAAGCTCACTGAAGCAGATGTGCGCAAGATTATCGCCGACACGGACAAAGCCGGTGGTACCAAGAAGCGTGCGAAGAGTAAGAAATGATGAGTAGGGAGAGATTTGTATTACTTCTGGATAGCTCCACTGACTACTGTTCGGTAGCTCTGGCCAGTGATCAGAGGGGAGTGCTATCGGAGCGTGAAGAAACCGACCGATCTAAGCAGTCCGAGCGCCTCGCTGTGATGGCAAGTGGAGTACTGGCAGAACTACCAAAGGATGTGGATCTATCTGCTGTATGCTTGGCTGAGGGCCCAGGGAGTTATACCGGACTAAGAATCGCAACCGGATATGCTAAGGGATTAGCATGGTCACGCAATATCCCGCTACTGGCTGTCACTACGCCCCAACTTATTGCTCTCAGCTACCAAGAGATAGAACATCCATGTTCAGGTGCACTCTTGATGCCAATGATTGATGCTCGCCGTATGGAGGTCTATTCGGCTCTTTATAATGTCGACAACAATGCCGAGACTGATATTGCAGCACTAATCCTTACTGAAGGGGAGACTCTCGCATCACTCAAGGAATTAGTGGGAGACAGAGAGTTGATTTACTTCGGTTCTGGGGCAGAGAAAGCTCAGGATATATTCGACCAATTGCTTCCAAATAGTCGATATGTCCCTGGCATTTATCCTAAGGCAAAGGATATGGCAGGAGTCGCATTCGAACTGCTAGAGCGAGGCATCCAACAAGATGTAGCTTACTGGGAGCCTTTCTACCTGAAGGAGTATGAAGCAAAAAAGACACTAAATAAGGTATTACGCAATATATAAGTAGAAATAATAAATATGAAAGTATCAGTATTTCCTGGTCAAGGCGCCCAATTTGTGGGCATGGGAAAAGATCTCTATGAAACAGATGAGAGAGCCCGTCAGCTCTTTGAGCACGCCAATGAGATTCTTGGATTTCGTATTACCGATGTCATCTTCGGTGGGACAGAGGAAGAGCTCAAGCAGACCAAGGTGACTCAGCCAGCGGTCTTCTTGCACTCCTATATCTCTGCAATAGTGAGTGAAGAGGGACGCAATGCAGATATGATGGCAGGGCACTCTCTGGGAGAGTTTACGGCACTTGCTGTCTCTGGTGCACTCTCTTTTGAAGATGCTCTAAGATTAGTCTACAAGCGTGCAATGGCGATGCAGAAGGCTTGCGAAGAGGCTCCATCTACTATGGCGGCAATCCTTGGACTTCCGGATGAAAAGGTTGAAGAGCTTTGCGCTTCAGTAACGGGTGAAACGGTCATCCTCGCAAATTATAATGCTCCTGGTCAGGCAGTAATATCTGGCTCAATCGCAGGAGTAGAAAAAGTAATCGAGCTTGCCAAGGAGGCTGGTGCTAAGCGTGCCCTCCCTCTAAATGTAAGTGGCGCATTCCATAGCCCATTTATGGAGAGTGCACGAGAGGAGCTTGAGGCAGCTATCAAGGAGACAAATTTCTCTGCTCCACGCTGTCCTATTTACCAAAATGTAGATGCTCTTCCCCACTCTGAGCCTGAGGATATCAGAGAAAATCTCATCAAACAGCTCACGGCTCCGGTTCGCTGGACACAGACGGTGCTTAATATGAGGAAGGATGGAGCTACCGAATTTGAAGAGTATGGTCCGGGCAATGTGTTGCAGGGGCTGATTAAGCGAATTATCTAACCCATTTATTTGGCGGGTCGGATATTTTTAGTACCTTTGCACTCGCCTGCGGGTGATGGCGAGATAGCTCAGATGGTTAGAGCGCATGATTCATAATCATGAGGTCCCGAGTTCAATTCTCGGTCTCGCTACAGAGGAAAGATTGCCATATAGTACCGGCAATCTTTCCTTTTTTTGTTCACGGATATCTTCGAAGGCACGGAAATAGAGAGATTCTACATTGAAAGATGCCATGAAAGGGCTAAATTATATCTAATGTCATTGATTGTATTAAGAGGAATTTTACGACCTAAGATAAAAGCATCACAAGATCTCTTAAAACTTACCAAGAGTGTGATAACGACTGGTAAAATAGAGCTTACAGAGGGCTTTATAGAATAGTTTAGAAATCATAATGGGATATCTCCAGTAAAGGACGCTGTGTTTTTTGTTTTGAGGACAGGGGATATCGTCCAAATCCCATCAACGACAAAGGGGAGTAGTACAATCCTACTCCCCCCCCTCTTTATCATGTTTTATTTGTAACTCTATCCTTTACTAGCGGTATCTTTGCAGAGCTAGCTCCGTTTCGGATTAATGGAATAAGGCTAATTCTTTCCCCTAAAAACTACCAACTCTTTTGGCCTATACGCCTAAATCTTTTATCCCTCGTTTAATCAAATTGTTTTTTTTCTGATTTTTTTTCATATATTTGACAGAGTGTTAAGTCTACAAGCAATATGCTTAGTAATTAATGTGATAATACTAATTTTATGAACAGACTAGAACAATTTATCCACTTGTATCCAGTGAGCAAAACACTGAGGTTTGAACTTAAACCAGTAGGAAAAACAGCTAAAAACTTCGAAAACTCGGGGTTGCTAGAGCAAGACAAACACCGTGATGAAAGCTACCGAAAGGTAAAGAAAATCATTGACCGTTACCACAAATCTTATATAGATTCCGCATTTTCGTCCATCGATAACACTGATATCAAAGCTCAGATGTTGCGTTCTCTACATGACTTTGTAGAGCTCTACAAGGAATCTAAGCGCACCGAAGACAATGAGAAGGAACTGGATGAAATTAGAACGACATTAAGAAAACAAATTGAGAAGGTGCTTACGGGAAGAACCAATGAAGAAGCCCAAAAAGTATACAGGAATCTCTTTAAAGAAGAGATGATAAAGAGTACGCTCCCATTGTTTGTGGAAACGCAAGAGGATCGAGATCTCCTTGCTGAGTTTAAGGGATTTACTACATATTTTATGGGCTTTTACGAAAATCGGAAAAATATTTATTCTTCTGAACCTCAGTCTACGGCAATTGCCTATCGAATTGTACACGAAAACCTTCCAAAGTTCTTGGACAATATTCAAGTCTACTATAAGATTAAAGAACCCCTAAGTAAGGAGATAGCTACAATCTATGAACAATTATCGAGTAAAGGTTACCTGAATGTACGCAGTTTAGATGAAATCTTCTCTGTAGACTACTTTATACAAGTGTTGTCACAAAATGGGATAGAAGTATACAATGCTATTATCGGGAAGATTGTCTCAGAAGAAAAAACGGAAATCAAGGGACTCAACGAGCGTATCAATTTGTACAATCAGAAAAATAGTAAAGAACACCGGTTGCCTCTTTTCAGACCACTTTTTAAGCAAATACTAAGTGACAGAGAGCAGCTATCGTGGCTCCCCGAAGTATTTGAAAAAGACAACGACCTGCTCAGGGCTCTCAAGGATTTCTATGATGAGATATCTAAAGATATATTTGATAGGATAAGAGTATTGCTCCAATCCATCAAAGATTATGACCTTTCACGTATATACATTAAGAATGATCCTCAGCTTACAGAGATTTCCAAAAAGTTATTTGGGGATTGGAATGCCATTAATATTGCCAGAGAGCGTGCGTACGACTTACTTTCAAAATCGAAGGATAAAGAGAGCATTAATTATCAAGAGAAAAGGAATAATGCTCTGAAAAAAGAGAAGAGTTTGAGCATTGCAGTGTTGGATGAATGCATCGCCCTATTGACTGAAGCTAACAATAAATGTATCGAGACATATTTATCAAAAATAGGGGCTATAGAAAATCAGAGCGGATCAACAACTGATCTAATAAGTAAAATTCAGCTAGCATATCGTAAAATTGACTCTTTGCTCAGTAATCCATATCATACTGATAGTGGTTTAATTCATGATAAGGCAAATATTGCATTAATCAAGGAGTTTTTAGACACCATATTAAATCTGCAGAGATTCCTTAAACCTTTGGGAGGGACAGGAGAAGAACCAGACAAAGATGAGAAATTTTATGGGGAGTATAATTACGTCTGTGACGCGATAGATGCCATTATACCACTCTACAATAAGGTTCGTAACTATCTGACCCAAAAGCGATATAGAACGAAGAAAATAAAACTTAACTTTGGCAATGCCCAATTGCTCAACGGTTGGGATAGAAACAAAGAGAAAGATTACTTGACTGTTTTGCTCAGAAAGGAAGGCAATTATTTCCTCGCGATCATGGATAAGAAACACAACAAAAGTTTTGATGACAGTAAATTGCCTGAGGATAAACCGTGTTACGAAAAGATGGATTATAAGTTAATCCCAAAAGCATATGCGAGTTTTCCCAAAGTTTTCCTTTCTAAGAAGGGGATAAAAAAATTTAAGCCTAGTCAAGAACTTTTAGATAAATATGCTCTTGGGACTCACAAGTTAGGTGTAAACTTTAATAAGAACGATTTACATGCACTTATTGATTTTTTCAAACAATCGATAAGTATCCATGAAGACTGGAGTCAATTTGGTTTCGCATTTTCTGAGACCTCCTCTTATCAAGATATATCCGGCTTTTATAGAGAAGTAGAGGAACAGGGTTTTAAAATATCTTTTCGGAAGGTATCCGAATCGTATATCAACACTCTAGTAGAAGAAGGCAAACTATATCTATTTCAGATTTATAATAAGGACTTCTCGTCGTATAGCAAGGGGACCCCTAATATGCATACTTTGTACTGGAAGATGCTCTTCGATGAACGCAACTTAGCCGATATCGTCTACAAACTAAACGGACAAGCGGAAGTATTCTTTAGGGAAAAGAGTTTGAAATACGATTACCCCACACACCCAGCACGCCAGCCCATTAAGAAAAAGAATACACTAGGTCAAGGTGAAGAAAGCCTTTTTGAGTATGATCTTATTAAGGATAAAAGGTATACTGTGGACAAATTCCAATTTCATGTGCCGATTACCATGAACTTTAAGAACAAGAATGGGGATAAAGTGAATACCATGGTTGAGGATGTTATTAGAGAGAATCAGGATATACACGTGATAGGCATCGACAGGGGGGAGAGGCACTTACTCTATATCTCTGTTATTGACAGGCATGGAAATATAGTGGAGCAGTTTTCTCTTAATGAGATTGTGAACCATCACAATGATACTGAATACAAGACAAACTATCATGATTTGCTCGAAATGAGGGATGCTCAACGACAAAATGAACGAAAAAATTGGCAAACCATAGAGGGAATTAAGGATTTGAAACAAGGTTATTTGAGTCAAGTGATTTATAGGGTTACTCAACTCATGGTCAAGTATAATGCCATAGTGGTATTAGAAGACCTTAACATGGGATTTAAACGCGGACGCCAAAAAGTAGAGAGCGCTGTGTATCAGCAGTTCGAAAAACAGCTCATAGAAAAGCTTAATTATCTTGTTGATAAAAAACTGGATGCATGTGAGGCAGGAGGATTATTGAGAGCATATCAACTAACAAGTCCTTTTAAAAGTTTTAGAGAGATGGGTAGGCAGAATGGTTTCCTCTTCTATGTCCCTGCATGGAATACCAGTAAAATAGATCCAGTTACTGGGTTCGTCAATCTTTTTGACACACGGTATGAAAGTGTAACCAAAGCGAAGTCATTCTTTGGTAAATTTGAATCTATCTCTTTCAACCCATCAATGAACTGGTTTGAATTTAAGTTTGACTATAGCCATTTTACCAATAAAGCAGAGGGAAGTCGTACCCACTGGACACTTTGCACCTATGGTAGTCGGATAATGACATACCGAAACCCAGACAAAAATAACCAGAGGGACTATAAAAATATTAATCTGACGAGTGAGTTTAAAATGTTTTTTGACTTGCACTCTGTTGACTATACATCAACTCTTGATCTCAAAGACGCTATTCTACGGCAGAATAGCAAGGAGTTTTTCTCTCAACTGCTAGAATTGTTCAGGCTAATAGTGCAGATGCGTAATAGCAGAAAGGAGACAAGTGAAGACTACCTTATCTCTCCGGTACAGGATGAAACTGGCGCTTTTTATGATAGCAGAAGTGCTGAACAAAATCTTCCTGATAATGCGGACGCCAATGGCGCATACAATATTGCACTTAAAGGTCTTTGGGCAATGGATCAAATCAGAAAAGCTGAGTCTGGAAAGAAAGTGAAACTCGCTATTTCTAATCAACAATGGCTGAACTTTGTTCAAAAGAAACCGTATCGAAATGACTGATTATATCCTCATTTCCACTCTGAATGACTTTATCTTCTGTCCGTACTCTATATACCTTCACAACGTATATCATAGTACGGACGAAGACCTGTACTATGCCACACCACAGGTCAAAGGTCGTTTTGCGCATGAAGCGGTTGATAGTAAATCTGGATCTACGAAAAAAGATGTCATCTTCTCCCTTCCTGTGTTCTCTGAACGATACCACCTAATGGGGAAAATAGATGTATATCGACAGAAAGAGCGGAAATTGATAGAAAGAAAATACCAACTAAAGAATATTTATAGGGGGCAGATTTACCAGTTATGGGCACAGTATTTTTGTATGAAAGAAATGGGATACGGGATTGACGAATTAGCCTTTTATGAGATCTCTACCAATAAAACGATACCGATACCACTGCCTACAGAAGACGATCAGAGAGAATTTGAACAATTCATTGCTCGCTATCTCATGTATGATCCGTCGCTCTCTATAGTTATAAGCCCCAATAAATGTAGACATTGTATTTATTGTAACTTATGTGATAAAACAGGAGAAGAGAATGTTTACTCGTAAAGATATTGAATTTAGGACAATATTCGTTATCAACTGTGTCCAAGACAGAAATCTCAGAGTCGGTAACGGAGAACTCCTCTTGGAAGAGCGGGTCGCCAAAACAGAAAAGATGAAGACCTTGACTAAAATGCCTTTCCAGAAGATACTGGCTCTTTTTGTAATAGGGAATATTACCATTACTACTCCACTCATAGAGAAATGCCAGAGAAACGGAGTAGCTCTTGTAGTGATGAAACCCAATTTGCGTCCGGTATTCTTCTGGAGCAATCCAGCAGAAGCAAATTATTTGCTGCGAGATAGACAATATCATTTGGGAGATGAAGGACTCAGAATTGCCAAAGAAGTCATCGCTAATAAGATTTTTAATCAAATAAAAGCGTTAACGGACACTAGAAAAAAGGATAATCTAACATTGGAGGCTATTGAGAGTTGTAAAACACTTGTCCCTGAAGTGATGCAATGTTCTGGTTATAGTGAATTGATGGGTATTGAAGGCGCTGCCTCAAAAATTTACTTCTCAGCATTTTTTCAGTCTCAGCATTGGGTCGCTCGCCGTCCTCGTACTAAGTGTGATGCGATTAATTCAACGTTGGATATTGGGTACACACTGTTATTTAACTATATAGAGTGTTTCCTAAGGCTTTTTGGTTTTGATTTGTACATCGGAGTACTACATAAGCTGTGGTTCAAACGAAAGTCACTGGTTTGTGATATAATGGAACCATTTAGGTGTATTGTAGACAAGGCAGTGAGATCAGGATTTAACAGGGGACAATTTTCGGAAAAGGATTTTGAGATCAGAAAAGGAGAATATTGTCTAAAAAGAGAGAAAAACAGAGATTATCAGAGAATCTTTTTGGATGCATTGATTCCGTATAAAATGGATGTATTCCTATATGTCCAGTCTTATTATCGCTGTTTCATGCGAAGAAAGTCAGTAACACAATATCCTCAGTTTTATCTGTGATATGCTTATAATTAGCTATGATATATGTAATGATAAGCTCCGAAGCAGATTCGCAAAAATGCTGACGAAAAATGGAGCTATTCGCCTTCAGTATTCAGTGTATGAAGTAAACAACACCAATAGGATTTTGGATAATCTCACTACTAAAATAGAAGAACTCTTCTCAAAAGAGTTTGGCGGTGCAGATAGTGTCATAATCTTTGACGTATCATCAGTCAAACTGAAAAAGTATGGTAATGCGATCCATCGAGATCAGGATATTGTATATCTATAATTTACAAACCTCAGTCTTTATGTTTTCTGGCAATAGTACTAACTGATTGAATACTAAAGAACTTACTCTCTGCGAAATCTTGGAATGGAGAGAGGGGGGCAGAATTAGTTCATAGACATTTGATTGTAAACTATTGGTAGATACGTGACTATATAGTATATTTGCAGGGCAGGGTTTAGCTACTCCTTATAATTTCTACTATTGTAGATAAGACGTTCCGCCCAGGTACTAATCCAGTTTAGCTACTCCTTATAATTTCTACTATTGTAGATTTTCCGCACTGCTTTATCTCTTATAGATAGTTTAGCTACTCCTTATAATTTCTACTATTGTAGATACGTATTCCCACCCGAAGTCGGTTAGTGTTTAGCTACTCCTTATAATTTCTACTATTGTAGATAAGTTTCTAATCCACTCTACGCGCTCTTACGTTTAGCTACTCCTTATAATTTCTACTATTGTAGATCCTCCTTTCCATCCTCTTTTACTACTCTCTTGTTTAGCTACTCCTTATAATTTCTACTATTGTAGATCCGTTATCCTCGTATAAAAGACCCCACTTGTTTAGCTACTCCTTATAATTTCTACTATTGTAGATGTTTTCCAATCCTAGTTTCCTAGTGTGTTTAGCTACTCCTTATAATTTCTACTATTGTAGATTCTGGTAACGTTGGTGTAGGGAAGACTACGTTTAGCTACTCCTTATAATTTCTACTATTGTAGATGTTGTCAAGAGCGACACACCTCTTGACGTTTAGCTACTCCTTATAATTTCTACTATTGTAGATACATAGCAATTATTATCTATTATAGTTGTTTAGCTACTCCTTATAATTTCTACTATTGTAGATATGGTCTTGGGGATTTAGATTTGCTATGTTTAGCTACTCCTTATAATTTCTACTATTGTAGATTATTTCCCCTCGCCTCCTGTCTTGTTGGTTTAGCTACTCCTTATAATTTCTACTATTGTAGATATGGATCCCATGTTTGTTTACTAGCGTGTTTAGCTACTCCTTATAATTTCTACTATTGTAGATCATACGAATAAGCCTGCATTGTAGCGGTTGTTTAGCTACTCCTTATAATTTCTACTATTGTAGATCTCTCTATAATAGCATCAAGAGCACTATAGTTTAGCTACTCCTTATAATTTCTACTATTGTAGATTTGTATCGCTCCTCGTTGTTCTTCATCCATGTTTAGCTACTCCTTATAATTTCTACTATTGTAGATTCCAGCACCGCTTTTGAGCCAAGCTATATGTTTAGCTACTCCTTATAATTTCTACTATTGTAGATTGAATCGCACGTATACTACAAGAATGGCGTTTAGCTACTCCTTATAATTTCTACTATTGTAGATATGACCTGATGCTGGATGGTGTCCTCTCGGAGTTTAGCTACTCCTTATAATTTCTACTATTGTAGATATGTCCTTGTATCTCTGCTCCCATACAGTTTAGCTACTCCTTATAATTTCTACTATTGTAGATAGAGTGTCGCATCTCTCAGACGTTCGCAAGGTTTAGCTACTCCTTATAATTTCTACTATTGTAGATAATGTAGCCATCTGCTTCTGTAGAACTATGTTTAGCTACTCCTTATAATTTCTACTATTGTAGATGGCATTCTGAATGTAGATAGGATCTACATAGGTTTAGCTACTCCTTATAATTTCTACTATTGTAGATCTAACGCCCATATTACGACACGCTGGTTGTTTAGCTACTCCTTATAATTTCTACTATTGTAGATTCATCTGATCATGTCCCAGGCACGCTCTGTTTAGCTACTCCTTATAATTTCTACTATTGTAGATCTGTTGAGTTCGTACATCTCTGCTGCGTTTAGCTACTCCTTATAATTTCTACTATTGTAGATCACCTACTGCGAGAAACTGCGAGAGTATGGTTTAGCTACTCCTTATAATTTCTACTATTGTAGATTAATACTTGCGGGTTTTTATATATACTAAGTTTAGCTACTCCTTATAATTTCTACTATTGTAGATTCTGCCGAACGCATTGAAACTGAAAGGGTGTTTAGCTACTCCTTATAATTTCTACTATTGTAGATTCGTTTTAGTACGAGTTTTATGGAGTGAGGTTTAGCTGCTCCTAATTTCACTATTATAGATTCCGATCGCAGCGAAGTCAGCGGAATAGCGTATAGGTCAAAAAATCGTCACGAATAATATCGTGTAGAGCAGGGATCTCTCCCTATCCAAAAAACCAGATCCTATGCTTGCGGATTAGATGGCATTGATATAGATTCGTACCATATTGCTTTTACATGATATTTCACGATATTTCTAATGCGTTACCCCTGTCAGCCCTGTACATAATGCGCTGAAATCCCAAATATTTGCTAACTTTGTTGGAGATGGTAAAATTACAATTCTAATATGTGTATATGGCTGATATATCTACACTATACGCAGGGAAACTGCTATTGAGAAGCCCATTTATCGTGGCAAGCTCCGGATTGACTAAGGAAATCAAGAAGATTAAGGAGCTAACGGATGCCGGTGCTGGTGCGATTGTCCTAAAATCAATCTTTGAAGAGGAGATAGAGCAAGATATTACCAAGATGACAGAAGAGATGACAGGTGGATATCACGACTCTACAGCCATGGATTATCTGCAACACTATGTCAAGGAGCACGCCCTGCAGTCGCATATAAATGTAATCTGTGAGGCTAAGCAAGCGGTGGATATCCCTGTGATTGCTAGCGTGAATGCTTACAAAAGTGATAGTTGGATAAAGTATGCCAAGGAGCTAATCGATGCTGGTGCCGATGCGCTTGAGTGTAACGTGATGAGGTTGGAAACCAAGGTGACTCAACCATGGGGTGACTCAGAAGAGGATCTGGTCAAAATGGTAAGGGGACTACGTGAGGTGCTGCCACATACTCCATTGATTATCAAGCTCAGTAAATATTTTACCAATGTGATTCGCCTGGCAAGAGATCTCAAACTTGCTGGTACTGACGCGGTGGTACTCTTCAACCGTACATTTATGCCTGATATAGATATCGAGGAAGAGGCAATCTGCCGTGGGGCGGTTTTGAGTCATGAAGGATCTTATTCAGACACCCTCAGATTTGCAGCATTGGTTCGCGGAGGGGTGCCGGATCTCTCTATTGCACTATCCAATGGTGCTCGTAATGGGAGAGACCTCGTTAAGGGTCTTCTGGCTGGAGCTGATGCAGTACAATATTGCAGTGCATTGTATAAGGGAGGAGCTGAAGTAGTTCGAGAAGCTAATCAATTTCTCTCTGAGTGGATGGATCGTAAACAGTATCATGAGCTCAAGGAGTTTAAGGGCAAACTCGCTGCGACTCGGGTTGATCATGCTACTATGTATCAACGTAGTCAGTTTATGCGTTACCATGCAAGTGAGGACGCAAACCCTACTGCGACAATCAATCTAGGAAAGCCAGATTTCGGGCTTATTTAAGACCAATAACATGGTGATTGTGCCAAAGCCTGAGGAACTTCTTGGGCAGGAAAAGTTGGTAACTCACTTCGGTTCGCTTCTTCAGACGAATCAGTTGCCGCATGCTTTGCTTCTAACCGGAAAGGAAGGTAGTGAAGCATTGCCACTGGCCTTTGTGCTTGCACGTCAGATACTTTGTGATGATCGTACGCCAGAGGGGTTGCCATGTGGCGTATGTCAATCGTGTAGGCAGATGGATCGTCTTCAGCACCCTGATCTCAGTATGGTATTCCCCGTCATCAAGAGCGGGGAGACTAAAGATACCACTTCCGACTTGTACATGGATCTGTTTATCGAACTGATGGGAAAGGCAGAGCGCTTCTCAGAGGAGGAGTGGCGTAATCTACAGAAGGCAGGTAACAAGCAGTTGCAGATACTGGTGGCTGAGGCCGAACGTTTGATCCATTTTACTTCTTTACGCTCCTTCAAAAGTAGGTATCAAGTGATATTGGTTTGGAAACCAGAACTGATGCGCACTGAGACTGCTAATAAACTACTGAAGCTATTAGAAGAGCCTCCTCTGGGAGTCGTATTTATCATGGTTTCTCACGAACCACAAAAACTTCTGCCAACAATCACAAGCCGTCTCCAGCGAGTGATCGTCCCGAGTATTCCTGAGAGAATACTCGTGGAGTATTTAATTTCAAAAAAAGGATTTTCGCTTCAAGAGGCTGAGCAGATAGGGCATTTAGCTCAAGGAAATCTGTATAGAGCACTCCAACTAAAGCAAAGTAGTGGAGAGGTACAAAGCATGAACGATGCGTTGAATCTACTTTGGATGCCACTCTCGCGTAATCCTAAAGCATTTCTGGAATATGCTCAAGAGATGGCTAAACTGGATCGCCCTGAAGTGATAGCCCTCTTGGATACTTTACCTACAGCACTACGTGAAATATTGGCATTACAGCACGGGGAGCACGATGTGCAGTTTCTTTCTTCTGCCCTCCGACAACAGGCTGAGTCTGTGGGAGAGGTTCTTTCGTTAGAATGTTATCCCAGAGTAATGGATGAAATTCAGAGTGCTCGAACGGAAGTAGCACAAAATGGTAGTGTGCAGATGGTGATATTTGACCTGTTGCTCACTCTAATCACGCTATATAAACGATAGTAATAAATCTATAATGATATATGATTAGTATGAAACGAATAGTCCTATTCTTAGTAGTGACGATTGCCTCGCTTGGTAATGTTTGGGCTCAGTCCACTTCCTCGGTATCCTATGAGAATGCTGCACTGAATATAAAAGGGAGTAAGGGCTTTAGGCTAAAGATTAATAATACTTACACTCTAGATGGTGTGGGGTTTGTGCCGACCTTTGATACCCGACAAGCGACCATGAGTGATGAGCCGTTTAGAATTAGTCCAAGTGTAATGTTTTCCAATCTCCAGACAGAGCTATCTGGAAGCTTTAGTCAAAACTGGGGTTTTCAGTTTCACGTCAACTATGCGGGTAACAAGATCCGCCTGCTCAATATGCTACTTGATTATAAATTCAGTGATAATCTGAAGCTCACTTTTGGACAAATGAAAGTCCCAGGACCAGCGAGTAAAAACTACAGTACAGGTAGTGCAATGGTAATGGATACCCCAATGGGGCTTTCTATGGCGTCGTCTCGTCGCTTTGGCCTCGCACTCTATAGCACTAGTGGCAGGCATTATGCTGCAATAGGACTATACACATCTAACCTCAATGACTTTATTGGAATCGGTCTTCCGAAGCAGCCTGAGGTCGGGGTAGCAGGACGATTCACATACAATTTGATTAATAAGCGCCTTGAGAAACTTCAGCTTGGCTCCAATGTCTATTGGATGCGTATGGCAAATGGCAATGTTGTCTGCCCGGGAGCCATTGGTATAGAGACAGGTGCTATGGCACCAAAGTTTATCACCTACAACTATTCTAATACACAGAGCCAGCTTAACTATGGGGTGGAGCTTGCTTATCAAAAACAGAACTTTTTATTTGTCGCCGAGGGTCTTGGGACTAATTTCCTCCGTGTAAATGATTCTTCTAATCCTCAATTTGCAGGATGGAATGTGCGTGTTAGCTACAATGTATTGGGCAACCCACGTGGATACAAAACCAGTAGTGGGGACTTTAGCGGTAGCCCTTATAATGGCAAGCAGGCTTTAGAGCTTGGAATAAGAGCTTCAGGTCTCTATCTCAATGACCACGAAGGGATTAAGGGGATCGCAGGGATGAGCTATGGCGTTTTTACCAATTATTGGACAACAAATCATCTGTGCTTCTCACTGCACGCCAATTATTTAGATCATCATAAGGATTTCCACGGCAATTATGCCGTGACGGGCGAAAACTTTAGAGGAATCGACTTTGTGGTCATTCAGGGGAGAGTCACAATACTATTCTAATGTCTCTGCTACAGGTAGAAAATTTAAGTAAGAGCTTCGGAGTCCTCGAGCTCTTTAGTCACCTCTCGTTTGTAATTGAAAAAGGGCAGAAGATTGGTCTTATCGCACCCAATGGGGCAGGTAAGACCACCCTCCTCCGTATGTTGGTAGGTGAAGAGAGCGTTGATAGTGGTGAAATCATCACTATGAAAGACCTCAGAATTGCCTATCTTCCACAGAAGAGTGACTTCTCTGCGTATCCTGATATTCTTTCTGCAAGCCTAAGCGGGATTGCACCAAATCTTCAGAAAGTGATTCTTGAGTACGAAGCAGCGGTAGAGAGCGGAGTTGCAGATAGATTGAGCCAGGCAATCTCTGCTATGGACCAACATGACGGGTGGCATATCGAGCAAGAGTTGCAGGCGTTACTTTCGCAGCTGGAGTTAGGGAATCCTCATCGAAGCACACAAGGGCTATCGGGAGGGCAGACTAAGAGGATTGCTCTTGCATCCGTATTGCTCCGTAGTCCCGATCTTTTTATTTTGGACGAGCCAACCAATCATCTTGACCCCAAGACTGTGGAATGGCTGGAGAACTATCTATCGACCTCTAGTGCAGGGTTACTGATGGTTACCCACGATCGCTATTTTCTCGATCAGGTATGCGATACCATTATGGAGCTTGACGACAAACAGATTTATATCTACGAAGGCAATTATAGTCTGTATCTGCAAAAGCGTACTGAGCGACTTGAACAGATGGAGAGTGAGCAGGCGACACTCCGCAATCGCTATCGTACGGAACTCGAATGGATGCGTCGTATGCCCAAGGCTCGGAGCACCAAGGCGAGGTATCGCAAAGATGCTTTTGAGGATTTACAGGGACGTCTGAGAAGCATTCCTACACGGCAAGGACCTCGTTTGGAGAGTGCCTCTGTGTATATTGGAAAGAAAATCTTTGAGGCTCGAGGATTATCTAAAAGCTATGACAATCTTGAAATAATCAAGAATTTCTCCTACAGCTTTGCTCGTCGAGATCGAGTAGGAATTATTGGACCAAATGGTGCTGGTAAGACCACTCTCATCCGGTTGATTATGCAGGAGATAGAGCCGACTTCGGGTACCATTGAGGTGGGAGAAACCGTAAGATTTGGTTACTTCTCACAATTACCGCCGACCTTTCCTGAGGAGAAGAAGGTAATCGAAGTAGTTACCGATATCGCTGAACATGTGGTGGGACGAAGTGGTGCCGAACACAGCGCGATGCAATTGCTCAATAGATTTCTTTTCCCTCCAAAACGACAACAAGATTATGTGTCGCTCCTTAGTGGAGGAGAGCGTCGCAGACTACAGCTCTGTACCGTTTTGATGCAGAAGCCCAACTTCTTAGTCCTAGACGAACCTACTAATGACCTAGATATCCCCACGCTGCAAGTGCTTGAGGAATACTTAAGCCAATTCGATGGGTGCCTATTGGTCGTTTCGCACGATCGATACTTTATGGATCGTATCACTGAGCATCTTTTTGTCCTCGAGGGTGAAGGAAAGGTGCGTGACTTCCCTGGTAATTATACCGATTACCGCAATACACCAAAGGAGGATAGGGCATCTAAACAGAAAGGAGAAAAGCTTGAACCAGTAAAACAGCGCCCTGAACGGGATAAGAAAAAGCTCTCTTATAAGGAGCAGAGGGAGCTGGAGCAGCTGACAGCCTTGCTTCCGGAACTGGAGAAAAAGCTATGGTCTATTGAAGACAAGATGAATAGCGGAGTAGCTTCTCCACAAGAGTTAGTTGAGCTAGGAGCTTTATACGCAGAGACAAAGGATGAATTGGATCTTAGCGAATTGCGTTGGCTAGAACTCTCAGAAATTGCCGAGTAATGATTTATAATGTCTGAGGGGTGTGAAGCTTATTGAAAATAGATTTCTTCCTTTTAAGGGTTTCGTGTGTCTCAATTTCTTTGGCATTATACTAGTCCGAAAGGGTTGGAGGGATGCTGTGTCCGAAGAAGACGTCAATCATGAGCGCATCCATACTGCTCAAATGAAAGAGTTGGGATATGTCCCTTTCTATGCCCTATACCTACTAGAATGGGTGATTAGATTACCCCTAAAAGGCAATGCCTATCGTCAGATTAGCTTTGAGCGTGAGGCATACCTTTATCAGTCCGATCTCACCTACCTCAAATATCGTAAGCACTACGCTTGGCTTAAATACCTAAAGAAAGAGCGGTAAATTGCATTTGCAACTCTCCGCTCTTCTTCTCCGTAGAGAGGGACGATACTGTCCCATGACGCGTGAAAATAAGAAAAGGCACTCACAATGAGTGCCTTTGTGATATTTGGTGATGCTTCGTTATGGTTAGTAATCAACGATTACTTGCCGATGCAACACACATACCCCACTAATACTTACTCCTTTAGCGTTTTAATCGGTACAAACTGATTTTTAACAATTGGGGCACCCCCTTTTTCAAATACACAAGCCTAAGCTCCAGCCCCTTACAACCACCACTTTGTACCGCCAATTTTCGCTCCTTCTGTGAAAGCCCTGCCATCCAGCACAATTCACTAAACCACAGCCTTTCACCTCCACCATGTTACAGAACGCTTCCACCACAAAATTACCCCTTTCCCTCCACTTCCCCAAACTTCCCTGCTCTACATATGTGTGAATGCTTTAAATCACGAATTTAACGTGTATGTGCAAAGTGTTATAGATGATAGGAGGAGGGATAACTTACCTTCATATTGTTGGTTATACGCAAGGGGTTAGGCATATTCCTAGGACTATAATGTATTGCCAATTTTATCTAAACAAAAATCCTCTCTTTCTTTACAAATAATATGAAGAGAATTTGGTAATTTGATTTTGTAAGGACTGATTTTGTACGATGCAATTATAATATCTATCAGCTGCTGTTGTGTAAGCAGTTCTCCTTTGAATCTCGTTATTCCTGCACCAAGAACTGGGATAGCAACATCTGATTGTGTGTCATATTTGTCAATTTCTTTCCATAGGGCACTTAAAGCCGCAAGGTATTCCTCTCTCTCCATTGTTGCTCTTCCATCTTTATTCAACTTCCCAAATGCCATAAGTAAATATTCATTATTAGGTATAATCGTTCCAAGCTTGTAGCATTCTTTATTGCCAAATTCAGAAAGCTTCCTTTGTGGCTTCAGCTGATATTCGGATAATAAAGAGTTAACATCTATATTTGGGAATCTTTGTAAAAATTGCCCGCAGATGGAGGATGGTTTTATTTCATGAGGGGCGTTCCCTATTTCAGTATTGAAGCACTCGTCGAAGCTTATAACCTTCTTACAACTTGACAATTCAAAAATGTCTCCATATCTTATTGTGATTTTATAATTCTGTCCTTTCAAGGTAATCTTTCTGCGAAAGTTTTGCCAAAGACACATGGCAATGCTTATTAACAATCCAACCAGTATTAAAAATAATATTTTATTTACTGTTTCATTCCAATAAGATGGTAGAAACGACCATGAAATCAATAAACTGAAAGACTCCTCAGGTATAAATGCAAAGCTCCCAGTCGTTACAGCAAACGTGTATGAACAAATTTGTTTCCAGTATTTATTCATAGCCTAGCTCTTGCTTTATAAAATGGTAATTACCTACTTTATCTCCTCTACTGTTTTCAATCCAAAAAGGAATAGCTATGTCTTCGTAATTGGACATGTAACTAGGTAGCCAGCTTTTTTGCTTGATTTTGGAGTTATAGACTATAATGATTTTCTTATTCTTTCTTACAGCTTGTTCAAATTCATGTCGAAGGTAAGAATAAGAATTAATATTTCCTGTATCTTCGTGAGGTTCAACAGAGTAGGTGTTTTGGTGTTTACAGAGCTTTGGTCCATTTACATTTTGTTTATATGGAGTACATAAACATTCGTACCATTCTTTTCGATTTCTCTCACAAGAGGATCCAGCTGTCCGACTTCCTGTTTTATCTCCTATGACAAAAATAACAGCAGATGATGCGTTGATTTGACGATTAAATTCCGCTTTTAAATCACAAGCTCTACAGTCTGGAGAGCTGGAAACGCTTCCTGAAACCACTTTAGACATATCGATAAAATCAACTTTACGATAATTGTCTGTACCCCATTTATTAAGTTCTTCTACGACATCTCTGTCTCCACTGCTCCAATCATAATCAGCACTAATATAAACCTTTTTATTCATCTTGATTATTTGTTAAATATAATTGTATTATCGTAATGATTGTTGCAAATACTGTGCCAATGGGAGTGTGCTAGATTTCCAAAAATCATTACAGACGAACTCAAGATGTTTTATTACCGTGGCTTGGATCAATGGGAACAGACACCGGGCTACCTCATCGATACCTGCCTTACTGCCCAGGACCAATACAAAGCATTCCTCGACTACTTCCGTATCAAGTATTAACCTGCCTTGCTCTCGATTAACTTTCTTCCAGAATCAACCGTCAAGTAGTGTGAATTGGGTATATTTGTGAAGGCTGAGGA
The DNA here is from genome assembly GCA_023395395.1 of Bacteroidota bacterium. GTDB lineage: Bacteria > Bacteroidota > Bacteroidia > Bacteroidales > Porphyromonadaceae > Porphyromonas_A. The sequence goes on along the minus strand of JAEWZH010000022.1, from coordinate 10,555 downwards.
GTGCAGATAAGTTTATAGTACAATGCTATTATGGAGGGAAAGAGCTAATATCGTGATGCAAGCGGAAGAGAATCAGATTATCATATACAATACTGATGATGGCAAAGCAAGAGTAATTCTCTATGCTAAGGATGGTAACATCTGGATGAACCAAAACCAGATGGCAGAACTTTTTGCCACCTCTGTTCCCAATATCAGTATGCATATATCTAATATACTGAAAGAAAGGGAGTTATCAGAAGATTCAGTTGTTAGGGATTACTTAACAACTGCCTCAGACGGGAAGAATTATCAGGTAACTTTCTATGCTCTTGATATGGTATTAGCCATAGGATTCCGAGTGCGGAGCAAGAGGGGTACGCAATTTAGGAGATGGGCGAATCACAACCTTAAGGAGTATATGATTAAGGGGTTTGTCATGGATGACGACCGCCTAAAGAACCCCGATGGAAGACCAGACTATTTTGATGAACTTCTTGAGCGGATACGTGATATTCGTGCTAGTGAAAAGCGTTTCTATCAAAAGGTTAGGGACTTGCTCGCATTGAGTAGCGACTACGACAAGAATGACAAGTCAACGCAGAAGTTCGTCGCAGAAACTCAGAATAAACTCCTTTATGCAGTTACTCAGCAAACGGTTGCTGAAATAGTTGTGAGTCGTGCGGATGCCAACGCACCCAATATTGCTTTAACCTCTTGGAAGGGTTCTGTGCTCAGAAAGCAAGATATATACATAGCTAAGAATTACCTAAAGCAGGAGGAGATAGATACGCTCAATCGACTTACTACTTTGTTTCTGGACTCTGCAGAGCTACGTGTCAAAGAACGTAAAGACCTGACTTTAGACTATTGGCGGAGTAATGTTGATGCCCTCTTGAGTTTCCAAAATAAAGACCTTCTCAAAGGTAGTGGTGCCATTTCCAATGCACAGATGAAAGCCAAAGTAGATCAAGAGTACGAAGCATTTAATCTCCGCCGTAAAGAACTGGCTCTAATGGAAGAAGAACAAAGAGAGCTGGCGGAACTTCGGCAAATAGAGCAAAGTATCGCAAAAAGACCCCAATCAGATGAATAAAGGCGAAGTAATCATATATAGAAGTGCTGATGGACTTGCTGAGCTATCGGTTCAGCTTGAAGACGATACTGTTTGGCTGTCCCTCAACCAGATGGCAGAGCTATTTGACCGAGATAAGTCAACAATTTCAAGGCATATAAAAAACATCTTTTCAGAGGGAGAGCTAGACCCAAATTCAGTTGTTGCAAAATATGCAACAACTGCTTCAGATGGTAAGCAGTACCTTGTGGAGTATTATAATCTGGATGTGATTATTTCAGTAGGCTACCGTGTCAAGTCTATGCGTGGTACGCACTTCCGCATCTGGGCAATGAAGGTTTTGAAAGAATACATCATCAAGGGTTTTGCCCTTAATGACGACCGTTTGAAAAACCTTGGAGGGGGAAATTACTGGAAGGAGCTACTTGATCGTATTCGTGATATCCGTAGCAGTGAAAAGGTGATGTACAGACAAGTGCTCGACCTATACGCGACTGCGATTGACTATGACCCGAAGAGTAGTGAGAGTATCTCTTTCTTTAAGATTGTGCAGAACAAACTGCACTACGCGGCTCATGGCAATACCGCTAGCGAAGTGATATACTACAGAGTGGATAGCAACAAGCCATTCGCAGGGATGACCAATTTCAAAGGCAATCAGCCTACTCAGTCAGAGGCCATGATTGCTAAGAACTATCTCTCTGAGCAAGAACTCAAGGTTCTGAATAACCTTGTATCAGCTTACTTTGATCTTGCGGAGCTTAACGCTATAGAACAACGCCCAATGACCATGCGAAACTATGTGGATGAACTCGATCGCATACTATCCACTACAGGTCGGAATGTGCTTGATAATGCTGGATCAATCTCTCACAAGCAGATGGAAGCAAAAGCCTTAAGTGAGTACCGCAAATACAAAGCTAAGAACTTGGACGATGTGGAGAAAGCCTACTTAGATACTATCTCCTCCCTCAATAATCAAGCGAAAAGAGGCATCAAAAAGCGGGGAGAGTAACAAAGTAGTGAATGTGAGTTTTTGAGAAATAATTAAATAGACTAGATATAAATATGGCGGTAAAGAAATTTCCAATGCACAGATGAAAGCCAAGCTGGAACGAGAGTACGAAGCATGTAGTCTCCGCCGTAAAGAGCGAGCTCTAATGGATGACGAACAAAGAGAGTTGGCAGAACTTCGGCAAATAGAGCAAAGTATCGAAAAAACAAATCTGATGAGTAATGAAGCATTATATGCGTTATATGCAGTCGAGATTATTGATTAGATTTGTGTATAGTAGTTAATTCGCGAATGAATATGTGATTCTGGATTGGCTGAGACCAATAATATATAGTTGCCAAAATAATGAACAACTCGATGAGTATTGATATTAGAGAGAATGTGTTATTGCTCCAGTTCCGTTCAGTTCTGGAGTTATTGCTTAAAGATCACACAACCCAAAAGAACATCTTTTGGGCAACTGATAACTATGAGCAATTGGGGGAGGGGTATGATTACTACTCTCCTATTACGATAGAGAATATCACAGGAGATAATGGCAATCTCATTCAGCCACGAGTATTAAAGAGTAAAGAGGAGCAAATCAGTCGAACTAAAGATAAAGCAGAGGTATTTACCCCTTCTTGGGTTTGTAATGCACAAAATAACCTAGTCGACGAAGCATGGTTTGGACGTAAGGACGTATTTAATGTTGAATATCCAGATAGAAAAACTTGGACTTCATCTGTTGAGCCTATAACTTTTCCTCAAGGGAAAACCTGGAAGGATTATGTACGCTCCGTTCGGATGGAAATTACCTGTGGAGAAGCTCCTTATCTTGCAAGTAGGTATGATACGACGACAGGAGAGTTTATTCCTATTTCACAGCGTATCGGTATGCTCGATAGAAAATTGCGAGTTGTCTCAGAGAATACAGATAGCTCGGGGGAATGGCTCAAAATGGCGCAGGAAGCGTATAAACACATCTATGCCTTTGAGTGGCAAGGAGACAATCTTTTACTTGCAAGGGAAGCCTTGTTGATAACCTTTATTGAATATTATATAGAAAAATTTGGCAAGCAGCCCGAACTCCGCTCTATGAAGTATATTGCCTATATCATTGCATGGAACGTCTTTCAGATGGACGGCCTGCGTGGCGTTGTACCTAATAGCTGTAAACACAACGAAGTCGTTATAGAACAAAACCTATTTGAAGAAGTAGAACGAACTGTATTTTGCACTGGCTGTCAGAATGAAACAGTCAATGGGCACAATGGGACGCACTGTCTCATTCGAGAATGGGGTTGCAAAGATCCCAAGACAGGCAAAAATAATCGCAAGATTCGGTTTATAGATCTTATTAAACACAACATGTAACTATGGCAACTTTTGAATCATCTCTTAAACCACGGCTTATTTATGTATTTGCTATTGCGGACGAACAGCACGAGGGTAGCCTTAAAATCGGTGAAACTACTCTTGGAGATGTAGGCTCTTCCTCTACAGAGCCTAATAGTGAGGTACTTAATGCTGCTGCCAAAGCACGCATCGATCAGTACACCAAGACTGCAGGTATCAGTTATGAACTCCTACACACAGAGCTAACAATCTATTTTAAAGGTGATCAAGTATGCTCATTCGACGATAAACAAGTACATAGCGTTTTGAAGCGTTCTGGGGTCAAACGTAAAGAGTTCGCAGGTGCTACCGAATGGTACTCTTGCGACCTAGATACTGTGAGGCGAGCTATAGCGACAATCAAGGAGGGCAAAGATAGTCTAAGTGCAAGCGAAGTGACCCACTCGAACAATCCGATCATTCTTCGTCCTGAACAAAAAGAAGCAGTCGAGCGAACGCTGAAGCAATTCCGTAGAGGTAAGCAAATGTTATGGAATGCCAAGATGCGTTTTGGTAAGACACTCTGTGCCCTGCGTGTTGCTCGAGAGATGGAGGCGGTTCGTACAATCATTATCACACATCGCCCTGTGGTGGATGCGAGTTGGTTCGAAGACTTTGGTAAAACCTTTTATGACCACCCCGAATGGCACTATGGTTCGCATAATAAGGGTGAGAGCTTTGCTTCGCTCCAGGCTCTAGCTGCTCGCGGTAAGAGGTATGTTTATTTTGCCTCTATGCAAGATATGCGTGGCTCAAAAGAGGTAGGCGGTAAGTTTGATAAAAATAATGAGGTATTCTCCACTTCGTGGGACTTGGTTATTGTAGATGAGGCTCACGAAGGGACGCAGACAGAGCTTGGAAAAGCGGTTTTGGAGCAACTCGTAGGCAAGGAGACTCGTATATTGCGACTCTCAGGTACGCCCTTCAATCTCCTTGATGATCACAAGGAGAATGAGGTCTTTACATGGGACTATGTGATGGAGCAGCAAGCGAAAGTGGACTGGGAGATCAATCATCTTGGCGATACCAATCCTTATGCATCCCTGCCTGCAATACATATCTACACTTATGACCTTGGTCGTCTAATGAGCGATTATAGTGATGAGGAGAAAGCCTTCAACTTCCGAGAATTCTTCCGCACCAAAGAAGACGGTAGCTTTGTACACAATAAAGACATAGACCACTTCCTATCTCTACTGACTAGAGACGATGAGGACTCTCTTTACCCGTATTCCAATGAGAAATTCCGACAGATATTCCGTCATACTCTATGGATATTGCCAGGAGTAAAAGCAGCCAAGGCTCTTAGTCGTAAACTGAACGAACACCCGATCTTTGGTCTCTTTAAGGTCGTCAATGTCGCAGGTGATGGAGATGAAGAGGAGGAGAACCGCGATGCTCTTGAACTCGTCAATAAGGCAATTGGCAAAGACTCAGACGATACTTATACGATTACTCTCTCATGTGGACGACTGACGACGGGCGTAAGTGTCAAGCCTTGGACGGGTGTATTTATGATGGCTGGTTCGTACAGTACCTCGGCAGCAGGCTATATGCAAACGATCTTCCGTGTGCAGACTCCCTATACCCATAATGGACGCATGAAGACCGACTGTTATGCCTTCGACTTCGCTCCAGACCGCACGCTGCGAGTCCTTGCAGAGGCGGCAAAAGTGTCGCACAAGGTAGGCAAGCAAAGCGAGAACGATCGCAAAGTTTTAGGTGATTTCCTCAATTTCTGCCCAATCATTGCCATCGAGGGTAGCAAAATGAAACAATATAAGGTGGAAACTATGCTCGCGCAGCTTAAGCGGGCACAGATAGAGAAGGTAGTACAAGATGGTTTTGAGAACGGTGCCCTCTACAACGATGAACTACTCAAACTTACCGAGGTAGACCTACAGGAGTTTGATAGCCTCAAGGGCATTATTGGCAAAACGAAGGCAATGCCGAAGGTGGGCGACATAGATATCAATCGCCAAGGACTGACGAATGAGCAGTACGAGGAGAAAGAACGTCTCGAAAAGAAGAAAAAGAAAGACCTCACAGCGGAGGAACAAAAGCGACTCGACGAACTCAAAGCCAAGGGCGACCAGCGCCGTGAAGCTATCTCTATCCTCAGAGGTATCTCGATTCGTATGCCCCTTATGCTCTACGGGGCAGAGATGAAGGACGAGGACAAAGAATTGACCATTGACAATTTTGCCAATCTCGTAGACGAACAGTCATGGGAGGAGTTTATGCCTCGAGGTGTGACCAAACAAGTGTTCCGTAAGTTTAAGCGTTATTACGACCCTGATGTATTTCGAGAAGCAGGTAAACGCATACGGGAAATGGCTCGAATGGCAGATAAGTTCACTATCGAAGAACGTATAGCTCGATTAGCATGTATCTTTGCTACTTTTCGCAATCCTGACAAGGAGACGGTGCTTACACCTTGGCGAGTAGTCAATATGCACCTTGCTGATAGTTTGGGGGGCTATTGTTTTATGGACGAGAGTTATACAAACCCAATAGACCCACCTCGTTTCATAGAGCATGAGGGCATTACCAGCGAAGTATTTCATCCTCAAAGTGTCATCTTAGAGATTAATTCGAAAAGTGGTCTCTATCCTCTCTATGCCACTTACAATATTTATCGAACAAGGCTTGAGGAAGCGAAAGAGAAGTATGGCGAGGTGAATAGAACTTCTGCTCTTATGCTTTGGGATAGAACTCTTGAAGAAAATATCTTTGTCGTTTGCAAAACGCCAATGGCACGATCTATCACGATGCGCACCCTGCGTGGCTTCCGGCAGGTGACAGTGCATGCCGAGTATTATCCCGACCTTATTGAAAACATTACAAATCATCCCGAAAGCGTCGTCAATATGCTTCGATCGGGAAAAAGATTTTGGAAAATCAACAACAACGAAAATATGAAGATAGACGCTATTATAGGCAACCCGCCATATCAAGTGACAAATGAGGGGAGAGGGAATGGATCAGACCCAATATATCACAGATTCTTTGACCTTGCCATGAGCCTTGCTCCACAGGGTACACTTATCCACCCCGCTCGATTCTTGTTTAATGCAGGGAAAACGCCCAAAAAGTGGAATGATAAGATGCTTGCAGACAAGCATTACAAGGTGGTGGGCTATTGGGCGAATAGTACAGAGGTCTTCCCTACGGTAGATATTAAGGGAGGTGTGGCTACCTCCTATTGGGATAAGACTGTATCCTTTGAGCCGATTGGACTATTTTCTGCATTTGAAGAGCTTAGGCACATATTACATAAGGTGGAGCAAAGCAAGCCTCAGCCATTCTCAGAGCTTGTTGCCCCTCGTGAACTATATCGCATAACAGATCTGTTGTATCAAGAGCATCCCGAATTAGAGAGGCGACAGAGTGCAGGACATAAATACAGTCTTGGGGCAAATGTCTTTGAGGTATTCCCAGAGCTGTTTACGGATGAATGTCTAGAGGAATCCACCATGGTGCGTGTCTATGGACGATCTAATAACCAAAGATGCTACAAGTGGGTCAAACGTGGTTATATTACCGAACCAGATAACTTTGCTAAGCACAAGGTGATTGTCCCCAAGAGCAATGGCTCGGGGGCAATCGGGGAAGTGCTTAGTACGCCGATAATCGGTACGCCGATAATCGGTACGCCGATAATCGGCTATACCGACACTTTTATCAGTATTGGGGCATTCCATACTCTGGTGGAGGCGGAGGCTTGTCTCAAATATATCAAGACGAAGTTTGCTCGAACGATGCTCGGTATCCTCAAGGCAACGCAAGATAACCCGAAGGAAACTTGGCGGCTGGTGCCACAGCAAGACTTTACCGATGCCTCGGACATCGACTGGACGCAGAGCATTGCGAATATCGACTGCCAGCTCTATGCCAAATACAAGCTCTCGCCTGAAGAAATTAACTTTATCGAAGAAAAAGTGCGATCGATGGAGTAAGCAAAGGGAGTACGTCCAAACTTGTTGTTTGGACGTACTTCCTTCTGATTATCATTCAGCTAATGTTTTACGAATGATAGTCTGCATCTCTTCATTGATACCGAAAAGGGTATATAACTGTTCATTCACATCTTCCGAATAGTCAATCAATCCATTCTCATTCCTATAATTTAGGAGATCAGGAACCAGTTTGCCCAAAGAGGTGAGAGCTTCGTCCGTTAGTAAGAAAGCATAGCGAATAAAGTCAGTTTGGCAGTAAGTATAAAAGTTCACGGCCTCCTCCTCTGTATCAAAAGTTTTGAGTGCTACACGAGATCGACCAAAGGCAGAGCGGTTATCAAGTACTGCAATTTGATTGCTTCGTTTTTGTCCGCCAGCATTAGCACTTGACACAACTACTTTCCAGCGATATAACTGTTCTATGCCCGTTGTAATCACTGCTTTGTTTGCCACATACCAATTTGCACGCCCTGCTTTCCCAGCTTTGTCGTTGGTAAAGAGCTTAATTTCGTCATTGCTTAGCACCTCTCCTTCTTGATATGGGCGAACTAAGTCGGGGTTTTTCTCAACAAAGTCACTCTCTATGGAAAAGAGACTACGAGGTAACACCGAATTGAAGATGTAATCAAAGTCCTTTTGGACAAAGGCTTGTATTTTTTGACTGATTTTCTCCGCCATAGGATTGAGTGCCATCAAGACCTCGCCTGGGTTGAACATCTGGACCTCTATGGTTTCTCCCCCCTTAGTATAAGCATAGGTAAAGCCTCCTTTGTTCTTTTCTCTATCCTTGAATACAATAGAGAGTCCATCGGCTATGCCAACGTCTTGAAAAATATCCGCGGATTCTGGGAAAAAGTGGATCCGAGCGAGGCGGGCATCATTGATTTGCCTATAGCCAAAATCAGCCAAGCCTTTCCCCGAACGATGTATCCACCGACCAGCAGGATAGATGAATGACGAGAAACGGGGAGCAAGATTATCAGCAAGAGTCTGAAAATGCTGAAATATATTTATAACAGCCTTTTGTCCGTTCTCTGTATCCTTCTTTGCAACAGTTAGCTGATATGGCGGGTTGCCTATAATAGCGTAAATCGGCAAACTTTTTGTGTGATATTACTTAGATACAAAAACAAGAATATGATAAAATCATTTAGGTTACAACTCAAGAAAGAAGAATTATCGGACAATACGATCACAGCCTATCTCTATGCAGTGGAAGACTTTGTAAGAAAATACGACTGCTTCAATCGCGAGAATCTTTTGCTTTACAAGGCAGAGCAAATAGAACGATTCAAGCCCAAGACTGTAAATCTCCGCATTCAAGCACTTAACAAATACTTGGAGTTCATCGGGAAGCCTCATCTTCGCCTTAAGTCACTCAAGATACAACAGAGAACCTATCTCGAAAATGTGATTAGCAATGCTGATTACCAATACCTCAAGGCAAAAGTCAAAGCAACAGAAGAAGAAGTGTGGTATTTCCTTATTAGCTTCTTAGGGGCTACGGGAGCTCGAGTGAGCGAGATCGTACAATTCAAAGCAGAGCATGTAAGTGTTGGATACTTGGATCTCTACACCAAAGGGGGCAAGGTTCGTCGGATTTTTATCCCTCACGATCTCTGTACAGAGACTCGATCCTGGTTGCTACGAGCTAACAAAGAGTGTGGGCTTTTATTTTTAGACAAACAAGGAAAACAGATAACTCCACGCGCCATTCGGCATAAACTACAACGCTTTGCTCATCAATGGGGAATCAATCCTAAAGTGATGCACCCTCACTCTTTCCGCCATCGATATGCCAAGAACTTCTTGGAGGCTTTCAATGATATTGCATTGCTGGCAGACTTGATGGGGCACGAGAGTATCGAGACTACACGCATATACTTAATGCGTACCGCTACAGAGCAGCAAGCAATTGTCGACAAGTTTATTACTTGGTAGTTTTTTCACTAAACCACCCTCACAGATGTTTGTATGTGACGGTAGTCGCGATTATTTTACTATCACTTTTTGAACATCTTTCCGTTCTCTCATAAGTCATTGTTACTGGAGGGCGAGTTCGGCTTGGCGTTGGATTGCGAGTTCGTAGTTGCTGACTTGGTGGCGGAGTTGGCGTATGGAGTCGGAGGAGTCTTTGGAGAGAAGGAACTGTTTAGCTGGAGATAGATGCCTCTATTGGCTTTTTACTTCCAAACGAAGTATTAGGCATAGAGGGGATGGCTCAAAGTGCAACAGAGAAGGTTTCAAAGTGCAATTTTTGCACTTTGGATTGCACTTTGGAGGAGATTGCACTGCTCGACTTTATCAAAGGAAGACCAAAAGCGATGCAGAAAGAGATGGCAGCGTATATCGGTAGGTTGGAGCGCACTGTGAAATCGCTAACCATCATACTCCCTTAAAAGGGTGTGTTGGAGTGTAAAGGAGGCCGTCGTAGTGGCTATTGGTTAGTTAATACTCAAGAGAGGGGTGATTAGTTACATTAAATAATGAAAAACGGAGCGACCTGAGAAATCAGGCCGCTCTGTTGTTATTGGTTTAGTTGCTGTTGGACTTTCTCTTGTTCGGCAGAGAGTTGTTGCTGTTGGTAGAGTAGTTCGGCTTGCCTTTGGATAGCCGTTTCGTAGTTGATGACTCGCTCTTTGAGTTGATTTATTTGGACTTCTGATCGGTGAGTGACAAAGATACTATCTAACAGTGCAAAAGAGTCATTGCTCATAGAGTGCTCCATTCTTAGTATTCGGTATCGAAGGGCGTAGTCATTGAGACTTTGGTTAGTCTTATGCAAGAGGATATTCCAACCGAAAAAGCCAGCTACTATGAGGACAAGTATTCCCCAGATAGCCCACTGAATCCACCGCTTAGCATCAAGTAAGAAGTACTTCTTGGTAATTGACGGAGTTTGAGTGCTTTGACTTTCCTCTAACTTAGCAACCACTTCGTTGCTTGCCTTGGTGCTATTCGCAAGCCCATTTTTGATTTCTGCGATGCGTTTCCCCAATACAATTGCTACCTCCGTAAGCTCTTTTTTCCACTTGATGTGGTCGTCTAAGACCAATTGTAAGGTTTTGGTCAAGGCTTGAAGTTCCTGTTCAAATACTTCTGTGGATGTTCCATTGGGTCTGCCCTCAAGACTTACGATGGAAGTCTTGA
>JAEWZH010000016.1 GCA_023395395.1 Bacteroidota bacterium | reverse complement strand
TGAGTAAGAAAAGGAAAGTAGAGGCTAAGCGAGGACGGAGTGCTAGCAAAAGTACTCCGAGAAATCGCAAACATAATAGGAGGGAAACCATACCATCTGGCAATAAGCGGAGTGTAGCACAAGTGAGGGGGTTGGTGCTACAATATTTCAGAAATAGTAATGGAGAGGCAGCGGACTACCGCCAAGTAGCACTCGGCGTAGGAGCTGAGGGCGAACTTGCTGTGGAGATGGTGCGTGAAGCGATGGAACAATTAGCGAGAGAAAGGGTATTGGTGACTGATGGCATGCCCAATAGATACCGTTATCTACCGCCAAAACAGAAGATGGAGGGTGTGCTTCGTCGCAAATCGGGGAAGGGTCACAATATGTTTTTCCCGGACGGAGACGGTGAACCCATCCGTATCGCTGAGCGTAATACCGGTAATGCGATGGATGGAGATAGGGTAGTGATGAACCGCCTGGCGACTCGCCGTGGGCAGTTGCCTGAGGGGGAAATTGTGGAGGTATTGGAGCGGGCTGAAGCCAACTTTGTAGGGGTTATCTCCATAAAAAATAACGTAGCTTTCCTACTCACTGAGAGTAATAAACTCGCCAATGACATCTTTGTCCCGATGGATAAGCTCAATGGGGCTAAGGATGGGGAGAAAGTGGTAGTACGTGTGCTAGAGTGGCCTGAAAGAGCTAAGAATCCGCTAGGTGAAGTACTATTGGTCATCGGCCAACCGGGGGACAATGATACGGAGATGCACGCTATCCTTGCGGAGTATGGTTTGCCTTTCAGTTACCCAGAGGAGGTGGAGCTATACGCCAATCAACTGGATGAACAGATGGCATTTAGCGAGCAATATAAGCGCCTGGATTATCGAGAAGTGCCTACGATAACGATTGACCCTGAGACGGCAAAGGACTTTGATGACGCGCTTTCGCTCAAGCCGCTTGGAAAGGATAGGTGGGAGGTAGGTGTGCATATTGCAGATGTGACCGCTTATGTACTACCTGATGACATCATAGACCGAGAGGCAGCAAGTAGGGCTACAAGTGTCTACTTAGTGGATAGGACAGTGCCGATGCTGCCGGAGCGATTGTGCAACGACCTCTGTTCGCTTAGACCAAATGTGGATCGCCCGGCTTATTCGGTCATCTTTACGATGAACGACAATGCCCAAATCTTGGACTACAAAATCACTCGTACGGTGATACATAGTGATGCCCGTCTATCCTATGAGGAGGCTCAGGCAATGATCGAGGGAGAACTGCACGAAGAAAGTGAAATTATACTGTCGCTCAATAGATTAGCCAAGCAATTGCGGGTGCAGAGGATGACCGAGGGGGCAATCGCCTTTGAACGCTCAGAGATGGCATTTAGACTAGATGAGCAGGGCAAGCCGCTAGAAGTTTATCTAAAGCATCCTATCGATTCCAATAAGCTCGTCGAGGAATTTATGCTACTTGCCAATAGGACGGTAGCTGAGCATATAGCTACGCTCAGAGGCGAGAATGCACCCAGCTTTGTCTATCGTGTGCATGATACACCTGATGCGGAGAAGCTAGCTGATCTAGCGGAGTTTGTGGGGAGACTGGGCTACAAACTGAGGACTACGGGGACTCCCGATATGATTGCCAAAAATCTCAATGATCTACTGGCGAAGGTACAGGGTAAGCCCGAGGCAGAGCTCATCGAGACGCTGACGATTCGCACTATGGCTAAGGCGGTGTACCAGACCGACAATATAGGTCACTATGGGTTAGCCTTTGAGTATTACACACACTTCACGAGCCCAATCCGCAGGCATCCCGATATGATGGTACATAGGCTACTGACACGCTATATGGCTGGAGGTAAGAGCATGGACAAGGCGGAATTGGAGGAGATATGCAAGTATGACTCGGATCAGGAGCGCAAGGCGTCTGAGGCGGAGCGTACCTCGATTAAATACAAGGAAGTGGAGTATATGCAGGGTCACCTAGGGGAGGTCTTTGACGGTGTAGTCAGCGGGGTGAAGGAATTTGGGATCTTCGTGGAGCTCAAGGCTAATAGCTGTGAGGGCTTGGTGCCCATCCGAGATTTGGACGATGACTATTATGAACTAGATGAGCGCACTTACTCTCTGGTTGGATATAATACCAAGCGTCGTTTTTCGCTGGGCGACAAGGTGACCGTCCGTGTGGCACGTGCCGATCTAGAGCGTAGACAGCTGGACTTCGAACTACTTTCATAAACTGATGATGAAGGACGAGGAGAGGATTATTGAGGGGCTGGAGGAGTTTGACATCCGTGGTGTGGAGCGGGGCAATACTCCTGCGGATCAGCTGGTACGTGTGGAGGAGGACAAAGACTTCGCTCTTCGCCCTGCTACCTTTGGCGATTTTCGAGGGCAACCATCGGTGGTAGAAAACCTTCAGGTATTTGTGGCGGCAGCCAAATTGCGTGGAGAGTCGCTGGATCATGTACTACTACACGGTCCCCCAGGGCTGGGCAAAACGACCCTATCACAGATTATCGCCAATGAGTTGGGGGTAAGTATAAAGGTCACCTCGGGTCCTGTCTTGGACAAACCGGGTGACCTTGCCGGGGTGCTCACTTCTTTGGAACCTAATGATGTGCTTTTTATAGACGAAATACACCGTATGCCTGCTGTAGTGGAAGAGTATCTCTACTCGGCGATGGAGGATTTCCGCATCGACATAATGATAGACAAAGGTCCTGGAGCACGAAGCATTCAAATTGATCTCAACCCTTTTACTTTAATTGGTGCCACTACTCGGAGTGGCCTACTTACCGCCCCGCTAAGAGCTAGATTTGGAATCAACATGCACCTCGAGTACTACGATAGTGAGACGCTTAGAGGGATTGTGTTGAGGAGCGCAGGTATTTTAGGAGTGCCTTGCGATCAAGTGGCAGCGCAGGAGATTGCGCAACGTAGTCGGTGTACGCCTCGAATCGCCAATGCACTCCTGAGACGTGTCCGCGACTATGCACAGGTCAAAGGGACAGGTAAGATTCACCACGACATCGCCACCTATGCACTGGAGGCTCTGAATATAGATAAGCATGGTCTGGATCAGATAGACCATAAGATACTCAACGTGATTATCGACAAGTTTGATGGCGGTCCTGTGGGGATTGGCACCATCGCTACAGCCATCGGAGAAGACCCAGGGACTGTGGAAGATGTGTACGAACCATTTCTCATCAAAGAGGGGTTCATGAAGCGTACACCTAGAGGACGAGAGGTGACTCGATTGGCATACGAACACTTAGGGAAGGTGTTTCGCCCCCATAGAGCCAAGGATTTCTTTGACGACTTAGAGTAAGGGCGCATGGCATCAGGCATGAGAGGGTTGGCAAAGGACACCGTCATCTACGGTGCGACCAACATTATCAGTAAGTTTCTCAATTGGCTGCTAGCCCCCTTTTACATAAGGGTGCTGGCAAATAGTGCAGAATACGGCATAGTCACCAATCTGTATGCTTGGGTGAGTGTCGTACTCGTGTTACTTACTCTAGGGATGGAAACTGGGCTCTTCCGCTTCATAAATACAAACGAGGAGCCCAAGAGGGTTTTTGCGACAACGACAAAACTAGTAGGCATTGCAGTGGCTCTATTTGGTCTGCTAGGGATACTCTTTGGTCATGATGTCGCTGCAGGGCTTGGCTATGCCAATCATCCTGAGTACATCACGATGTTTGTGGTCATCTTGATGCTCGACGCCCTAATGGCTGTCCCCTTTGCCTACATCAGGTATCAGCGTAGACCGCTGAGGTTTGCCTTCTATAAATTCCTCTTTATCATCCTCAATATCGGTTTTAATCTACTCTTCTTTGTCCTTTTCCCTTGGCTATTATCTCGAGGGATAGTGCTACCTGAATGGCTCTATCAGCCAGACTTCGGAGTGGGATATATCTTTATCTCCAATCTTCTCGCCTCTGGTATCGAGTGCCTTGCTATGGCTCCTATTCTAAAAGATGCGAGATACGGCTTTGACAAGGCTCTGGTTCGCCCACTGCTATCCTACTCCATGCCGTTGGTACTATTGGGACTAGCGGGAATTTTTAATAAGATGGCCGGGCAGATATTGATCCCTTATCTCTATCCAGATAGGGTAGAGGGAATGACACAGCTCGGTATATATGGTGGTAATCTCAAGATAGCAGTCGTGATGGTGATGTTCATCCAAGCCTTCCGATTTGCATACGACCCTTTTGTCTTCTCCAAGATGAAGGAAAAGGACGGGCAGGATGCCTATCGGGTGGCGATGAACTACTTCATTTTCTTCGGAATCCTCATCTTTCTCGGTGTAATGTATGGCATCGATTTTTTTAAGCACATCGTCTCCCCCGATTACTATAGCGGACTTGTGGTAGTACCGATAGTGATGGCGAGCGAGATACTCTTTGGCATCTATTACAACCTATCGGTTTGGTACAAAGTGAGTGATCGCACGCACTATGGAGCGATATTCTCCATTGTCGGGCTCGTGACTACCGTTGCGATTATCCTATGGGGAATTCCCAGATACGGTATCGTCGCTGCAGCATGGAGTGCCTTTGCTTGCAATGCGGTGATGATGCTACTCTCCTATTTTCTAGGGCAGAAGTACTATCCTATACCTTACGACACCGGAAAAAATCTACTGCTATTGGGACTTGCCACACTCTTCTACTTTGGAGGAATGGCAATAGACTTTGACCATCTCTGGGTCAAACTACTAGTGCGAGGGATTTTATTCATCTTATTCATTGCAATAACAATCTTTTTCTTTGCACCTGAACTGAAGGCGTCCATAAAGCGCCTACTTAAAAAAGATCTATAGGTCAATCTTTTACTAAATAGTTCCCAGAGTATTTGCGGTCAATCCAATTATTTCCAATAGAAATTATGTCGAATGATAAATTATATATATCTTTGCAAAAGCAAAGGGATGTCTCTCTTTGCAGATGTAAGAATATATAACAATAAGAATAATTATGGCAGCAATACATTTGACTAAACAAGACTTTATTGATAAGGTCTTTGACTACGAGAATAACCCAAACGAGTGGCAGTTTAAAGGCGATAAGCCTGCAATCATCGACTTCTTTGCTTCTTGGTGCGGCCCTTGCAAGATGCTGGGTCCTATCATGGACGACTTAGCCGATGAATACACTGGTAGCGTAGATATCTACAAGGTGGATACCGAAGCTGAGATGGAGCTTGCCGGGCTTTTCGGTATTCGCTCTATCCCCTCTATCCTATTTATCCCTATGGGAGAGACCCCACAGATGGCTGCAGGAGCACTTCCGAAGGATGCGCTTGAGGAAGCTATCCAGAACGTACTCAAAGTAGAAAAGAAGTAAATGGAAACTCAGAAAAACAATATCGATACGCTATGCAAGATTAGGGAGCTCTATCGAGCACTGGCTGACTTCGAAATATGTTTTGAAGAGACCTACAATATTGGGCTCAATGAGGGCGTACTGCTCTGCACTCTGGACAAGGAGGGTCAGCTCTCCTCAAGTGATATTGCAGAGAGACTCGCCCTCAAGCCTTCCAATACTTCCAAAGTAATCAAGTCTGTTGAAGACAAAAGACTTGTCAGACGAGTAGTCGGGAAGGAGGATAGGCGACAGATGTACTTCTCCCTCTCTCCAAAGGGCAAAGAGATACTCACTTCTCTCAAATGTGATCAGATAAAAACGCCCCTACTCCTCTCTGAATTATTGAACCGGGAATAGGGTATCCAAAGAAATTCTTTACCAGTAGGAGAGAGAGGATTTAGTTAGAAAAATAATTGTCTCTCTATAGAAAGACTTTTGTCTCACAGTATGACGACAATTGTTTTTCTATAGAGAGACTACTATTTATACATTGATAACATCCTTGGGGAAAAATAGATGGTCTGGGGATTATTTGCAATGCCGGAGGGCATTAGATTTCGCTCAATCGGGAGTTTTAGGTACATTTGTTGGAGGGATTTACTTAATCAGACGCAATTGGTATGCAAGATGTAGTGATGAATTTTAGGGGGAGGCCTTTCAATCTCACTCAAGAGCCGATGGTAGTCGGCATTCTAAACTACACTCCCGACTCTTTCTATTCAAAAAGCAGGATTGAGGGGGAACGGGCTATACATAAGCGTATCGAGCAAATCATTGAAGAGGGAGGTACGATGGTAGATGTGGGGGGATACAGCAGTCGCCCCAATGCAGATGAGGTATCACCGGAGGAGGAATGGCGTCGAGTAAAGGGGGTATTGAGCATTCTGAAAAAGGAGTACCCAGATATGCCCGTGAGTGTAGACACCTTCGTGGCAGATGTGGCGCGCAAGTCTGTAGAGTTCGGTGGTGCAGATGCAATCAATGATGTTTCGGGAGGGAAAATTGACCCTGAGATGCTTAAAACTGTGGCTCAGCTGCAGGTTCCTTACATCTTGATGCACATGCGAGGCACGCCTAAGACGATGCAAAGTCTGTGCGAATACAAGGGACGTGTTGCCGACGGCGTAATCGAGGAGCTCTTGGTGACGATTGCCCAGCTCCAAGAGCTAGGGCTACGCAAGGAAAATATCATATTGGATCCTGGGTTTGGTTTCAGCAAGACGACGTTGCAAAATTATGAATTGATGAGCGACCTTGGGAAGTTTAGAGCACTAGACTATCCCTTGTATGTAGGGATTAGCAGGAAGAGTATGATCTATCGCTACTTCAATACGACTCCTGATGATGCCTTGAATGGCACCACTGTACTCAATACCTTTGCGTTGCTTGAGGGGGCGCACTTCTTGCGTGTGCATGATGTGCGAGAGGCATGGGAGGCAATGAAAATGGTAAAACTATTGAAGGGTTAGGATAATGGGGACTTTGTGACCTTTCTCCACTCGCACTCTTACAGAATATGGATTGGCTGGTATTTTCGTTTAAGGACGTTCTTGATATTCTACTGGTAGGGCTTCTACTCTACTATGTGTATGATGTGCTGAGGAAGAGTGGAAGTGGCACTCTTTTTGGAGGCATTATTGCTCTGATTGTCATCTGGGTGATTACTTCCCAATTGCTCAGGATGCGCCTACTCGGGAGTATATTGGATGCTCTATTTAGTGTCGGTATCGTAGTGGTAGTGATTATTTTTCAAGATGAGATTAAGCGATTCTTAAATGTACTTGGGAGCACCCAGAGATGGCGTTTTTTCCGCAGGCTCTTTAAGACAGAAAAAAATAACTCTACGAGTAGGGAGCAGAGCTTCATAGGTATGATTTCTTTTGCCTGTGCCAATATGGCGAGGAAGAAAACAGGTGCTCTAATCGTGCTGGAGCAGGAGACCAGTCTCGAACAGTTTATCCACACGGGAGAAATTATCAATGCACAGGTCAATTCTCGCTTGGTAGAGAATATATTCTTTAAAAATGCTCCTCTCCACGATGGTGCCATGATCATCCGAGACTACACTATTGTAGCTGCAGCATGTATCTTGCCTGTAGCTCAAGGGCAAGGGCTACCCAAAGAGATGGGGTTGAGACACCGTTCGGGGCTAGGCATATCACAGGCGACAGATGCCAAGGTAATCATTATCAGTGAGGAGCGGGGCGAGATTTCTATTGCCTACAGGGGTGAATTGATTG
The DNA here is from genome assembly GCA_023395395.1 of Bacteroidota bacterium. Taxonomy (GTDB): domain Bacteria; phylum Bacteroidota; class Bacteroidia; order Bacteroidales; family Porphyromonadaceae; genus Porphyromonas_A. Next base: position 84,989 of record JAEWZH010000016.1, on the reverse strand, counting down.
CAAATGTGGACACAGACCAGCTACAACAATTTCTGAGCTCCACCTTTACAGACATGAGTAAAATAGGTGACACGGTGACTACTGTGAGGAGGGTATAGGCTATGGCTAAGTGGGGCATGATAATAGGTGGGCTTTGTCTCCTATTATATTGGCAATGTGCTATAGCACAAGAGCCCCCCTATACTAGGAAACCAATCATGATGCCCGAGCTTACCGTGCTGGGCAGCAAAACCAAATACGAAGAAAATAATCCTGCTGTAGCTCTTATAGAAAAGGTCTCTCGATTGGAGCATGCTCGACGACAAAGACAGGTCGCCTACAGCTATCAACAAGTAGATCAACTATCATTATCATTAGCGAGTATAGACAAATGGCAAAGCTTTCTGATGAAAGTGGCACCGTTTTTTGACCACTATCTGACTAGTTCCAAGATAGATGGTTCTGCAGTCTTACCACTCTCTTGGAGGGAGAAAGTGACGCTCAAAGGTTACAATGCGGAAAAGGAGAAGACCAATGAAGCCGTAATCTACCACAATATGATGGGGATTGATCAAAACTTTAGTGACGGCACTAATACCATAAGATTGGAAGAACTTTTACCTGAGCTAGATCTATTTCAATCGAAGGTGAGGATGCTGCAGACAGAATTTCCTACCCCACTCGGAGTTGATGCCAGAAGTAGCTATCGATTTTACCTCACAGATACGATTGTCTCTCAAGGCAAGATAGCGCAGGTGGTAGAATTTATTCCCAGAAATCCGTATGCTCCGAGCTTTACGGGTCGATTAGAGATCGCTGTGGGTGTAGCACCTCATTTGCTACAAGCCTCACTCGTATTTCCAAAGATGACCAATGTAAACTTTGTAGAAAGCCTACGGGTACAGCAATGGTTTGGAGGCGATGAAGATCATTGGCACTTAACGAAAGAGCATCTGGCAGCTGATATGAAGCTTTTCTTTAGAAAGCTTTCGGCTTATGTCGAACACAATAGAAGCTATGATAAATACGAATACGAACAACCAGACAGTACCCTTGTCTACGCCACTCAGCAATACCAAGATCGCTCTAGCGATCAAGATGTACAACATATCATCAGTCGGCTAAAGTCCAATAAAATCATATCGGCAGATGAAGGGCTTCGCCACTTCATGGATGAATTTAGGAAGCATCCTTGGCAGCGCCTTGCACTGGAAGCAATAGACATGATTGGTCTCAACTATCTCCGTACCAAATGGGACTACAATAAGGTATATGGCGGTAGCCATTTTGACATCGGACCAATCAGCGAGATAGTAAATGTCAATAGTGTCGAGGGCTTGCGAATTAGATTGGGTGGCAGGACTACTGGGTATTTCTCTCGTAAAAACTTTTTTGAAGGTTACGGAGCGTACGGCTTTAAGGATCAGCGCTGGAAGTATAGCATAACCTACGCGCACTCTTTCCGAACTAAGCGCTATTTTAGAGAAGAATACCCTCGAAATGAAATTTCGATCAATCATCGCTACGATCTCTACATCCCCGGACAAATAATCGAGAATACGGATCGCACCAATATCCTTTATGACGTGGGGATTCCTCATTTTGCATCACGTTCGTATCGTAGTACCTGGTCGCTCCAGTATCAAAATGATTTCAGTTCGGAGTTTTCGATAAATCTATTTGCCAATTATTTTAGGGATCTGCCTCACGGAAATCTCGAGTATGTAAGGGTAAATGCCGATGGCTCGATACAGAAACTCTCAGAAATCCGAGATACCGTACTAGGATTAGAACTTAGATGGGCTCCCGGCGAGCGGATTTTTGAGGGTTCAATGCAGAGGCATGGCCACGAATCCAGGGTACAACGTGAAGTCCCCGTTTATCGTCTAAAACATGAATGGGCATCGATGGGATTGGGTGGAGACTATAATCGCCAACGCACAGAACTAAGCATGGAGCAAAGGCTGTGGATGGGGATTTTTGGGCGCCTTGACTACCAGCTGAGCGTCGGGAAAATATGGAGTGCTGTCCCCTATCCTATCCTCTATACACCACCAACAAATATCGGTATTCTGTATGGACAAAATACCTTTAGCCTACTCAATCCCCTCGAGTTTGTAGCAGACGAATGGGCTACTGCCTTTGTTCAATACCACATGAGGGGACTAATCTTTGACCGTATTCCACTGGTAAAAAATCTAAAACTACGTGGGGTATTGACCATCAACGCAATATATGGCAATCTCACAAAAAAGAATAGACAGGAAAGTGGGGAGGAGCTATTTCTACTGCCAATGCACTCACGAGAAATGAATAACGAATTCTATGCTGAGATAGGATTTGGGCTAGAGAATATCCTGCGTGCCCTAAGGATAGATGTATATAGACGAATCACCCCACTTACTCCTTTTTCAAGAAGTCCGTGGGGCGTAACGCTAGGGTTCAATGTCAACTTCTGATGGCGACACCTCCTCAGGAGGCAACGCTTCTTTATTTGTTGATTGATTGGAACTACCACCGGGTTTAGGAGTAGTTCGGAATATGTCCAAAAAGCTCGTAGGTCTTCCCTCTGAAAACCACACAAAGCCAGGATAAAAAAGCTGACTATTATCAAGTAATAATAGTGGTGTAATGGTAGCTGCGGTTCGATCTAGCAGTTTGATAAGCGCTATCTCTTCATCCTCAAACTGCATCAAGATAGCACTACTTTGGGATTTGACATGCTCCGACGGGAGACTGTCTTGATTTAGATTATAATAAATTACCTCAGCGTTGCCACGAGTCCAAATAGAGTCGAGCTTACTATCCGAGAAGTATGCAAGCATCTCTCGTCCCCGCATCTGGTCGTAGTGCTGCTTATCATCCACCTTACTGGACAAGTATGCGTTCTCTCGGATATGAGCATAGTCTACTGCTCCATTCTTAATATAAAGAGACAGACTATCACCAGCGACTTGCGATTTCCCACTCCAGACAAATGGATGTCCAATCCAGTGCATTACCGAATCGGCGGAATAGTAGAGGATAGAATCAGCTACTGCTTGTACGTCGTCTCGATAGAGACGCGCATTGCCCAATCCTTTTATCAGATTGGAAATACTATCAATCTTGATCAACTCCAGCTTAAGAGCGTGTACATACAGAGTATCCTCGCCAGAGTACTCAGCGACATAAGCACTGTCTGTCGCAAATCCGTACGAAATATCTTCGTGGTACTCTGCATAATTCCCGAAGAGGGCCACCTGCTCTGCGGTATCTTTCATATTGATGTGTCCATACATCTCTACTTTCTGTGCCCCACGGTCATAAAATAGGGAATCTCCGGTCATCCTTCTAGTCCCGGACTCCATCACTGAGCGATCCATCAGGTACGCAAGATCATTCTCTGTATCATAAGTTCCTCGAGAAGTATAGATTACACCGCTATCTCCAACAATACGGGAAGGACTTGTAATATCTGCCAGCTTGGTCTCGGTATCATAATTCAAGAGATCGGTATAGAGCTTAAAGTTAGGATTATCCAGCACTACTTCATCCTGAAATATCGCCTTTTTGGTCTTGGTATCATACTCCCCATAAATAGAGCTAAGAACATTGAGTGTATCGGTAATCGACCCCGAATTAAAGTAATAACCCAGGCCTGACACCCTGTCATAATCAAGGCTATCGGTATAGAGAGTGTTAGAGCCATGCTCCATTACCACAAACTCTCTAAGGCGTGCCAACATAGTGACTCCATCGTAGTCAATGTAGTTACAGGTAATCACCAGAGAATCGCCCTGTACAATACGGACATTTCGATAGCCCTCAAACCGATTTTGCCCCTGATATAGCTTAGCGCTATCGCAGTACATATAGGCGTTATTGTGCCGCAGCACTACATTGCCTACGAGAAACTGAGCTAAGCTATCAATTTCTCGGTCATATCTCCAAAGGTCTACGTTTTCAATAAAGATACGCTCCTTGCCTCCCTTGCCCATCTGGGCAGAGGTATCTATGGCGAAAGGGTTGGTTACATCTGTGACCAGCCCTTTGCCATTATTGTTGGCGCGTGTAGCAAAGATGGCAACAAGTAATCCTAAGACTACTCCGCCAACCACCCGGGATACTGAAACTCGCATTGGCGATACTCAGGACTAATACTTACATAGGTGGTCTTCTGCTTCTTTTGAATCCACTCATTTAGGGTATCATTCTGTTTTTTCTGAAGCACAATATTCTTAATCACCTGATAGTCATCCACGACATTAGCTCGATGTCCTGGAGCCCGACGCTTTAGCAATACAATGGCGACAATGGTATTCTTATTCTTATCCATCATCGTAAATGGAGCCGAGACCTCTCCCTCCGCCATCTTAGCTACTTGAGCAGAAACCTCCTGAGGCAGATCCTCCATGGTAAATCGAGAAGTTCCGTAATACTGACTCCTCTCATTAGTATTTACCATCTGACCATTTCCCATACGGGTATCCTCATCATAGGAATACAACCGCGCTGCTACTTGGAATGGCAGACTATCTACTCGGATTAGATGAGCAATGGAGTCCATCCTATTGGTGGTCGCGATGAGATCCTCATTCGCTACACGAGGGCGTAACATGATATGGCGGACATTGACTTGATCACCACGTTTCTCTATCAGCTGCATGATATGATAACCCTTTGCTGTCCGTACAATACGAGAGACCTTGTTGGTATCTTGCAAACCAAAAGCGACGTTGGCAAACTCTGGCTCGAGCTCTGCACGACCGACAAAACCCATCTCACCTCCCTTTAAAGCGGTGTTACTGTCCTCTGAGTAAATTCGAGCAAGAGTTTCAAAAGACATCTCCCCCTTATTGACCTTCTCTGTGTATCCTACCAGCTGTTGCTTCACACGGTCCACCTCACCCATAGGGATATTGGGTTGCTGGGTCACAATCTGTACCTCTACCGTCTGTGGCATAAAGGGTAGACTATCCTTATTTACGGTGTCATAGAAGCGATTAACCTCAGAGGGTGATACCTGTATATCACCTACAATCTTCTGACGCATCTGCATTACCACATACTCCTCAGAGACCACCCTACGACGATCGGCACGGATTTGAGCCATATTCATACCGAGATACTCCTCCACCTTTTCTCGGCTGCCAAGCTCATTGGTCACCGCCTCGATCCATTGGTTCACCGACTGATTAACCATCTGGTCGTTGGGATATACACTATCTATCTGAGCTTGGTTGAGAAATAGCTTTTGAATCGCCATCTGCTCAGGTATGATACAGCGAGCATCTCCCTCAAATCGCTCTCCCATCGACTCAAAATAGAGTCTCTGGCGCTCTATATCAGAGAGCAGGATCGCCTCATCTCCCACAATCCAAGCCACCTCATCAATCACATTGGTTCGGTTTTTAGTTTGTGCCAAAGCTTCGGGCATTCCACTTCCGAGTAGAGCCACTGTTGCGACTATCCCTAGTATTAGTTTTCTCATCATATCTCTCAATTATTTACTTGTTCTTCTCTTTTGCCCACGTATCACGCAGACCTACCGTCTGATTAAACACCAGCTTGCTCTCATTGCTATCCTTATCGCAAGCGAAGTACCCCTTACGCACAAATTGGAAATGCTCCTCTGGCTGAGCATCCTTGAGCCACTCCTCCGCATAAGCTGTATTGATAATCACTTCGCTATCAGGATTGAGTAGGTCAGCGAGATCCTCGGCATCAGCAGATGCAGGATCCTCCACCTTAAATAGTCGGTCGTACATCCTCAGCTCTACCGGAAGCGCATGCTCGGTACTTACCCAGTGGATGGTACCTTTCACCTTACGATTGGCATTTGCCATACCTGTCTTGCTCTCGGGGTCATAGGTAGCGTACACCTCTATCACATTTCCCTCCTCATCCTTTTTGCATCCTGTGCACTCGATGATATAGGCACCACGAAGGCGGACTTCCTGACCTGGAGTGAGACGGAAATACTTATTCGGGGCATTCTCCATGAAGTCCTCACGCTCTATCCATAGCTCGCGTGTAAAAGCAATCTTGTGTGTCTCAATCACCTCTGCCTCAGGGTTATTGACCACCTCCATCATCTCTACCTGCCTCTCAGGATAATTGGTAATCACCAGCTTCACAGGGTCCATCACCACCGCAGCGCGATTAGACACCTTATTGAGATCCTCTCGTACAGCACTCTCAAGCATGACCATATCGATGGTACCATCGTACTTGGTGTAGCCAATCATATCCACAAAGTTACGAATACTCCTAGGGGTATAGCCTCTACGTCGTAGTCCTACAAGTGTAGGCATGCGAGGGTCATCCCAGCCATGTACCAAACCTCTCTTTACCAGCTCCATCAACTTACGCTTACTCATCATAGTGTAGGTAAGATTGAGCCTATTAAACTCGTACTGATTTGGTCGATACTCATCCGTCTTGAGCAGCTCCACGAAGTAATCATAGAGCGGACGGTGCACCACAAATTCTAGGGTACATATCGAGTGCGTAACTCCCTCAAAGTAATCACTCTGCCCATGCGCAAAGTCATACATTGGATACACGCTCCAATCCCTGCCTGTACGATGATGTGGGTGGTGGATGATGCGGTAAATGATAGGATCACGGAAGTGCATATTGGAGTGTCCCATATCTATCTTGGCACGCAAGACCATAGCCCCCTCAGCAATCTCTCCGTGGCGCATCTTTTCAAATAGCGCCAAGCTCTCCTCTACAGGTCGGTCACGATATGGGCTATGCACCCCTGGCTGAGTAGGCGTACCCTTTTGGGCAGCAATCTGCTCCGAGGTCTGCTCATCTACATAAGCATAGCCCTCCTTGATGAGACGGATAGCAAAATCATAAAGCTGCTGAAAATAATCCGAAGCATAGTAGACATTGCCCCATTCAAAACCCAGCCACTTGATATCCTCTTCGATAGCGTCCACATACTCCGTATCCTCCTTGACAGGGTTGGTATCGTCAAATCGGAGGTTGCAGACACCACCATATTTCTGAGCAATACCAAAGTCGATACACACCGCCTTGGCATGCCCGATGTGTAAGTAACCATTGGGCTCGGGTGGAAAGCGCGTCTGGATACGCCCATCATTTAGTCCATTGCGGAGATCCTCCTCCACAATCTGTTCGATAAAATTGAGAGACTTCTCCTGAGTCATTGCTCCTACACTCTTTACTTCCTGCTCCATATATTCGCTACAATTTGCTGATAAAGACAAAGTTTTTCAGTACTTCATCCTCTGAACTTTCAATTTCCTCTCCTTTTCCTTCCCACCATATATTACCGTCATTGACAAATAGCACATGATCCCCGATATTTGCCACAGAGTTCATATCATGCGTATTCACAATGGTCGTTATCTGCCCCTCCTTGGTTATCTCTTTGAGGAGCTGATCAATCAACTTTGAGGTCTCAGGATCAAGACCACTCGATGGTTCGTCACAAAATAGATACCTCGGCTCTAGGGCTATAGCACGTGCTATAGCCACCCTCTTCTTCATACCCCCGCTTATCTCTCCCGGATACTTGTAGCGGGCATCGTAGAGCTGCACTCTCCTGAGACACTCCTTGGTCCTGTCTATCCTCTCGCTCCGCTTCATCTTGGAAAACATATCGAGCGGATACAATACATTTTCAAAAACATTCATACTATCAAAGAGAGCAGCATTCTGAAATAGCATCCCCACCTCCTGCCTCAGTTTGCGTGTCTCATCGGGTGTCATCTGATGTAGGTTGCGCCCGTCATACAGCACCTCCCCACTTGTCGGTGTCTCAAGACCCACCACACATTTCATCAAGACCGTCTTCCCAACCCCCGATTTTCCGATGATTAGTGAGCACTCCCCGGGATGAAAAGTGGTATTCACCCCCTTTAGCACCTCCTTGTCTCCAAAGCTCTTGTAGAGCTCACGCACCTCAATCATAGCTTAAATCAACATCAATTGAGTGAGGACAAGATCCACAATCAGGATGGCCACATTACTCATCACCACAGCCTGAGTACTGGCTCGTCCCACCTCCAGAGCTCCGCCCTTGACGAAATAACCAAAATAGGAAGCAATAGAGGCAATAAAGAAAACATAAAAGACACTCTTCACCATAGAATAAAAAATATTGTAGGGCTTGAAGAAGAGCTGAAGTCCTGACTCAAACTCACTAATCGGGACATTGGGCGATACAAGGCAAGCGAGATAACCACCTCCAATCCCCACCACGATACTGAGCATCACAAGTATAGGCACAAAGAGCATCATTCCAACCACTTTGGGCAGGATGACATAGTTGGCAGCATTGACCCCCATGACATCCATGGCATCCAGTTGCTCGGTAATGCGCATGGTCCCAATCTCACTCGCAATACTACTGCCACACTTACCCGCCAATATCATACACATGATAGTACTCGAAAATTCTAAAATGACAATCTCTCGAGCCGCATAGCCAATCGTAAACTTAGGTATCATCGGGTGGCTCATATTGATTCCCAACTGCATCGTCAGTACTGTACCGAGAAAGAAAGAGACCAGAAAGACAATCCATATCGAGCCTACACCCTGCACATAAATCTCCCTGATTAGCTCACGAGCAAACATACGGTGGCGCTGGGGACGCTTAAATACCTCCCCAAGTAGCTCTACATATCTACCTATGCTTTCGAGTACTGCAAACATCTAACCTATACAATATGATACCCACAAAGATACAAATTTAGCAGTAAGTACCAAGCCACATCTTTCACCTAGATTCCGCAAGTAGAGCGCATCTGTCGATGAAAAGACAAGCTTCTCTCTACCGAGCGCCCAAATCTCATCTAAATACAGTTTACACTTGGGATGAATAAGAAAACCCTCCTCTATTAGGAATGCCGAAACGATTCCTATAGAGGAGAGTTTTCTATATCGTAAAGAGAGCCTAACTTGGCAACGTCACTGTAGCATTATTATAGTAGATGGAGGTGAGCTGGATCACTTCGTCCTTATAGCTAAGATTACGAACAAAGTGCAGATCAATCCGTTTCCCAATGGAGGTAGCATCCTTAACCCTATAGCGATAATAATAATCGTTTCCTATTTGCACCAACATCATACCATCATTATTGCCCGGAGACAAATCTGGAGTGAGCTCTTTGGTCTTGATGAACACGTCGAATGGGATTGAGCTAATGGTCATGGTTGCAGGCACATCAAACGAAATGGTCACCGTACTACCAACCGTACTACCAAAACTTTGAATCGACTGATTGAAACTGTAAGGAGATCGCAAGAAAATCGATATTTTTCTGGTGATGATATTGCCACTGGCATCCTGCGCCACCACGTTGACAAAATACTCCAAAACACGATCTGTAGGGACTTTCTTTACTGCAACATCCAGTGATCCACTATTTACCTGCCCACCTGTACCATCGGTACGGGTGAGGGCACCTAAGTACTCATCAGTAGCCGGATCCCACGAGGGATAATACTTGACACCGTATATTCCTCCGGTATAAAATACTTTGGTAGTAAAGGTAGAGGGTGCAAATACAAAAGTGGCAGAAAGATTATCCACCTCAAGGGTATTCATACCATCAGACACAGAGGGGAAATCTGCCAGCTCTATCGAAGCAAAGATATTATTGCCCGCAGGATTGCGTGCAGCCTCCTCTGGCGTAAGATACCCTTCGTTGGCGACATGACTCACGACAATACGGTAGTGATAGTTACGTACCACATTGTAGGAAGAGGTCTCTCCCGTTGCAGGATTCAGCTTGACGAGGTCAATCTTGTAGTATCCCTCTCTTTTCCCTTGCAATTGCCCTTTCATGATGACAAAAGAAGGCTTATCAGCGGATACATTGACCATCTCAAAGAGGTCATATCCATTGTCATAAGTCCCAAAGGGCTTTGGTTGAAGAGCAGTAATAGCTGCTGGAACTGTAGGGATGTCCGGGGTAATGGGGAAGTCGTAGGTGAGGTCTTCTTTGAAGACAAATGGTGCCACGGTCGCTTTGTCGACAGCATTGTGCACGGTAAATCCACTATAAGTAAAGTTGGTGACATCGGGACTAATCTTCACGCTCACCTTGGCATTATTGCGGAGAAGCTTGATCACTTTACCAGTAAATGAGCTTGCGTCCAAGTTGTCAAACTTCACCATCCGCCAAAACTCGGTCTTATTGGTAATCATTCCGCCTATCAGCTCTCCATCAGAGATCCTTTCGATAAAGTAATCCTGCGGAAAACCACTCCAATCATGATTGGCTATGAAGTGGATGTAGCGCGTGCGGCTGCTACTGATTAGACTCGTGGTGAAGCGCATCATCTTTTGGATGTCGTCTTTTTTGCCATCAGGCAGGTGGTTGGCATCGGACTCGGTGTCATTTACGATAGCACCCAACACAGCTTTGCGACTGTAGAGGAAACGGTGATTTTCGTCAAAGACCAGCAGACGTAGGTCTCTAATCTGATCCGGGTCACTGTCGGATGCTCGGAGCGTGCTGACAGACATTCCATCGGCAAATCCACCGAAAGAGACCTCAAATGGAGTCCCTTCCTGCAGTATGGTCTGCTCTTCATCCGACGGCGTAGAATGGTCGGCAACACAGCTGCTCATCAGCATTAGACTGATGACAAACAGTAGAGGAATGATATGCTTAGAGTGTATCATAATGCTTTATCTTATAGAGCCATCAACCAATTGAGGCAAATGGGAGGGACAATATTTCCTTAATCATTCACTTTGTAGGTATCGAAAATACAACGCACCGAAGCTCCAGATTGACTGCTCAAGCTATTTGATGTAAAGTTATACGCCATTCCTGTTTGAGCTGTCCAATAATATTGCCCAAATAGGAGGCTCTTCACGGCAGATCCTGCTTGATCTTGTATCTTATCGATGTACGCCAATTCGGCTACAGTAGGTATACGCCAACGCCCTTTGTACTTAAATGTTTTGGCGATGGTACGTGAAGTTCTACGATTCCAAGCATCAACATAATATTCCTCATAATTACCATCCATCCCATATTCGCCTTCAAAATAATTGTAGCAGCGGTCATCAGCATTTCTATATGTCTTATAACCAACTTGGCGATTGTCATCAAACTCATAATCGGATTCCCTTGGATCATAATATGGAGATCTATCTTCGAAGTGAGTTGAGTAAGGTCCATAGTATGCCCCATATCTCACTTGTGATTGCCACTCTGGATTAAAATTCCAAACATAATCATACTGTGGAGTATTGGTATTAGCCAATCCGTGCTGAGAAGCGATAATAAACTCTGGAGAGATTAGCTGATTAGCCTCTGGATCGGTTCGTGTCCTACCATTGGTATCGGTAGGGTCGCCAATCTTTTCATTCCCCGCATTGACCACCGTAGTCACCTTATAGAAGACATCATTTTTCTGTGTACCAAAATACGATGTTCCGGTAGTTCCGCTCCAAGCTCCTAATCTATCATGGAAGCGGAAATCGGCATAAGGTCCCGTATCACCTTCATTGGGTTTATAGCCTGGCGACTTCGTACCCGTGACATATTTGGGTGGATACTGAGTGACGTGCACATCCTTGTAGAGTGGGGTGCCTGACTCGCCTGCGACCGGCACGTGTTGCACACGAAAATAGATTTCATAAGGCACGTAATTGGTCGGTATTGCATGTGTAATGGTCAATTTCTTGTTCTGGGGATTGGTCTCGTCAAATGTAACCTTAGCTCCACCAAATTTGGTAAAGGGTTCAGTAAAGCCAGTGTAAGTCTGACCGTACTCATAAGTCCCGACATTTACGCCATTCTGTGTAACCACTACATTGGTGCCGTTGTCGGTAAAGACCATATGCTCTCCCTTTTGGTCGTAGTATTCAAATACTGTTTTCGTAATCTCGATCTCAGTAGTCCCTGCCTTGGGTTGGATAGGGAGATCGGAGAGGTATCCTACCTGACGCGTATCCATATTAGGCATCAGAGGTTGTAGCTCCTTGACCACCAAGAAATGAGCGTTACGGATACTTCCATCCATAATATCTGGCTCATTCCACGGTTGAATAGCGACATAAGCTTCCACCTCAAATGGTTCTCCTTCGTCTTCGCTACCAAGGACACCAATCGAGGAGACGATATCGTAGAGATGATTGCGCTGCACCTTGTATAGACCGGCTTTTTCTTGATCGTTCATCCCCGGTAAGGGCAGGCGATAGTTGATGGGGACACGGTAATAATAGGGCTTATTCTCACCATACACTCCTGTCACAGGGTCTTTCGCCCTAAATGTAATCTCCACGATAAGATAAGTCTCATGGGCATTGTCATCGGTCCAATCGTTTTCGTAAGTGTAGAAGGGCAAATTAGCTGAGAGGAATCTATTGGGATTGGCAGGATCGGCATCGTTTATCTTGCCAGGAAAAGTGTACCAACCCATGGTACGGTAATTCGATGTCTTCCACTCCAAAGACTGTGTCTGATAGGGTGCCCCTTGGATCAAGGATGTTTTTTCGGTATAGTGCACCAATTTCACCTTGGGTTGCCCTACCATCTCATAATGCACCGTTTGTGCATTGGCGGTAACATTGACGTCCACTTCCTTGATGCGGAGGCGGATTTTCGCCAAGGCACGACGTAGAGGCAGCTCCCCCGGAACCGTATAGGTAAAGTTAGCCCCCCATTGGATAGTTTGAGTATTGATTGCTCCATCCATCAGGAACTTTGTCTGAGGCGTCCCCGGTACGCCATTGATACCAGCGGTCTGCTGTATAAGGGCTTGCAATTCGGTCAGACGGACTACGGTAGTAGGGATGATGATGGTAGCGTTAGCGACAACCACCACCCTAAAACTTTGTCCTTCGTACTGTGACACTTCGTCATTGGGAATGAGCATACGCAGGGTAGCGCTATTCTCATTACCCTCCTTCCTCAGTTGGCTACCGCTGAAGCGTTTTTTCAGCGTACCATCGGTGTTGAATAGAAATACTTCGACATTCTCAATGATATTTTCCCTAAGGTCAGTAGCATATGTTCCCTCATATTGGTCGCCCGGCTCACTGCCGTACGCCCTTGTAGAAGGAGTCGTCTCACCTGTAGCCGAACGAAAGGAGCTTCCTGTAGCTTGGTTTTGTGCCCTTACTCTGAGCTCGATAGCTTTTACGCCATCGGGTAAATCTGGCACAATATTAGATCCCTCTTTCGTGCAAGCGCTACCAATAAGTAGTATCACGAAAATAATGGCGATAAAGTATTGTAACGTATATCTATTCATATCTTATTTCACGGCTACGGACGCTCATTGCCATGGCTCCATAAATATTCTAATATCCTACTCCCTTACTCTACCTGCTTAAATACAGGGCGCTTGCCAGGGCCAACCTCCTCTTGTCCAGCAATAAGGGATACTTCTTCCCCATTTACTGTAATATAAAACTCGGTAAGACGAGGCGTCCCATCGTAGGGCTTGAGTGGGGTAATTACCATCGAATACTCTGTATTGGGATCGGCAACACCACTCACGCCACCATTTGGACTTGCTGGATCAGGCTGGAGAGAGAAGTCCAATCCATTGGTAAGTGTCGCTCTCCAGATGGCTCCCTTAGGCTCTGTAAGTTTAAAAGTGAACCTTATCGGAGTCTGCTGATGCAATAATATCGTTTTGCCATCGGCAGACAATTCAGTCCCCACAGAGTAGTTGAAAGTCTGATTAAACACAATCTTACCGAAAGAGATTTCAGACTCTACCAAAGTCCAAGGGAGTACCACTGCTTTGACTACAAGCTCTTTGGAATCCTTAGCAATAGCAATCTCGTACTTATAATGGTGATTGCGGATGACGTTGTAATCAGCTCTGGTGGCATCTTTAGCAAACGTTTGGTAGCCGGTTGCCGGGCCATTAGACACCACAGGCACTCTATACGTACGACCACTCTTCATGGTAATCTGGATGTAATTGACACCGCCTTGAGCTTGGTCAGTGGTAGTATCCCATCCCTTGGTCTCAGTGGTATTGAAGAGTCGCTCAGGGACATAGAGCTTGGTCTGGATAACACCCATAGTCGGCGTAGGTGCAGTATAGTTAAAAACGAGAGGGGAAGTCAAGAGGGCTTGGCTTGCCGGACGTGGATTGAGCTCCGCAAAGGTGTAATTTGCGGCAGCATTGTAGTATTCCACTTTCGCCACATCGACAGCACCCTCACCATTGATGGTAAGATCTATCTTAGCATTGGCACGGACAAGGCGCACCTGATCTTGTATATTACTGGTACTTTGCCAATCATTGCCCAACGAACTAATGGGCACCAGTTGATTAGTGGTTCCCACTACCGGTTTGAAAGGAATGGGATCCATCGGAGAGCCATTCCCTATGATAGTCTGACTGCGATACACGCGCGCCATTGGAAAGAAAGGTCCAGTACTTAATGGGATATGATGCAATGCGTAAGGCTTAAGCGTCTGCAAATAAGTCTCTAGTTGCGACTTACTCATTTGACTGAGGCTGGTCTCATCTGAGGTTGGGTAATTGGCGATGAAGTAGAAGTCATAGGTGCCCTTCTTGAACTTCATCACGAAGAAAGCATACTCTGAAAACTTTTCAGCGACCTTGGTACCACTAGCTCCGGTCTCAAAGATAAATACTCCAAATCTGCTCACAAAGTCTTCCCGATCGTTTACATCTGTATTTATCGAGGGAGAAGAGCCCTGTGCACGGACACCACTGCCGGAGGCGACCTGACTCATCTGAAAGGACATATAGACATCCGTTCCAGACTCCGGCACATCGTCCTGCTTAGTACACGAGGCCAATCCCAAGAGACTAAGCAAAGCCAATCCGACAAGGAGGCGCATATATAATACCTTCATCTTCATTTTGTAAAATCTCTCACTAGTATCTGCATCAATAGCCTAGCTCTGTCTCGTAGCTATGTACCATCCAATCATTCACATAGATAGCGAAGCAGGTGTATGTACCACAATTTAAGCACTTATCCTTAATCACCAGCTCGACATTAAAGTCATGGTCGCAGGCGAGATTGACATTTGGGTTATTGTTTCCCAACAGGATTTTGCCAATCAAGTCTAATCCCTTCTCGCCAAGAAACTCCTGACCGGTCTTGGTATTGATGAGGGAAATCGTATTATTGTAACCGGTCTTCAGATCCATGAGGGTGAAGCTGGTCTTCATACTATCGTCAGTGTATGTAGTGCCAAAAGGCTTGTAATTGACTACCGCCTTCAGTGCATCTGCTCCGAGAGGCATGGTGCCATCGATGTTAAGCGTCCCATTGGCGGACATGATGGAGACCACGAAATCCTTTGGATCTAGCTTATCCTTAATGGACTCGTGTATCTTCACGGTGATATTGACTCTATTGGTTTTCTCCAACAGATTGATGGCAGTGTGCTTATAAAGCGACCCGATCTCTGCGGCGTCAGGCATCACTACGATGTCCGACTCTCCCTGCCAGACCTTCTTATTCTGGGATAGAAGGCCAAAACCCTTATCTTGTTTAAGCGTAAGCATCAGATCGCTCTTGGTCGTCTTGCCCTTGGTAAACGAGCCTTTTAAGAACGTATCGTCCACTCCTGCCCATCCTATAAATGTATAGCTCCCTTTAGTTACGGGCACCAACATCTTATAGTTTTTGTCTAAGACAACATTGTTTTCGGTAACAACGTTGTACAATACATTATTTTCATCAAACGCAAATAGATAGACCGTTTGAGCACCCTCCGCACCCAAGAATGTAGAATCTACGGCACAAGGTGTCTTAGAGTAATAACTAACATATACTCCCTGAGGACACTCGGACAAATCATCATAAATAAGATTGCATCCACCAAGTAGTACTCCAGTTAGAAGCACAATCATCAATAGCTTGTTTCGTAAATTCATCACCAATAGCTTTATTATAAAAACTAATAATCGTAAATATATAAGGAGGAGGGAATACCTCTCATCAGAAGGGATATCCCCTCCTCCATTGCTAAAATATCATCTCACGATGGCTTTTCGCCATCAGCATTTCCATTGACCTTACAGATTAGAATCCAAGTTGAACTGAGTAAGTGTGAACCAACCATGGAAGGATAGTCACCTCAACAGACATATAAGTCTCGTCATTTGATAGTGGATCCTCTGGCTTGATAGGATTATCGTTTGGATCATCCCCTGGCTCATTTGGATTTGGGTCTGGGTTGTTTGGATTCGCTGGATTACTAGGGTCTGGATCTGGCACAAGTGGGTTCCAGTTCACACCGATAGACTTGAAGCCGCTGATGTGTACATGATAGATGTTGTTGCGTACTACAGGAGAATTGAGCCACTTGGTAGCATCATTAACATCTGGATTGAGCCATGCGAAATAAAGTACCTTCCCATTAACATACTTATTAGCATCCATGCCATTGACACCTCCCGCCTGTGGGTCACGAACAGACCTCATGCTAACATAGTACTTACCATTGGTTCCAACATAGAAGTCTTGACCTGCTACATAAGCTGGAACAGGTGTGCCATCTGTGTAACTCTTACCATGATCGGCAAAAATAGTTGGAAGTGGATCAAATGTACCACGCACTAGGATATAAGGAGTATTACCCTTACGATAGTTAGTGACATCCTTAGTAGCACCATACTTGTGGGTGTTAGGAAGCAGGAACTTTCCTGTCAGGCTACGCTCTAGTTCACCTGTCACGGTACCCAAATCTTGCTGGTAGTTAGCAATAGTAGGAATAATGGTTCCAGAAGGCAGAGCAGCACTATAGTCTACCCATAGAGATGCGTAATCATAATAGTTAGCAGCCTGGGTGTTATAATCAACTGCTGTTGGGACAAAATCGCTACCAGGAGTCTTCCAACTTAGATCTACATTACCTCCAGATTGCTTCTGGATGTACACTTGGCGCTCGCCCTGTGCAATCACATAGCGAAGATTCTTGAGGGTACCGATAGTAGCGTTTGTAACCTTGTCTTTGATCTCAAATGTCTCAGCAGCTAGAGATACCATTACGCGTGCCACAGTTCTCTCTACAGAGACCTTAGCTTGGTTCTTCACACCTGCTACAGCATCCACTTCTGTCACACTTTGCTCAAGTGTAATAGCTGGAGATGGTGTCAAGCAAGTCATCATAATGGTCTCAGAGCTTAAGTCAGCCGCTTTCTTTGCGATCTTACCACCTGCGGTATTCTCCTCGGTCACGAGTGCTGTTGCCACAGCCTCAGTCGCTGTAGAGAGCTCGATAACCTTGGCATACTCAGTCGTGAAATTAGCTGAAGTTGCTACATCAAGAATTGCCTTAGCCTTAGGTGAGGCATTCAAGACCACATACACCTGTACCTGCTGACCAACTAAAGCACCAACCTTAACTGCCTTCTTAGGGGTAAGCACTACGTTGTTGCTACCATCAGTTGCCTTAGTAGGCTCATTGTAGTAATCAGCATAAGCCAAAGAGTGCTTCTCTAGCTCGAGACCAGTGTTGGTAGGTACTACATAGATATCGACTGTCTCAATCTTGTCCTTACCAGCCCACTTCCCAACAAAGTTGTAATCAGGATTAGTCTGATTTTGACCATCGGCACGCAGCCCGCCAGTAGGCATCTGCAACGCCACGCTCATGTACCCCTGAGCCTTAAAGTCTGGCTCTGGATGAGCATTTTCCTTGTTACATGCTACGAACCCAAGGGTCATCGCGAGTAACGCTGCAATACTTGTTAACTTTCTCATCTTCAATAATTTTTGTCTGTTAAAAATACTATATATTATCTCTATATTCTCTTATCTGATCCCAAAGGGCTCAGAATAATTGCTCTTCACTAATTTAATTCCTCGAGATTGCGCTGGGCGTTGGCACTACCTAAGTTTATTGCTTGCAGGAAGCTCGCCTTGGCTCGCTCCAAATTGCCCATACGTGCATAGGCTATACCTAGATTATTAAGTGCTTCGGCGTTATTGGAGAGTTTGCCGAGACGGTCGATAGCAGCCTGATAGTTACCACCTTCTATATCCGCTGCACTCGCATTGATGATAGCGACCGGCTCATTGGGATAGAGACGTGCCGCAATATCAAATACCTCCTTGAATTCCTTGCTCTCCGCCGGATAGCTCTTAGCGACGAGATACATCTCGTTTAGGCTCAATAGCTTTGGATTGGTCTTGATGACCTCTCTCGCCTCCTCTACACTAAAGGCGCGCACGTTGTACGCAATCACATAGTCGGTACGACGGAGTGGTGGGTAATAGACAGTGAGCAAATCGTTATAAGTCTTGCCTCCATCAATCGCCTGCAACTTAGCATCTCGAGCATCAGGATTACCGGTATGAGCAATCACATCAAGTACCTGAGTCTTAGTAGAGAGGTTAGAATTGGTGACTGCGACCTTGAGACCCTCCCAGTCTTCGCCATGACCAGTCACCCTAAACTGGCTCTTCTGCACTCCGTGTGCAGATACGAGGTAATCGGCAAAAGCATTGGCACGACGACCTGCAAGCGCACGGTTGCTCTCGAAATTACCTTCAGGTGAGGCATAGCCTGCTACCGCAAATTCGGTCACTGTCAAGTCTTTATTCTTTACCACTTCACTCACCACTTTGTCTACACGGGCAAATTCTGCTGCGTTATTCTTGTAGTCACGGATGAGATCGTGCTTAGCTACCACGAAGTTGAAGGTCGCAGTATGCCTGTCGGCACGAGCCTTCACAGGCTCTACCTGAGGTGTAATATAGGAGAGAAGGTAGACAGGCTCCTTGACAAATGGAGTGAGCAACACCTTTTCACCCTCATGCACAAAGCAGTCGGCACACGCCTGCACCACCTCTACAAATATCAGCTGAGCCTCTGTCATATAGCGCTCAAATGGGATACGCTGACTATAGGATATAGACTGGCTTGTACCATTCTTTCGGGTGAAGTCCATGCTTGGATCCACTCTATACTCACGAGCAATCCCGGTATCAGCCATGCGATCCAGTACGATACTGCGGGTGCGACCAGACACCTGAAGAGGAGCCAACATCTTGACGACCTCTTGACTACCGGTTAATCGAAGTGCAGGGGAGAGAAGAATCACATCATTGGAGCGAATCTTGAGATCGTCCAGATTAATCTTCATATCTACGACCACATATTCTCCCTCTCTATCCACACGCAGATCCTCGACCTTGATTTGATCCATATACTTATCCTGTGCCATAAGCATTTGAGGTAGAAGCATCAAGAGGAGGACAAGTGAAGTTACGGTTTTCTTCATCACGCTCTATATAATAGTTTATATGTATTCTGTAAAATATCAGAGCTTCTAACCAATGTTAGAAGACGTAGACCAGAGAAAGGGTAGATCGAGTAATACCCCAGTAGTTGTAGACTCCCTCGCCGAACTTGGTCCCACAATGGGCACATGGAAACTTGTCGTAGAAAAAACGAGCGTAACCACCCCCTATAGAGGCCTCAATATTCCAGTGACGACCCAATACCCACTGGTAACCATAGCTGAGCCCTGCGCCATAGAAGTAGCCTTCGTAGCGTGTATCTTTGAACTTCTCGAGACGACCAAGAGGGATGTCGATGCCACCGACATTGAACTGCCCACCATGGGCATGGAGACCCAGAAAGTGACCATTGAATACGTCACAAAACCAATAGCGAAGCTCTGGTTGAGCCATCCAATGCTTAAACGTCCTATTATTTTCTTCTGATTTCCACAGGCTAATGCCTCCACCCAATTCGAGCGTAGTCTTCTTGCCCATCCTAAATTCGAGTGCGAGATTAGGAGATGTAGTAGCTGCATACAATAAATTAGTCTTGGCTGCTACTTTCTGTGCATCAGCTCTCCCGACAAACATCCCCGTCAAAACGACAAAAAGGAAAACTACACCTTTAAGTGACTTCTCAAACTTCATATTCATAATCCACTATCAATACCATCATGGCTTCAAATCGCTAGCTAAAGCCTCGACTAAAATTACATCCGCTCTTGTATAATATAACACTAAATAATAATAGTGCTAACAGCCACATAAAATTCTCTTACCCAACTATAAACCCAATATCTTTCTTTCCTCAAAAGAATAAGTAATCTTTTTCACTACTATTCTCTGGACAAGGTTACATCTTTATCTTGAATATACAATATATGGTTTTCGAAACCGCCACAACAAATTTCACATAACACACTAAAATACAGGCAGTAAGATACCTTCATGTCCTCGTCCCAAAGGAGAAAAATTCATATTATTTATATTTTATTACAGAAAAAGGGGTAAGCAACTCGACAGAGATTGCATACCTTGTCATTTTATTTTTTTGTGACATGTGCGACCTGCACTAGGTGGTCAGACATCATATTTCCTCGTCTCTCATCAATTTCGTTAAGTAGAGCGCGTCTGTCGATGAAAAAAACAAGCTTCTCTCTGCCGAGCGACCAAATTCCCTCTATAGAGCAACCAAATCTCCTCTATAGAGCAACCAAATCTCCTCTATAGAGCAATCAAATCTCCTCTATAGAGCAGTCATTTGGTTTTACCAAATAATTAGGGAGAGGGATTGCCACACCCCATATACGACCTGCCACAAGGGCGGGTCGCACCACCTATCGTATTCCTTATAGGGTCGATAATTTACACGAAAAAGGCACAGGGTTACGCATAGCGTAGCCCTGTGCCTTTTCAATTTTCAATCGCCACTCAATTAGTTGGTGACGGTAGCAGTGACGGTTCTAAAATATTGCTCCACACACTCAATCTTGATAGACTCTGCGGAAGCACCCTTGTTGGACTTAAAGTGCCAGGTCAGCTTCCGATCGGCTGGGATGCTGCTCACCTCGATGGCATAGAATGTGCCATTCTTGTAACCAAAGGTAAACCCTTCGTGATTGGAGGGATAGAAATGCTCGGTGAAGACCCTAAACGTCATCGGCAATAATCGCGCACTAAACTCTTCCGGAAGCGTCACCTCAAATGTCAATGGGGTATTTTGCGTCGCAGTAACCTGTTTTGAAAGCGTTTCCTCATTATTCATCTTGAAGTGGGCGAAATCGAACTGTGGACGTACCACGATACGCACCAGACGCTTGAGCTCGACATTGTCATTGACCCCAAGAACCAAGTCGGAAGTAAGGCTAGTACCATCAATGGGGAAGGGATGGAGTGGCACAGTTATGTTTCCATTATTGTCGTGGGTGGGTGTCCCATTGATTGCATCGCCCGTAGAGGTCAATGTAATTCGCTCGTTAGCTTTGACAGTAGGATTATTTACATTGGGGATATAATCTGCCCTGAAAGTAAAGCTCGGCTCGTTATTCACAAAGACAAAGAAGGTTCGCTCCACATCCAATTGTCCTTTACCATCAGAGAAGGTAGGATACATCTGAATCTGCTCGGAGAGCGCCAAATTATTGGCTGCTGTACCAGCCAGAGCATCGTTTACGGAAGCATAACCTCTCTGGCGCACATCATTGATAGTCACCTTGAAGAAGTGGTTACGAATGAGATCGTATCGCACCTTGTCGGTATTGACAAAGTCTATCTTGTAGTAGCTGTAGCTGGTGTCACCATCATACTTAGCTTTAATAATCAAGCAAGCAATCTCAGCGGCATCGGCATTTTTTCGCTCGTAGCCGTAGTGAAAAGCACTCCCATCAGCTGATAGCCAATCACTACTATAATCAGCATAAGCCACTCCCGCAGGCTCGGTAGGGACCATATCATTGGTGTCGAAAGGATTGGTTGCCAGCTTGTCCGGATTAAATGGTGCTATAGAGCCTTTGTCCCATGTCCGATAGAGAGCGTAGGTGACATCTTGAAGTTTAGTGGAATTGACTACCAACCCAAACTTCACCATATTACGGATAAGCTGCACCTCTCCTAAGTCCGTATTCTCTGCGATTGGGGTTGTAAACTCCTTACGCGCCCACATCGTCATCTTACCGCCTTCAGAATTACCACTCACAGCGAAGAGGACTTCTGCCTCGTCTCGACCGATGAAGTTGAGCGGGTCACCGCTAAACGATTTATTCGCCACGAAGTGGATGATACAGCCATCTGGGGCTGGTGTCATCATCGCCTCGAAGGTGTATTTCCCACCGTCAGGTGTGATATTGGTTGCTATTGCACGCTCCAAGAAGTGACCATCTCTATCAAAGACCCACAACTCCAGAGACCCTATTGCATTTTCGTCCAGCCCTACGACACGCATCGGTGTGAAATTGGGGACATCCACGCCAAAGCGGACAGCAATCCTTTCAGAATCATGAGGGGATGGGGATGCATGGCGCATCGTACATGCCCCGAGCAGGAGCACCGAAAGCATGAATAATAAACTTATCTTCTTCATAATCTTCGCATCTCTTATCTGTCCGACTTAATCAACAGTATTATCCTTCACATCACGTACGCAACGCACATGAGCCCTAGAAGAAGAACCTCCGGATCCGTCTGTAAGCATTGTAGCGCCGTTACTGCTATAGGCATCCCAGTAGTAACGTCCAGTCATGATGGACTTAACCGCACTATTGGTATCATGTTGTAGTTGGTCAATCAACTTTATCTCCGCCTCGGTAGGCAGGCGCCAATCATTGAGCGTCACATCGACTCCATTAACCACCCTTGTCTCAGTATACTTGGCACAATCAAACGCAGCGCCATAGGGATTGGGATATGTCGAAGAGTAATCGTAGCTGAAAGACCCTCCTCCAGTAGATTGGTAACGTGCCTGTGGTTCACTATAACGATCCCCGTTATAATCATAATATGGCATTGGATAAGTCGCCCCTAACTGAGATGCTAACTCAAAAGAGGGCGATACCATCTTAGAGGTCTCCAAGTCGTTTTTAGTAATCTGATCCGTAAATTCAAGTGAATATCTCTTATAAAATTTTTGGCTTTGAGTCGGAGGGAACCCGAGAATCATATCAGTCGGAGGCACCTGAACCACCACGTGATACATTGCCTTATTATTAAGGTGTGAGGGGAGGGTTCCATCAGGTTTTAGGAAAGATTTGGTTCCCCAAGTATATGTAATGTAATTATCAGGATACTGTGTCACCACTATATGCTCACTAAAACCATCTAGGTTAGTGACGTCAAACTCTATGGTTTTGGGGATATTATTGACGGGAATCCTAGAATAGATATGAACCTTACTATCCACAGCGTTAATTGCAATAGTAGGGATATCATTTCCCGTACATTCTTTAACTACTTCTTGTCCGTATGTAGGACTAGTCTTATCATTATCCACATACCGATAGTAAGCATTAATATTCGCGATGCTGGCAGTAGACGAGGACTGGTAACTGATGTCACGGTCGGTGATACTATTCATCGATGCTTGGTGCTCAGCTACCATCAGATACTTGGTGGCTGGCAATTCAAATACATCATCGTGAGCTATCCAATTCTTGACAGACACAGTGCCGACAATCTTCTTTGGATCCTCCGGGGTCAAGCCTCCTAGGATTTCTATCGTCACGCTGACATCGTAGAGGTAGTTGGACTTGAGCTCAGCACCGGAGGCTTCTACAGGTACCCTGTAATAGTAAGCCTTAGCAGTACTATCAGCCGTACCATTCTTCTTCATCATCACCTTGACAAAGATTGTGGGGCGATCGACCTCTCCGATCCACTTGGTGTAGTAAGAGTAAAAATGGGTAGACTTCACCCCCTGTACCATTTCAGTCACAGTTCTGTAATCGGAAGCACCTAAGGTAGAAGTAGGCTCTACCGTAGGATTGAGCAGCTGCCCTTTGTCTCGTGTGTCCCTCAGTTTGGCTTCGATAGGCCCGACGACCTCGTAGCCGTCGACCATCACGCTTGGTTGTCTGAGACGTACCTTAGCTGCCACACGTTTCAAGTCGACAGTCCCCAAGGTCTTCCCTGCTTCGCTCGACATATCTACGGACTTAGTGACCATTCCTACCATCACAAACTTAGCGGGTATCTGAGGGATAGCCTCGGAGATTACGGTGGACTTCAGAGCCGCTTCAGTCGCTGGAGCTGTGGTAAAGGAGTGGTTAGCGACCACGTAAATCCTATATGCTGTATTCCCATCCAAAGCTGCGATATGCTGCTGAGGTACAGGGATGATATAGGTACCTGCCGCATTTGCCTCCAAACCAGTAGAGGGCACCGACCAAAATAAAGAACCATCGGGCTTGTAGAATAAGACTGAGAAAGCATCTATTTTGTTTTCGTTGTAGGTGTCTTCCCCATTTTCGGTTGCGCGCAATGCCAATGCCCTACTCTCTGTGATACCATGGATATTAACCCTCAGGGTGAGCGTCTGAGCTTCTTGCACCAAGCAATCCACCCCTCGATCCTTAATACATCCATGCCCGATGAGTACCAATGCAATGAGGGCAAGTATTGAGGTAAATGAATATATCTTCTTCATAACGTTCTATCTCTCTCTTTAGGCATTTGCTTTCTGAGTAATGTGAATGCGGGTCGTACGATCCGTAGGGGTAGATCCAGGCAGGACAATTTCCTGATTATCGACGACAAAATAGAGCTCTGTCGTACGAAGTTTGGTGCTAGCTGGCTTACGTGGTATCACTTTGACCCTATAGGTGGTGACCCCATCGGCATCCCCTTCAGAGACAAATGTCCCATCATGCACCACTTCAAACTCGAGGCTATTGGTCACCGTCGCTCTCCATCGCTTGCCCTCTGTCGCCTTTATCTTCACATTAAAGATTAGAGGTGTGGCCAAGGAGGTATAATTCGTAGGCTCAGCTGGCTGTGGTGTAATCTGTATCATCTTGGGCTCCAAGAAATCTTTCTGTAGAGTCTCCACCTCCCAAGGCAATACCTTGGTATTGAGGAGAAGAGCGGAGAAATTACCCAGCTTAGTGATCGTCCCTTCCAACTTGTAGTGATGATTGCGCCTCAAAGAGAAGTGATGATCTGCATTTGCTCCACCTATGGTGCTGGTCTCATCATTGACGTAAGCGTGGTAGGTGGTCTCTATGCCATTGAAGAGTGCTGTCACCGTCAGCTGAGGAGCTCTATTTAAGGTGTCCGCTACACTTCCTATATTTTCATATACATAAAGCGTATTATCGGTGATATATGGAGCGAAGTCTATCGCTTTATTGGTCAAGAGAAGCTCTTGCGACTTGGTATAAATCCACGACTGACCCAGGGCAAATGGGGTCTTGGGGAATAGGGTACTCTGCTTAGGCAGACGGTCAATGGTCGCTTTGGTAATCTTGAGCTGTATGTTTTCATCTGTGTCCTGTTTGAGATCGAGGGTAATCTTTGCCACCACCCTATTGAGTGCAACCGTAGTCTGATTGGCTGTATTAGCCACCAACGTGATATTTTTAACCTCTCCCACCATAGTAAGCGGAGCTGCAATCGTTGCGCCTACTTCCGGCAACGCAAGTGCCATCAGATCGGACTCAAAGACCACCAAATCGAGCTGAGTTTTCAAGGCATCAGGCTCGTTGGCAATGACGTAGACATTCTTATTACCTACATGCGCCTCCATGTGGAATGGATTGGCGAACTCATCCGTATTAGCGATAAATAGCTTCTGCGCATCGATACCGCCACCGGCATTGAAGATCAATACGCGTACCTTGGCCACCTTTTCGTCTTGCTCAGTAAAGAGCACACCACCACGCATCGTCACCGCTGGCACCGTGAGCCGTACCTCAGCTATCTCATCAGGATACTCATTCCTATCCTTGCTACAGCTGAGCAGCGTCGCCAGCAGTAGCACTGTGTATATTATGCTCTTGTATAGTTTCATAGTCCTTTCCTTATCTAATTGGAATCTCAGCTATTTAGTATTGAACGAACTGATGAACGATGTTCCATGGTGTGACAACAACCGTGACGCTTACTTCTGCGCTCCTGAAGTCAATGAGAAGATTGAGCATTTTTCCGACGACAGGCAAGATTGGTTTACCGGTGGAGTCTTGGGTAAAAGAGATGGTCATCTTATCATTGACCCAAAAGTCCAAACTGAATAATTTGCCTTCCAGAGAAGGATAAACTCTAAAAGGTGCTATACGATAGTCCCCTCTATCATCCATCGTCCCTATGGGGCGATAGGATACCATATCTCCAACGAGCTGATCTACCACAGCATAGGCATTTGGAGACTCACCAAAAATAATCTTGGCTGCTTTGAGGTCGCTTGGGTCAAACGGCTTTTTGGGATAGCCATTACGCTTGAGCCATCCGTCATACCCTACGACAGTGATATTGACCGAAGCGGTACGCCTATAGATATCTATGACACCGTCCTCGTCTTTGAGGAGGCCACCATACTTGATGGTGCGCACCAGCTTTCCTGAGAAGAGATCCTCAGGAGACTTGGCAAGACTTTCGGTAGCTCGTGTAGGGGTGAGAGCGACAACGAGATCCTCCATCTTCTTTACCCCTTGGAGCTTATTTTGATCCTCGTCAGAGAGGTTGCCCCAAGCAACAAGAGTGACTTCTTCAAGTTTAAGTCCAAGCTTATAAATATGAATAGGTGTCTTTGCCTTCACTTGCTCCGCACCCATCGTTACACGATCTATCAGATACCCCTTTTCATCGAATATGAATACCACAACATTCCGCACATCTCCATCCGTGGTGATATCGTTATTCTCCGAATCGAGAGCCCGCACCGTGATGTCGAATGGAAGTGGACAGTCTGACAGATCCTCTTTGATGCCGCAGCTCGTAGAGAAGAGAGCCACCAACGTCACCATTGAGACTATTTTAATCCATTTTAATGTATTATTCATAATTCCGCTTTACTAAAGTGTTTGTACCTAATAGAGGTAAAATCTACTTAAGAAAAAATGGCTTGCGAGAGGGTCTCCCTCTTTCAGTTGCGAGAGTCCTGCCTCTCGCAAGCCATATTATTAATTACACTAATGCTCTGAGTACTTCATCGGTAAATTACCAATTAACAGTCTGACCAACAAGCACCCAAGGAGTAACCTCGACAGTTACATCCAAAGTAGCTGGCTCATCAACTGGCTCCTCTGGCTGATCTGTACCAGGACCGGTGATATTGAGTGTAATCTGATACTTATTGTTGCGTACAATCTTCTTACCAGCTGTTACTCCATTAGCATAACTGTAGTTCGCTAGATCCCAGTTGATCAATACCGGATAGTAGGTGAAGCCATTGTCGTCGCAATATCCGGCAGCTTTAGCAGTAGCCAGAGCATCACCCGCCAAATCCTGACCAGTGTTATCCAAAAGCTTGGTCTTTAGACAGAGGATAGTAGGATGATTCTGGTTGTTATTCTCTAGGATATAGAAGCCCGCATCAGTAAGAGCTGTAGCAGGATTCACTGTAAATTCCTTCTTAAGCGCAGTCATCTCATCGTAATCAGCAGGAGTGTATGCATTGACTGCAGTACTTTTGTGATCCTCACCATAGAAATACTTAGTATTGGCATTAGCAAGTGGGTCACCGAAGATCTTAGACTGACCCTTGACGATCAAACCGATAATGCTTGTGTTTTGAGTAAGATCCAAGCTGTACTTAGCGGCGAATGCCTCTTTGAGGTTAACAGTTACAGCCTTGAACTCCATACCGGCGTGTACGTGAGTGATCTTTAGAGGAGCTGTACTCAGCACATTGCCGGTACCAGTAGAACCATAAAGGTTCTTGCCTGCTACAATTGTTACATCAGTAACCTCTGATGTCATCATGTGTAACTTTTTAGTTGGATCTTGGTGATCTGCAGTCAAATCCAAAGTCTTTGCCTGAAGCTCAGTTAGGGTCAAACCCTTCAGGTCTTCAGTCCCGAAGTTGGCAACGACCACGAGCTTGCGTGCTCCTGCGGTACAAGGGATATCCTTGATCTCCAACTGTTCTTCCGCTGCTGCAGCCTTGTATGCCTCTTGGACATTACCATTGTAGACCATGGCTGCAAGGGTATAAACCTTTTTGTCTGCAGTCCCTTGGTCTGTCTCATAAGCACGCATAGCTACGCCCTGGAGCTTGATGCTTACGGTAGCTGGAGCGCCCTCCTCAGCAGGGCCATTCTGCTCCTTGTTGCACCCGACGAGTGTGAACATTGCAAGGGACATAAGCCCTGCCATAAATAAACTCTTTTTCATACGCTCAAAACTTGTTGAATTAATAAATAAAAAACTAGTTGTCTCATGTCGAGTAGTTCGATGTTCTCAAATCTACCCTGATATACTATTCTCTAACAATTATCCATTGGTTTAGAAGTTGTCTTCTAGGAAGTGTACCAACTCTGCCAAATTGTGTTGTGCATCAGCCGAACCCTTCTGTGCAGCACGCTCCAAGTAGTTTCTTGCCTCCTCGTACTGCTCGTTGTAGGCATAAGCTATACCCAAGATATTCCACAGCTTCGGATTGTCTTTGTACTGCTCCAGCAATCGTACCGCCTGAGCATAGCGCCTCGCCTCAATGTCTATGACTGCCGCATTAGTAGCAGGTTCTACTGCCATAGGAAAGGCTTTGGCTGCGGTTACCCAAGTCTGATACCGCTCATTACTACCTTCCGGATAACTGTTGGCGACTAGGTTGATCTCCGCTAGACTAAGGTGGGTCGGATGGGTCTTGATCACCTCACGCGCCTCCTGTAGCTCAAAGCCCTTGACGATGAATGAGAAGGTAATCACTGTACGGCGTAGTGGCGGATAGATCTCCCTGATCAGGAGAGCATAGGTAGTACCACCGTTCAACTGCTTGAGCGCAGCGGTACGCTCTCCCTCCGGACGCTCGTCGATAATCTTGAGGATGCTCTCCTTCTCTGCCATATTGCTCTCTGCCACTGCTGCCCTCAATCCGGACCAGTCGGCACCCATCGCCTTGGAGGTGTAGTTGCCTTTGAAGCGACTATAATTGCGAACCAATTGATCGGCGATGCTTTCCACACGTCTCTGAGAAAGGTTTTGATTAAACTCCGCACCACCCTCAGGTGAAGCATATCCTGTAAGTGCGAGAGCGTCCACCGTCAAGTTGGCATTGGTAGTGAGTTCCCTATGCTTATCATCGATACGCTTGAGCTCGGCAGTGTTATTGCCCAAAGTCTTGATAAACTCGCTTCGCCCTACTTGGAATACAATCTGGGCTGTGAGGCTCTCCTCCCTCCTCTTGGTCTCCTCTCCCGGTGGCACCAGCATCTCAAACTGATACTTTGGCTGGTATAGCGGTACCAAAGCATTCGGGGTGAGGTTAAGGGTGACATCGCCTAGGTCACAGTCGGCACAACCATATTGCTTAGCGTAGAGGAGAAGTGAAGCATCCTTAAGCCAAGGACTAAAAGGCACCTCGGAGGTATAATGATAGGTACTTCCTTTTGTCCTCGTACGCACCACATCAGCAGTCCGTCCCCTCCTTGAAAGTACGATAGCACGTGTACTACCCGAAATGATGAAAGAGGGCAACTCTAGTGATTGAGTAGCACTGTTGGACTTCAACACGGGGGTCACTTCCAGCATCACATTGCGATTAAGTGCAGGCATCCCACTAAGATCCATAACAAAGTCGACATTGACCTTTTGTCCACTTTTCATTGCAACATGAGGTGTAGTCGCTCTAATCCCTATGAGCGGATTGGTACGCTCTTGAGCATTGGCACTCTGCTCCATTCCTATTGAGCCAGCTACGATGAGTAGCAACAATGAAATTATTCTGATATTTTTCATGGTCATACTTATTCTCTATAGGTATTACGTTTACTAGAAAAGATAAATCAAAGAAAGGGTCGCCTTGGTAGGGCCGAAATAGTTTTTCTTGCCCGAACCTAACTCTGTACCACAATGGCCACAATTGTACTTGGTATAGTCAAACATCAAATAACCAGCAGAGACAGAGGCCTCTAGATTCCAATGCTTGCCCAATAGAAACTCATACCCATAGGTGAGACCGCCTCCATACATCCACCCTTGATAGCGGTAATCCTTGAGTCCCTTAAAGGGGTTAAAAGGGATATTCAGGTTGCTCGCATTGAGAAATCCGACCTGACCATGAAGCCCAAAAAAGTGACCATTAAAAGCCTCACATAGATAATAACGAATCTCAGGCAGAGCAGACCAGTGCTTCCACTTCTTTCCTGTCTCCTTATTGAGGTCAAATGGATTGTAGCCCCCACTTAGATCAAGTGTCCAGCGGTTAGCCAACCTGAACTCGAAGCCCAAATTAGGTGTCATCGTACTGAGATAGGCTAAATTGGTCTTCACCCCCACAGATTGGGCTTGTGCACCCCAACCTATAGTCATTAGTAGAATCGTCAATAGGACAAACTTTCGTTTCATACTCTATTTATCTTTATATGGTGTTTTACAAGGTGTGCTGAGATCACACGTATTTTAATTGATTATAAAGTTACAAAATATTAACGCCTGTAATATTTTCTACAGCAAATTTAGATGTGTGCCATCTCTTAGAGTTGTTATTTTCAGACGACAAATTGCCGCAAAAGGACTAAACGCCGGTTGCTTGCATTGTTTATATCGGACAAACAACTATGACAATATATTGATTTTCACACAATAAACAAGAACAATACCTACCACAATCTACTTTATATCGATAGAAAAAGATATGCATATTGTCACTCTCTACCTCGAAGTATTCCAGATTTTAGAGCGACAAGCATAGAAATATGTGGGCAACGTCTAGAAGCAGTTGTTTTTGGGTGTTAATAAATTTTCTTTACCTTTGTTTTGTAATCCATTAATACAGATTACTAAATGTACGATGAGCAATAATAAACCTGCCCGATATCCCCACAATCCTGTCTTGACTAGGGGGAGGAGTCAAGCTGAAGACCGACCATTCCCCTGTCACTATTGCTCCTGCCCCTCACGCAGCGAATATGAAGTCTTCAGATGGCCTGTTCTTGTGGTGCTGCTTGGTATATTCGTGGTATTATCTCCAAGTTGTCGCCCCAAAGATACCCCTATTACCATGAGCCAGCGCCAAGCCATCGAAGCGACAATATACGCCATTAAGGACATTGACTCTCTGGAGCTTATCCAACGAGAAATGGAAGCCTCTGGGGATAAGCTTGGCAGTATAGTGGCACTTAGAGAACTAGGGCGGCAGTACCGCAACGATAGCAAATTTGACGAAGCCCTAAGAGCGCACAGCAGAAGTCTGATCCTTGCCGAAGCCCTGCATGATACACTCGAATGGATACAAGCCCTCAATAATATAGGGACCAACTACCGTCGTATGGGGATCCTCGACGTAGCCCAAGAGTACCACTATCTAGCTTATAAGATGTGCGAAGCATCATCTGACACCTCCTATGTAGCATTCAAAAATAAAGCGGTCTCTCTCAATGGTCTTGGCAACCTTTACCTTACCATCGGCAACTACGAGAGAGCTGACAGCGCATTTAGGCAATCACTCCAGATCGAAAAAGATCTCGATAACAAAGTAGGTCAAGCCATCAACTATGCAAACCTCGGTGCTATCTTTGAGCACAATGGCGAGACAGACTCCGCTTGGGTTTACTACCGCAAATCGATGGATTTCAACCAAGCTGCCAACAATACCTTGGGCATCTCCCTCTGCCATACCTATTTCGGTTCGCTTTACGAGAAAAGCGAAAAGTATGACTTAGCACTACAATCCTATAATGAGGCGTACGACTTGATGAAAGAATCCAAGGACGAGTGGCATGCACTTACTTCGCTGATTGCCCTAGCTCGCATCCACTATATCCTCGGCAACGGAAGTGAAGCGGACAGGGAAATCATGGAGGCCAAGAATATGGCCGAGCGCATCAAAAGCAATGAACACTTAGCAGATATATACGCCATCCTTTACCAGTATCAGAAGTCCAACGGCAACTACCCCCAAGCTTTGGCTTACCACGAGCAAGCACTCATCTATCGAGATAGTCTCCTAAATATGGAGAAGATCAACCGCATCCAAAATACTAGCCTCAATATCGAACGCAACCGACAAAATCAAATAATGGACGAGGTGCGCCAGAGAATCGAAAAGGAGATCAACACCCGACGCCTGGCATACACAATCTTGGGGGCTGGATTTGTCTTCTTTATTGTGGTCGTCTTATCCCTTCTATATACCATCCGTCTGAGACGGAAAAACCACATCGAGCTCAAGAAGCTGTCAAAGATGCGTGAGGCCTTCTTTACCAATATCACCCACGAATTTCGTACCCCACTAACCGTAATCCTTGGGCTCAGCCAAGGCATCCAAAATGAAGAAAAAGACGAACAAGTCATTGCCAAAGCTCAGTCTATCGAACGCCAAGGTAATGCGCTCCTAAAACTGATCAACCAACTCCTCGACATTTCCAAGATCAAATCGGCTATCGGTAATCCTGACTGGCGCAATGGTGACATCACCACACATATCATGACCATCGTCGAGAGCTACAGACAATATGCCAAGATCCGAAACATCACGCTACAGTATATTCCCAAATCTCAGGTGAATATGGACTACATCCCCGATTACCTCAATAAGGTCATCAACAATCTGATTTCTAATTCATTTAAGTCTACCCCAGACTATGGACGCATTTCAATCCTCTTGTGGCGCGAACAAAATACCCTCTACATCGATGTCTTAGATTCGGGGGTCGGCATGGATGAGGATCTCCTAACACATATCTTTGAACCTTTTTTCCAGAGGACTCACGACTCCAATAATATTGGAACGGGAGTAGGATTGGCAATGGTCAAGCAGATCATGGATACTCTAGGTGGTACCATAACCGTAGAAAGCGAGGTAGGCAAAGGAACCATTTTTCACCTCTCCGCATCGATACGCAACCAGGTCAAAGAGAAAATAGGCAAAGAGCAGATGATCCAGTGGAGTAATATCCCATACATACACAAACAATCAGATCTCCCCATCGACTCTGTGAGTACGGAAGACGATCGACAACTCCTACTCATAGTCGAAGATAATTACGACATTGCCAAGTATATAGGTGATATCTTCAATCAACAATATGATCTCGCCTTTGCCCGAAATGGAGAAGAAGGTCTCGTCAAAGCAGTCGATCTCGTTCCCGACTTGATTCTTACCGACTTGATGATGCCAGGAATGTCGGGACATGAATTGATCAAGCAAGTACGCATGAATGAGATCATCAGCCATATTCCTATCATTGCAGTCACTGCTATGACAAGCGAGGCAGATAGAATCAAAGGGCTTGAAGTGGGTGTCGATGCCTATATAACCAAACCATTCAGTAATGACGAACTGAAGATTTTGGTGGCTAAGACACTTGAGCGCTACAGCTATCTACACCATAAGTTTGCCTCGTTGACAATCGGAGCATCTCAGCCTCAACCGGTTGACTCAACCTCTGATCCGAAAAGCAAAGATTGTGAATGCCCAGAAAAAGTCATGACACTATCTGAGGCAGATCAGCGCTTCCTCGCAAAGACTACAGACATTATCTACATACTCCTCAACCAACGCCAACTGGATGTCAATACCTTAGCCGATAAGCTCCACCTAAGTACGCGTCAGTTCCACCGTAAAATCACAGCGCTAACCGGCGAAAGCCCTAGCACCTTTATCCTTAAGATAAAGATGACCAAAGCAAGGCAACTCTTGCAAAACAATCCATCAATGTCTATTGACGAGATTTCTGAAGAGTGTGGTTTTGAACTTAAGACCAGTTTTTATCACGCCTTCCGCAAGACCTTTGGCGTCACACCATTGGAGTACCGAAGAGAAAAGACTAAATCGTAGTATTTCGATAGGAGGATGTGCTGGGGGTCTTGAGTAGGTCTAAATATTTTGGATGGCGACTTCCCAAAGCTAATGGAATAATTGACGCACTCCTTAATGGAGCGGGTGCTCAAGTGGTACTATGTTTCCAAATACAGAATCTCGAACATCAACACTCCATCCCTTGCAGGCTCTCCATTGCCTTTACTCCTTTATTCAACTCCTTGTTGATGAGCGTTTAGAGGGAATATCAATCAGTGAGTAAATCTATCTGCTCCGAGAACCCATTGCAAGCCTTGAAACATCTTGATTGTGTGATAACCTTCACAAAAAAGAGAGCATCATTACTCGTCTTCCAAATCCCATAACTATTGTTTCTGTCAAGCCGTTTTCTATCGTCCTATTAGATAAAGCACACTAATAATTAATAAAACATACACAATATTTATTTGACTTTTTTCTGAGATAGTCTCTCTGATATATTTAATGTGTCAGGAGTCCACCGTCAATCATCGGTGATATCAAAGAATTGGGTACCTTTGTGCAACCGTCACTAAAGACATCATATTTATAATCTATGGTTTGGATTGAAGAACTACTCTTTGGAGGGGGCGTAGCCCACTCCCTTCTGGTCTTGGCACTCACAATAATGACTGGGATTTTGCTCGGTAGGGTGAAGGTCTTTGGCATCTCTCTCGGTGCTACTTTCATCCTCTTCACTGGCATCTTGATAGGAGAACTGGGAATGAAGGTGGATGGTGAAGTCTTGCACTTCTTTCAAGAATTTGGGCTCATTCTCTTTGTCTTTGCGATTGGTCTGCAAGTGGGGCCCAGCTTTTTTAGCAACTTCAGAAAGGGCGGTCGTCGCCTCAACCTCCTTGCTATCCTCAATGTGGCATTAGCGGTAGGGGTAACTATCGCCATCCACTTTCTCTCTGGGGTGCCTATACAGACGATGGTAGGCATTATGAGCGGAGCCATTACCAACACTCCCGGACTTGGTGCTGCTCAGCAGGCGTTTAATGACATCACAGGGCAGGCTGATTCCTCTATCGGAATGGGCTATGCTGTAGCCTACCCCCTCGGTGTGGTAGGTATTATCCTATCTATGGTCATCATCAAGTCTATAGCTAAAGTCAATATAATTAGGGAGGAGCAACAGCTAGAGGAAGCGCGCGCAGAGGAGGAGCTCTCTGCCGTGCCTCTATCCTTGGAAGTTCAAAACCCATCTCTTTTTGGATGCAATGTAGAAGCTCTTACGGGGCTACTCCGCGATCGTCACTTCGTCGTCTCTAGGATATGGAAAAAGTCTACCGATGAGATACAAATAGCAGTCACCAGTACAATCCTCGAGGAGGGAGACAAAATTTTCGTCATTACAGAGCAACCCAACGTCGATGCACTCATCATGACCGTAGGGCGAGAACTTCACATAGATCGCAAGCGTTGGATTCCAGAGAACTCAAAATACATTGCCCGTAAAGTCGTAGTGACGAGGAAAGAAGTCAATGGAAAGAGCCTCCAAAGTCTCAATCTCAGGGCACTATATGCGGTCAATGTCACCCGTATCTATCGGTCGGGCGTAGAGATAGTGGCTTCGCCCAACTTTATACTCCAATACGGAGATAGACTCAATGTAGTGGGGAGTGATGCCGCAATTGAGAGTGTAATCCCTATTTTTGGGAACTCTGTGAAGCGACTAGACGAACCCAACCTCTTTACCATATTTCTGGGGATAGTACTTGGAATCGTCCTTGGCTCCATCCCTATTGCATTTCCGGGCATTCCTCAGCCCGTAAAGCTCGGATTGGCAGGCGGTCCTCTCATCGTCGCTATATTTATCGCTCGCTTCGGCTACAAAGCTCATCTGGTGGCTTATACTACAACTAGTGCCAACCTGATTTTACGAGAAATGGGTATCAGCATCTTTCTCGCATGCGTCGGCATCAATGCCGGCAATGGATTTATGGACACCATCATCCATCAAGGTGGTCTAGCATGGGTAGGCTATGGGCTTCTGATCACTATGACGCCTCTGCTGGTGGTAGGGATTATCGGTCGCTTTGTATTGAAGATTAACTACCTGCAGCTCGTAGGTATGATGGCTGGTGCCACTACAGACCCCCCTGCCCTAGCTTATGCCAATAGCCTATCTGACAATGAGTCATCATCAGTAAGCTACGCTACTGTCTATCCGCTAACGATGTTTCTAAGAGTGCTCGCTGCTCAACTCATGATCATATTTCTATTATAAAGGGCGAGTATGGCACTAAAATAATCGTTATATTTGCGAGCGATTAGGTAAATGATTCAACAATTATAAATTCAATTAGTGATGGCTAATATTGAGAATTTTGACTTTAGGGGCAAGCGTGTATTTGTGCGCGTAGACTTTAATGTCCCGATGGATGAAGACAAACAGATTACCGACGATACCCGTATGCGTGCAGCGATGCCCACACTCCAGAAGATTCAGAAGGATGGTGGTCGTCTGATTATCGGTAGCCACATGGGTAGGCCAAAAGGGGTGGACAAGCAGTTTTCCCTTGATTATATCCGACCACATCTTGAAGATCTACTGGGCACAGCGGTAAAGTTTGTAGACGACTGTGTAAGTGACGAAGCACTCCAAGTAGCCAATGAGCTCAAAGATGGAGAGGTGCTACTACTTGAAAATCTTCGTTTTCACGCTGAAGAAGAGGGCAAAGGTGATGGCAAAGAGGGTCAGCCCGCATTTACCAAAAGGCTAGCCGAGATGGCAGATGTCTATGTCAATGATGCCTTTGGCACTGCTCACCGTGCTCACGCTTCTACTGCACTGATTGCAGACTATTTCGACAGTGCACATAAGATGTTTGGATTCCTTATGGGCAAGGAGGTCGCTGCTGTCGAGCGTGTAATGGACAAAGTAGAGCGCCCATTTACTGCCATCATGGGAGGGAGTAAGGTATCTAGTAAGATAGAAATTATTGAGAACCTCATGAATAAGGTAGACAACTTGATCCTCACTGGCGGTATGGTCTACACTTTCATGAAAGCCAAGGGCGGACAGATCGGAAATTCTATCTGTGAAGACGATAAGCTAGACCTCGCTCTTGAAATTGAAAGGCAAGCGAAAGAAAAGGGCGTAAAGCTCCTCCTTGGTGTGGACTCTATCGTCGGAGATAGCTTCTCCAATGAGGCCAACACTAAGGTTGCCGACAGCGATAATATTCCAGATGGCTGGATGGGTATGGATATAGGTCCAAAGAGCCAAGAAGAGTTTGCAGCTGTAATTCGCAATTCAAAGACAATTCTTTGGAATGGGCCATTCGGCGTCTTTGAATTTGACACCTTTGCCAAGGGCTCAGAAGCGATGGCAAAAGTCATTGCAGAGACGACTGCCAAGGGCGCTTACTCACTTGTAGGCGGTGGAGACTCAGTAGCTGCCGTCAATAAGTTCGGACTGGCAGAGGAGATGAGCTACGTATCCACAGGTGGTGGTGCGCTCCTCGAAGCTATTGAAGGCAAAATACTTCCAGGTATTGCTGCTATTAATAATTAAGTAGAAAAACTAATGCAAAGATTGTATAGGGTCTGGTAGAAGTATAAATATACTCCTATCAGACCCTATACTTATTGTGCATAATAATATTTGTCTTTTTTTTGCTGCTCCGTTGTGATTTAGCTAAGTTTGCAATTGGAGTTATACTAAAGGAAACAAAAGGAAGAAATGGATTACGGTATATTTGACTTTATCTACCTGATTGGCTCGCTTGGTCTATTCCTCTATGGGATGAAGATTATGAGCGAGGGACTACAAAAGGTTGCTGGCGACCGCATGAAGAGCATCCTCTCTGCGATGACCTCCAACCGTGTATTTGGAGTATTTACAGGTATTCTTATCACTGCACTTATACAGTCGTCATCTGCTACGACTCTGATGACCGTCAGCTTTGTCAACGCAAGTTTGCTCACATTAGCTCAAGGGGTCAGTGTCATTATGGGAGCGAATATAGGTACTACAGCTACGGCTTGGATCATCTCTCTACTTGGCTTCAAAGTCAATATCAGTACACTTGCAATCCCATTGATTGCGTTGGCAATCCCATTCATCTTCTCTAAGAAAGCTAAGATGAATTCATGGGGCGACTTTATCCTCGGCTTCTCGCTACTATTTCTCGGGCTACAGTTTCTCAAAGACTCCATGCCCGACTTGCAGAATAATCCTGAAGCGCTTTCATTCCTACAGACCTATACCAATCTAGGTTTTGGCTCCGTGCTCATCTTCCTTGTTATAGGTACCATCCTCACCTTTATAGTACAGAGCTCCAGTGCTACGGTAGCCATCACGCTTGTGATGTGCAGCCAAGGATGGATTCCTTTTGAGATGGGAGCTGCGATGATTCTCGGAGAGAATATTGGGACGACTATCACCGCCAACCTCGCTGCGCTCAGCGCTAATTACAATGCCAAACGCGCAGCCCTATCGCACACTCTATTCAATGTATTTGGTGTGATATGGGTGCTCTTCCTATTTTATCCAGCAATAAGCTTAGTCTCTGGCATCGTAGAGAACATAGACGGGCACGATCCTCGTAATCTATTCCCCATGATTACCGATCTCAATGCTCGTTTTCAACCCGGTGATGTAGCGATGATAACTGGAAGAGATCCGATATTTGACCCGGAGCTCAGCCGAATCCAAGGATCGATACAGGGGCTAGCAGGTGCTATCAGCATTGGTTTATCGCTATTCCATACGATGTTTAATGTCGCAAATACCCTTGTGATGATTTGGTTTGTCCCAAGCATCGTGAAGATTTGCGAAAAGGTAATTCACCCTTCCAAGAAAGCAGCAGAGAAAAAGGAGTTTTCTCATCTACAGTATCTCTCCACCCGCATGCTCTCGACCAGTGAGCTTTCACTTCTCCAAGTAAATAAAGAGGTCGTCTCCTTTGCTCAGAAAGGGCAACAGATGCTCCACATGGTTCGCGAATTGAGCAACGCACATGAGCGAGATCAATTTGAGGCTATCTACACCCGTATGGATAAATACGAACGTATTTGCGACCGCGTCGAGATAGAGATTGTCCAATATCTTACGGAGCTATCCAAAGGAGATTTGAGCGGAGACTCTCGTCAAAAAGTACAGAAATATCTCCGTGTCGCTAGCGAAATCGAGAGTATCGGAGACTCTTGCTACGAGATTGCTCGCATCCTCCATCGCCAGCTAGACGATGGTATCAAGGAAAATCCTATCCTCGTCAACCACCTAGCAGGGCTCCACGACACCCTTGAAGAGATTATCAGTCACACGATTGGTGTGCTAGAGGACAATGTGAGCTCTCAAAATATGCTACTTATCTCACAAGATCTAGAAAAGGCGCTCAACATCAAGCACAAGTTCCTGGTGACAGAAAATCTCAAAGATCTTCAGGCTAATAAGTACGCATACCAAGACTCTGTCTACTACCTTGATATTATTGACGAATACGAACGTTTAGGAGACTATGCGGTCAATATCGTAGAGGCATTTGTCGGAGAAAAAAATAGGTCAGAGGAGTAACCACTCCTCTCTACCCTCTAAAGCACTGCCCCAATTAGGGCAGTGCTTTTTTGTTGATGATTGGGTAGTATCGGAAAAAGTATTACCTTTGCAGACGTGAAAGAGGTGTTAAGGGAATTTGGTGTGTAATCCAAAGCAGTACCCGCTACCGTGATGCTTTCGACCCTATTATTTTAGGGCAACTGACTGTCAAGCAAGCCACTGGGTCGTTGATACGACTTGGGAAGGCGACAGTAAGGAATGGAGCTAAGCCGGGAGACCTACCCTTCGATCGGTGCAATACGCTTGCACGAGGAGTTGCTGTCGCCTTCCGGGTGTGGAGGGATGGTCAAATAGAGCAGTCTCTGCTGCCTTTTCTTCTCTTTGTTGGCGTTGCACCCCAAGTGAGTTATAAGTATTCTAACTATCAAAAAGGGAGAAAAGGAAATGAAAAAGTATCTCGGTAATCTATCGCTACGCATCGGAGCTCTGTCTCTGATGCTCTTCGCACTCGCCACCAGCTGTGCTCCTAACAATGACCAACCAACGCCAGATCCGATAAATCTTGAGTCTCTGACTGTGTATGTCATTAATTCAGGAGGTTATGGCAAAGCTAATGCATCTATAGATGCGTATGCACCAGCCAGTAAGAAGCTTACAAGAGAAGTATTCAACAAAACTAATGGTATTAAGCTGGGTGATACAGCACAAAGCGGATCCCTCTTTGGCAACGACTTGTACATAGCTGTTGGCAACTCTAATATCATCTATAAGCTAAACCCTCAGACGATGAAGCGTACCGGTCAGCTCGAGATCGAGAGCCCACGGTACATCTACTTCGTAAGTGCCGACAAAGCATACGTGTCTCACTTGGGTTCGGGCGATATCACAATCTTCAATCCTCGAACGATGACGACAACCGGCAAAATCACTACTTATCAGTCTGCTATGCCTGGTGCGGGGAAGTACGACCTCAGTACAGAGGAGTGGCTAAAAGTAGACGACAAGCGCGTACTTGTAAGTTGCTGGAGCAACAATAGCAAGGTACTACTTATCGATACGACTCAGGACAAAGTGGTCAAGGAGATTGAGGTAGGATTACAGCCAAAGTCCATGGGGATGGACAAGAATGGCAGGGTATGGGTACTCTGCGAA
Organism: Bacteroidota bacterium; assembly: GCA_023395395.1. Taxonomy (GTDB): domain Bacteria; phylum Bacteroidota; class Bacteroidia; order Bacteroidales; family Porphyromonadaceae; genus Porphyromonas_A. The sequence goes on along the minus strand of JAEWZH010000016.1, from coordinate 44,705 downwards.
GGTCAGTCTTGGATGGGTAAGAATCCTACCATCTGGACAATTGACACCAAGGCCAACTATGCCGCACATCAGGTTGGTGGGGAGATTACGAAGTTTAAGGACCTTATGTATCCTGCGACTTCGCACCTCAGGATGAATCTCGCTGGCGATGCTTTCTACTTCTTCAATGCTCCTCATGTCTTCAAGATGAATATTACAGACAAAGAGATTCCGGCTACACCTTTCGTCAATATGCCATCTAATTGTAATACCTACTCCCTAGCTGTAGCACCAAATGGCGACCTTTACATCGGAGACAGTAAGGACAACAAACAAGAGGGTACAGTATATAGGTACTCCGCAGATGGTCAGAAGCTCGATAGCTTCTCAGTGGGGGTACTGCCCATCGACTTCGTATTTTACGTCAAGAAATAATTAATCCCAATGAGGCTCTTGCTAGCCATATTTAGTATCGCGTTCCTCGCACTCCCTATAAGTGCAGAGGAGCGCGATACTCTTTTTGTACAACAGCAATATAATCTGTCGGTATTAGAAGTAATTAGTCGCCGACCTCTCAGTCAGATTGGGGTGATGCAGAGCAAGGTAGAGCCACTTGTCCTCCATGATAATATTGCGCTCTCACTTGGTGATGTGCTCACCTATGGCAGTGGGATCTTTGTCAAAGAGCAAGGGCGAGGAGCACTCAGTACTGTCTCATTTCGTGGCACGGCAGCCAGTCACACCAGAGTGGATTGGAATGGGCTGGCACTCAATTCGCCTACATTAGGATTTACTGACTTTAGCTTGATTCCAAGTTACTTTGTAGATGATGCGACACTGCTACACGGCTCTAGCTCGATCAGCCAAGGAAGCGGTGGACTTGGAGGTGCAGTGGTGCTGAGTACTGATCTCTCCAAGCTCTCTGATGGTCACTCCCTCACCTATACTCAAGGGATAGGCTCATATAAAACCTTTGATGAATACCTCCGCTACACTTACAGTGGCGAGCGATGGAAGAGCAGCACTCGACTGGTCGCTGCCTCAAGCCGCAACGACTTCGAGTACACCAACACCAATAAGTGGGCAGACATTAAGGACGAGGAAGGCCAGATTATCAGCTCCTATCATCCAAGGGAGCGCAATAGCAATGGAGCCTTTAGAGACTTCCACCTCCTACAAGAGCTATCCTATCAGCCGGCTAAAGCGCACCAATTAGGACTATCTCTATGGGGGACAAGCAGCTATAGGCAACTCCCCCTGATGTCTGTGGACTATGGCAATCCTGCTCTCAGGGTCAATGAAAATAAAGAGCAAAGCATACGAGGAGTGCTTTCTCACCATTTTATTGGTGAAAAGTGGTCGCTGGAGAGCAGACTAGGGCACAGCACATCCTATATTTCTTATGACAATGGTTCAAGGGCGGTCGTAGACGGCGCCGTTACCTATTTCTACCAGACCCGCAGCTTATTGCACAATACCTTTGTAGAGAGCAAGGCACAGTGGTTTGCCACACCTCAGTTGATGCTCAATGGATCTGCTAAAGTCGCATTCCAACAAGCACGTACCGCAGGTAAAGTGCATGCTACGGGAGATTCAGACCTTTCCAAAGGTCTACTACACAAGCGAGTAGAGGGCAGTCTCTATCTATCTGCCAAATATACCCCTACCGACCGCCTAGGCATCTCTCCTGCACTTCGGTTTGAAGTCTATGGCAATCGCTCTACTCCACTTATCCCTGCGCTCTTTGTCGATTACCTACTCTACAGACCTGCCAACCTTGCATTGGTGGCATCCATAAGTCGCAACTACCACGAACCGACACTCAATGACCTCTACTACATACCCGGTGGCAATCCCAATCTTTTACCTGAGAAAGGGCTCACCTATGATATCGGTTTGACCTACGCATTTGGTGACAAGGATTGGAAAGTATCTGGTTCGATCAACTGGTTCGACTCACGAGTCCGAGACTGGATTGTCTGGCTACCTGCAGGGGGGAGTAACTCGGTTTGGACACCCATTAATTACAAAAACATCCACGCTTACGGGATTGAGAGTGCACTACAAACCACTTACCGCTTCTCGAATAAAGCACAGGTAGACCTTCAGGCCAATTACTCCTGGACACCTTCCATCAATGAAGGCCCTTCCATCTTTCAGAATGACAATTCCATCGGCAAACAGCTGGTCTACGTACCCCTCCACTCAGTTTCGCTGATTACGAGAGGCACTTATAGTTCTTGGAGGCTCGCCTATAAATATGCCTATTATAGCGAACGCTTCACCACCACGAGCAATAGTCCTAGCCGATTATCGGTCGTTGCGCCCTATCACATGCACGACATCTCGATAGAAAAACTTATTGCTACTCGCCTCATAGATGTCAGCCTCAAGTTTGCCGTAAAAAATCTCTTCAACGTAGACTATCAGACCGTCATGGGCTATCCTATGCCTGGGCGAAACTTCGAGCTATTTATCACCCTTACCCCCAATATCCGATAGGAGATTGGTTGGGGAAAGTAGTTGAACAGAGATAAATCACCTCCATAGATTCCCTCTCGGGGTTTCTATAGAGGTGATTTCTTTATTCCTCCAATTGGGTATCTATCTATAGAAAGAGAGCTGTTTTATCCCCTAAGGACAAAAGTCTCTATACCGAGAGACTGAGTTGTCTCCATAGAGAAACAAAAGTCTCTATACCGAGAGACTACGTTGTCTCTATAGAGAGACAACCTCTGAGACTCTCTCGAAAAGGTATGCTCTCAAGAGAGCAGAAACCACTGCTTGCGGGATCCAGACAAGTTTATTTATCGAGGTTGTGTCAGAGATTTTGGGTAGATTTGTGAGGTAGGTAAGACTAGTCTTTTTTTATGAATAGGTATATGATTGCCCTTGGACTGATTGCTTTGATGGGAATCGGTCTTGTGGGGTGTGGTTGTGATAATAAGGAAGAAGAGGTGATGATGCTACAGAAGTTGGCAATTAGTACAGAAGCAAGCCTATACCCGGAGGCTGGCTTCATCAAAGGGGTATCGGGAGCATTCGGAGGTAATCTAGGTGAATGGACGATTTATGGCGGGGGGTGCAACTTCCCAGACAAAGGTCCGAGCGAGGGAGGGACAAAGAAGTTCTACAAATCTGTCTATGGTTTGAGGGGCGATGAGACGATTCGTCTAGGCGAGTTGGTCGCCCCTATCGCTTACGGTGCCTCTATACCGAGTAGTGATGGCAAGCAGCTCTACTTCATTGGTGGCACAGATGGTGCCAAGGCATTCGATACGATTCATGAAGTAACCGAGAGGGGGGTACGACTGTTGGATGTCAAGCTCCCTACAGGATGGTTTGAGGGCAGTGGGGCTTACTTTGGAGACAGCCTCTTCTTGGCTGGTGGTTGGGTCGCTGACGGTGTGCCGATGGATAGTTTGGTTCAGGTCAATCTCAAGACAGGCGAGCACAAGACGATTGCGGTGCTCCCCGATGGTGCTCGCATCCAGTGCGTGAGCTTTGTACTGGATGGTTGTTTCTATATTTTTGGTGGGTATAGACCTGCTGTAGGTCTAGAGCAACCTCCTTACATGCACGACAAGGCATATCGTATTGACTTGAATGCCGAAGTGCCTGAGTGGGAACTCATTGCTGAGCGTCCTACATTGGAGAATGGTCGGCAGCTCCTCTTCGTTGGCAGCACTGTAGCCGTGGAACCTCAAACGAAGCAAGTGTATGCAGTCGGTGGCGTAGATTGGGAAGTATTTGAGCCAGCTGTGATGCGTGGTTTTTACAAGAGTATTGCCACTCGTGATGGCAATCAGGAGCTCCTAAATCAGTATGCCGAAGAGGGAAAGGCATATATGAGCATGCCGGAGGAGGATTATCACTTCATGCCACATATTATTCGTTTTGTCCCCACCACGAATGGATGGGAAATTGTAGCTACCGACAAGGCCTTTGCCACAGCAGGTGCGGTGCTGACCATTTCGCCTGAGGCTGCGACCGTGATTGGAGGAGAACGCAAACCCGGAGTACGTACATTTGATGGTTGGAGACAGAAGTTATGATAAAGAATTTTGATTTAAGTACCGCCAATTATGGTCGTGTACGAAAAGGGGAGTACCACATCGCAATACTCCCTTGGGGCGCTACCGAGCCACACAATTACCACCTGCCTTATCTCACCGACTGCTATCTTTCACAGGCGATAGGGCTAGACGCAGCTCGTCTTGCCTGGGAAGAGGGGGTCCACACAATGGTACTCCCTCCGGTACCCTTTGGAGCACAAAATCCCGGGCAGAGGGAGCTTCCATTCTGCATCCATGCGCGCTATGAGACCCAAGCGGGTATCCTCAGTGATATAGTGGAGAGCCTGGATGAGCAAGGGATAAATATTCTGCTGATTCTCAATGGGCACGGAGGTAATAGTTTCAAGAATATGATCAGAGATCTGGCAGTAGACTACCCCGACTTCCTTATACTCTCTGCCGAGTGGTGGAAAGCTGTGCCCGAAAAGGAGTACTTCGATGAGCCTGGTGAACACGCTGGTGAACTAGAGACCTCGGTGATGATGCACTACTTCCCTCACCTGGTGGAGCTTGAACATGCCGGAGAGGGGAAACAACATGGATGGACAGTCGATGGGCTCAGAAAAGGGATTGCATGGACACCTCGCAATTGGCTCGATGTGACCAAAGACACCGGCATTGGAGACCCAAGCAAGTCTACCCGAGAGAAGGGCAAAGCCTTTGCTGAGGCTTGTGCTCAGGAGATTGCTCAGCTCCTAGTAGATCTCGTGGAGAAGGATCAACTCTATGATAAATAATAAAGAAATACAATATATTAGAGAGAAAAATTATGGCAAAGTTTGAAAAGATTAAGGGTCTGCTAGTGGCTCCATTTACGCCTTTTACGGCTGATGGCAAGGAGGTAAACGTAAATGTTATTCCTCAGTATGCCGAGCTACTTAGGAAAAATGGACTAGTGGGGGTATTCATCAATGGTTCGAGTGGCGAAGGGTATATGCTCACGGACGAGGAGCGTATGCAGCTGGCAGAGGCTTGGCGCAATGCGACCAAGGCTTGGGATGATTTTAAAGTCATCGTACATGTGGGCTCTACTTGTGTCAAGAGCAGCCGTAAGCTCGCTGAGCATGCTCAAGCTCTTGGGGTGTACGGCATTGGTGCTATGGCACCTCCATTCCCCAAGGTCGGCAGAGTAGAGGAGCTAGCTGCTTACTGCGCTCAGATAGCCGAGGGTGCACCCGAGCTTCCATTCTACTTTTACCACATCCCTGTATTCAACGGTGCTTACCTCAGCATGGTAGACTTCCTGAAGTATGTGGATGGCAAGATACCTAACTTTGCCGGTATCAAGTACACCTACGAAAGTCTATATGAGTACAATCAGTGTATGCTCTATGAGGGCGGTAAGTTTGACATGCTCCATGGTCAGGACGAGACCATCCTATCAGGTTTAGTAATGGGTGGAGCTCAGGGAGGTATCAGTGGTACTGCCAACTACAATGGTCGTGGGCTCGTGAGTATCATCGAAGAGTGGAACAAGGGCAACATCGATGCTGCAGTGCAACATCAAAACTATGCTCAGGATGTCATCAATGTAATTGCCAAGTACCGTGGCAATATCGTGGCCGGGAAGCATATCATGAAGCTCCTCGGTCTTGATCTCGGTCCTAACCGCATCCCATTCCGTACGATTGAGCCTGCAGAGTCTGATGCCATCAAGAGGGAGTTGGAGGCCATCGACTTCTTTAATGTAGCTGTGAAGTAATCATCATGTTGGATTTTGCGAAACAGGCTCAGCGCTATCGCTCTGAGCTCACGGAGAGTCTCCTCCCATTTTGGCTGAAGCATGGTCTTGATCGAGAGTTTGGTGGTATGCTGACTTGCTTGGATAGAGATGGGACCTTGATGGACGAAACCAAATCGGTCTGGTTTCAAGGTCGCTCTGCTTTTACATTTGCCTACGCCTACAATAATGTAGCACAACGCCCCGAATACCTCGAGGCGAGCAAACAGATTCTCGACTTCCTAGAGCAGCACTGCTTCGACCCAAAAGATGGACGTATGTACTTCGAGGTAAAGCGAGACGGTACACCACTGAGGAAGCGTCGCTATGTATTCTCGGAGAGCTTTGCGATTATCGCTTGGGCAGAGTATGCCAAGGCAACCGGAGACCAAAGCTATGCCCAGAAAGCTCTCGACCTATTCCATAAGGTACAGCAGTGGCTGGCTACCCCGGGTATGCTGGAGCCTAAGTACCTGCCTTCACTTGAAACGGTAGGGCATAGCATCACGATGATTATGCTCAACGTAGCTGTGGTGCTCTCTCAAGTGACCGAAGATGAAACGCTCCGCAAGCAAGTAGAGGATAGCTTCCGTCTCATTAAGGATAAGCTCTATCAGCCAAAGTACCATTGTGTATTGGAGATGGTGACCCCAGAGGGCGAGCTAATCGACACCCTCAATGGCAGGGTCATCAACCCCGGTCACTGTATAGAGACTGCGTGGTTCCTCATGGAAGCCAGTCGCTTGATGCCGGATCTTTCATGTGCAGAGGAGATGCGGGACTTCTCTACCACTATTCTCGATGATGCGTGGCAATGGGGTTGGGACGACCGGTATGGCGGTATTATCAACTTCCGTGATTGCAAGGGCTTCCCAGCTCAGGACTATTCACAAGACATGAAGTTTTGGTGGCCACAAACCGAGGCTCAGATTGCTACACTCTATGCCTACCTCCTCACGGACGACGGGAAGTACCTCGACTGGTACCAAAAGGTCGATGATTGGGCTTGGGAACATCTCAAGGACAAGGAGCATCCAGAGTGGTACGGCTATCTACACCGTGATGGTACCGTGGCTCAGCCTGCCAAGGGTAATATATTCAAAGGCCCCTTCCATATCCCTCGGATGCTCGTCAAGGCATCACTTCTGTGTGATGAGCTAACCTCTAAAAAGCAATAAGCGATGGCGGATGTAAGACAAATCAAGAATAGCAGATGGTATGCCTGGCTGGTTGTTGGGCTATTGAGTATCGTCGCACTACTAAATTACTTAGACCGCCAGGTGCTCTCTACGATGCGTGAGAGCATTGCTGTAGATATAGAAGCACTCCAAAACATGGAGAACTTCGGTATGCTTATGGCTGTATTCCTCTGGATTTATGCTTTCCTTAGTCCCGTGGCAGGTGGTTTTGCCGATCGATTCAGTCGTAAGTGGATTATTGTCGGCAGCCTAGGCGTCTGGAGTGCCATCACGCTTGGGATGGGCTATTGCACCTCATTTGAGCAGATGTTGGTGCTTCGTGCCTTAATGGGAGTGAGTGAGGCGCTCTACATCCCTGCCGGACTAGCATTAATCACTGAATACCATACGGGGAAGACCCGTTCGCTCGCCACCGGTATCCACATGATAGGTCTTTATCTTGGTCAAGCCTTAGGCGGATTTGGTGCCACCGTAGCACACCACCTCAGCTGGCAAGAGACCTTCCATTGGTTTGGTATCATCGGTGTTGTCTATGCGGTTGTTCTCTCCCTTGTGTTGATGGACAAGCGCACAGTAAGCACCAAGAACGCCCCTGCCGATACAGTCGTAGCAAAGGTGCCGGTGAAGCTCGGACTCAGACGACTATTCACCACCCCTGCCTTTTGGGTCATCCTCGTGATGTTTGCAGCTCCTAGTCTACCTGGTTGGGCAGTGCGGAACTGGTTGCCCACCCTCTTTGCTGAGAATCTCGGTATAGATATGATGCAGGCTGGACCTATGAGTACCATCTCTATTGCCGCAAGTAGCCTTATCGGCGTACTTATCGGTGGAGTACTCAGCGATAAATGGGTGATGAAGAACTTGCGTGGTCGGGTCTACACGAGTGCAATTGGACTGGCACTCACTATCCCCGCGCTTATCTTTGTAGGCACTGGCAGTACCGCCTTGCCCATTGTGGGGGCTGCACTCTTTTTTGGAATCGGCTATGGTCTATTCGACGCCAATAACATGCCTATCCTTTGCCAGTTTGTCCCTGACAGCCTCCGCAGTACAGCCTATGGCTTCATGAACTTTGTGGGTGTGCTTGCAGGAGCAGTAGTGACGCAAGTACTCGGTGCTTGGGCACAAGAGGGACACCTTGGCATTGGCTTCGCCGTACTCGCAGGTGTGGTGCTATTGGCACTTATCCTCCAGATTGTATTCCTAAGGCCTAAGGCTATCGATATGACCAATCAGGAGTTTTACCAAAAGTAATACGCTATATATTATACAATAATCGGGGCTATGCTGGATGGTTCAGCATAGCCCCGATTTGTTGTATTGTACCATCTCCGTTGTCCTAACATTGAAATATTATATGATTATTTTTTGGCATGCAATATCTTTAGTTATCACAACACTCCAAAAGCCAATGAACGCTTAAAATTTTGAAGTTTCAAGAAAAATGTCTTACATTCGTTTCTTAGACTTTTATTCATTATTATTGTACTTACCTAAGTTTTGCTCTTTATGAAAAGAATTATTGCCTCTATTATTGCTATTGATCCCTCTAACCTTGAAGGCGCAGGGGGTATTTAATGTCCAACTGGACTATAAGATGCAAACAAACTTTGGAGGGACGCCCACCTCCTATTGATGACCTTTGAATATAGATACTAAGCCATCACGATTGAGCCCAGACTAAGGGGAAATACTTCTCAAACTCCTGGATCAGGAGGGCGACCTCTTCGGGGGCATGCTCCGTAAGCCCCTCTAGACGATATACCCAACCTAGTGACTTATACTTGTGTACTCCAAAAGTGTGATAAGGAAGCACCTCGACCCTATCAATATTGGTGAAGCCACTATACTGCTCTCCAATAAGACGGATATCCTCTGGAGAATCATTGTAGCCCGGCACCATCACACAGCGGAGGCGCATGGGAATACCCTGCCGCTCCAAGTATTCTGCCATTCGACGAACATTTATATTGCGTGCTTCGGTGAGGTGTCTGTGCTTGGTCTCGTCCACTGCCTTTACATCTAGTAGCACCATATCTGTGTGCTCAAGTAGCGCTTTGACATCATCATTGAGAAACGAACCATTGGTATCTACCACAATGTGGATGTCGTGTTCCTTGAGTTGCCTGAATAAAGGCAAGAGCTGACGAGCCTGTAGCATCGGTTCGCCTCCTGAAAAGGTAATCCCCCCACGCCGACCAAAGAACGCCTTCTGGCTCAGTGCTAAGTCGAGGATCTCCTGTGGGTCTGTCTCCTTACCCCCTTCAAAAGCTATGGTATCCGGATTGGCACAGAAGGCGCACTTAAAATTGCATCCTTGGAGAAATACGACGAGCCGGAGCCCCGGCCCGTCGAATGTCCCCATAGATTCGTACGAATGTACTCTAATCATGATTGTAGTTATCAACGCATACGCTCATGGAAGCTTCTGGAGATTACCTCTAACTGGTGTTCACGGCTGAGCTGTACAAAATTGACCGCATAGCCCGATACACGGATTGTGAGTTGGGGATAATTCTCCGGGTGCTCCATTGCGTCTTCGAGCATCGCACGATTGAGCACGTTTACGTTGAGGTGGTGCGCTTCTTTAGAAAAGTAACCATCCATCATACTCACAAGGTTTTCTACACGCTCCTCTGCATTAGAACCAAGAGAGTGTGGTACGATACTAAAGGTATTGCTCACTCCATCGAGGGAGTTTTCATAATTGATCTTTGAGACCGAAGAGAGCGACGCAATCGCACCTCTCTGGTCACGTCCGTGCATTGGATTGGCTCCTGGAGCAAAGGCAACGCCTGCGCTACGACCGTCGGGGGTAGCTCCCGTTTTCTTGCCATACATTACGTTGGACGTAATGGTGAGGATAGATAGCGTAGGCTCTGCATTCTTATAGATTGGAAGATCTCTAAGTTGTCCCATGAAAATATCTACAATATTCGTAGCTATACTATCTACACGGTCATCATCATTGCCAAAGCAGGGGTATTCACCCTCTGTGTGAAAGGCTGTCGAGAGACCATCTGCGTTGCGCTCTACACGTACTTGTGCGTGCTTGATAGCCGAGAGCGAGTCGGCAACAATCGATAGTCCAGCTGCTCCGTAAGCGAGATTGATTGCGGGATTGGTATCGATAAATGCCATCTGTGCTTTTTCGTAGTAGTACTTATCGTGCATGTAATGGATGATATTCATCGCATCGTTGTACACTCTTGCCACTTCTCTAAGTACAAGGCGATAGTTGCTCATCACCTCCTCGAAGTCTAAGATATCACTCTTAAGTACTGGAATCCCGTCTATTACAATCTTCCCCGTATTTTCACAGCGCCCACCATTGATAGCGAGCAGAAGCGCCTTGGCAAGATTGGCTCGCGCGCCGAAGAATTGGATCTGCTTGCCTATCTCCTGGAAAGAAACACAGCAAGCGATGCCATAGTCGTCAGAACCACGAGTCCCACGCATGAGATCATCATTTTCGTACTGGATACTAGAAGTATCGATAGAGGCCTGAGCGCAGAAGTCTTTGAAGCCCTGAGGAAGATCTTGCGCCCAGAGGACAGTCATGTTGGGCTCGGGACTTGGGCCGAGGTTATAGAGCGTCTGGATAAAGCGGAACGATGTCTTAGTCACCTTGTGACGACCATCCGACAGGCGACCTCCAATAGACTCAGTGACCCAAGTGGGATCGCCGGCAAAGATTTCGTTGTAGCTATTCATGCGGAGATGACGCACCATCCTCAGCTTAATCACAAACTGGTCGATTAACTCTTGAGCAAACTCCTCGGTGATATTACCCTTTTGTAAATCATACTCAATATAAATATCCAAGAAAGATGAGACATTGCCCAATGACATCGCAGCGCCGTCTTGCTCCTTCACCGCTGCTAGATATGCCATATACACCCACTGCACTGCCTCCTGAGCCGACTCTGCCGGACGAGAAAGGTCAAGTCCATAGATATTGCCCAGCTCCTTTATCGCATAAAGTGCCTTAATCTGCATGCGTACCTCTTCACGTAGCCGCACACGAGCTTCTGTCATCGGGCTGGTAAGCGTAGCCAAGTCTGCTTCCTTCGCTTCAATGAGGCGATCAAGACCGTAGAGCGCAAGCCTACGATAGTCCCCTATCACTCGACCACGAGCATAGTTATCAGGCAGACCTGTCAAGAACCCGAGCGAACGAAACTTGCGAATCTCATCTGTATAGGCATCGAATACTCCCTCATTGTGTGTCTTAGCATAATGAGTGAAGATATCCAACACCTTAGGAGATAGCTCTACCCCATTCTCTTCACAAGCCTTGCGTACAACACTGATGCCTCCGTATGGTTTGATTGAGCGACGTAGCAATTCGTCTGTCTGTAGCCCCACAATCAATTCATCCTCCTTAGAGATATAGCCAGCAGCGTGTGATGTGATGGTAGAGACTGTCTCCGCATCTATAGAACGTACACCATTATTGGCACGCTCCTCCTTGATAGCATCTAGGCATAGCCTCCATATACGCTTAGTCCGTTCCGATGCTCCTGAGAGAAACGATGCATCCCCATCATAAGGGGTCACATTTAGGAGGACAAAGTCCCTCACATTGATCTCGCTATTCCAACGACCTTTCTTAAAATCCATGATATTATACCTTATCTTAAATTCCTTATATCTTTATTTGCAATACAAAGTTATCAAATATAATGTTTAGTTGCAATACTTGTATGATTAAATATTTGCCATTCGTGCGAATTGCAACAGGTCTACCCTAGAATAGACAAAAAGACCCCCCATCCGATAGATTATCGGATGGGGGGTTTCTATTTACTTACGCCACATCTACTGCGGCTATAAGGGGCTTACCTAAGCCTCTATTTAAATTCAAGACGGAAGGAGCCTGCAGGTTGAGCACCGTCATAGCATAGATTACACTCTGGTCCCACCACAGGATCCCACGCGTAGACTACGTCTGTCGCACCTGAATTAGCAGGAATCGTCACCTCGAGACTGCGCTGATCTTTAGAGATAATGGCAGAGACCTCTATGCGCTCTCCTGAAGTGGTAATGACTTCCAACCCTTTCACTGAGCTACTCCCGTCGGTGGTGGCGAGTCGTCCTTTTGAAGGGACAAAATCAATGCGCCACTTATCTGCTCCAATTCTATTAATCCCCAATGGTATCGGGCTGTCTGCTACAATATTTCTATGGTAATTGTATTGTAATGCCAAGGCAACAAGCCTATTTGCCACCGGGAGCTTCTCTTTTGGGTGTACGTCGTTAGGGTCACCATAATCGTGCGACACGGCGAGGTGTACACCCGGGATTATAGGATCGCTTGCCAACATAGCCTGATGCCACCTAAACCAGGGCCAAGGCGTACGCTCGATAGAACTCAATTGTACCGTGTAAATCGGAAGAGATGTGCCATGGTACCTCCTGAGGTCTTCTACCAATAGTGGAAAGAGACGTGCGTATAGCTCGGCATTCTCTGCATCGCTCTCCCCTTGATACCATAGAGCCCCGGCAAATGGGATCTCACCTAGCTGGACGAGTCCGGCCTCATAGTTGAAAGAGGGATCGTAACTATGCCTTTGGAAAGAATCCTTACTTTTCTCTCCCAAATTGGTCGTAGCACGCTCCCTTGCCCATCGCATCATATAATCAGTACTTCGCCAATTGACAAAAGATCCGTGAAAAAACGGGTCCTCTATCAATCGCTCTCTACTTACCCATGAAAGAAGAGGACTACCTCCCACTGCCAATTGCACCACACCTACAGGTACATCGATTTGCTCCTGCAACTGTCTCCCAAAAGCATAACCTATTCCAGAGAATGACAATGCCTCCTCCTCAGCATCTTTCCCCCATTTACCGTGGTAAAAATCCAATTCGTTAGCACGCTGGAGCACCTCATCACTCCAAACCACATTATCGGTGCGAGCCAATTCCCATAGATGAAAAAGGCGTAGCGGTCGTTGGGCATCAGCACTCTTTGCGAGCTCCTTCCCGCCATTGATATTTCCAAGGTGCCACTCCATATTGCTTTGCCCGAGGGCGAGCCATACTTCACCCACCAAGATATCCGTAAAGCGGGTAGTCTCTTTGCCATGCTTAATGGTCATCTCATAGCTCTTGTAGCTACCCTTAGGCGTCAAAATAGTGACGCTCCACCTACCGTCTTCACCTGAGACCGTGCTTAGCTTCTGCCCATTCCATTCTACTGTAATAGGAGTGCCTGCATTCGCTATCCCCTCCATCTGTATCGCACTGGACTGCTGCAATACCATACCACTGCCCCAGATGGAAGAGATCCGGAAACCTCCAAAGTCTCCAGTCAAGTGACGGTACACCGTCTTAGCTAGGAGCTCTGCACCCGCCTTATTAGGGTGCAAAGTTGGGCGGTCTGTAATCAAATCAGGGCGGTGCGCAAATGCCCTATTGAGGTCGATAAAGTGTACATTCCTCGCCTGCGCCACCTGCTCAATCTCCTTTTGTAAAAGACTGTGCCACACCTGAGTGCTCGATGTATAGCGTTGATGCCCTGTAAATATTGGGGTCATACTACAGATATAAATCTCGACATCGGGATTGAGGCTACGCACTTGATCAATCAACCAGACATAGTCTTGCCTAAACCGGTCTCTGTAAAAGGGGAAATTGCGAGGATCGGTGTCATTGAGTCCCAAGTGAATGACCGCAATATCGGCAGGGAATGCCATTGCATCTGCATATTGCTGAGTTTTAACATAAGGGTTGTGCCCATTCTTGAGGAGTGTAGCGCCGCTGTGCCCAAAGTTGCGTACCTCATAATCATCACCTAATAATCCCTGAAGCACCGATGGATAACTCTCCGTCTTGGCATCCTTGAGCCCCATCCCCTCGGTGACAGAGTCTCCTATACACGCTACCCTCGTCTTTTTGCTCTGCTGTGCCCAACTCCCTGTGCTACCCAACAGCACAAATAAAGACAAAAACAATGCCTGAATCAATCTCATATCTTTCAAACTAATTATTATCTATCTCAAGCAAAAATACTCATTATAAGTGATTTATTCAAGCCCACATTGAGGTCGTCTATACTTCCGAAGTGATTTCTCTGGATGCTTCAATTTTCTTGTACCGAGCGGGATAGATATATTTGCATGTACAAATAAAAAATTATTCCCGGAGATAACTAAGTCTATCTCTAGGAATAATTCTATCTATAGATTCTCTTTTCGGGAGAGATCGATTAGATGGATTTGTAAGTAATTCCCAAGGCTTCGGCGATACCACTTCTCAGGTCATACTGTGGCTGGAAACCGAGGGATAGGAGGGGAGTGATGTCGCAAAGCCAATTGTGCTGGGCAAGAATCGGATACTTGTCTTGGTTAAACACAAGGGGTTTCCCGATAATCTTTCCGATCTTATCCCCTATATAACATGCTCGTTTGACCAATCGTAGTGGCACACGCACTTCTCTCACATGCCGCCCGATAAGCTGAGAGACAATCTGTGTAAAGTCTCGATCGGTATAGTCCCTACCATCACTCAGCAAGTAACGCATTCCATAGCTTTCGGGGTGCTGGAGTAAGAAACTGACAGCTCTTGCTACATCACGAACATGGACAAAACTAAGGAGCTGAGGTGTAGAACCTGACACGAAACTAAGGCCTTTCTTCATCGTCTGAATGGAGAGGATGTAATCTTGGTCTCCCTTGCCGTACACTCCTGTCGGGCAGAGAATCACGTGAGGAATCTCTGATGCTGAGATGGCGACTTCAGCCGCTAGCTTGCTTCGACCGTACTCCGTGATAGGATTTTGGGGGCTATCGCTTCTAAGTGGTTGCTCTGTGAGATTGGGGGCAAAGCTACTCATGCTACTCATATAGAGGAAGCACAGAGGGCGGCACAACTGCTGCTCAAGAGCACTAAGCAGTCGCACTGTATTGCCATAATTGACCTCCATAAAAGTCTTTGGATGGCTACACTTGGTGACCCCTGCATTGTGTACTACGTAGTCAAAACCGCCAATCTCCTCAAAGGCGACCCTCATCTGCTCAATAGAGGAGTAGTCTACTTCTATTACACGCTCAGACTCCAATGCTTTGCGATTGCTTTCGCTCCGCACCGCCACCCAGACTTCATAGCCACTATCCTTGAGCTCTTGGAGCAGGTAGTGACCTATAAAGCCTGTAGCACCTGTAAGGAGTAACCTTGGCGGTGTCATTTAATAATATCTAGCTCCTTAAAGCAGAGTTTAAGAATCTGTACTGCACGCTCTACCTGATCAATCGTATGCGTAGCCATAAGGGCAAAGCGCACAAGCGTATCCTCCGGAGCACAGGCTGGAGGAATCACCGGATTGATAAATACGCCGTGCTCAAAGGCAATCTTGGTGACAGCAAAGGTCTTATCTACATCTCTAACATAGAGAGGGATGATCGGAGATGCAGTACCTCCAATCTCAAAGCCCTCTTCTCGGAAACGCTTGAGTGCGTAGTTGGTCACGTCCCAAAGCTGTTCGATACGCTCTGGCTCTCGCTCTAGTATTTCCACAGCCTTCAGTGCACAAGCGGTAGCCGATGGTGATGAAGAAGCTGAGAAAATATAGGTACGCGTGGTATGACGTAGATAGTTGATGACAGAAGCATCTGCCGCTACAAAACCACCGATAGACGCTAGTGACTTACTAAAGGTTCCCATAATAAGATCCACATCCTCAGTGACCCCAAAGTGATCGCAGATACCACGACCGTTACGACCGAACACTCCGACTCCATGTGCTTCGTCCACGAGAAGTGTGGCATTGTACTTGTATTTCAGAGCGACTATTTCAGGGAGCGGAGCGAGATCGCCCTCCATAGAGTAGACACCATCGACCACAATCAGCTTGAGTGCTTCGGGATTGCACTTCTGCAGCTGATGCTCTAGGTCTGACATATCATTGTGCTTAAATCGGATAGACTTTGCGCTGGCTAGTCTACGACCATCGACGATAGAAGCGTGTACACGGCTATCATAGAGAATGTAATCATTGCGCCCCACGAGCTGAGGGATGACACCCGAATTGACAGTAAAGCCCGTCGCTAGTACCAGTGCATCATCTTTACCAATAAACTCAGCCATCTTACGCTCCAGTGTATTGTGGAGGTCTAGCGTACCATTGAGGAAACGAGAGCCAGCACAGCCACTGCCGTAAAGATCCATCGCTTTTTGACCAGCAAGGATGACTTCGGGGTGATTGGTGAGTCCAGTATATGCATTTGATCCGAACATCAGCACCTTTTTTCCTTCCATGATAACTTCTGGCTCTTGTTTGCTAGTCGTCTCTCGGAAGTAAGGGTATATGCCTTTTTCCATGAACTCTTGAGGTACTCGGTACTGCTCAGTACGTTCTTGAAGTATGCCCTTGGTCTTTTGTTTCAGTGTTGCTTGTAGCTCCATATTAATTCAAAAAGGATAAAACTAAATTGACTGCGCAAATATAGTAATTATATCCTTCAAAATGGCGCGTTTTGAGGATAAAATACTATATAATATATTAAAATCCTCATTTTAGCCTCTCTCTCATATTAAAAGTGCACCCGTAGCATCACAGCCACGAGCGCACACATTATTCCTTGAAAAAACTAATTGAATTTTGAATTTCCTAAGCCCAGAGTCCCGTATGAGCTTAGATCTAGTTGGATGCACCGTTTAGAATTTATAGCCAGTCCAATCGAATACAGACTTGTCTGCACCCTTTAGACCGTCTACCTTTGAGACATTTAGTGTGCCATTGACTTCTTTCCCTAAGATAGGGGTAGATAAGCCTAAGGTGTAAGTAATTTTTGTATCCACATTCCCCTCCCCCTTGCTGTCGGTGAGGTCTATGACATCCTTTACTTGGCCTTGACCCTTGATCAGAGCATTGGTAATCGTAGCTGTAGCTCCTCGGCGAATCTTGAATACATCGTGCATATAATACCCTTCCGTATCAGATGGTATCACTTGGAGGTCGATAGTGATACCATCAACCTTGAAGTTGGACTGGGGCGTGCCTGTGGGGCTATTGCCATCGTGATTACCATCAGCCTCTATGCCACGTGGATCCTTTTCGCTAGAAACATAGTTCTTTGTCCAGATACCATAAGCGTTTCTGAGTATCCCTGAGTAACCCTCGGTAAAATCAAACAGGTCATCGTCAGTATCTACTGCGAGTAGGTTGGTCACATTTACCGTACCACCGAAAAATTCGATAGCATCGTCGGCACCATTGATAACAAAAATATTTTCAATCTTTGTCCCATTACCTACACCGTTGAGGGTAAGACCATTGTGCTCAACATCGGCAGAGCTCTTTGCCCCGGTGCCATCGAGCACGAGATAGGTGATGCTGCCGGAGTTGTCAGTGGCATCAGTACCACCATACACCTTGGTATTGTCTATCTCTATCTTGTTAGTTCCACCATTGGTAATAGGTGCATAGCCACTGATGACAAGACCACCCCAATAACCTTGGCCGCCGCTTTCTTCCTCTGGCATCATGCGTACAGGAGCCTGAGCAGTACCATTGACAAAAATCTTACCTCCTTGCTCCACGTGGATATAGCTGTAATAGCCTTGCTTAGCCTTGATAGTAGTACCAGCAGGGATGGTGAGAGAGCCGCCCTTCTTAATCTCTAACGGGCCAGAGAGGATATAGGTTTTAGCCTCTAGGCTAGTAGTTTCGGCAATCTCGCCTTTCAGGGTCGTCCCTTCAAAAAGATCTCCGCTTGATGGCTTATCTCCATCCTTGTCACAGGCGACAAAGGCTGTAGTCATAAGCAATGTAGCTACTACTGTCGATAGTTTCTTAAAAGTCTTCATGTCTTTGCGTTTGTTTGGATTATAATAATATGTATTATCTGGATTAGAAGCTCCAAGAAGCTCCTACGCTAAAGCTTACTCCTTTTCGGAATTCACTTATTACTACAGGTTTGCCATCATTGGAGTTATTGGGCAACATGGTACGACGGTATGGGGAATTGATAAGATTATTGACCTTCAACTTGAGGGACAAATTATTGGTCAATTTTGCTGAAGCAACCAGATTGAGGGTGCTTCTTCCCTCTTCCATCAGATCGTTAAGGTTTCCGCTCTTGGTCATCCCTCTCGATCCGTATGTATGGATGCGATCACTAAAGTAGCTCAATACAAGCGCTACGGTATAAGTTTGGAAACCCTTAGTATAGGTGTAAGTAAGATCAGAATTGAGGAGCCAAGGAGAGGAACCTTCAAGCATTGTAAATCGTACATTGTCTGGGGCTTCTTTGAGCTCCATTCTAGACCAGATATACGAACCGCTCAACCCAAAATCTAGCTTGTGGCGCTTTGCAGAAAGTAGGAAGGTCTCGTCAAACAGATTTTTTCGAATCTCCAGCTCAATACCGGCAATATTTACTTGGTCTGATGGGTTGGTATACTCTTGGGCTCCAGAACTAATGTTATTATCAATACGAGCCATCGGATGCTTTACATTTTTGTAAAAGGCTATGGCTGTAATGATTTCGGTAGGGGAGATATAGTAATCCCACTTAAAGTCTACATTCCATAGATCTGACGGTCGGATATTAGGATTTCCAAAACTCACATATCCAATATTGATGTATTGATAAGGGGAGATCTCCTTGACCTGCGGTAGGGTATATGTTTTAGAGACACTGAGGCGCAGAATATTCTTGTCATTGACATCGTATTTAAGATTGAGTGCCGGGAGAAAGTAGTTCTTTTTGATCTCAGAATAGGTACGCTCGTAGTTGTCTTGTCCTTGGCGGACACTGAAATTGACAATATCGGTACGCAAACTGGCTTGCAGGGTCAGCTTTTTCAGCAATGGCAGAGCAATTTCTGTATAAGCACTATGAATCATCTTGTCTGAATTGTACCAATCAAGAGAGCCTCTCTCGAGGATAAAACCATTGAGCATCCCTTCAGTCTTGAGATTAGCAGTATTGTAGTAGAGCTTGTCCCAATCCATATTATCAAACTGAGAGTCCAATATAGGGGTAGCGCCAATAATCGCTCCATGGTTATATTCCCTAGCATTGAATTGGTGATCGACATAGCGTCCGACATATCCTACTCTGAAGTAAGAATTATCTGCAAAGCCCCAGTTTATAGATACTTTAGCATTGAAGTCATCTTCGGTAAGATGGGAGAAGAACCTATCATTTCGGTCACTCCCCATAGGGAACCATGCTATATCATCTCCCTTAGGCACACCAAATAGATAATTGATACGGCGATCGGGCTCCTTAGACCTCATCATATTGTAGGATATTCCTGCATTGACTTGTAGGTTATCTATGAGTGTCCAATCTGTATCTATTTGATTTACCAACAGTAGATTATCGTTGGCCTGTTGGCGTGACATCTTCACGTCTCCCCTATCCTCTTGGTGCTTCTCTGTGTCTATTCCAGATAGAAGCGCTACGTACTGTTCGTTGGAGTGAATGGCCAATACATTGTACTGGACGATATGCTTTTGCCTCATCTCAAAGGCGATATGCCCGAGCCCCATCTGTCGAGTAGATATTGCAGAGTTGGATCCAGAAAGGTCTTGTCCAAAGCTACCTATGGGGTTAAGCGATCTACTTAGCCTCTCAGAATGAGAATAACCTATACCGTGATTAGCGACAAAAAACATCGAAAGGCTATTGCCACTATCAAACGAGTACTGTTTTCCTGCTGAGATACTGAAGCTGTGATCGATAGGTGCTTTTAGTATCGAAGGTTGTAGCTTATTCACAAAAGGATATTGTGTGCCGGTCACGGGTAATACATTCTTGGCGAAGGTCCCCTCTGATGGTTCGCTAGCATTAGAGACACCGAAGTAGCTGGTACCATCTTGTTTATAAAAGGTATTACCAAGTACAGAGGTGTTAGTGCCACCAGAAAATCCTACCTCTAGTGCACTCTTCCCATAGAGCTCTTTTGAGGTAATATCAATAACAGCTCCTCCGACATCACCTCCCTTTCCCGCACTAAATGCCTTTTGTACCGAGATATTCTGAATCATATCAGTATCAAACATATCTAGTGCGATATTTTTATACTCGGGGTCGTCGGAGGGGATAGGAAAACCATTGAGGTAAGTAGCATTGTATCTATCCCCCAAACCACGCACAAATACATTCTTTACCCCCTCTTGTTTACTGACTCCAGAAATCTGAGCCACAGCTGCCTCAGCATTACTAATCCCCTTACGAGAAAGTTCCATGGCACCCATTGCCTTGACGGCAAGGAGGGATTGTTTCTGCTCAAGGAGTAGGAGGTTTTCTGACTCCCTATTGGCTTTGGCTGTCACCACAAATTCCTGTAACTGCTCTTGGCTTGCATCTAGCGCCACTTCTACCCTTGTAATTTCATTGGCTTTGATAATCAACTCTTCTAATCTAAGGGTATTGTAAGAGATATAGCTGATGATGAGCGTGACCTCTCCACTGCTTATGCCCTCAAGCTGAAAGTTACCGTCAAGATCCGTGACACCTCCGATAGGCTGCCCTTCCACCCTAACAGTAGCTCCGACAAGAGGCTCTTTATTCTCCTTATCCACTACTACACCTGTGATGGCACCTGTCTTACGATTGTGGTCATCAGGATTAGCATACGCACTTACCAAGGTGGTAAGCACTAAAATTGTCACTAAAATTGTCCTAGCAAAACTATGCATACGATTATTCAAGGAAAACACCTTTATTTATTCCATCGCAAAGATGACCCTATCTTGTTACAACCCAATTTCACTAAGATGAACTTACAAAGACAAAGTGGCTACACGGATTTAATATCCGTATAGCCACTTCAATACTTATCTATTTGGGACGTGTTACTTCGCCCTTATTTTCTCGATACGCCGTAGAGCCTCCTTAGCTGCATTTTGGTGTGCTTTCTTCTTTGAATTACCGACTCCGACGGTGCGCATCTCACCGCTCGGGAAGTC
This sequence comes from Bacteroidota bacterium, assembly GCA_023395395.1. GTDB lineage: Bacteria > Bacteroidota > Bacteroidia > Bacteroidales > Porphyromonadaceae > Porphyromonas_A. Next base: position 23,804 of record JAEWZH010000016.1, on the reverse strand, counting down.
TATCCTCAGTTCACAACGGTGGATAAAACCTTGCTCCTTACTGTAATTGGTATCGAGGTGCACAAACTCATACTCGACCTTTTCCTTCTGCATCAGGATGATCAGCTCTGTCTTGTAGTCTTCCTCCTTCTTGGACACGACACGGACATTATTCTTGGAGACAATCAAGTGCGAGCGCACAAACTGTGCGGCGAAATCATAACCTTTGTCCAGATACATCGCCCCTATCAGAGCTTCAAGGGTATTACCCATCACATCTGCTCCCTTGAGCGTAACCCCACCATCGGCATAGATGAGCTTATCCAGTCCGAGCTTTTCGGCAGTGGCATTCATATTCTGCCTATTGACGAGAAAAGATCGGATACTGGTAAGCGTACCCTCGGATTCCTCTGGATACAACTCAAATAACGTATGACCAACAGCCAAGCTCACGACACTATCTCCCAGAAATTCTAGGCGTTCGTTGCTTCTCATCCCTCCAGCGCCCTCGTATGAGCGGTGGGTAAGGGCTTGAGAATATATTTGAGGTTTGTTAATCTCGACTCCCATCAACTCCTCGAGAGCTATATGGCGAAGCGTTTTAGGCTTTCCGTCTACTACCTTCTTTCTTCGGAAAGGAGAAGTCAACTTACGCACATCCTTTCTAATGCGATAGAAAAAGGTTTGCATGCCCATAGAAGCGGGTTATCCTTGGTATTTCTTAAATATGACCGAAGCATTGTGTCCACCAAAGCCGAAGGTATTGGATAGAGCCACATTGATAGGACGCTCTTGCTTCACGTTAAACGTAAAGTTGAGCTTATAATCAATCTCTGCATCCTCATCGCCCTCAGCATGGTTGATGGTCGGTGGGACTACATCATCCTTAATCGCCATGACACAAGCGAGTGCCTCCATAGCTCCCGCAGCGCCTAGCAGATGACCGGTCATCGACTTGGTACTACTGATATTGAGGTCGTAAGCATGAGCCCCGAATACCTCTTTGATCGCCTTTACTTCGCTGATATCACCTACAGGAGTGGAAGTACCATGTACATTGATATAATCAATATCCTCAGGCTTGAGCCCTGCATCCTCTAAGGCGTTAAGCATTACAAGCTTTGCCCCAAGTCCCTCAGGATGGGATGCGGTCAAGTGGTAGGCATCCGCAGATAGTCCACCACCAACCATCTCGGCGTAAATCTTTGCACCACGAGCTTTTGCGTGCTCGTATTCCTCCAATATAAGTGTCACTCCACCCTCTCCCATTACGAAGCCATCTCTACTTGCGCTGAAGGGGCGAGATGCGCCCTGAGGATCATCGTTACGGGTAGAGAGTGCATTCATAGCATTGAAACCACCTACTCCTGCAACGGTGATAGGAGCTTCAGAACCTCCACTCACAATCATATCTGCCTTGCCTAACCTAATCAGATTGAAGGCATCAATCAAAGCATTGGTACCAGATGCACAAGCCGATACAGTAGCATAATTGGGACCGTGGAAACCATAAGCCATACTGATCTGACCGGCTGCCATATCAGCAATCATCTTAGGGACAAAGAATGGGCTGAAGCGAGGGCCTCGTTCTGAGTTATATTCCATTACCTCTTCTTCAAAGGTCTTCATTCCGCCCACACCGCTGGTAAAAATCACACCCACGCGATTTTTATTTACCTTTTCTAGATCGATGCCACTATCCTTGATTGCTTCGTTTGCACTTACCAGAGCAAACATTGTGTAGCGGTCATACTTACGAGCCTCTTTACGGTCAAAGTGTTGATTGGGGTCGAAGCCCTTTACTTCGCATGCAAACTGAGTCTTGTGCTTCTCAGTGTCCATTAGCGTGATAAGACCGGCTCCACTTTTTCCTGCTTTAAGCGCTTCCCATGTGGTAGGTGCGTCATTACCCATAGGGGTGATGGCTCCGAGCCCAGTCACGACTACTCTCTTAAGCTCCATATCTGTGATATAAATATTTTTACTATTTGTCTGAATACTTCTTTTATAAAAGAATAAAAGTGCTCCCAAGGGCAAAATCCCTAGGGAACACTTCTATATAAGCTTACTGCTTACTTGCTAGCAAGAGCCTCTTCGATGTGCGTAATAGCATCACCTACAGTCTGGATATTCTGAGAAACTTCGTCCTCGATAGTGATATCAAAAACCTTCTCAAACTCCATGATTAGCTCTACGGTATCAAGTGAGTCAGCACCGAGGTCATTTGTAAAGCTAGCAGCCTCTGTGACTTCACTTGCATCTACGTTTAGCTTGTCTACGATGATCTCTTTTACCTTAGCAGCAATTTCTTGATTTGCCATAGTTAATCTTACTTAGTTGTTATCAATAATCAATTTGTAATTTCTCCGCAAAAGTAGCTATCTTTGGAGATACTTCTCTGTAAACTACGGAGCAAAGATACAAAAATATTGCACAAGCAATATGGCGTTGTGCAGATTTAACTTTATTTCAGATGAAAAAGATTGCAATATTTGCCTCCGGCAGCGGTTCGAATATGCAGAAGATTGCTGAATATCTCCGGGAAAACCCTCAGGCCGGTGTGCAAATTGCTTGTGTCATCAGCGACCAGCCCAATGCCTATGTATTGGAGCGTGCCAAAAACTTTGGTATCCCTAGTCATTATCTCACACGCGAAGAGCTTGGCAACCCTACCCTATTGATTACTATGCTCCAGAAGTACGGAGTGGATGCGATTGTATTGGCAGGGTATCTGAGGCTGATACCAGAGTTTCTTCTTGATGCTTATCCCCAAAAGATTGTCAATATTCACCCAGCACTTCTCCCCAAATACGGCGGGAAGGGCATGCATGGAATGAATGTACATCGAGCTGTGAAAGCAGCAGGAGAGACCACTTCAGGCATCACCATACATATAATAGATCGGGAGTACGACCGAGGGACTATGCTTTTTCAAGCTACTACAGAGATTGATCCTACCACCGACACGGCAGAGGAAATACAGCAAAAGGTAATGTGTCTGGAGCATCGTCACTTTGCTCCTGTCATAGTGGAGTGGATTCGCGGATTAGGCTGATTGGGATCCCTTTTTTAGAGTACACCCCTCTCCTCTATAGAGCAAACAAATCTCCTCTATAGAGCAAACAAATCTCCTCTATAGAGCAAACAAATCTCCTCTATAGAGCGGACAAACCTCCTCTATAGAGGAGAGAGATTTCTACTACGTACAGATTTAGATTGCAACCGAATTGCAAGGAAATCGTCTTATCTTTGTGCAAAATAACAAATATCGGACGACTTTATATGGCTGATAATACTTGTGGTAGCAATTGTGCTTGCAATACTAAGCACGCTCATGATTTTGATAATCACGCTTTAATCATAAAAAGGGTATATCTATCCGCTACAATCCTAGGAGTGATTGCATTAGGAGAATATTTCTGGGGATGGTGGGGCTTGGAGTGGCTAAAAGTCATTGCCTTCGTGCTTGCCTTCCTCCCTGTAGGGTTGCCAGTAATCCTTGAGGGGTGGGAATTGATACGAAGCGAGCGCTCGTTCTTTAATGAATATACACTTATGGCGATAGCTTCGATAGGTGCTTTTGGCATTGGGGAGCGTTATGAAGCTGTATTTCTGATGCTCCTCTATCAGTTGGGGGAATACTTAGAGGGTCTAGCAGTAAACAAAGCTCGCCGAAATATCTCTGAATTGGTGGATGTACGAAGCGATATTGTACTGCTCATAGAGGGCAATTCAACTCGTGAAATACCAGCTACAGAAGCAAAGATTGGGGATAAACTGCGGGTAGCACCGGGGATGCGGGTATCGTTGGATGGTAGGTTACTCAGCGAGGTGGCAATGCTCGATCAGTCTTCACTCACAGGAGAAAGTATGCTAGTGGAGCGTGAAGCAGGGGAAGAGGTGCTAGCGGGAAGCCTAGTAAGTGGCAAGCCGATTGATATTGAAGTAGCCAAACTATATGAGGATAGTACGCTAGCCAAAATACTGCGACTGACGGAAGAAGCTGTAGAGCACAAACCAGAGACGGAGCGATTTATCCGTCGTTTTGCAAAAATCTATACCCCTATCGTATTTGCACTGGCAGTATTAGTCGTATCGGTACCGTGGTTGGTGCTTGGGGCTGAATATGATTTTCAAGAGTGGCTCTACAGGGGCTTGGTATTTCTAGTCGTCTCTTGCCCTTGTGCCTTGGTAATCAGTGTGCCCCTCAGCTATTTTTGCGGAGTCGGAGCGATGAGTAAGCATGGTCTATTGGTAAAAGGAGCTGTGCATCTTGAGGTACTAAGGCAAGTGGATGCGGTAGTTTTTGATAAGACTGGAACGCTCACAGAAGGACGATTTGAAGTGAAAGATCTGAGACTTATGAGCGGAGTATCTCGTGATGAAGCACTAGGGTATTTACTCGCCATAGAGGCTCAGAGTAGACATCCCATGGCTCTCGCCATTCAGCAATATGCTGTGGGCATACCTCCTGCCGAGGTATCGCAAGTGGAAGAAGTGACCGGGATGGGGTTGCAGGCTGTGAGTGCTACGGGCAAGCGGCTACTTGTGGGAAGTGCACGATTGCTTGAGCGCCATGGAATCGACACATCTGGACTGGGAGATGAGAGCTCTATTTTACTAGGAATAGATGGAGATTTGGCAGTCATAGTTGAGCTGTCAGATGTGCTAAAACCGCGAAGTGTAGAAGCTATCGAGGGACTAAAAAAGGAAGGAATTGCTCGTATCGTAATGCTATCGGGCGATAAACCAAAAGTCGTGGCGGAGATGGCACAGGCAATAGGGATTACGGATGCCAGGGGTGGTCTGCTTCCAGACGACAAGATGAGGGCGATAGAGGAACTTTTGACTACGTACAAGGTGGCTTTCGTAGGTGATGGGCTCAATGATGCTCCCGTGATGCGCATGAGTAGTGTCGGGATTGCGATGGGAGGAATGGGGAGTGATGCTACCATCGAAGCAGCCGACCTGATTATCCAAAGCGATGACCCATATAAAGTACCTCAGGCGATTGAAATCTCTCGATACACCCACAAGATTGTACTCCAAAATATTATCTTTGCACTGGGCTTTAAATTTGGCGTAATGCTTTTGTCAGTGCTGGGATTTGCATCCCTCACGCTGGCAGTGATTGCCGACGTGGGCGTCACACTTTTGGCTGTGGTCAATGCTCTAAATGCCCTAAGATACAAGTCGAGGGTATAGCGATAATAGATACGGACGATGGACAAGGAAAGACTTTCAAAATTACTAGATCACTTCGGTGTACGGATAACCCCGGTGCGCTATCTCCTTTACAAAGCACTGGAGCGTGAAACTACTGCAGTGAGCTTGACTGACTTGGAGACGGAGCTGAAGACAGTAGACAAGAGCAGTATATTCCGCAATCTACAGCTTTTTTTGGAGGTAGGTCTCATCCACCAGATACAAGATGGGAGTGGGGTGGCTAAGTATGCGGTCAATCAACCACACGGACACAGCCATGCGCACTTCTGCTGTGAAGCGTGTGGTGAGACTATTTGCTTGGATGAGCTTTCGCTTAATCTCCATGAGCTCCCCCTCCAGAAGGGATATAAAGCAGATAGCTTTACCTTGCTTATCAAAGGAATCTGCCCACATTGCAAGAAATAGACTGTATTTTGCTACTTGACCAAGACGCTATGCCGACGATGGGATAAGAGCATCTCCTCGGGCAGAGATTTGCGAATCTCTCGAACGAGGAAATCACGCAGATGAGGGCGAACAAAATCAGGGTGCGTGACCATCATAATCTCTCGAGTAGGCACAGGAAGCGCAAACGGCCGCACCAGTCGTTTCTGCTCTTGTGACAACTGGGCCAAAGCCAGCTCCGGAATAAAGGTAACCCCTCTACCTCCCTCCACCATGCGCATAAAGGTCTCAATACTACCTAACTGATAGGCTTTTTGACTGGCTGCTGCCCCTTTGATTTGACAGAAACGCACCAATTGATCCCGAAAGCAATGCCCCTCCTCTAATAGCCATAGGGATTTACCAGACAAGTCACTACTCTTGATCCTATCAACCTTGAAGAGTTCGTCATGCTCTGAAACATAGGCAAAGTACTGTTCGTAGAAAAGTTTTGTAATTCCGAAGTCGTCCGTAGTGCCAATATCTGCCATAATACCCGCATCTATCTCTCCTTTGAGAAGTGCCTCCTTGATACGAGGAGATTTCATCTCTGTGATTCTAATGTCCAATTCAGGGTGCTCCCGCATCATCTGAGGAAAAAAACGAGGCAATAGATAGGGCGCAATCGTAGGGAGAATGCCGATATGAAAGGTGCCAGAAAGAGAGCCCTTAGCCTCACTTACGGAAGCAAGAAGCCTATGAGCATCCTGTAATACAACCTCAGCCTGAGCAATCACTGCTTCACCGATGGGAGTAATCCCCAGCGGCGTTTGTTTACGATCAAAGAGCTTCACATCCAGTTCGTTCTCCAATTTAGAAATCATTGCACTGAGTGTCGGCTGGGTCACATCACACTCCTCAGCTGCTCTACCAAAGTGCCGGGTACGCGAAAGAGCCAAAAGGTATTCTAATTGTTGTAGTGTCATAATACGATGTTTTTACACAAATGTAGCTCTTTTATGGTTACTCGCAAAGCAAAAATAGAGGAGGGATATAGTTTTTGTCTATAATAGTATTGGTTTATTCTGTTGGTGGTAGCGTATATCGGGCGTAAATTTGTGCTGTAATTGAATAACTAACTATATAATGAAAGGAAAAAATTATGGAACAGGAGAAAGTTTACACCATGCCAAGAATTGGTGACAAGGCACCATCATTTCAAGCTACAACGACACAGGGGAAGATCAACTTTCCAGAAGATTTTCAAGGTAAGTGGAAGATACTATTCAGCCATCCTGCAGACTTTACACCGGTATGTACGACTGAGTTTATGACATTTGGCAAGCGTCAAAAGGAGTTTGATGCACTCAATACCCAGCTCGTAGGTCTCTCTATCGATGGCCTTTACAGCCATATCGCATGGCTCCGCGGCATCAAGAATCTTGAGTTCAATGGGATGAAAGATATCGATGTGGAGTTTCCTCTCATCGAGGATATTACCATGGAGATTGCCAAGATGTATGGCATGATTCACCCAAATGAAAATAGCACTCAGGCTAGCCGTGCAGTCTTCTTCATCGATCCACAGGACAAGATTCGCACCATCATCTACTACCCAGCTGCACTTGGTCGCAACTTCGACGAGATTGTGCGTGTGCTCAAGGGGCTTCAGGTAGCGGATGAGTTTGGCGTCGCTCTCCCAGCGGATTGGCAGCCAGGAGACGAGGTCATCCAGCCTACTGCAGGCTCTTGCGGTGTCGCTAGAGATCGCATGCAAGGCAAGGAGGCTGATCTGAAGTGCTACGATTGGTACCTATGTACTAAGCAAATCTCGGAGGAGCAAATCAACAATGCTCTCTACAAGAAGTAAATACCGATGACAACTCGGTTATGAGGCTATGCAGAAAAATACTGCATAGCCTCTTTTTTCCCTTTCTATCCCATAGCTATCATAATAGCTATCAAGTGATAGAGAAATAGGTATCTTTGTGGCTATGAAAGAATTTGAATTAGTATCTGGCTTCAAGCCGATGGGCGATCAGCCCGAGGCAATTAAGCAACTCACGGAGGGCATCAGAAGTGGTCAGCACAAGCAGACATTGTTGGGCGTGACCGGTTCGGGCAAGACCTTTACCATAGCCAATGTGGTAAAGGAACTCGGGCTGCCCACACTGGTGCTCAGCCACAATAAAACTCTTGCGGCACAACTCTACGGGGAGTTTAAAACCTTTTTCCCCAATAATGCAGTAGAATACTTCGTCAGCTACTACGACTATTACCAACCCGAGGCATATCTCCCGAGCAACGATATGTACATCGAAAAGGATATGTCGATCAATGATGAGATAGAGAAACTCCGTCTCAAGACGACCGCCTCCCTCCTCTCGGGCAGAAAAGATGTCATCGTGGTGGCAAGTGTGAGCTGTATCTATGGTATGGCAAATCCCAACGATTACGCCTCCCAACGTATAGATATTAGTGTGGGAGAGGAGATTGTGCGAGACGAATTTCTTCGCCAGCTGGTCAATGCCCATTACATCCACGATAGAGCAGAGTTTAAGCCTGGGACTTTTCGTACCCAAGGCGACACCCTCGATATTTTTCCCGCCGTCGAGGGGTACGAAGGGATGGCGTATCGGATAGAGTTTTGGGGCGATGAAGTGGAGCGCATCAGCTGCGTCAATCCTCTCGACATGAACGAAATCTCCTCTTTGGACGAGGTACAAATCTATCCCGCCAATCTGTTTGTGACCACCAAGGAGCAGACCGAGCGCGCCATCGAGATGATCAAAGCCGACCTAGAGCTACAGGTGGAGTTTTTCCACAAAATGGGTCGCTCAGAGGAGGCTACAAGGCTCTATGAAAGGGTTACCAATGATGTAACCATGCTTCAAGAGCTTGGTTATTGCAATGGTATCGAAAATTATTCCAGATACTTCGACGGTCGGAAAGCGGGAGAAAGACCCTACTGTCTCCTCGACTACTTCCCCAAAGATTTCTTACTCGTAATCGACGAGAGTCATGTCACCGTCCCTCAAGTAAGAGGTATGTACGAGGGCGATAGATACAGGAAAACCAATCTCGTAGACTATGGTTTTCGCCTCCCGGCTGCGATTGACAATAGACCGCTGAGATTTGCAGAGTTTCAGGCACTGACCGATCGCACCATATATGTAAGTGCCACTCCAGCGGAATTTGAGTTGGAGATGAGCGAGGGGACTATCGTAGAGCAAATCATCCGCCCCACCGGGCTCCCTGACCCTATTATAGAGGTACGCCCAGAGAAAAATCAAATCGACGACCTTGTCCACGAGATACACCTCCGCATTGAGCGTAACGAACGGACATTAGTAACTACCCTGACGAAGCGAATGGCTGAGGAACTATCAGAGCATCTCGCTGAGATGGGTATTCGTACCGAATATATCCATAGTGAAGTGGTAACCATCCGAAGAGTAGAGATTATGGAGGGACTCCGTAGGGGAGATTTTGATGTCCTGGTCGGAGTCAATCTCCTGCGAGAAGGGCTAGACCTCCCAGAGGTCTCACTCGTGGCGATACTGGATGCCGACAAGGAGGGATTTCTGCGCAACCACAGGTCTTTGACCCAGACAGCAGGAAGAGCTGCACGCAACCTCAATGGTACGGTGATTATGTACGCCAATCGAATTACTCCGAGTATGCAACTCACGATTGACGAGACCGCTCGCAGACGCGAAAAACAGCTTGCCTTCAATAGACAACACGGCATCGTCCCAAAGCAAATCATCAAGAAGAGCTCCTCTATCCTCGAACTCACAGGACCAAGTCGAGGCGGCACTTTCGAGACCAGAGAAGTGCGCCAATACCGTATCGAGGCAGATAGGCAGCGGGCAGCGGAGAAGAGCTTTGAGTATCTCTCTAAAGAATCCCTCGCTGAGCGAATCACTTCCACACGTGAGGCTATGGAAGCAGCCGCCAAGGCTCTTGATTTCGTATCAGCCGCACAGTACCGTGACCAACTCTTTGAGCTCCAAGCGATGCTAGGGGACGAGGCTCAGATAACCGAGCAAGAAGCGAAGGCACAGAAAAAGAAAGATGCCGTAGACCATCAGCGCTCCGCCCACATGCGCAATAAGTCTAAAAAATAACCGACATATCCATCATACAAAAAGTAGCCGTAAGGCAAACCCCTACGGCTACTCAACAAAAAAGTAAATGGTAAATTAATTACCTTATCTTATAGGTCGTTTTGCTTTACAAGCTCCTTAGAAGCATCAATCTCTTCCTTCGGAATTGCAAATTGCCAACGCTTATCACCAGCTGGCATATTCATGAGGAGAGAGACTGCAATATCGGTATTTGGAGCCACGGTACGATCAAGAGCTTGATCAAGTCTCTTAAGGTCGGTCCAACGATGTCCTTCACCCCACAGGTCAATACGCCTATTAGTCATAATCTCATCAATAAGTGCTTGACCGGTGCTACTACTCATAGTGTATTTTGGGTCTCGGGTGGTCATTACCGTTGCGAGCATCTGCTGCGCTTCGGCATTTTTACCATCGCGAGCATAAGCTTCGGCAGCAATGTAATACATCTCAGCCAAGCGCATAAATACAAAGTCTCCAGAGCTAATACCGGTTGCTTGGGCTGCAAACTTAAAGCTATTGTATGGTTTTGTCGAGAAATTAGAAGGTCTCGTACCATACATTTTCGCAATTGCTCCGTTCCCCTCCGGATCCCACCAGTAGCGACGAATATCTGTTTCGCTCATTTGATCATATAGCGCAGAGTTGATCACCTTTGGATTGCTACGGATATTAGAAGAGCTAAAGTTCCAAGACATGTATGCAAAGAACGACCCGAAGTACATATTTTGGTCTGTCGTTTGGGTATACGCCCAAAGGAACTCCTTATTCTTAGAAATGCTATTAAAACCAGAAAGCAGTTCTTCGCCCTTCTGAAGATTATGTCCGTACTTCGGAGCGAGGTCAATTACCTCCTTTGCCTGCTTAGCCGCAGTAGCCCAATCCTGCTGTGCAAGTGCTACTCTTGCCTTAAATCCTTTAGCTGTAAGGAGGTTTACCCTATTGACATCTTTCTTATCACTCTTAGAGAGAAGCACGATGGCTTCATCGAGGTCGTCATTAATCAGCTTGTAGATTGCTTCTACAGTCGCCCTCTCTTTAGGAGCGAATTCCACTTCTGTACGTAGAGGCACACCAAGCTGGCTATTGTCTTGACCTTTGGCATAACGCTTACCATACCTCTGCACTAGTTGGAAGTAGCAAAACGCTCGTATTGCCAATGCTTCACCCTTAATAGCACCGGCCTTATCAGAAGTGTCACCCAGCTTCTCATAGTTATTTAAGGCACTATTGACATTTTGGATAATTTTATAGAAGTAATAGTAGGTGTAATATACCTGAGCAGAGTTGGGATTATTAGCATCAACCCATCTCATTTCCCTGATGTACCAACCATTACCAGTAGTCGAATTGATGACATCCTCACCCATCATATCATTAATGATGTTGTAGCTGTAGAATCCGGTGTATCCTTGAGTATACCAATTGTTGTAAAAATAATTGTGCACCCCATTAAGGATATACTCAAGGTTGGTGATATTGGACGTAGCTGTACCCTCACCGATACTGCTTTTAGGTTCAGTATCTAAGAAGTTCTTATTGCAACCTGTGCTTAGCAGGAGTGCGAAACCACAAAGGGCTATGATGTTTACTATCTTTTTCATATCAAAAAGTAAGCTCATTAGAATGTTAATTGCAAACCAAAGGTCAGAGCCTTAGATGCAGAATATGAGTTGCTAAACGTGCCACTATAAGAGGCAAATGGGTTTAGACCCTTGCGCGCAGAAGCTAGGAATAAGTTTTCACCCGAGAGAGTTACTCTAGCTTTAGAAATTCTGGCTGGCTCTATCCATGATTTTGGCAGGGTATAACCTACAATCAAAGACTTTAGGAGCAGAGCATTACCATTGATGAGGAAACGGCTTGAGCCAGCGCCAATAGTAGTGGACTCGAGATTGTCAAGACGAGGTACATCCGTGATGTCTCCCTCTTTCTTCCAGCTCTTATTCATCGCATCAACGTGAAGAGATCCACCGAAGTTATCCATAGCCATCAGTCCTGCATAAGCGCTGTCATAGACCTTTCCGCCGAGTTGGTAAGTGAAGTATGCTGCGACATCAAAATTCTTATAGGCAACAGTAGTATTGAATCCACCATAGACGGTTGGGATGGAAGTGCCACTATAGTCATAGAGAGCATGTTTGTAGTTGGTGGTGTATTTCTTCCCATCTATCTCACGACCTCCATCGTTAAAGTCAAAGGATTTCTCCTCATCTTCATCGAAAATATAAAGCGGCATACCGTCCTTCGGATCTACACCGTGGTACTGACGTAGCCAGAAGTCATATACACTCCTACCTTCCATGTATTTTTTGGTACCACTGATAATCTCCTTTTGACCATCAGGAAGTTTGGTGATGGTATTTTTGAGGTGTGTAGCATTGAGAGAAAGAGTCCAAAGGAAGTCTTTGGTCTTTACGATATCTCCTGAAAGTTCGATTTCGATACCATTATTGCGAATCTTACCAATATTTTGGTTGATAGAAGTACTTCCTGAAGATAGTGGTAGAGGGGTATCAAAGATAAGATCCTTGGACTCCTTATTAAAGTACTCTATTGTACCTCTAATACGACCTAGGAAACCAAATTCGACTGCGACGTCCCAGTTGATCTGAGTCTCCCATAAGAGATCCGGATTACCAAGAGTCGTGAAGAAAATACCTGGAGTTTCAAAATTGTTATAGCCAAGTGAGTAGAGAGATTGGTAAGCATAGTAGGTACCTATGTTGTCTATACCCGTCTGTCCATAAGAAGCTCTGAGCTTCAGAGCATCAATCCACTTAACATCTTTGATAAACTGCTCTTCATCTGCACGCCACGCAGCACTTACAGACCAGAAGTCACCCCACCTCTTACTAGGAGCAAAGCGTGAAGATCCGTCACGGCGATAAGAAGCAGAGAAATAATAACGGTAGTCGTAGTCGTAATTGAGTCGGGAGAAATAACCTTCCTTTCTATAGTCTGAGCTGCTAGAGAGCACATTTTCTGGAGTAATGAAGTTACCAAACTCATAGAGATCATCCAACACTTGTATCCCTTTTGAGCTTTCAGTACTCTGATAGGTGTACATATAACTCTCATGTCCGAGAAGGGCATCGATGTGATTCTTCTCCTTAATGTCTACGCGGTAGTTGAGAAGTTGGTTAAAGTTTACGGTAGAAGTCTTGTAGCTACTCTTGGTCAGAGAACCTTTATTGACGGCATCTCCGAGCTTGCGGTTTCTATACAGTGAACTAGCACTATTGCTATTGTCGTAAGAAAGATTGGTAGTAAAAGTCAGACCATCAAGAGGAGTAATGGTAACATATCCACGGCTGTTGGTTCCATCACGAAGCTGATCTTGGAAATTGTATTGAAGCTCTGCTAAGATGTGGCGCCCAGACAGACCGCCCTGACCACGAGATTGTTCGTAATCGTAAATCTTATTACCATTATCATCAAGGATATACTCTCCTGTCTCAGGGTCGTGTAGGTGGATTGGATATATCGGTCCTATATTTCTTGAGAAGAAGAATGGATTCACGTAGCTTGTGTTGCTATCTGAACCATGGCTCACATAGTTTGCCTTCGTACGGAATAGCGAAATATTGACACCTGATTTTAGCCATTTAGATGGCGTAAAGTTGGCATTGACACGTCCGCTAATACGCTCAAAATCGGTCTTGATAGTATATCCATTATCTTGCAGATAACCTACGGAAGCATACGCATCTGCTTTTTCTCCTTTATAGTTGTATGATACGTTGTAATCTTGGCGGAGAGCGGTACGAGTAATGGCTTTTACCCAATCAAGGTCATCTGCCCACATTATAGCACCAGCATTAGGATTGAGCTGTCCATCAGGGGTTACAATCTGATCAATCGCAATGCCCTTAAATGGATTGTACACCAAGAGCGATCCCACTTTACTGGAAGCCAACTGACCTGCCTCCTCACGAGAGAGCGGATTATTTTTACGGTACATATATCCATTCCTGAGTTGCTCCCACATTACTGGGTAGTAATCTCTCGCCCCTACGAGATCGTACTCTGGGACACCTCTTGTGCTAGTACCGACGGTAGAGGTAAACTGGATAGTTGGCCTATTTTCGTTGCTTTTGGCCTTTCCTGCTTTAGTAGTGATCATGATCACACCATTACCCGCGGACGAACCGTAGAGTGAGGTAGATGCGGCATCCTTAAGGACTGTAAAGTTGTCGATATCATTAGGATTGATATCTGAAATGTTACCATCGTATGGAGATCCATCAACGATAATCAGAGGAGATGATGAAGCATTCATAGAGCCAAAGCCTCGGATACGGATACTCACGCCTGCTCCCGGTTCTCCACTTGCAATAGTGGTCTGAACACCTGACGATGCTCCGGCTAAAGCTTGTGAGGCGTTGGAGATAGGACGCATCTCCATCTTTTCTGAGCCCACACTACTTGCCGATCCTGTAAATGCTTTCTTTGTAGTAGTACCATAAGCTACCACAACGACCTCGTCCAGCACTTCGGTATCAGGTACCAGTCTAATGGTCATCTGCGCCTCTGCCGGCACCTCCTGAGTCTTGTAGCCGACGTAGCTGACAACAAGTAGCTCACCTCTCTGCGCATTAATAGTAAACCCTCCGTCAATGCCTGTGGTAGTACCAATAGTGGTATTGTTTTTAAGACGAATAGTAGCTCCGATTATGGACTCGCTATTTTCGTCAAGGACAACACCCTTCACAGTGATGGATTGACCAAACACCGTCCCTATTGACATCAGACATAGGGAGAGAAGTAAAAAAATCTTACTTTTCATGTCTTTGAACTTTAGTGTATTAATATTCATTGGTGTAATAATTATCAGTAATATAGTAGCCTTCCCCTGTTGATGTAAAATAGAAGCGGAACTATTAGCATTACACTCCTTTGCAAACGTAATGAAATATTCTAAATCCTACACGAAATAACTGTGAAATTTAAATATAGAGCATTCTTTGACAAGTAATTCTTAAAAGGGAAGACGGTTCTATAGATATTCCGAGGTTATTATGGCTGTACAGAATAATAAAATTGAAGGAGGGGTAAGATGATTTTAAATCATCTTACCCCTCCTTCAATTTTATTGCATCTCTTTGAAAAGGGTATCACTTGTGATTACCTTTTCGATCATACCATACGAGGTATAATACACTTTGTTTGACCCACGGGAAGCCAACTGTCTCAGGCTTCTATGCTTCTGGCTCTCTCCCTCAAGTCCAATGGGGGTAATTAGAGCATTGCTACCGTCGATCCGAGAGTAGAGGTCGGCATCCCTATCATCGCCATCAATACAAATGGAATAAATAGGCGTATTGGTATCGCGAAGAGCAGGGTTGTTTGTCACCCAAGCATTTGCCACCCTTGAGGTAGCATCTTCAACTGACCATACCACCAGCACCGCCTTAGGCTCTCTTGCCAAAGAACCGCCGATGTCCGTCCCTTCCACTACAATACTTGGTATTTGCTCTCCCGGGTTAAACCCCTTGTCGGGAGTTGTCGTAGAACTTTTACCGGATAGTAAAAGCACAGGTAGCAGACCAAGCAACATAGTCTTTAGTCTCATAAATGTCTATTTAAGTACCACTTTACCCGTTGTCCAACGCTTTCATCAAGTGCTGCGAAGCAACGAGTCCTCCGAGTTTCGGAGCATGGTGGCACTCCACCGAGTGCCATCGAAAACACCGCAAAGATACTAATAAATTGCGAATTAGACACTTCCACATCCAAATACCAGACCAAGTAGCATCAATCTCACCCTAGAAAGGCAGGGAAAGATTACTCTTTCATGGCAATCAAAGGGGTCGTAAAATACATCTCAGCAGATAACTCCACCATACCATATCTATACAAATGACAACCCTTCGATATAGAGCGCTTGCTCCAAATCTATAGAGGAATCCCAATTTAATATATACTAATTATACCAATTAATATATATCAATTACTCAGATTAATATATATTAATTGGGTACTGGTCTATAGAGGACGGGCAACGCTGATACTGAGACGGCTCAAGGGCTCTGTATCATTGGCTCTAAAGCAATCTCATTTTGGTAACTTTGTCGTGAACATAAGAAACTTAGAACACATATAATTATACATATAAGTATGAATCCTTGGATGACGATTGCACTGCTGGTGGTTTCCAATATCTTCATGACTTTTGCGTGGTATGGGCATATCAAGCTGGAGCAAATGAAGGTTTTCACCGATGCCACACCACTCTATCTGATTATACTGATGAGTTGGGGGTTGGCGCTCTTTGAGTATGTTTTTCAGATACCTGCCAATCGCTACGGCTTTGTTGGGAATGGGGGTGCATTCTCCCTTATGCAACTTAAAGTGGTGCAGGAAGTTATCTCTATCTTCGTATTCACCATCTTCTCTGTCCTTCTCTTTCGGGGCGAATCCTTGCAATGGAATCACTTTGCCGCCTTTGTCTGTCTCATCCTCGCCATCTACTTCGTTTTTAGATGATGGGCGTACGCCTACCACTGCGATTATTGGTATATTTGGGGTATGAAAGGTAAGATCATAATTTTGTGCGCTATCGTAGCGCTAATTGGAATAACCGTAGCAGAAGCCGGCACGCCACCGGTGATGATGCGTGACAGCAAAAAGGCTGAAGCCGCTTGGGCGTATGCCGATAGTACGATGAAGGGCATGACCGATGAAGAGATGTTGGCTCAATTGGTCATGCCGATGATATGGCCTAAGGAAGATGCGAAGTCGCTCTCCTCTTGGGATAAGATTATAGACAATGGCTTCGGAGGCGTGCTTTGGCAAAAGGGGACACCCTCAGTCCAACTACAGCTCACCAATCGCATGCGTAGCCGTGCCAAGGTGCCCATGCTGGTGGCGATGGATGGCGAATGGGGGCTATCGATGAGACTCTCGGGGACTATCTCTTGGCCCAGGAATATGGTGCTAGGTGCCACTAATGACCTGCTCACCATCTTTGAGTATGGCAGGACGACTGCCAAGGAGGCGAGGAGGATGGGCATCCATGTCAATTTTGCCCCCGTGGCAGATGTCAATAACAATCCTAGCAACCCTGTCATAGGGACACGTAGTTTTGGTTCAAATCCCACCAGAGTCGCCAACCAAGTGATTGCTTATGCTCAAGGGCTAGAGAGCCTCGGTGTGCTGTCTGTAGCGAAGCACTTCCCAGGGCATGGAGATACCAATGTCGATTCCCATAGGGCCGTCCCCACCATCAAGCACAACAGGACAAGGCTGGATAGCGTGGAGCTATTTCCATTTCAGCAGTATATCAATAATGGTCTGGGTGGTATGATGACAGGGCACCTCTCTGTCCCCGCTCTTGACTCGAGTGGTCGGGTAGCTAGCACAAGCCACTCTATTACGACAAAGCTCTTGCAAGAGGAGATGGGCTTTGAAGGACTTATTTTTACCGATGGACTAGCGATGCAAGGTGCGATTGATGCCACCAATGGTAAGTCTCTAGCTGAGGAGGTGTTTAATGCAGGGAATGATATTTTCCTTGCCCCCACAGATCCCAACCGCTTTTTAGCAGACCTCAAGAATGCGCTCAAGAATGGTAAGATTGGACGCTCCGAGGTGGTGCGTCGCTGCCGTAAGGTACTCGCTTGGAAGTATCTATTGGGCGCTCATGACCGTCGTCCTATTCCGACTGTCCATCTCTCAGAAGACCTTAATGATAGCAAGAGCCTCGAGCTGCTCAACACCATCTATGAACAGAGTGTGACGCTTTTGAAAAATAACGGCAACACCCTCCCTTTCTCCAATAGAGGCAAGATGGCTCTGCTTCGCTTTGGCGATAGCCAGACGAGTTCACTACTATCTGAATTGCAGAGCAAACACGATGTCAAACCCTATGCACTCAATACCAATGCCGGTGAACGAAGCAGTACCTACAAGAGCCTGAGAAGTGCCGACCATATTGTGATCGCTGTGACTTCGGAGAAGGCCAGACCTGATGCCGAGCTAATACAATTGGCTCGAGACAAGGAGGTAACCCTATTATTTATGACTTCTGCATACACCGTGCTCCATTTTAAGGAAGTCATTGCTCTTGCAAAGGCTGTGGCAATAGGCTATGACAACAAAGAGGGGGCACAGCGGGCTATGGGGAAAGCGCTGAATGGTGCTATCCCATTTAAGGGGACGCTACCCGTAGAGCTTCCCCCAATATATAAGGTGGGAGCTGCAATAGCGACTGAGCAGGCATTGATTACTTTTGCCAAACCAGAGGAGGTAGGGCTTAATAGTATCGTACTCTCTGGCATCGACAAGATAGTGGAGGAGGGTCTGTCCAAGGGGGCTTATCCCGGCTGTCAGGTACTGGTGGCAAAGGATGGCAAGGTGGTATATAGCAAGGCTTTTGGACACAAGGACGCCAAGAAGCGAGAGCCTAATAGCACTGCCACACTCTACGATATGGCAAGTATCACCAAGGCAGCAGTGACTACACCTCTTATCATGATGGCTGAAGAGGAGGGGTTGCTCAAGACCAGCGACAAGATTGGCGACCACTTGGATTATCTCAAAGGGAGCGACAAGGAGGAGGTTCGTATTTCAGACCTCCTCCATCATGTAGCGGGGCTGCCTGCGGTCATCAATTTTTACCTTTTCCTGATAGATCAAGAGAGCTATACCTCCCCACTTATTACCTATTCTCCCAAGGCGGGGTTCCCTATACAGATAGCCCGCAAATCATGGGCACGCAGAGGATGGCGATTTCTTCCATCACTCGTACAAAATACGAGTAGTGAACAATTTCCCGTTCGTATGGCTAAGGGGCTTTTCCTCAACACCTCTGTCAAAGGGATGATGAGAGAAGAGATTAGGAATGCCGAACTTAGAAGAGGGGGCTACAGATACAGTGATATTGACTTCCTCCTGCTTCAAGATATTCTTGAAGCAGAGTATCAAAAGTCTCTGGATCAGATTTTTGACGAAAAGATTGCTCGACCATTAGGGGTGCAACGACTTACTTTTAACCCTTTGGAGAGATTCACCACAAGTGATATTGCAGAGGGTCAGAGAGACAATTTCTTGCGTGGTCAAACCCTCCGTGGTGATGTGGACGATGAAGCCGCAGCGATGCTGGGTGGGGTATCTGGCAACGCGGGACTTTTTGGCAATGCAGAGTCGTTATTTCCGGTGGTGCAGATGTTGCTCGATGGCACTTATGGCGACAAGCGACTGATGAAAGAGGTCATAGTAGAGAAGTTTACCACCGCCAAAGATAGAGTATCGCCCTATGCACTGGGATTTGATAGGCACAGAGGGCCGGGCAAGATAGGCAACGTAGCGGATATTGCTCCGCTCAGCACCTTTGGGCATACCGGATTTACAGGCACTTGTTTTTGGGTAGACCCAGAGAATGAGATTGTCTATATCTTCCTATCCAATAGGATCGCTCCCACGAGGTGGAATAATAAGCTGTCCCAGCTGGATATTCGTACTCGGATACAAGAGACCATATACAAAGCCCTTAAATAAGTCGATTTCAGACACAATATATATAGAAAGTGTAAACCTCCGTACACCATCAAGTGTGACACTTTTGTCAGACGTTGATGTGTGGCACGGAGGTTGCACTTATAGTGTCAGAAATAACAACATTATAGAATAAGAATATGGGAAAGATAATTGGTATAGACTTGGGTACAACTAACTCAGTAGTAGCTGTACTGGAAGGCAACGAACCGGTGGTAATCACCAATAGCGAGGGCAAGCGCACAACTCCTAGTGTGGTGGCATTTGTCCAAGATGGCGAACGTAAGGTAGGTGACCCTGCAAAGCGCCAAGCCATCACTAATCCTGAGCATACGGTATACTCTATCAAGAGGTTTATGGGTGAGCGTTACTCACGTGTCACCGACGAGGCGAGCCGTCTGCCCTACAAGCTAGTGGCAGGTGACAATGACACCCCACGTGTGGATATTGACGGACGACTATATACACCTCAGGAGATTTCCGCAATGATTCTCCAGAAGATGAAGAAGACGGCGGAAGACTACCTCGGAGCTGAGGTAACCGATGCCGTAATTACCGTACCTGCATACTTTAGTGATGCTCAAAGACAGGCGACAAAGGAGGCCGGTGAGATTGCTGGACTCAAGGTGCAGCGTATCGTCAATGAGCCTACTGCAGCGGCACTTGCTTATGGTCTCGACAAGAGCCATAAGGATATGAAGATTGCGGTATTTGACCTCGGTGGTGGTACGTTTGATATCTCTATCCTAGAGCTAGGCGACGGAGTGTTTGAGGTGCTCTCTACCAATGGCGATACCCACCTCGGTGGTGACGACTTTGACCACGTGATTATCGACTGGCTGGCAGAGGAGTTTAAGAATGATGAGGGTCTCGATCTTCGCAAGGATCCTATGGCACTGCAGCGCCTCAAAGAAGCGGCAGAGAAGGCAAAGATTGAGCTCTCCAGCTCTACCAGCACTGAAATCAATCTGCCATACATCATGCCAGTAGACGGCGTGCCAAAGCACTTGGTACGCACCCTCAGCCGTGCGAAGTTTGAGCAACTGAGCGATAAGTATATCAATGCTTGCCGTGTACCAGTAGAGCAGGCACTCAAGGATGCTGGTCTAACCGCTTCTGACATCAATGAGGTCATCCTCGTAGGTGGTTCTACTCGTATCCCGGCGGTACAGGAGTTGGTAGCTAAGATATTTGGCAAGGAGCCTTCTAAGGGCGTCAATCCGGATGAGGTAGTGGCCCTTGGTGCTGCCATCCAAGGTGGCGTATTGAGCGGTGATGTCAAGGACGTACTTCTTCTCGACGTTACTCCACTATCTCTCGGTATCGAGACCATGGGTGGCGTGATGACCAAGCTCATCGATGCCAATACCACCATCCCTACCAAGAAGTCACAGACCTTTACCACCGCTGCAGACAACCAGCCAAGTGTGGAGATTCATGTATTGCAAGGTGAGCGACCAATGGCTAAGGATAATAAGAGCCTCGGGAAGTTTAACCTAGACGGTATCCCACCAGCCCAGCGTGGTGTGCCACAGATAGAGGTGACTTTTGATATCGATGCTAATGGTATCGTAAACGTTTCGGCTAAGGACAAGGGCACTGGCAAGGAGCAGAAGATACGTATCGAGGCTTCGAGCGGTCTCTCTGACGCTGATATCGAGCGCATGAAAGCTGAGGCACAAGCGAATGCGGAGAGCGACAGGAAGGAGCGTGAACGTGTGGATAAGATCAATGAGGCTGATAGCGTAATCTTCCAGACTGAGAAACAACTCGCCGAGCTCGGGGACAAGCTCCCAGCAGACAAGAAGGGGCAGATCGAGGAAGCACTTAATAAGCTAAAGGATGCCCACAAGGCGCAAGATATAGCGCTTATCGACACCGCACTCAATGGTCTCAATAGCCTCATGCAGCAAATGAGTGCTGAGATGTATGCCCAAGCAGGGGGCAACGCAGGCCAGCCTGATCCGGACATGAGCGGTGCGCAAGGCAGTCAAAGCCAAAGCAACGACGATGTCACCGACGCCGACTTCGAAGAGGTGAAGTAATTCCGCTCACAAACGAGCATCAAACAGTAAATCGCAGTAAGGGCAAATACCCTTACTGCGATTTTTATTTTTGAATCATACGATGGAATAGTGACTCTATCTATTATTCTCTTTGTGTATGCTATTTTATTTCATATCTTTGCGCTATCAAACAGAATATTGAACGCGATGGATAAACCCATGAATCGAATAAAAGAAGTGCTTGAGGAGAAAGGGATCAAGCAAACATGGCTTGCCGAAAAACTCGGCAAAAGCTTTAGCATTGTCAATGCCTATGTCTGCAATTTACGATACAGTGAGGAGTTCAATATGAAAGGAGAAGAAAGTAAAGAACTTTCTCTACATCTCGCAAATTCCATTACCAAATTTTCCTGATGATAAACAAAGAAGAGCTGCTATACTATACCATAATCCAGAAAATGTTTATCAAACAGAGACTTTCTCTCTGAACATTTTTGGGGATTTAGACAATTCTTTTAATGAAAAAGCAGGCATATATGAATTAGATAAAAACAGCTTAAGGAAATTCTAAATAAGGCAATTTAACATTGCGAATGACAGGAAAGTAGAGATACAGTTTTCGATCTAAAACATAATCCTATTATAGAACCAGAAAGACAGATTAATGGGAAAGACAGTAACAACATACTTAGTGAGCGGAGACCCAAAAGGAGTTCAATATGCATTCATCAGTAATAAAATTTGTTTGATGTATGTAGTGCCACGTTCTAACCTCTTCTACTTAAATGAGCAAGAGAAACTACACAAGCCATCGCTCTACATCCTTATAGGCGAAGATGAGACTTCCAAGCCCCAGGCATATATTGGAGAAACAGAAAATTTTCGAGAGAGAGTAAAAGACCATGAAAATAAGAAATCGTTCTGGCAGAAAGCTCTTATCTTTGTCTCTAAAGATGCAGATATGACCAAGGCTGATGTCCAGTATCTCGAGTATAGAGCAATTGCAGAAGCAAAAAAGTCAAACACTTTTATACTTAAGGAGAACAAACAAGTCCCAAAAGCCCCTAATTTACCTGAGTATCAGAGAGGTGCAATGGATGAATTTTTTGAAGATATTAAATTTCTTGCCTCTTTCACAGGATGCAATATTTTCGAAATTACCCAACCAAAAGAAAAACATCTCTTTTATGTAAAGGGTAGAGGTTGTGATGCCAAAGGATTTTATAGTACATCAGGTTTTACGGTTTTAAAAGGAAGTGTTGTCGCAGAAAACTGTACCCCTTCTTTTCACTGGAAAGAGAAACGAACAAAACTGTTGGGTGAATATACAACTAAAAAAGGGCTCGCATTTGTTGTAGTGTCAGACATGACCTTTTCCAGCCCAAGTACTGCTGCAATGTTTTGTCTTGGTCGGAGTGCCAATGGATGGGACGAATGGAAGGATGATGATTGGAAAACCTTGGATGTTATATATCGTAAGCAATTAGAATAGTTATTAAGATGCTCACAAAGAGAGACCTTCTACAAATGCTTTCAGACACTGAGAGCTACAATATTGAGAGAACAGAATCGAGTGGCAATATGGATAAGTTTTGTCAGGCTATTTGTGCTTTCTCAAATGATATGTCGAGAAGTGGTAAGAATGGCTATCTCATTATTGGAGCCAAGGACAATGGTGAGTTGTCAGGTTTGCAGGTTGATGATAAACTCTTATTGCAGATTGCCAATATTCGGACAGATGGTAACATTCTTCCTCAGCCCATCATGACAGTGGAGAAATTCAGTTTTGGTGAGGGGGATGTATTGGTGGCAGAAGTTCAGCCTTCTGAATTTCCTCCTGTACGTTATCGTGGTCGTGTTTGGGTGCGTGTCGGCCCTCGGAAGAGCACTGCAACAGAGGCAGAAGAAAAGATACTTACTGAAAGACGGCTCTCCAATGTTCGTACCTTTGATGCCATGCCTTGTCTGGGAACGAGCATTGATGACTTGGATGTAGTTCTCATTCATAAGGAGTTTTTGCCCAAAGCTGTGGCTGAGGATATTCTCGCTGAAGATAAACGAGATATCACGGATCAACTTGCCTCTCTTGGCTTATATGATTTGCGTTATAACTGTCCGACTAATGGGGCTATTGTCCTATTTGGAAAGAATCCTGAGCGACACGTACATGGGGCGTATATTCAATATGTACGCTTCAAGGGAAAAGATCGCGCGGGTGATATTCTTAACGAACATAAGTTTAGCGGTAATCTTTGC
This sequence comes from Bacteroidota bacterium, assembly GCA_023395395.1. GTDB lineage: Bacteria > Bacteroidota > Bacteroidia > Bacteroidales > Porphyromonadaceae > Porphyromonas_A. The sequence goes on along the minus strand of JAEWZH010000016.1, from coordinate 349 downwards.
AAGGTATTGCCTAAGATTGATGCTTTTGTCGAGACAAGTATCTCACAAAAGCGTCCTATTCCCGTAAGTGTCCTTCGGGAAGAAACAGTTTCCAAGTATCCATACTGGGCTACTCGAGAGTTGTTGATGAATGCCATTATGCATAGGGATTACGAGGGTAACGCTCCTATTCAGTTTTATGAGTACGACGACCGCATCGAGATTCAAAACCCCGGAGGATTGTACGGCAAGGTCAGTCCCGATAATTTCCCCAATGTGAGTGATTATCGGAATCCCTTTATTGCCGAAGCAATGAAAGTTTTGGGCTATGTAAACCGATTCAGCCGTGGAGTCTACCGAGTTCAGAAGG
>JAEWZH010000005.1 GCA_023395395.1 Bacteroidota bacterium | reverse complement strand
GCGTGCTTGGCTATGGTGGTCAAGCACTATGGTCGTAATCCCAACTTAGAGCAAATCCGTGAGGACTGTGCTCTAGGTAAGGAAGGGGTCTCCTTGCTGGGCATTAGTAAAGCTGCAGAAAAAAGGGGTTTGCACTCTTTGGGTGGTCGCATCACTTTTGAGACGCTAGCTAATGAAGCTCCCCTCCCCTGCATCGCACACTGGAATCAGAATCACTTTGTTGTTGTTTATAAAGTCAAGAAGCTTTGTAATGGTCAGTATAGAGTCCATGTAGCAGACCCAGGTAAAGGGATACTAACCTATACTAAAGAGGAGTTTTGCGAGCATTGGGTCAGCACCAAAACCAATGGCGAGGAGAAAGGCATTGTCTTACTCCTAGAGCCTACGGATGAGTTTTACAGCCAAGAAGTGCCTGATGGAGGAAAGCTAGAAAAAGGCAATAGGCTGACTTTTCTCTGTAACTATGTCAAGAAGTACCGCAGATACTTTGGTCAGATAATATTGGGGCTGTTACTTGGGTCGCTGATACAGCTTGTTTTCCCATTCCTCACCCAAGCAATAGTTGATGCTGGTATCGGTGGTCGAGATATTGGTTTTATTTGGCTGGTGTTGCTGGCTCAGCTAATGTTACTCTTTAGCCGAACGGTTATTAGCTTTATCCGCTCCAAGCTGCTCCTTCATATCTCCACAAGGATTAATATCTCGCTGATTAGCGACTTCTTCATCAAGTTGATGAAGCTACCGATGAAGTTCTTTGACACCAAGCTACTTGGTGACTTATTGCAGAGGATAGAGGATCATAGGAGAGTGGAGCAGTTTTTGACCTCCAATAGCTTGAATCTACTCTTCTCCTTCTTTACCTTCATCATCTTCAGTATCGTTCTTGCCTATTACAATCTGTTGATATTTGGAGTGTTTATTATTGGTACGCTACTCTACGCTGGTTGGATTACTCTATTTCTTAAAAAGCGGAGAACCCTTGACTACAAGTATTTTGAGCAAGCGGGTCGTAATCGTAATGTCACCTATCAGCTCATCAATGGTATGCAGGAGATCAAGCTACAAGGGTGCGAGCAACGTAAACGCTGGGAATGGGAAGATGTGCAGGCAGACCTCTTTAAGGTCAATCTCCAGAGCCTCAATCTCCAGCAGGTACAGCAGGCTGGTAGTATCACCATCAACGAAGTCAAGAATATCCTCATCACCGTACTTGCTGCAACAGCTGTGATACAGGGCAATATGACCCTCGGTATGATGCTGGCTGTGCAGTACATTATCGGTCAGCTCAATAGCCCGGTGGAGCAACTCATACAATTCATCTACTCGTGGCAAGATGTGAGCATCAGTCTAGACCGTATGAATGAAATCCATACCGAAGAGAATGAGGAGAATAGCGACCGACATATCACCAGCTTTGCACCAGACAACTTGGACATCAAGGTGGAGAACCTCTCTTTTAAGTACGACATCTATAGCCCCATTCCTATCTTGGACCATCTTAATCTCACCATTCCCAATGGGAAAGTAACAGCGATAGTGGGTGCTAGTGGAAGCGGAAAGACCACTTTGATTAAGCTTCTGCTTGGTTACTATTCGCCACTAGAGGGCGAGATCAAGGTATCAGGAACAGATCTTGAGGAATATAATCTCAGTTGGTGGAGAAGTCACTGTGGAGCAGTAATGCAGGAGGGGTATCTCTTTAGTGACACCATCGCTCGGAATATCGCCATAAGTGACGACACTCCAGACATAGAGCGGATACGGGCTGCTGCTCGTACCGCTAATATCGCAGACCATATAGAGAGCCTTCCTCTTGCCTACAACACGATGATTGGACAAGACGGTCAGGGAATTAGTCAAGGACAAAGACAACGCATATTGATTGCTCGGATGGTTTATAAAGCCCCTACATTTGTATTCCTTGATGAGGCTACCAACGCACTTGATGCCAATAATGAACGTGCTATCACAGAGAAACTTGAAAACTTCTACAAGGGTAAAACTGTCGTGGTGGTAGCTCACCGTCTATCTACTGTCAGAAATGCTGACCAAATTGTGGTACTGGACGAGGGGAAGATTGTAGAAGTAGGCAACCACGAGAGTTTGACAGTACTCCGAGGCAAGTACTATGAACTCGTGAAGAACCAACTAGAGCTGGGTAACTGATATGGAGAAACAAGAAAAGAGCTACGAACTGAGGAGTGAAAAGATGCGGAGCATTGTAGGGCAAATCCCTCCTGCACTCGTTAGATATGGCACCATTATCTTATTTGCGGTATTGCTGATTATACTTGGCATCGCTTACTTTATGCCCTACAAGCAGGTCTATTCAGGCTCCATCACCTTTTACGATATTTCAGAGCCTGCCACAACTGCCTATATCAGTTTTGCTAACAACAAGGCTCTGACCAATATTGATAAGCCTATTCCTTTGACCATCCATCTTGATACTCAAGAGTTGACTCTACAATTAACTAGCGTAGAGAATAGACGAGATACCCTTAATCGCCATCCATCAATAGTTGTGCTCTCTCCTGAACAGGAAGGGTGGTTGCTTAGGCTCCGAGATAGCACCTACGACTTCACAATCGTAGAAAATAGCAGCCATCTGCTTGGTCGCCTTATCCCTATATTCAAGTAATAAGAATTTGAGAAGGAAAGCGATTCCCTATACCCTCAGACGCTTAATTTGTCATCGCACTCCTTTTGGAAGTCTCGAGTGGGGCTGATGGCTTCTTCCATTAGTTCTACCAGCATCTTTGTGTACAAGGAGATGTGAACCATCGTATTCTGAGACCGTTTATCGTGCAAAGGTCTGCTCCATATTCCGAACCTGAGAAGAAAAATATATGTTTTTCTGCATGTTTGGATTCTCCATATCTTGAGGTGAATGCTCCATATTCCAAAGAGCTTTCGTTAAAAATGGGTAGATTTGTGGGGTATATGTACTAAAGAAGAGACTTTTTATGAGCGTTAAATCGATTGTGATAGGATGGATGCTGCTACTGCCGTTTGGAGCGGTGGCGCAGACCCAAAATAATAAAGTGCAGCAACAGGTAGGTAGGGCTCAAGAGATATTTACCTCTGTGCTGGCAGGAGCTTCGAGCTACTATGTCGATACCATCGATGTGCAGAAGATAAGTATGAGGGGTATCAATTCGATGCTCAGTCAGTTGGATCCCTATACCGAGTATATTCCCGAGATGGAAGCTGAGGATTTTCAGGTGATGACGACCGGTGAGTACGCCGGTATCGGCGCCTATATCCAGTTGGTGGATAGTACAGTCTACGTGCAATACCCCATGCCCGGTAGTCCAGCAGAGCGAGCCGGATTGCGTATGGGTGATGCTTTTCTTGAGATTGATGGAGTGAGTGTAGTGCCCGGTACGCCTACGACAGTGAGCAGCAAACTCAAGGGACCTGTGGGGACTACCGTAAAGGTAAAGGTACGGAAACTCGGGAAGTCGGAGCCCGAAGAGATGACTATCGTCCGTGGTAGTGTGGTGATGGATCAGGTGGTGTATAAGGGTATGTATGAGGGCAATATCGGCTACATCAGGCTTGCCAGCTTCACTACCCGCAGTGCCGAAGATGTGAAGCGAGCCTACAACGAATTGAATAAGGAGGGTAAGATGAAGGGGTTGATTCTCGACCTCCGTAGCAATGGCGGTGGTGTGATGGAGGGCGCCATCGATATCCTCAGTATGTTTGTCCCTAAGGGCACAAAGGTTCTCTACACCAAAGGGCGTTTGCCACAGACCTCTCAGGAATATTTTACGGAAAAAGAGCCTATCGCACTCGATATGCCACTCGTGGTGATGATCAATGGTGGTAGTGCTTCCTCTAGTGAGATTGTAGCAGGTGCGCTCCAAGACCTCGACAGGGCAGTATTGGTGGGTTCCAAGAGCTTTGGCAAGGGCTTGGTGCAGAGTCCGTTGCCAGTGCCTTATGATGGTATTCTCAAGGTGACTATTTCTCGCTACCATATCCCAAGTGGGAGGTGTATCCAACAGCTCGATTATTCGCATCGCAATCCAGATGGTTCGGTAGCTGCGGTGCCTGACAGCCTCACGCAGGTCTTCAAGACCGTAGGGGGCAGAGAGGTGCGTGACGGTGGTGGCATCCGTCCGGACATCGAGATAGAGGGTGAGACGATGGATGCCATCGTATATGCGATGAATAATCAGGGTAGGCTCTTTGAATTTGTCAATCAGCTCTACCTCGAGCGTCCAACCATCGCCAAGCTCTCGGAGGTGGTGATTTCCGAGGAGGAGATGGAGCGCTTCATTACCTATCTGGAGGGAAGTGAGTTTGAGTACGGCGAGATGAGCAAGGAAGCCCTCGTGGCTGTGGAGCGACTGGCAGAGTATGAAGGGTACAAGGCTGTGACCAAAGAGACTTTTGATAAGCTCAAGGAGCTGCTGACCCCTTCGCTACGCAGGGATATGGCATCGAGCCGTGAGCAGGCAAAGCGGATGATGCGCGGCATGCTGGCTCAGCACTATTTTGGTCAGGAAGGGCAGTATGCAGTGACCTTGGAGACCGACCCGACGATGAAGGGCGCTTTGGAGGTTTTGACGGATAGAGCGAAGTATAGTGGTATCCTAAAAGGCGATAAGAAGTGAGTAAGAAGAAGTGGGGCGGTATGGTCTTCTCTACCAATGCCGACCTGATGGAGCAGCTCAATGAGGTGGAGGAGGTTGAGACCGCTCTGCCCGCTGATCAGCGTCTGGTCGTCCGCCGTGACAATAAGGGACGCAAGGGCAAGATGGTGACCCTCGTAGAGGGGTTCATCGGCAATGATAGCGACCTTCAGGAGCTGGGGAAGCGCCTAAAGGTCGCTTGTGGTGTCGGAGGAAGTGCCAAGGATGGTGAAATCATCATTCAGGGGGAGCTCGTGGAGCGTGTGCATAGTCTGCTGATAGAATGGGGATACAGCAGGAGTAAGCGGAGGTGACTGTGCTATGGGGCTGACGATTTACAAGGCATCGGCAGGTAGCGGCAAGACTTATACCTTGGTTCGGGAGTATCTGGAGCTGCTGTTGCAGAGCGAGGAGCGCGATGCCTATAGGCGTATCTTGGTAGCGACATTTACCAATAAGGCGACTACGGAGCTTCGTGAGCGTATCGTGCGAGAGCTTAGGGCGCATGCCGAAAAAGGTGGAGCACTGGGGGCTAAAGCAAAGCAGGTGCTGGAGCAGATTTTGCTCGATTACGATTCTCTGAGGGTACAGACGATAGATTCGTTTTTCCAAGAAGTGGTGCGGAGCTTTACTTATGAGCTGATACAGTCAGGTGCAAATGTTAGTGCTGATGTAGAGCTGGATAGGGATGGAGTCATCGAGCTATCGGTGGATCAGCTCCTGATGCGCCTAGATGGCGAAGAGATGGAGTGGATTGAGCGACTCCTGAAAGACAAAGTGGAGGAGGGAGAGCGCATGGATCTGAGGGAAAAGGTGGTGGAGCTGGCAAAGAAACTACTCTACAACCCGAATACCAAGGGACGAGATCTGACTCAGTTTGATGCCAAGAGGGTGCAAGTGGCGATGGACGAACTGAAGGCGAAGCGTACGGCGGTGCTGGATTCGATGGAGGACTCTTTTGGACGGCTTTGGGAGTGGCTGGAGGAGCATAAGGATATCTTGCAGTATAGCGCACAAAAAGGGGGATTCCTCCAGAATCTATACAACAAAGGCTTGGATGGAATACTGAAGGGAAAGTACGTAAATCCTGATAAGAAGATATACCACAATAAAGTAAACCTCAATAAGCCCAACTTCATCTTGCCCGGTAGTACGCAAAATCAAGAAGCTGCCGATATCCTACTCGCAGAGCAGGAGACCGTGCGGGAGCTCTTGCAATCTGCAGATGAGGCGATAGATGCTCATTGGCAGACCTTACAGCTCATCGACATTCTTTCGGCGCATTTGAATCTATTGCCTCTATTCAAAGGGCTACAGGAGGCGGTCAAACGCTATCAGGAGGAGCACAATGTGCTATTGATAGACGAGGTCAATCTGCTTCTCGATAGGGTAATCGCCGGTGCCTCGACACCCTTTATTTACGAAAAAGTGGGAGGGCTTATTCGGCACTATATGATTGATGAGTTTCAGGACACGAGTGGTATACAGTGGGACAACTTCCGTTCGCTGCTGCTCGATGCCATAGCTCAAAATGACAGTAATGGAGGGTCGTTGGAGAGCTTCATCGTGGGCGATGTCAAACAGAGCGTCTATCGCTGGCGCGGCACCGATAGTTCACTACTCAATAGCGGCGTGGAGAGCGACCCCGGATTTGACCAGCAGATAACCACCAAGTCTCTTGAAGACAACTGGCGAAGCGACCATAATATCGTGGAGTTTAACAACCAATTCTTCTACGATTGCTATCAGTTCACCACCCACACCGAGGGGTCGATGCCTGCAAGAGGCTACGAAAAAATCTACAAGCCTGAAGTGGAGAAGGAGGTCAAGCAGGGCAAACAATATCCTGAGGGTGCGGAGAGAGGATATGTCCGCTTCGAATATATCCCCGAGAAAAGTGGAGACGAAGAACTGAGGGCGAGACTGAGAGAGACGATTGTGACCCTCCAGAGGGATGAAGGGTATCAGGCAGGAGATATCGCTTTCCTCGTGCGTAAGAATAAGGAAGCGATTGCCATCGCTGAGATGCTGTCAGACTTTGCCCATTCGGCAAACGAAGAGGAGCGTCACTACTTCTCTTTTCTTTCTGACGAAGCCTTGGTGATTAATAATGCCCGGGTGGTGCGGTTGCTCACTTCGCTATTCCAGCTACTCAGCGACCCGAGTAATACCAACTACCAGACCCTCTATGAGGTCGCCTGCATCATGCTTGGGGTGGAGCAACAGCAGCGACTACAGCAGATAGCGGGTGGTGGGCGATCGCTCCTCGAGGTAGCTCATAAGGTGCTCCGGGAGGTGGAGGTGCCGGAGGGCGAAGAGCTGTATGTCAATGCTTTCCTCGACCTGCTCCTCGAGTATACGCAGAGCAATATCGCTACCTTTCGACAGTTCAGTGACTGGTGGCAACGTATCGGTATCAAGAAGCAGATAGCGATGGGGGGCGAGACAACGGACAAAATCAAGATTATCACCATACACAAGGCGAAGGGGCTGGAGTTTCCGATTGTCATTATGCCGTATGTGGGGTGGCAGTACTACAAGACCAATACCCCTATGATTGAGGTGCTGGACAAGGGTGAGTTGCCCGAGGGATTTCTCCAAGCTCCGCTCGACTTTTACCTCTTCGATGGCAAACCGAGCAAGGCAAACCTCAATTCGCTTCTGAACCGTAGATACAACGAGATACTTGAGGATATCTACCTCGACCAGCTCAATCTGCTCTATGTCGCCTTTACTCGTCCTATCCATAGGCTTTACATCTTCACAGATCATAAGGGTAGTGGCTCCAGCAACATCGCCAATATCCTCTATGACCGTCTCAACGCAGTGACAGACATCCGAAATGAGGGTGATGTGTGGGAGTTTGGACAAAAGACTTCTAAGCGAGCATTGGCCAGAGAGCACAACGAACCTCTAATCCTAAGACCTAACTACGGTAGAGCTTTTACCGGTATCCCTCCGCTCAGGGTCTCCAAAACCGTGAGCGAGAGTGCTCGCTACGGTATCACTATGCACGATGCTATGGCTAGGGCGCTCACCCCAGAGCAGTTTCACGTAGCGATCCAACGACTTGGGCGAAAGGACGAGAGCGAGATATTGGCACACTTTGACCAAGCCATTCAAGTCCCTTTGATCAAGTCCTGGTTTACCCCCACGGAGGGTCGAATGATTTTAGTCGAACAAAATATAGGAGCGCCAAAGGGGCTATACCGCCCCGATAGGCTGATTCTCGAGGGTAAGGAGGCGACGGTGATTGACTTTAAGTTTGCCCAACCGCTCCTCGAGCATCGTGCCCAGGTGATGGACTATATGGAGCTACTCCGAGAGATGGGCTATAGTGTACGTGGCTATATCTGGTATTGGCACCAGAAAGAGCAGATACAGGAAGTAAGAACAGACCAATGATGAATGCAATACTAGGTATGACCCTCGCCCAGCTCGAAGAGCTGGTGAAGGGCTTGGGACAACCCCGATTTCGTGGACGGCAAATAGCCGAATGGCTCTATCAAAAGAGGGCGACCTCTTTTGAGGAGATGACCAATCTGCCCAAGGAACTGAGACAAAAGCTTTCAGAGCAATACATCATCGGGCGCACTGCCCCCACGCTTACCCAGACTTCGGCAGACGGTACAGAGAAATATCTCTTCCCGCTTCTCGCAGATACTGAGCGACAGTTTGAGACCGTTTACATCCCCGAGGGTGACCGTGCCACACTCTGTGTGAGTAGTCAGGTAGGGTGCAAGATGAATTGCTCTTTCTGTGCCACGGGCAAGATGGGATGGCTTGCCAATCTCTCTAGTGCCGATATTATCAATCAGGTACTCAGTATCCCTCATACGGATGAACTGACCAATATGGTATTTATGGGGATGGGCGAACCGCTGGACAATTACCCTGCAGTGGCTCAAGTCATCGAGATTCTCACCTCCGATTACGGCTTTGCATGGAGTCCCAAGCGCATCACGGTCAGTACCATCGGGGTAAGGGAGAGGCTAAAACAGCTCCTCGACGAACAGAGCGTACACGTCGCCATCAGTATCCACAACGCTATCCCTGAGGAGCGCCTTGCCCTGATGCCCGTGGAGAAAGCCTTCCCCATCAGCACCGTCATCGATACGCTCAAAGCGTACGACTTCTCGGGTCAGCGTCGGCTCTCCTTTGAGTACATCCTATTTGAAGGTATCAATGATAGCAAGCTACATGCCGAGCGATTGATTGCTCTACTGAGACCCTTGGATTGTCGGGTCAATCTCATACGCTACCACGCTATCCCGGGTATCCCTTATCATACCCCAAGTGCAGAGAAAGTCGAGTGGTTTGAGGAGCAGCTCAATAGCCGTGGACTTCGTACCACCACTCGTCGCTCTCGTGGTGAAGATATATCGGCAGCGTGTGGGATGCTATCTACCGAAAAGGGCTCGAAAGGTCAATAACCTCGAGCCTCCTCTATTTCTCACCCAACTGCAATGCAACGCCAAACCAAAGATCTTACTCACGGACCTATAGCTCGCCAATTGGTGCAACTATCGCTCCCTATCCTCGGTACTTCTTTCGTGCAGATGCTTTACAGCTTCACCGATATGGCGTGGCTGGGACGCCTTTCGCCCGAGGCGGTGGCGGCGACAGGCGCAGCCTCGGTATTTACCTGGCTTGCCAATTCGGTATCACTGCTCAATAAAGTCTCTTCTGAGGTCGGCGTCGCCAATGCGCTAGGCAAGGGGAGCGAGAGCGAAGCCCGTAGCTATGCCAGCCATACATCTACCCTTGGTTTTGTATTGGGGTTGGCGGTACTCTTGCTCTATGGTATAGGAGCTGAAGGGTTGATAGGTTTTTATAAACTGGAGTCGGGTATCCATGGGATGAGCGTAGATTATCTCCGCATCGCCTCGCTAGGGATGCCATTGATTTTCATGATTGCCTCCTATACCGGCACCTACAACGCCACAGGGCACTCCAAGATACCATTTATCATCAATACCATAGGGCTGGGGATGAATATGCTCCTTGATCCCATCCTTATCTTTGTCTTTGACCTTGGCGTGCGGGGTGCAGCTTGGGCTACCGTGCTCTCGCAAGCTCTGGTGCTCACGATGCTACTGGTACAGGTGCATCATCGAGACAGACTATTGGGGGGCTTCCCCATCCTCTCCCGCCTAGAGAAAAGCATCACGAGTGCCATCTTCCGCATCGGGACACCCGTGGCACTGCTCAATAGCCTATTTGCTTTTATCAACTTAGGACTCGGACGTGTGGCATCGCTCTACGGCGGGCATATCGGCGTGATGACCCTTACCACCGGAGGACAGCTCGAAGGACTCTGCTGGAATACCGCTCAGGGATTCTCCACGGCACTGAGCGCCTTTACGGGGCAAAACTACGGTGCTCGGAAGTCCGACCGTATCCACATGGGTGTGCGCTATACGCTAGTGCTGTCGTTGATAGTGGGTCTGCTGGGGTTCTTGATTTACTTCTTTTGGGGAAAGGAGCTTTTTGCTCTGATTGTGCCAAATGCCGCTGCCTACACCGCAGGAGCTGTTTATCTCAAGATACAAGCACTGCCCCAGATTTTCAGCATGCTCGAGATTACGAGTCAAGGTTACTTTTACGGGACTAGGCGCACGGTACCCCCTGCCATTATCAGTATCGTGGGCAATCTCCTCCGTATCCCCGCAGCCATGATACTCCTCCCCATCACCCGAGATGTGACGACCCTATGGTGGATTATCGCCATTAGCTCTATCCTCAAGGGGATTGCCGCCGGACTATGGTATCTCAAAGTCCGCCACAAACTTTGACTAATAGGACAGAAATGTTATATTTGTGAGAGAGTGGTAGGAAAGATAATCATTAAATGAGGAAGACACTATGGATTTACAATTGAGGGACAAGGTAATCTTTATCACTGGCGCCACTGGCGGTATCGGCAGTGCTATCTCCAAAGCTTTTCTCAATGAGGGGGCACGCCTGGCGCTGACCTCTACGCGCCGGGAGAAGTTGGATCTTCTCCTAAAGGAGTTGGGCAATCCCGACCCTGACCGTGTGCGTGGATATGTGATGAATGTCGCCAACGAAGAGGAAGTAAAGGCGACCATCGACCAAGCGGTCAAAGACTTTGGTAGTATCTACTCGATGATCTCCAATGCAGGGGTCAATGGGGACTACCAAGAGACTAAGGTAGCGACCAAAGAAAACTATCAAAATGTGTTTGACGTCAATGTCTTCGGGGTACTGTGGACACTAAAACACGTCATTCCCTACCTGGAGACAGCAGGCAAGGGCTCAATCGTGGTGATAGGCTCTGAGGGGTCATACGTAGGTAGCCCCGGCATGGGCGCTTACGTCGCTTCAAAGCATGCCGTGGCAGCCATGGTCAAGACCGCTGCTACCGAACTAGGGGGTAAAGGCATCCACTGTAACTTCGTGGCACCATCGGCAGTGAAGACCGACATGATGGTTCGTATCGGTCGCAATGCTTTTGGTGGTACCAAGACCGATGAGGAGGCAGAGGCATTCTTTGCCAAGGACTCTTACGACAAGCGCTACGCTACTCCAGAAGAGGTGGCTTGGGCTACAGTTTTCCTCGCTAGCCCCGTATCTGCCCATACCATGGGTTGGGCGATTCGTATCGATGGCGGTAAGCACATCCTTTAGCAAATATCGCACTTTCTAGTATCACACAGGTCGTTGCCGAGGCAACGACCTGTGTCTGTTTTATACCAATCCCTCCCGAGGTAGTACAGCCCCTCTTGGAATAGGCTATTGGTTCTCCATAAGAGATAAAGAAGGCGAGCACCCATCGGATGCTCGCCCTCATCATTTTCAAACCTATAGTTAGGTTCTACAGAGTATTACCAACCAGGGTTCTGTTGTCCCTTTAGGTTAGGATTGGTATTCATATCATTTGAAGGAATACCCCAAATGAAGCGGAAGTCATTATTCTTGATGCTAAGATTTAATGGGATTGCCTTATATAGGAATTCAGAATTACCGCTAGCATCAGTTTGTGGCTGACGTCTAACCATATCCATACCCCATCTTCTTAGATCCCATAGGCGGAAGCCCTCAAATGCTAGCTCACGGGTACGCTCATCCTTGATAGCATTGAACAAAGCGTCTCCTGATGCCTCGACAGCTGCCAGACCTCTAGATGCTCTCAAAGCATTGAGATACTTCTTGGCATTAGTGTCATCTGAAAGCTTAGATGCAGCCTCAGCAGCAATCAGATACATCTCAGCCACACGGAATACTTTTGGAGCATTGATCCCATTTGGCAAAAATTCAGCATCCCAATATGATTCCCCTGTAACAGTCGCATAAGCAGGATTACCCTTGAACTTAGAGATAACATAGAGGTTATCCCAGATAGTCTCTTCGTACTGAATGTTAGTCATCTCAAAGTAGACATTCTTACGAAGGTCGGTATCCTCATATAGATCGATTATCCACTTAGATGGGAGCCAGTCAGGAGTATTGATCTTCTTTTTAGCCTTGTTTGCAAGAGAGACACTCGCGCCGTAATAATCGTTGGTATTGGGGAGCTCATCTGGCTTAGAAATATATAGCTGAAGAATCTCCTCAGTAGATTGGTCATTGCGCCACATCTTAACAATATTCTCCTTTGTAGGAGCTACCAGTGGATAGGTCGTAGCGTCTGCCAATTGCTTAGCTGCAGCGTATGCCCCCTGATAATCCGCCATGTAGAGTCTAACCCTAGCTTCCAGTGCAGTACAAGCATCCACTGTGATGTAGTCTGCCATAGCTACACCCTTTACAGCAGCTAGATTTTCTTTTGCGATACGCAGATCCTCGAAAATCTGATCGTACACCTGCTTATTGGTAGCTCTAGCTGGAGTTTCTATAGGATTGTATGCCAATACTAGTGGCACAGACAAGTCCTTATCTGCTGTAGCAGCGCTATAGCGGTAACCAAAACGAAGCGTTAGATTAGCATAGTAAAATGCCCTCAAGAAGTGCGCATTTCCGGCTATTTGCTTCACAACAGCTTTGTCATCGTCTGTTTCAGTAACGACAGATTCAATCTTGCCAATAACCGTATTAACGTTTTTAAGCGCAGAATAGTAACCACGATAGACGTCGCGAAGATCGTAATCGCCTGAGTTCAAAGAGGCCCAACCATGAGGTGAACCTCCACGGTTTCCAAAGTTTACGTAAGCATTCAGTTGGTCGCCCATTCTATCCTGAATCACGTCATAAGAGGAGCGATGCCTGCCTCTAAATGTAGCCATGAGACCATTGTCCCAATTTTTTGCATCTTGGACTGACGCTAAAGATTGTCCAGCATCCAAACTTCCTTTAGGAACACGCTCAATATCACAAGATGCAACAAGCAGTCCAAGTAATAGAGCGAATCCTACTTTAGTCAATATCTTTTTCATGTCAAATTTCATTAAGATTAGAATGTTAATTCAGCACCTATCACGAATTGCATAGTATTTGGGTTGGCACCGAAAGAAAGGTTAGAGTCAACCTCTGGGTCCGGACCACCATACTTTGTAAAGGTCAGCAAGTTACGACCAGTAAAGAATATCTTTGCATTCTTTACTGCATCTTGCTTCTCAAGGAGCTTAGTTGGCACATTGTAACCGATAGTAAGGTTCTTGAGCCTCATAAATGATGCATTCTCAATCATCTTTGAGTCAAACCAAGTTTGAACACCACCACTTATATTGTAAATGTAATCAAGGCTAGGGAACTCGGTCTTATCACCTGGCTTCTGCCAATAGTCTCCGGTATTTCTTCTACCGTTCAGACCTTGGTTGATAAACAGAAGATTCTCATAGAAGAACTTATCGTTGGAGATCATGTGCTTGCCAAGAGCGAATGAGAAGTCTAGCTGAGCATAGAAGCCTTTGAAATTGCCATTCAGACCAAAACCACCAGTCATCGGAGTATATAGAGGGATACCGGTGTTCTGCTCGAGGATGTCTGCGTGAACATTAGTCACCTTAGTATCGTCCTTAGTTGTTATGGCAATATTATCTCCTGGTAGATACCACTCAGGATGACCTGTCTCAGAGTTTACACCCTTGTATAGCGGTTGGACAAATACCACTGGCTGACCAACGATGTATCCAAAACCATATCCCGGGAGGATCCAGCTGTCACGACCTTGGAACAGCTCTACGACCTTGTCCTTGTTGTAGTTGAAGTTGATATAACCGGAGAGGTCGTGCGCTTTTCCCTTGAGGATATCTACATCGATTCTCAGGTCGATACCAGTATTCAAGTACTTACCGACATTAGATGTGATAGAAGCGAAGCCTAGATCGTCTAGAGCAAGACCTGTGGTGTATGGCTGAGGAACATCCATCAACATATCAGATGTCAATCTGTAGTAGTACTCTAGATTGATGCCTAGGCGATTAAATAATCTTGTGTTGATACCCACAGTGGTCTTGCTTTGTCTCTCCCATGCCAAGTCCGGATTGCCCGGATTGCCAAGACCCCAACCCACTTCGCCACGATACTGACCAATCTTGCCAGCGGTAGCTCTTGCTTGGTAGTTACCGATACCTGCATTTCCCTGAGTACCGGTACTGAACTTAACGTCTAGGTCATTAATCCAGTCTAAATCCTTCAAGAATGCCTCTTTCTTTGCCTTCCATAGAAGACCAACAGACCAGAATACACCATTACGCTTGTTCCTACCAAAGCGAGAAGAGGCGTCGTTACGTACTACAAAGTCGATAAAGTACCTCTGTTGATAGTCATAAGAAAGCTGTCCGAAGTATGATAGGAAAGCATACTGTGTGAATTCCTCATTTACGGCTTTGTCCTTAGTCAAATGGGAAAGAAGGATTAGTCGGTCATCATTCAATCCTGAACCTTGTGCGTTGAAATTGTTACTTGTGTAATCAACGAACTCATGTCCTCCGAGGACTGTGAAGTTGTGATCATCAGCGACATTAAACTTATACTCAATGGTATTATTTGTAGAGAAGTTCACAGTCCTTCTGAAGTACCTGCGAGCAGTACCAATACCCTTATTAGGAATATAAGAAGGCATGCTGGTAGTGCTATAAATATAGTCAGAAAACTCGACGCCAGCCTGAGATCTCAATGTCAAACCTTCTACCGGGGTAATGGTCACATTGCCGACGGTGCTCAGATTGAAAGTCTTATGGTCTCGAGGATTATTGGCTATGATATATTTCGGATTGTATCTATTCCAGCCGGGAATAAGTGTAGGATACTCATTTCCATTTTCATCATAAGGAGAATAGTATGGAGGAGCCAGCACAGCAATACCACCACCCTGAGTACTGTTTCCCTCAAATGGACTTGAGTGAGCTATGTCGTAAGACAATGAATTGTTGATACCAAACTTGATATACTCATTCAGCGCGCTATTAAGATTCAGACGGGTATTCAGCTTCATGTAGTCAGATCCTGCTCGAAGACCTTTCTGGTTAAATATACCTGCAGAGAAGTAGTAATTAGTCATCCCGGCACCGCCAGAGAGTGTCATATCAGCCTGATACATAGGAGCATCCTGGTGATAGTACTTGTACCACTTGGTATTGACACCAGCATACTTGTCACGTATGGCTTGTATTGCTGCATCAGTTTTTAGACCGGTCTTTTTGAAATAATCCAATAGCTCATCGCTACTCATCACTTCGTCGAAGTAGTTTGTGTTGGCGAGTGTAGAAATACCATACTGTCCACGGAAAGTAATAGATGCCCTATCTCCTGCGCGTCCCCTCTTGGTGGTAATATAAACGACACCATTAGCCGCACGTGCACCATAGATAGATGTCGCCGCAGCATCTTTTAGGAATTGATAGCTCTCGAAGTCATTTGGGTTCATACTTTGGATGGTTCCGGAAGAGACAGGCATTCCATCTACAATAAATAGAGGAGATGATGAAGCTCCGAGAGATCCAGTACCGTGAATCTTCATAGAGGAGATCTCAGATGGCTCACCAGAAGAGGTGTAAACCTGAAGACCTGCAACTTTTCCTTGTACGGCATCAAATGGGTTACCTGTGGGTTTCTCAGCCAACACTTTTGATCCGACTTTTACGACAGATGCAGAAGTATTTGCAATTGATCTACCCGAACCGTAACCAATGATGACGACTTCGTCGAGAAGCTCTTGGTCAGGAACCAATCTGATAGTCATTGAGGGAGCTGCTGCTACCTCTTGGGTCTTGAAGCCTACGTAGCTAACTATGATTAGCTCGCCTTGTGTAGCCTTTAGGGTAAAATCTCCGTCGAGACCGGTAGCGGCACCGACTGATGGATTACTTTTCAGGCGGACACTAGCACCGATAACCGCATCGCCCTTATCATCTAGGACGACACCCTTAACGGTGATGGTCTGTCCTAACGCTGTCCCTATGCTCAGAAAGAATAGGGAGATAAGCAATAGAATCTTACTTTTCATACCATTCACTTTTGTTTGTTAATTGTTCTATATTACTCACTTTCTTAATTATGTTCTTTAGGTTAGTAAACCTCTAGCTGTTTTGTCTTTTTTAGGGACTTGGCGAAATCTCTTGCTTTGGTGTCCGAGTGGGTAGATATTCGTCTCGTCGACAAGTGGTTTCCCTATTTGGTCTCTGCATTGCTCTCAGAATGGCTGTAATCGCAGCTTCGATTCTTTTCTGCGCATTTGCCGTATGACTTGCTAGTGTCTGACCACATGTCGGTTGTATTGTTAAAATATTGATTTGCGTTATTAAGTACATCACACCGCCAAAGATACTTAAATTTTCCAAACTTCCAAACTTTCCTGCTCTTTATTTAATTTTAAGGTGACGGGAGCATCTCGATTCATCTCCGATATAGAAAAGGTTTCTCTCCTCTATAGAGCCGTCTTGACCGCTCTATAGAGGAGAGAAACCTTTTCTATATCGGAGATGAATTCTCTCTACCGTCTCTTGTCAGTAGAGGAGGAGGAGGCGGAGTTTTTCTTGCTGTTGGGTATCGAAGTGGAGGTAGTCGGCGAGGTAGTTGTCGATGCTGCCGTAGCGCTTTTCTATCTCGTCCATTATCTCACTGACTTGTCGGGGGGTGCATCGGAAGTACTCTGTGAGGGCTTCTTGTACTTTGACGGACTGGGTAAACCCGTTGGGCTCGAGGCGAGAGACGGGCAGAAGGTCGTTGGAGAGGATGTAATCGCTGATGGCATCGCTCTTGCTGACGCCTAGGATATGGTGGATGAGTAGGGTGACGAAGGCTACGCGATCTTTGCCTAGGTCGTCACTGAGGAGGATAGGGTAGTTGGCGGGGTCGATGAGCTCGTCGAAGAGCATCCGGAGTTGGTTGGGGTTTTGGAAGGCTATATTTTCTAATACCTCTCGGTGCATCTGCTCTATCTCTCGTCGACTGCTTTGCTCTGTGTAGATGTTGTCGATGAGGTGCTGGAAGTCGATGGCGTTGTCGGGCTCGATGTATATCTGTTCTAGGGCTGAGATGCCTAGCTTGGGGAGTTGGTCTGAGATGCGTGATGGGGAGAGGGAGTATTGGGTGCGAAGCCCAAGTGCTGCGATGGTGGGGATGTCTTGTTCGAAGCTTCGCCAGAGGTCTCCCGAACGGTAGATCATGCCCCAGCGCATCTGTTCGCCATTGTAGGTCATGTACCCTCCGATGTCACGGAGATTGAGGATGCCGATGGTGGGGATGGTGCGGGCGGTGACTATGCGCATATCTCGATTGTTGAATATCAGCATGAAGTAGGTGTGCTCTATCCCGGATGTACTATGCTGATACTGTGCTGTCGCAATTTGCTCTACGGCGGAGGGCTCGGAGGGATACTGGTTGGCATCGGAGGAGGCGTAGATGGCGACATGCCCATCCATCCCCGGGTAGACTTGCCACTGTATGAGGTAGTCGCCCTCTTTATTTTGTCGGGTATGGGTGTCTATATAGTATGCCTGCTTGGCGCAAGAGGCGGTCAGCAGTACCAATAGAGGCAGTAATAATGTATGTAAACCTTTGCGTAACATATACCGGGTCATCTCCTTTCCGCACAAATATAGGGAAATGGAGGAATTTTGTACTATGTGATTGGTTAAATAATCTTGTCGGTCGTCGTGCTTGTGGCGAGGAGGAAGTGGCGTTTGCCCGAGTTGTCGGCGTAGGCGATGAGGAAGTGGGTGCCTCCTTCGGTGATGCGGAGCTGTCGGCGGAGCTGGTCGGTGGAGGTGGGGAGGTTCTTGGAGATGAGGTGGAGGGGCTTTTGGGTCACTTGCCTGAGCCATCGCTTCTCTCCGAGGTTGTGCTCCAATACGGTGAAGGTGCGTCCAGGGAAGTCGGCAATCTCTGTGGTAGAGAAGTAAAGGTGGGTGTGCGGAGCCGGCTGCCACACCTCGAAGGGGAGGGCAAAGGTATCGTATCCTACTTTGGAAAAGGCGGGGTAGAGGTCGTGTATGTAGGTGCCTATCTCCGGGGAGATTGGGGTGGGCTTTGGGGGTATTTCTTTCGTGGTATGGCTGAGTGTGCTATGGGCTTGGATTTCTACGGCGGTGGTGCGGTTGTGGGCATCGGGGTGGATGTGGAGGAGTAGCTCTTTGGCTTCACGCCTTAGTCCGATGACATGTATGTCAAAGTCGAGCGGCAGTCGGCCTCGGAGATAGGCAAGGTCTGCCATGGGGGAGAGCTTGATGAGGAAATGGCTCTGTGGTGCTACTTCTTGGAGCTTGGGGAGGAGGGTGGTGATGTCGGGGGTGCACTCCTCGATGAGGAATACCCGACCTGTGGTGCCCGGTCTGCGGTCCGGATCTAGGTAGATAAGCTGAGGCTGAAGCTCTTTGGCGAGCTCTATGCCACGCTCTTCGGCTCGCCCGCTATGGCAAGTGATATTCTCGATGCCCAGGGCTTGAAAGTTGTGGGCAGCGAGGCTCGCTCGCTCAGGTGAGGCATCTAGGTAGGTGATGCCTCGGGCTTTCTGGGCAAAGGCGTAGCTATCGGCACCCATGCCTCCACTGAGATCCAGGATATGCCAGTGGGGCTCGATAAATCGAAGCTTGTACTCCGAGGTCTCGGAGCCGGAGGATTGCTCTACGATGACGGGCTCCGGGACGAATACCTCTCTTACAGATGCCCACTTGGGGTGCTTGATGGCGAGCTTTTGTCGAGCTTGTATGGCACTGAGGGCTTGGGATATAGTAAAGCCCCGAGGGGCTTCTTTGCTCCTCAGGGCTAGGACTCGTACATCTTCGGCTCTATGCGCCCACACGTAGGTGAGCAGCTCTTCGCTAGGTATCATCTCTATTACACTTGGGGCACGTAGCTCTCAATGACTTTGGCACCGGTGGTGGCGAGGTGGAGCCGTCCGATGCAAGCGGGGAGGAGGAGGAATTGTCCTCGCTCCAGCAGGTATTCGCCATTGACGACGACGACTCCCTCTTCGACAAAGAGGATGGTGAAGGAGTCTCGCTCCGAGAGGTCGCAACTGTAGTCGTCGGTGAGCCGGAGCAGACTGGTGCGGAAGTAGGGGCTCTCGGCGAGCAGTACGGGCTGATTTTCCAGAGTGCGGTCGTAGGGATCTGCGCCGTGGTCGTTGAGGCTGTAGTCGATTACTTTTACCGCATCCTCGATATGAAGCTCTCGGGTGTTGCCTTGGGCATCGGTGCGGTTGAAGTCGAATAGTCGGTAGGTGATTTTGCTTGCTTGCTGAATTTCTAGAATCAGATTGCCCGCTCCGATGGTGTGTACCTTGCCTGCCGGGAGGTAGAATACATCGCCTGTCTTTGGCTTGTGGCTGTCGAGATAGGTCATCACCTCATCGCTCTTCACCAGCTCCGGAAGCTCTCGGGGATTGGTCTCCTTTTGCCAGCCGGCTCTGATGAGTGCATCGTCTGTATGCTCAAGGATGTACCACATCTCGGTCTTGCCCCAGCTCCCCTGGTGGTGCTTGGCGGCGTAATCGTCATCAGGGTGTACTTGTACACTGAGATCTTGGTTGGCGTCGATGAGCTTCACGAGTAGCGGAAACTTCCCCCCGAAGCGGTCGAAGACCTGTTGCCCGAGTAGCAGGCTGCCGTACTCCTCGGTCACCTCGATGAGGCTCTTCCCTTTGAGAGGACCTTCGGCAACTATTGAGGCGTCGCCCTCCATCGGAGAGATTTCCCAAGTCTCGCCAATCCCTTCGGCAGGTGCCGGAGTGCCTTTGTATCTGTAAATTCTATTGCCACCCCAGATGATTTCTTTGTAGACCTCTTGAAATCGAAGCGGATAAAGTGCTGTCTTATTCTTATTCATTTATCTTTCTTAGTACCATGGCGGTGCGGGCTGGGATGTATAGACTGAGCCAGCCTCTGCCGTCAAAATTAAACTCCGGATCGCTGAGTGTGAAATGCTCTACGCTCCTATCTATTAGTTCTTGCCCGCCGAATCGCCCTTCGTCGCTGGAGAGGATGACTTCATACTTGCCGGCGGGTGCGGGGAAGCGGTAGTCCGCAAAGGAGCGGGTAGGATTGAAGTTGTAGACGAATACATGGTTGCCTCGTTCGTAGGCGAGCACTTGATCGTCGCCCTTCTCCCACAATTGACGAAGGGGCAGCTCGTGGAAGTTGGCGACCTCTCTCATCAGCTCGATGACTTCTTCGTCCCACTCTGCCAGCTGCTCATAGCGGAGGAAGCCATTTTCCTCCAGGCTCCACTGTCGGCGTGCGTACTTGTAGCTCCAGCCATTGCCCTCTCGGGGGAAGTCAATCCACTCTGGGTGTCCAAATTCATTGCCCATGAAGTTGAGATAACCGCCATTGATGGTGGTCATCGTCACCATCCGTATCATCTTGTGCAGTGCTACGCCACGTGTCACTGCGCTATTTTGATCCTCCTTATTCATGTGCCAGTACATCTCTTTGTCGATGAGGCGGAAGATAAGCGTCTTATCGCCCACGAGAGCCTGGTCATGGCTTTCGACATAGCTGATGCTTTTCTCGTTTTGCCGGCGGTTGGTGCATTCCCACCAGATAGAGCCGGGGCGCCAATCTTCATCCCTCAGCTCCTTGATGACTTTTATCCAGAAGTCGGGGATATTCATCGCCAGTCGGTAGTCGAAGCCGTAGCCCCCTTCGCTGATCGGTAGCGCAAGCCCGGGCATCCCGCTCACCTCCTCGGCGATGGTCACGGCATGCGGATAGACCTCATGGATGAGTTTATTGGCGAGTGTCAGGTAGGTGATGGCATCCGGGTCTTGGTGCCCATTGTAGTAATCGTTGTAGGTGCAGAAGCTCTGCCCCATACCGTGGTTGTAGTAGAGCATCGAGGTGACGCCATCGAAGCGAAAGCCATCGAAGCCAAACTCCTCCAGCCAGTACTTACAATTGGAGAGCAGGAAGTGGAGTACCTCATTTTTGCCGTAGTCGAAGCACATAGAGTTCCACTGCGGATGTACCATCCGCTCTCCGGAGTGGAAAAATTGTGTATGGGTGCCATCGTACTTTGCCAGCCCCTCCGCTTCGTTTTTCACGGCATGCGAGTGAACCAAGTCCATAATCACCAGTAGTCCCATGCCGTGTGCGGTGTCGATGAGTCGGCGCAAATCATCGGGCGTGCCAAATCTCGAAGAGGGGGCAAAGAAACTGGAGACCTGATAGCCAAACGAACCATAGTAGGGGTGCTCCATAATCGCCATGAGCTGTACCGCATTGTATCCCTTTGCCTTTATCTTGGGGAGCACCAGTGTCTCAAACTCCCGATACGTCCCTATCCGCTCCTCCTCTGTCGCCATACCGATGTGCGCCTCGTAGATGAGGAGTGGTTCGTCGTGGAGGACGGCTCTCGGGTGTTTATTTGCAAAAGCGACATCAGGCGCCCATACCGATGCACTGAAGACATAGGTCTCCGGATCCTGCACCACGTATCTGGCCCAAGCAGGTATGCGCTCCGCTTCGCCCTCCTCCCATATCATGTAGAGCTTATAGAGGGTGCCGTGGCTCATCTGCTCGATAGGTACTTTCAATTCCCAGGTACCATTGCCGATAGGAGAGAGGGCATACTCCGGGCGTCTTTGCCAGTCGTTGAAGTCCCCGATCAGGTAGATTGCCGTGGCGTTGGGTGCCCACTCACGGAGTGTCCACTCGTGCTCGCCACGGAATAGACCGAAGTGAAGATACCCTGTGGCGAAGTCGCTAAGGGTATCAGAGGCGTCGCCCAAAAGCTCTGTCTCCTTTCTCAGTACCTCCTCGTGCCTCCCCACGATAGCTTCCTTGTGCTGCGCCAGCCAAGGGTCGTTGTGTAGTATGCCCAGCTCCTTCATGTCTTGTCAGTCTCTATATCGTTTGAGTATTTCGTCGTACTCATCTATCCTGCGATCACGGAGAAATGGCCACCAGCGCCTCACTTGTTCGCTTCGCTCCAGGTCGATATCTACCACGGCGGTCGCCTCCTCTGTGGTCGAAAGCATCTCCAGTACCTCGCCCTGAGGCCCTGCCACAAAGGATTGCCCCCAGAAAGTAATCCCCCCGGTGACACCCGAAGGGTCTTGCTCATAGCCCACGCGATTGACCGCCACCACGGGTAGCCCATTCGCCACGGCATGACCACGTTGTACCGTCGTCCATGCCTCCCGCTGTCTCGTCTGCTCCTCCGGCAGATCACTGCTCTCCGTGCCGATGGCGGTAGGGTAAATCAGCAGTTCAGCCCCGGCGAGTGCCATCAGGCGAGCCGCCTCGGGATACCACTGATCCCAGCAGACGAGTACCCCCAGCTTCCCTAGCGAGGTCTCGATAGGGTGGAAGCCAAGGTCTCCGGGGGTGAAGTAAAACTTCTCGTAGTAGGCAGGGTCGTCAGGGATGTGCATCTTGCGATATATCCCTGCTATCGAACCATCCTTATCCAGCACCACCGAAGTATTGTGGTACAGCCCTGTCGCTCGCTTCTCAAAGAGCGAAAGCACCAGTACCACGCCTGCCTGCTCGGCGACTCGGCTGTAGTGAGCGGTGCTGTCGCCGGGAATCGTCTCCGCTTGATCAAAGGTATGGACCTCCTCCGTCTGGCAAAAATAAAGTCCCTCGTGCAGCTCCTGAAGTACCACGAGCTCAGCCCCCTCTCGGGCGACCTGATAGATCTTCTCCGTGAGGCGCCTGCGGTTGAGTACCCTGTCGCCAGTATTGTGTTGCTGAATAATTCCTACCTTCATCTCTCTAATTGTTTTGGGTCAATAAATCCTTCCGGCACTTGCATCGTAATGCAGTGGAGCGAACCATGTTGCTGCACCAGAGCTCGGCAGTCGATGCCGACCACCTCGTATCCCATCATCGCCTTGCCGATGGTGTCGAGAGCCACCTTATCCATCGGGTCGTGGTAGGTCGGTACCAGTACTGCGCCGTTGGTGATAAGAAAGTTGGCATAGGTGGCAGGGAGAGGATAGCCCTCCTCATCGTACGCCTGCTTGGGGAGGGGTAGGGGGATGAGGGTATAGGGCTTGCCCTCAATCGTCCTTAGCTCCTCCAGGGCACGCCTTAGCTGTACCGTCTGTGGCACCTCCTCCGAATAGCAGTAGAGTATCCTATCGTCAGCCACAAACCGTGCCAGCGTATCGATATGCCCATCCGTATCATCGCCCTCGAGTGCCAAGTCGCCCTCCAGCATGTGGTGTCGCTGCACCCCTAGGTAGCTCATGATGGTATCATGGTAGTCGGGATGGCGACTGGGGTTGCGATTGGGCTCTCTCAGCACACAAGCGGTCGAGAGTAGCTCACCTCTGCTATTGACATCGATGGCTCCGCCCTCGAGTATAAAGTCTCTATGCCCCCGACCTTGGACTTCTCCGCTGAATAATCCTCGCTCAAACAGATGCCCCACCGCTCGATTGTCGAGATTGGCGGCGAACTTGAGTCCCCAGCCATTGAAGCCAAAGTCGTATGCGGTACGTACTCCCTCTTTCATCCCAAAGAGTGGCATTACATCACGCATCCAAGTGTCATTGAGGGGAAAGTGATTGATATATATGAGCTTGTGCGGGTAATTGTGGTGCCAATCCTCCAACTGCTCAGAGGTCAGCCCCCCGCCCTCACCTGCGAGAAGTACCACCGAGCAGTACTGCAGTAAATGAGCGATGATCTCCCTATAGCAAGTGCGCACCTCAGGAAGGATATACGCCCAATCCATATCCTCCTCAGGCCATGCCAATATTACCGCATCTTGAGGATACCACTCGGGTATCAACCCATTGTCTATTCTGTGTAACTCCATTTGTCTTACCTATCTATGTCTACAAAGGTACCATTTTTATGGAAGACTGTGTACCTCTGCTCTATCCTCGATATGAGGCACTCCCCACCCATAGTCTGTCACACACCTCACGGAGGCGGTCGGTGATGCGCTCACCGTAGCGATCGGTGAGTTGCTCCTCCGAGAGGTTGCTGGTGATGATGGTAAACCTCATCCGCTCATAGCGATGCAGGAGCATCTCTGCTATCGGGGTGGTGCGGGTGCCGAAGCTATTGACCTCCACCGGCTCGATGCCCAGATCGTCGATGCCTATGCACTCTTGGTCGGTGCGGTCGAAAAAGTACTGCGGGCTCTCTGTCGCAAGGGTGGCAAGACGGCTCGAAGTCTGGACAATCATCTTGACCCGAATATTGCCGATGTAGAAGTTTTGGCTATTGACAAAGGCTTGGACAGCCCTTAGGAGTGTCGTCTTGCCATTCCCGACACCTCCGTAGATGAGCAGCCACGGCTTCGCCTTGGGATTGACCATCCACTCCGCTATCTTGCGGAGGTTGGTACGAGTCGCTTGGTCAGGTACCAGCGTCCTGCCTCGAGCCATCACCTCCGAGGCGTAGGCAATCTGGAGTGCTTGTTCCAACCGATCCACTTCCGGAGCGAGAGGGAGCAGGCAGTCGGGTCTAAATAGTTGAGTACCTTGTACCCTTTTCAGATTCTGCTGCATTTGTAATGCTTTCAGGTCTATTTTCATGCTTCGTCTTGTGTTGTTTGGGTTCAAAAAATCCGGAATAGTTCATAGCTATACTCTGCTCGATAATCTCCATCGCCACCTTCGGATCACCGCCAGAGTACCTTTCCAGTCTCTTGTAGCACGCTTTGAGGGCTGACTCCGATCTGTAGCTCTGTCTCTTCGCCTTTTTGTAAGCCAGCCACTTCTCAAAAGCAGGGGAAAGGGGGGAGTGCGCAACCGGGGGGAAAGGGGCTTGGGAGACTTCGTGGATAGAGTCCGGAGGCTCAATTTCATTTTTATCCAAAGAGCAGTCCTTTCCCCCTTGGGGGGTTAGGGGGGAATTCTTCTTAATAAGTTCTTTATTATTTCTTATTATATTCTTTAGTTGTTTCCCTTCGTTTTCCCTTTGCTTTTCCCTCGCTTTTCCCTCCGTCGTCTCACCTAGGAGGTAATCATCGTATTTATTGATAGTTATGAGGGTGTATTGGTTGCCCGTCCTTTTCCCAATCAATCCCTCTTGCTCTAACCTGCAGAGTCTGTTGTGGACAATCTTGGGAGTGGTGTGTATCGCATCTGCGAGCCTCTGTATGCTCGTCACCAGTTGCCCACGTCCGACGGTGATGCCCCGCCATTGTCGCTCCTCGTAGTTGGCGGAGAGCAGCAAATGGATGTAGAGGTGCACCATCAGAGCGTCTTCGTATCCCTGCCACCGCATCATGTCACGATGCAGTTTGATCCATCCTCCTCTCATAGCAGTGGTGCACCTAGGTAGTGGACGATGATCTGCTGCTGCAGAGGGGTGAGGAAACGCTTGCGAGGGTGCCAATTGGTGGCCAGCAGAGCTTCCTCTAGTGCAGGATATCCGGCAATCTCTTTGCGAAAAGCACGGCTGGCACTCTTGGGCGAAATATCGGGGAAGTAGAGGGTCGCCGTGTAGAGGACACCTTGATTCCGTTGGAGTGCCTTGGGAATCTCCGGCAGGTTGTCTCGAGTAGGGTCACCCAACCCCTTTAGAGAGGTGCCTTCAAAAGTTTTTGTCTGTTTCATAGTCATTGAATATCAATAAATTATAACTTTTTGTGAAAATCTTTCCAGTGCAAAGGTAGTGTAAAATAATATTATATGCAAGTACTTATTATCTTATATTGTTATTTTATTGTTGTTCAGTAATTTATTCTCTCGCCTGTGGTGCTGAAAGGGCTCTATAGAGCAAAGGGATCCGCTCTATAGAGGAGTCCGAACGTCTCTATATAGGGAACCAAACGCCTCTATAGAGGAGCCCAAGCGTCTCTATAGAGGTGTGGGGTAAGAAGTTTATATTAGCCTTAGTGAGAAGTACGATGGTTACACGCTTTTTGTGCTTAATTAGAATTTTATTGACAAATTGTTTGTTATATTCAGACTTTATTTTTACATTTGCAGTGTAGGGGGTATATTTACAATGTCATGGATAGGTTCATGAGAATATGAACTACAATCTGTGAAGAAGGGAGTGTAGGAGCTTGGCTGGGTCTGGCGGATACGTTCCGGGTACTTTGTAGAGGCTTTCATACATTGTGGTGCACTTGCCGGTCTATTGCGTACTGAACGATATTGAGTTGTCAACAAGAATATTCATTTTTTAAGATTTCGAAACTATGTCTATTATTAGCTCAAGACCCTCCTTGTTAGCAACCAGTGCTTTGAGGGCAATCCCTTTTGAAAACATCATTGGTGGCCCGCTGCAGGCGTGCGTGAAAGCTCAGAGGCTGGCGGCGCAGACTACCGTTGATTTTATCCGAGAAGTGGGTTTGGAAGATGTGCCCGTGAGAGATGCTGATGGTAAAGTCTTGATGGCACCCCGACTCGATCGCTATGGCAACGAGATCAAAGACGAAAACGGGAATGCCATCATGTTTCCTGTCTTTGAGAAAAAAGCCGTCTATGTCTGTTTCCAATTTATCCAGGGAGGTAAACTCGTGCGGCTCAATGTGCCCATGCTTAGTATCGTCCCTATCCCTTACATTGCTATCAATACGATAGACATTAGCTTCAAGGCCAATATCAAGGCTCAAGCCAGCACCTCAGAGGAGGTCAATACGTCTGATACCTCAGATTCCACGAGTAAAGAGTATGAGTCGAGCTATAATTCGGCATATAGCAGAAACAAAAATGAGAGCAGGAACTTCTTTGGGACAAAGAGGAACAAAAGTGAATCCTCCAGCTACTCCAGCGACTACTCACGCAACTCTATGGAGGCGTCTATCTCCAGCAAACGAGACTCTGTCGGCACCCGTGACTCCAAGTATAGCGTAGAGTATACAATGGATGTGGCTGTGCATGCCTCCCAAGATAGCATGCCGGCTGGTATGGCTAAGGTATTGGAGCTCATCGGTAATGCAATGGATGTCTGTGATCCTGATGGTGAATTCCTCATCAATGCCGGTGTCCTCGTGATAGAAGGGGATCAGAAAACAGCGTCCTTTGAAGTCGCTTACAAGACTCCTGAAGGTCTCATAACTACCGATGCCAAGGCATTTAGGCTCTTTAAGTCTAATGATAGTAATAAGACAAATCTATTGGACGGAGAGACCGTCTCTCGAAATAAAGAGAGGGTAAAGCTAGACCTAGGCGATGGTACCTACATGCTCGAGAATGAAGATGGGACACTGACAGAGGAGATAAAAGTAATAAAAGTCAAGCCAGACGGCAAATAAAGTAGTGCTTTCAGGGATTACTCGTGTCAGACTCCTACAGGCGACAAGCCTATGGGCATCTGGTACTCTCGGAGGTATAATAAATTTATCTTGATATGTATCCATTATGGCAAATATAGACACTACCCCCTCCTTGGTGGCGACTTCGGCGCTTCAGGCGATTCCTTTTGGTTCGATTATCGGAGGGCCACTCAAGGCCTGTATCGATGCCCAAGCTCAAGCTGCACAGACCACATGGGAGTTTATACAGCAGGTAGGATTGCAGACGGATAGCGAAGGGAATACGAAGGCTATCAATGTCCTATTTGAGTACGTGCAAGGGGGACGCAAGATGATGCTCATTGTCCCACTCTTGACGATTGTCCCAATCCCTTATATCGCCATCAACGATATAGAGATCAACTTCAAGGCACAGATCTCTGCATCTGCCTCCAACTCTAAGGAGTACTCCAAGTCTACTGCGACGGATGTCGGGGTCAAGGCGAGTGCTTCGTATAGAGGGTTATTTGTGAAAGCATCGGCAGAGATGCACGCCAACTTTTCGAGCAAAAAAGACTCAAAAGCGACACAAGATTCAAAGTACAGCGTAGAGTACACCATGGATGTCCATGTCAAAGCCGGGCAGGATAGCATGCCGGCCGGCATGGCAAAGGTCCTTGAGATACTCAATGGCGCAGTAGATACGGTCAATGCCAAAGGAGAGCTCTCGGTCACTGAAAATATGACTTCGGTCAATCGTCCTGTAGTCATCACATTCAGAGACAAATTTGGAGTCTTTTCGCCCCAAGAAGTGATGTGGCGTGAAGCAGATAAAACAGACAATTGGAAGGGCATTGAAAAGGACGGTCCACTGACACTGTCCGGAAATGGTGAGAGCGTGATTGCTACTTTTGAGGATGAAGGGAACTACTACGTAAAGGGCGGTGAATGCGAGGCATTTATCGTCGTCACTCCGTAAATCTTAAATCTCTAATGAAACTTTAGCTATGGCAGACAAAGATACTGAAAGCAAGAAGGATAAGGATAGCGCCTCGGATAACGACCATTTTGTCGCGATGAATAGGGCTGTGATGAGTGGCTTGAGCGACATCCCTTTTACGCACCTCATCAGTGCTCCGCTGAGGGCATGTGTAGCCGCCCAAAACGAAAGCCACCAAACGACAATCACTGCCCTCCAGGAGCTGGGTATCCTTTCCGATGGGAAAGACAATAAGGTAGCCGTCTCCATAGGCTTTGAATTTGTCAAGGATGGTAAGCGCCAAAAGATTATGGTGCCACTGATAACCTTGGTCCCCATTACGTTTTTTCAGATAAATTCGATTGACATCTCCTTCAAAGCATCGCTCAAGGCCTCTTCTCAGCCAAGGGTAGGTCTTCCTGCCTCGGAGCCCACGAAGCAGCCAAAGAAAGAAGAAAACAAAGAAGACGGCGCAAAGAATAATGCTTCCCAAGAAGGGAAGGGCGGTTCCAAAGGCGAGAGCGGAGACGACGAGAAGCCCAAAGAGAAAAAAGAGGAGGAGACTTCGGTGTGGAAGAAAGTCGCTGAGTATGGTGGTAAGCTTTGGGATGCCTACCAGGATTATAAGAAGTCCAAGGAGGCTAAGGATTCTGAATCTCAAGCTGAATACTCCAATAAGAAAGACTCTAAAGCGACACAAGAATCTAGGTACAGCATAGAGACGACGGTCGACTTTAAGATACAAGCCGGACCGGCAGATATGCCGGGAGGCTTGGCCAAGATCTTGGAGACGCTCAACAACTCCGTTTCGGTGATCGATCCTACGGGAGCATTGCGGGTGCTGGGCAGCGATTTTGTGGTCAATGCGAGTATCGCAGTCGAATACCTCAATGAGATTGGCATCCTCGATCCTCATAAGATTTATTACAGTCCGACTGACGGCGTAGAGAAAAGGGTCGAAGAGGGCTTGGCTATCTTGAAGTTTGGGAAAGCAGGGACTTATAAGATCCAAGCAGGTGAAAAAGAACAGACAATCACCGTCGCAGGGGCGTAGTGATTTCACTCCATATTTATACTTATGACGACCATCAAAGAAGTAATATCATCGATTTTAAGGGATGTGGTACAAGCACAGCACGAGGTCAATGCTTATGCTCGAGACTTGACCCATTCGAGTCTGAGTAATGTAGAAGCCTCTGCCATCTCTCCTGCTGTTGGGGTAGGTGAATTGACAGTCCATCTCAAGTTTGCTATCTTGGAGGGTGAAAAGGTCACGGAAGTCCAGGTGCTGAACAAAGCTGAAAATGACCGTCTTCTGGGAAACCTCTCCGAACAGTTGGCAAAGCTGATGATTCGTAAGTTTGTCACTCAGGTACAACAATCCGGGCTCCCTTATGAGGACAAGGGTTTTTCGTACATCAGCGACTTGGGCGACCATCAAAGGCTCATTGACTACTTGTCACACCATATACGTACCGCACTCCTCAACAACATTAAGACCCTTTACAATCGAGAGCATCGATTGGAGGTGGAGCCTATCGCAGACCAAGTGCTTGCCGTAGGGGAGCAATACCTGTTTTCCCATAGCGATATAGAGGGGCTATTTGCATTGCCGGGAGGTCAAGACCTATTGGAGAAGACGAGACAGATACTGGACAACGATGTGAGCAAGGAGATCAAGAAAATCATCCAAGAGGAGGAGGATGCTCACTTGTATCAGTGCCGGACAAATCGTTCGCTCCATATAGAGACAGAGGCGGAACGGCTGAAGGAATATCCGGGGGAGACGATTCAATCGCTTTCTCTTACGATTGTCTCTCGCCAAAGCCAGGAAGCGAGTGTCGCTCGGTGATACGGTATACTCTGTGATTTTGGGCGTATAATGAAGATAGTTTTTTATGGGCGAACTTGTACAGAAAATAGGATTAGTAGACTTAATCAGAGAGGCTCATATCTCCACGATTAAAGCAGACCAAATGGCGATGCGGGAGTATCTGCGCATACTGCAAGAGTTGCGCGATATGCCCCCTATCTCTTTCGGGTTTAATGATGACCAAGGACGTCGTGTCAGGCTTCAGATACCGGTCATCACACTAATCCCTCTTTCTTTGCTTCGTGTCGAAGAGGCCGAGTTTTCGTGCAGCTGTGAACTCGAAATAAACCAAAGTAAGGAGGAAAACTCCGTCGGTTACGAACCAGTGTTAGCCGAGGCGACTGAGGCGAAGACGCTGACTCTGGTTTATGATAATAAATTAAATAGGAAGTACATCGTAGACGAAATAAAAATCTATCAGTCCGTCACCTCTCCTCAGAGACTGATTTTCCAGATCAAAAATCGAGGAAGAGGATCGGACGAACCCACCTATTTCAGTAGCGACCCCTCTAAGCCACTGAAGAAGAAAAGCTATGTACTCCTCTCTTTGGGGCGACCTTATGTGACACTATGGGAAGACTCTTTCCCTACGCGAAATATTTCCCAATTTGAGCAGGGATACCAGTTGTTTCTCACACTCTATCCTGATGGGACATTTAGGTACAATAATCATCTCTATCGCAAAAATAAAGATTCGAGCTCCAAAATAGAGATCAATCGTGAGCTGGGCGGAGAACGCCGCTACTATGCCCACAAGCATATCGCTCCGATATTTAGTCTCCGGATGCCTGTGGATAAGCTGAGTGGCAACGAGGAAAATACTCGGGTAGTCCTCCACAAGACACAGGAAAACCAAGTGACCAATTTTTCCTTTAAGGTCAAGCTCAATCAAACGCCCATCCCTAATGGTATTATCGATATCCTTGGGACACTGGGCAATAATGTGAAACTATCCGAAGAATACTAATCAAGCCACAGTCTGATAACATGAATAAAGAACAAAGAAAACCGGGTCTCAACTGCCCCAAGTGCAACCACTTCATCGAGACGACCATCGGTGAGCTTATCTCAGCACGCTATATCGAGTGTAAGCATTGCAAGTTGAGATTGGAAATCAACCAGCAAGAGTCCAAGAAGGCGTTGGATATCCTCAAGGATGTCGAGCTTGCTAAGCAACGGGTCGAGGAGGCAAGCACATTTAAGCGTTAAGAAGTAGTTTTTCAACGAGCATAGAGCTCTGTAACGATACAATAAGGGCATGAGCGACGAAAACAAACAACTAAAAGGGATTCCTTTTGAGCACTTAATCGGAGGCCCTCTCAAGGCATGTATCAAGGCCCAAGAGCAAGCCTCTATGAGTACTTGGAGATACATCAAGGAGGTTGGACTTAATGGCGGAGAAGATGCCGTCATGGTATCCTTTTCGTTCCTTAATGGAGGGAGGGTATCGAGGCTGAGTGTCCCTCTGCTTACGATTGTGCCTGTCCCCTATTTTTCGATAGACACGTTGGACATTACTTTCCGTGCCCAACTGACAGAGACCAGACAATCGCTCAAGGAATCATCTGGTAACCAAAGAGCATTCTATGCGACCTATGCTATGGATCCCAACTCTGCCCAAAAGATGGAGTACACGAGCACTCTCGATATTGCTGTCAGAGCCACCCAAGACCAGATGCCGTCGGGATTGAGCAAGGTTTTAGGCTTTATGGAGCAGTCGATCAATGCCGAAAGTGCATACCTGACCCTCCGTGATAGAGGTATAGCTGCCGCGCTGGCAGGTGGTGCCGCCAAGGTAATTCCCAACCCACTGCCACTGGGATTCTTTGATAAAAAGGAGACCAAGGGAATTAAATTGCCGATTAAAGGTCGTACGGAACTGAGGCGAGAGGATATCGAAAAGATAAAAGCCTTGGATATCCCGTATGACATCTATCCGTTTTTCAGTATCGATGACCTGGATGCCTTTCATTCCCTCCTCGCCTTTAGGAGCACTCAGATCAACCTGACTCAAGTGCAGTCTTTCCCCATGAGTCGTCTTGCAGATATCCATCTGCTGGAGCTGCGTGGTATCGAGGAGCCTCTGAAGCCCAACCAGCATATCCCCGCCACGGATTTTTCGTGGTTGGAGCAGGTGCGTAGTCTGGTATTGGCCAATTTTGGAGAAGGGATGATCCCTGTCGTTTCTCTGACCTCTGCCCGAGAGCTCGTCCGTCTCGAAATCTTGGGTTGCGACCATGAGGTGGTGGATATCTCATTTTGCGCTCAACTGAAGACGCTTGTCGTCAAGGGGAGCAGGATCAAACAGTTGATTGTCCCCAACCGATTTGACAGACTGCAGATCAATTTTGAGCTTGACAAAGCCTCCAATGTAAAAATTATAAAGAGATCGTAGCCATGAGTGATAACCCACTGAGAAATATCCCTTTTGAGCAGATGTTGGGCGAACCGGTGAGGGCGTGTATTCAGGCTCAAGCTGATGCAGCTCAGTCGGCTCAGCGCTATCTAGACGCAGTCGCATTCACTACCGACGAAATAGGTCGGAAAAAAGCTGTGGTGGTGTCTTTCAGGTATCAAAAGGACAATCAGATACTGGAGCTATCGATTCCACTGATGGCATTGGTCCCTATACCCTCTTTTTCGGTCGATACTCTCGATATTGCGTTTGACGCCAGGGTAGACTTCTGTAATGAGTCTCACCTCGAGTGTACTTTTGTGGATAGAGGATCCAAAAAACTTAGCGAGGACTCCTACAACCCTCAGACGCACCATTTGAGCGTCAAACTACACGCATCTCAAGACCACATGCCTGTAGGATTGTCCCGACTATTGTATTTCTTGGATGAGACCATTGCCCTAGAGGAGAAACGAGAGGTACAACCACCTACCGCGACCCTCCTGCTTAGGCACGAAAAGACCGAACTCAAGCTCGGAAGTCGGGTAGATTTGTATCTGGCTGGCGGTGATGTAGCCAAAGAATCTATCACTTGGTCTTCGAGTGACCCCGATATCGCCAAGGTGGATCGAAATGGCAGAGTCAGGGGGATTGCTGCCGGTATCGCATATATCTTTGCTAAGACTGATGACGCTCAAGGGATGTGCGAGGTACGTGTCATCGATCCAAACGCTTTGCCCGACTCTTCTTCAGGTTCTAGTGGTACAGGTTACGGCATGGGGCTAATCAGTTCAAAAACTTCCTCCGGCTCTTCTTCAGGCTCCGGTGGTACGGGTTACGGCATGAGGTTGATCAAGCGTAAGAGAGAGAGGTTTGAAAAGCCTAGGAGAGACAGGCTTAGGGGAAGAGTAATCAGGAAGGAATCTTGAGATAGATAAAGGAGTAAAGGAGGTGAAGAAAGCTCGATCAGTAGAAAGTAGGCCTCCTTATCGAGCGAAGAGGCGATGACAATGGATAAGGAGTCCAAACCTAGTCTGTGGACTCCGTACGCTAAATTTGCTTTGGAAGGAAATGAAAAAGTGTGACAACCGTTTGACCGGGTTTCATATCACCCATACGCGACCCACGGTGGAGCGTGGCGGTGTCCCTTATATTCACGATTTTGAATTGTTGGGGACTATCATGTCGGCTCTGCAATGGCGTTTTCACAACGGTCCGATTAAGCTGTACACTGACACGAAAGGATTGGAGCTGTATGAGTCCCAAAATATGACCTTTGTCTGGGATGCCGGAATCGATACAACGCTCCTCGATAGTATCGAAGACCCGATTAACTTTTCCGTCTTTTGGGCTGCCTCCAAGCTCTATGCGCTTAGGGATATGGATTGCCCATGCGTCATGATAGATACCGATATGATTGTCTGGGGAAGCCTCGACAAGTTGATTGACAAAGAGGGGGTTACCTGCATCCATAAAGAGGCGATAAGCGGTGACATCTATCTCCCCAAAGAGCTCCTTAAAATCCCGCCCAACTACCATTTTGACCCTCTATGGGATTGGAGTGTATTGCCCTCCAATACAGCGCTCCTATATTTCGGAAATTCAAATCTCAAGGATTATTACACCTCTTGTGCTTTTGAATTTATGCGTAATAATTATGATCTTCCCAAAGAAAATATAAGCCAGATGGTTTTTGCCGAACAGAGGCTGCTCTCTATCTGCGCTCAAAGGTCTGGGGTAGAGGTCAAAGCTTTTCTTGATTTCAATAGACTGGATGATCAGCAATTATTTACACACTTCTGGGGTGAAAAAGAACCTATCAGGAGGTCCAAGGAGCGCGCCGATGAATTGTGTCGTGATCTCGTCGATAGGCTATTCGAGGACTTTCGGTTTTGTGCCGAAGACTTGAGACGAGTCCCTGTTGTGGCTAAATATCTGGATTAAAATTTGGATAATACGAAAAAAAGTCTTATCTTGCAACCAAGAGAATGATTTCTAAACTTAGTTCGCTTAGGTGTTGAAGTGCACGTTCCTTTTGTTTAAGAGAGAGGATAGAGTGGGAGAGACCTAGGTTTGGTTATCTTAACCGAGAGGTGGAAGTGTCAAAATTGATTTTTGCGCTACCACCTCTTTCTTTGTTTTAATTTCCCCCAGCTTATTTCTCAAAGAGACTCTTCTCTTCCCTCTTCGCTTGGCTTCCTCTCCTGAGACGGCTGTATTGATATTTTTGCAATAAGTTTTGTTCGGAGGTTTGTTTATTGTGAAATATTTTCCTATCTTTGGATGAATTTCATAAAGAATGGGCTAAATCTGTGATCTTTTTTATTTAGGTAGATGTGCCTTATTCAACAATGATTTTAGGTGTTTTGTAAGAACTTATTTTTTATGGTTTATGAAAAGAGGTGTATGTCTTAAGGCACTTCTTCCACTGAGCCTTGGTGCTATCCTCTTTGTAGGGGGGGGTATTGAGACTCAGGCAGTTACATACTCTTCGAGTGTGTCGACAGCGGAAGTACAAGCCAAAACGATTACCGTGAAGGGTGTGGTAGTAGACGCTACCTTCAATGAGCCAGTGATCGGTGCAACAGTGGTGCTCAAGGGGGATAAATCCAAGGGCGCACAGACCAATCTCGATGGTGAGTTTACGCTTGCCAATGTGCCTAGCGATGGCACCATTGAGGTTTCCTACGTCGGTATGAAGACCGTGTCGGTAGCGATTAACGGTCAAACCGACCTCCGAATCGTACTACAAGAGGACAATGAGCTCCTTCAGGAGGTGGTGGTGACCGGTTACGGTGGTAAGCAGAGCCGAGCTAAGGTGACCAGCTCTATCGCCAATGTGAATACCGAAAAACTGACTACCGGTGTCTACTCCAATCCTGCACAGGCTCTCTCCGGAGCTGTATCAGGTCTGCGTGTAATACAGGCTTCGGGTAACCCCGGCGCCACTCCGCAGATTGTACTCCGTGGAGGTACCAACCTCGATGGTAGCGGCTCACCGCTTGTACTTGTGGATGGTCAGCTACGTGGCAGTCTCTCAGATATCAATCCTAATGATATTGAGAGCATGAGTATGCTTAAGGATGCCGGTGCTACTGCGCTTTATGGTGCTCGCGCTGCCAATGGTGTAATCCTTGTGACCACCAAGAGCGGTAAGGCCGGCGTGGGTGAAATCAATGTGAAGGCACGTATCGGTCTCAATTATGCAGTCTTCCCCCACAAGTTCCTCGGTGCGAAGGATTATATCACTTGGATGCGTAGGGCTTATAACATCACGCCATGGGCACCAAAGGCCAACCTTACGGGAGCTACCCCAATGGGAACAGGCAACGTGTATGGCCCGGGCATGAGGTGGAACCTCATGGAGTACAAGACTGAGTACGACGACCTCCTCACCAAGGGTTGGCAGACGATGAAGGACCCTATCTCTGATAAGACCTTGATGTACAAGGAGACCTTCCCACAGGATTACAACTTCGTCAATCCTTCTATGACTCAAGACTACAATGTGAGTCTATCGGGAGGTAACGACAAGGGCTCCTATTACGCCGGTCTGGGTTACAATCACGCTCAGGGTCTTCCTGTCACTTCGTTTTACAAGCGCTACAGCTTTGTATTCAACGGTAGCTACAATATCAAGCCTTGGCTGACCGCTCGTAGCAACTTCAACTTCAACCGTGCCAACTGGAATTCCATGCCGGGCTCACAAGGTAGCGAGGAGAACTACTTCGGTCGTATCAACTCCGTGCCTACCACCGCTCGCTATGAGGATGAGGAGGGCAATCTACTCCTAGGTCCTAACCAAGGTGACGGTAACCAGCTCTTCCAGCCGGAGAAGTGGATACGCGACAATCAGACCGACAAGTTTACGATGATTCAGTCGCTAGACATCAAGTTTACCGACTATCTCAAGCTCACCCTCACCGGCAACTGGTACTATAGCGAGGGCTTCTACGAGGGCTTCAATAAGGATAGAATCACCAATCAGCAGGGCACTGCTTGGCAGCGTGGTCGCGAGACTTGGGCCAGCTTTGATCGTAATCTCGCACAGACCTACAATGGTGTGTTCAACTTCAATAAGTACTTTGGCAAGCACTCTGTGGATGCCATGCTCGGTATGGAGTTTTATGAGGATCGCTACAAGGGATTCTATGCCGAAGGTAGCGGTGCACCTACCGATGACTTTATGGATCTTGGTCTTACACTCACTGATGAGGGTAAGCGCTCTATCGATAGCGGTCACAGCAGGTACCGTATCTTATCCTACTTCGGTAGGCTCAACTATGAGTACGACAGCAAGTATCTCGCTAGCGTAGTATTCCGTCAGGATGGTTACTCTTCACTGCTAGACAACCGTTGGGGTTTCTTCCCAGGCGTCTCTGCCGGTTGGCTCTTTGGCAACGAAGACTTTGTAAAGGAGGCGATGCCTTGGCTCAGCTTTGGTAAGCTACGCGTCTCCTACGGTATCAATGGCAACGCCTCCGGTATCGGTGCCTACACTCTACAGGGGAGCTATGGCTCAGCTAAGTACAATGGTAATACCGGTTTCTTGATTGGTGCTTTGCCTAATCCTACGCTTCGCTGGGAGAAGACCCGCACCTTTGAGATTGGTGCAGACATGAGTTTCTTCGCTAATAGGCTCAATACCAATATCACCTACTATGACCGTTTGACTTCGGATAAGTATGCGGCATTTGACTTGCCTCCTACATCCGGATTCTCCAGCATCACGAATAACAATGGTAAGTTCCGCAACCGCGGTGTCGAGTTGGAAATCTCCGGTACACCTATCAAGACCAACGACTTTACTTGGCAGATTGGTGGTAATATTTCCTACAATAGGAATAAGATTGTCCAGCTCCCCGATAATGGTCTAGACCTCAATCGCCAGGGAGGCCAGCAAATCTACACAGGCAATGGCAACGTTCTACGATGGGTAGGTGGCTATCAAGAGGGTCAGGAGCCTTGGGTGGTAGTAGGCTATAGGTCGATGGGTATTTTCCAAACAGATGAGGAGATTAATGCTGCTTATCCCGGTGGTACCGTAGAGGGTAATGTCCAAGGAAAGAAGGCTTACACCCCGGCTGCTTGGGCACAGCTCACCGATGCACAGCGCAGAAATGGTATCCTCATCACCCCCGGTGATATGAGATGGAAGGATATCAATGGCGATGGTAAGATCGACTCATTTGACCAAGAGGTATTCGGCAATGCTATGCCTCACTGGACCGGAGGTATGACCTCTACGATGAGTTGGAAGGGCTTCCGCCTATATCTGGCTGTAGACTACGCCCTAGGTTTCTGGAACTATGACAATACCACGCCGTGGTATATAGGAGCAGCACAGGGTACCTACAATACCATCGATATGGTCTTCAATACCTGGACTCCGGAAAATCCTAATGCAAAGTATCCAAAGTATGTGTATGCAGATATGTTGGGAGTGGCTAACTTCCACCGTAACTCTGATCTCTTTGCTTAT
Source organism: Bacteroidota bacterium (assembly GCA_023395395.1). Classification (GTDB taxonomy): domain Bacteria; phylum Bacteroidota; class Bacteroidia; order Bacteroidales; family Porphyromonadaceae; genus Porphyromonas_A. The sequence continues at coordinate 49,200 of JAEWZH010000005.1, read as the reverse complement.
AGAGGTGATTACCTGGCATTCCGTGAGCTGTCACTCACTTATGCTCTTCCTCAGAGCATCGTAGAGAAGGTAGCAGCTAAGCGTATCGAGCTCTCTGTCACCGGGCAAAATCTCGGCTACCTCGTAGGAGCCAAGGTGGCTACTCCAGAGAGGATGCGTACAGGTGGTGTAGCATCAGGTACTGGCTATTCATTGCCACGTACAGTGCTATTCGGTCTTAATCTTACATTCTAATCAGTGATAGTAATATGAATAAGATAAAGTATGCTCTATTGCCGGTGGCAGCTATTGCCCTGGTAGGGATGTCCACTTCTTGTCAGAAGGATCCCTTAGACCTCGGTCCGGAGGATTACTACGGAAGTCGTAACTACTGGAAGTCAGAGGCACACGTGGTGGGCTATGCAGATGGTCTACACAGCAGTCTGCGTGGTCACTACGGCACCCACACCATTACCTTCGGTGAGCTACGCTCAGGTATCTATGTCGATGGTACCAGTTCCGATGGTATGACTACGACAGGCGGTGATATCCGCCTACAGAATTTTGATGCCGATCACACAGGTGTGACCAACTACGCCAATATCTTTGGTCGTATCATCAATTGTAATCTGCTTATCGCTCGTGCCCCTCTGGTAGAGATGGACGAGGCAAAGCGCAATTTCATCATGGCACAGGCTTATGGTCTCAGGGCGTTCTATTACTTCGACCTCTATCGCAATTGGGGTGGCGTGCCACTCCGTCTGGATGTCGCAGTCATCGATGGAGAGCTAGACCCACAGAAGCTCTACATGCCACAAGCCAAGCCAAGTGAGGTGATGGCTCAGATCAAAAGCGACCTCACGAAGTCCCTCGAGCTCTTTGGCAGTCAGACCAGCTTCGACCCATACAGCCGAGGAGCCAAGAAGGGCTACTGGTCAAAGGCCGCCACAGAGGCGCTCGCAGCCGATGTGTATCTCTGGAATGGCAAGGTGTCTATTGGCGACAATGCTGCCAACCCTGCCGACCTTTCGATTGCCAAGCAGCACCTCAATAGCCTTCTCACCAATTACGGTCTGGGTTTGGAGAGCCAGTTTACCAATATATTTGCCACCAATAATAAGGGCAATAAGGAGGTCATCATTGCCATCCGATTCCAAGAGGGTGAGGCTACCAACCACAATGGTTACTGGACCTATTCAGGTGATACCGGTGCAGTAAGTGCCAATGGTTACCGTGCCGATGGCACAAGGTGGAATGACCCGCTCAACGTAAAGAGGGGCTTCACCATGGCTTACGAGTATATCCACGAGATGTACAACCAGTTTGATGCCGAGGATACCCGTCGCAATGCGACTTTCTACCCATCATTCCTCAAGGATGCAGATGGCAACCTTACCCTTTACGGTCTCCATACCCAGAAGAATATCGGTAGCATCAATTCGTCCGGTGACCGTGTATTTGATGGCGACTACATCCTGTATCGCCTCCCATGGGTGTATCTATCGCTTGCCGAGATTGCCAATTATGAGGGCAATGATGGAGACGTGGTGAAGTACATCAACCTTGTACGTGAGCGTGCATACGGCGCGAATTGGAATGTAGCTACTTATGGTTATACCGCCGGAGACTTTACCCAAAACGAGCTGGCTATCCTCAAGGAAAAGGATAAGGAGTTTATCCAAGAGGGTCAGCGCTGGTGGGATCTTCGTCGCATGACTCTTACCAAGAATGGTACCCCATTGGTATTTACTCCAGAGGGCAACTTCGGTAAGACTCCTCTGCTCAATCAAGCAACCGAGAGCCACAAGCTCCTATGGCCACTCGATAAGACCCTCCTAGGGAAGGAGAAATTGCTTGAGCAGACTCCAGGCTACGCCAAGGCTGGAGAGTAATCCATGCCCGTGACAAACGTTGAAAGGTGGCTACGCTCGTGTGCGTAGCCACCTTTTTTGGTATATTTGCCCACTAATAACGTGATATTGACGCATGAAAAAGGAGCAACAAAAGGCGACAAAGGTGACCAATCCCACGCCTGTACAAGAGCAATACAAAGCACAGGAGGAGTCTCCTTTGCTCGACTTCATCATGGTGAAGTCGAGTCGCAACCGCACGGCAGCAAAGCAGATTATCGCTTCTGGGCGAGTCTCCGTACAGGACAAGCCGACGACCAAGGCGACTGAAGTGATACGTGTAGGGCAGGTGGTGACGGTGCACAAGGGCACTCCCCCGGCGCCCTTTACACACGACAAGATAGAGATTGTGTGGGAGAATGGTGCGTATGTAGTGGTCTACAAGAAAAACGGAATCCCCACCGTCAATACCTCGCATCAAAACCGTCAAGCGACCGTGCTCTATACCCTTTCCCAGCACTACAAGAAGGGCGAGGAGGGAGCCAAGCTCTTCATGGTCAATCGCCTCGATCGCAATACCGCTGGCTTCGTCATATTTGCCAAGACGGTAGAGGCAAAGGAGCTATTGGTCAAGGAATTTAGTCGCAGGGTATCCCACCAGCTCTTTATCGCCTGTGTCGAGGGCGAGATAGCGGAGAAGGAGCAAGTGCTAAGTGCGACGTCGAGCGATGATGATACCAAAAAGAGTCGCATCATCAGTGCCCAGATAAGGGTAGACAAGAGCAGCGCTGATGGAGCACTCCACATCGTCCAAGCAGATGTAAGTGGGGCTAGGATTTTCTCGCTCCGCAAGCTATTCGGCGACAATGGGCTCAGTATCATGGGTGATATTCGCTCTAAGAGCCAGTTTAAGACCCACAAGTCGATAGCTCTCGAGCAGATAGCCCTCGAGATGACCATACCGGGAGAGGGACAACCCCGCAGGTGGGAGCGTCCCTTCCCGACACACTACTTTACTTACCTCAAAGAAAAAATCAATAAATAGAGACCTATGAAAAGATTATTATTCCTACTACTATTGCTCCTGCCATGGGCCGGCATGGATGCACAGATGGTCACCGACGCAGCGACCATCAAGCAGAGCCTCTCCAATACCGAGGATGGAGTGGTGACACTCACCTTTGATGTAAAGCTCAAAAATGGTTGGCACATCTACGATGTCGAGATGCCTCAGGGAGGTCCTACAGCTACTCAGGTTGAGCTAGACGGAGCCAAGGGAGTAAAGCTCCTCGACAAGCTGCAGCCCAGCAAGGCAGCGACCAAGGTGTATGACCCCAATTTCGACATGGAGCTATCTTGGCACAATGGGCAAGTGACCTTTAGCCAGAAGGTGCAGATCGAAGACCCTGCCAACTTCGTATTGGCAGGTGACTTCATCTACATGCTCTGCAACGACGAGACCTGCTTGCCACCTACTCGTGAAGCGTTTAAGGTGACTGCCGTAAACCTCACTACGCCACTCACCATGGCAGCTGTAGCGACTACCTCCGACCAAGAAGTCGATAGCACTGCTACTCAAGCAGTAGCTCCCGCAGCAGAGGTATTCACCGGTGATATTTGGAAGCCTGTGACGGAGGAGCTCAAAGCCTATGGCGATGCCAACCTCTCAGCTACCGACAACTCTCTCTTTATCATCTTCTTGCTCGGGTTTGGTGGTGGGCTTATCGCCCTCCTCACCCCTTGCGTATGGCCGATGATACCGATGACCGTGAGCTTCTTCCTCAAGCGCTCAAAGAGCCGTGGAGCAGCCATCCGTGATGCCCTTATCTACGGTGCAGCGATTATCGTGATTTACCTCACACTGGGGCTACTGATTACGGCAATTTTTGGCGCCAATGCCCTGAATAGTCTGGCGACCAATGCCATCTTTAATCTCATATTCTTCGCCATGCTGGTGGTCTTTGCCGTCAGCTTCTTTGGCGCCTTTGAGATTGTACTGCCGCAATCGTGGACCAATAAGATGGATGCCAAGGCAGAAAGCACCGGAGGGCTCATCAGTATCTTCTTCATGGCATTTACCCTTGCGCTCGTCTCCTTCTCCTGCACAGGTCCGATTATCGGTACCTTGTTGGTAGAGGCTGCGACATCGGGCAGTCTGCTGTCGCCTGCGGTGGGAATGTTTGGCTTTGCCCTGGCTTTGGCATTGCCTTTCACGCTCTTTGCGATATTCCCCAACTTCCTCCAGAGCATGCCCAAGAGTGGTGGTTGGATGACGAGTGTCAAGGTGACCCTCGGATTCCTCGAGCTCGCGCTCTCTCTCAAGTTCCTCTCCGTTGCCGACCTCGCTTACGGTTGGGGCATCCTTGATAGGGAGACTTTCCTCACCCTTTGGATTGTCATCTTCGCTTTGCTGGGCATCTATCTCCTAGGCAAGCTCAAGCTCCCACACGATAGCGACCTGCCATTTGTGGGTATCCCAAGGTTGTTCTTGGCGATCATCTCCCTCGCCTTTGCAGTCTACATGGTGCCGGGGCTATGGGGTGCGCCACTCAAGGCAATCAGTGCCTTTGCGCCACCGCTCAATACTCAGGATTTCAACCTCTACGACTCTGAAGTCCATCCTAAGTACCACGACTATGAGAGTGCTATCCGTGCGGGTCAAGCTGAGCACAAACCTGTGCTTATCGACTTCTCCGGTTATGGTTGTGTCAATTGCCGAGAGATGGAAGCATCAGTCTGGACCGATCCAAAGGTCAAGAGTATCATCGACGATGAGTTTATCCTCGTCACTCTGATTGTGGACGACAAGACCCGTCTTCCCGAGTATATCGAGGTGAGAGATGGCGACAAGACCAAGACCATCAAGACGGTTGGCGAACGATGGAGTCACCTCCAGACCGTCAAGTTTGGTGCCAATGCCCAGCCTTTCTATGTGATGCTGGATGGCAACGGGCTTCCCCTCGGGCCTAGCTACGGTTTTGATAAAAATGTCGATAACTACGTGCAGTGGCTCAAGAGCGGTCTCGCCGAGTATGCCAAGCGGTAATTGGACGTAAGCGTCCCTATACAGACAAAAAGAGGTGGTCGAGCCAAGCGCCCGACCACCTCTTTTGTATTCGGGTAGTGCACCCCCTGTCCCAATCATGTCACTTGCGTAGCCATATCCGGTATAGAGATAGTGTTAGAAGTATTATTTGCCTGATAGACAAAGAGATCCTCGAGGATTCTTATCTCCTTCACGCCATATATAGAGGAGCGAGAACCGCTCTATAGAGGAGTCGGAGTCGCTCTATAGAGGAGAGCGGACTTCTCTATAGAGGAGTCGGAACCGCTCCATAGAGGAGAGAAATTTTGCGATAGTCAATAAATTTTTGAGTTGTAGTCGGTTTGTGACAAAGAGTCGTTATCTTTGTCTGGTGTTATTTTTAATCGGATAGCCCTGCTTTGAGGTCAGAATTTGTTTTTCGCCCCAAAAAACAGTTGGATTATTTGGTCAATTCAGAAATAGTTTATACATTTGCGGTGTGCTATTACAGTAGTACACCAATAAGAGATTTTTATACCAAATATATGAGTGCATATAGGTTGCATACGAGAGCGGAAAAGCTGGAGGCGCTGGGGCGTCTTCTGGATGTGCTTGAGCGTCTGAGGGTAGAGTGTCCTTGGGATGCCAAGCAGACCAACCTTTCGCTTCGCCCCAATACCATCGAAGAGGTGTATGAGCTCTCCGATGGGTTGCTTCGCGATGATGATGTAGAGATTTCTAAGGAATTGGGCGATGTGCTTCTTCATATATTCTTTTATGCCAAGATTGGGGAAGAAAAGGGGGCTTTTGACATCGCAAGCATTGCGGAGGCGGAGGCAGAGAAGTTGATTTTTCGTCATCCCCATATCTATGGCGAAGTCAAGGTCGATGACGCTCACGATGTGGAGCAAAATTGGGAGCAAATCAAGCTAAGAGAAAAGGGGGGTAATAAGACGGTGCTCTCCGGTGTCCCGAGTGGTTTGCCCTCTGTCATCAAGGCGTATCGTGTGCAGGAAAAGGCAGCCAATGTGGGTTTTGACTGGGAGCATCGTTCGGACGTCTGGGACAAGGTAGAGGAAGAGCTTCGGGAGCTTCGGACAGAGATTGAGGGCGATGGTACTCAGGCGCACAAAGAGGGCGAACTGGGGGATTTTCTCTTTAGCCTCATCAATATGGGGCGTCTCTATGGCGTAGACCCAGACACCAGTCTGGAGCGCACCAATCAGAAGTTTATTCGTAGATTCAACTACATCGAAGAGCGTGCCAAGGCAGAGGGTAGAAACCTCAAAGACATGACCCTTGGAGAGATGGATGCCCTTTGGGACGAAGCCAAGAGGTGTGCATTGTGATACTAAAAATACAGACATACAATATATAGATTATGAATCAGCAGCGTAAGCCAATAATCGAAGTAAAGGCGCTCCACAAGACCTATCCGGGTGCTCAGCCGCTCCACGTGCTCAAAGGGGTGGATATGACGGTGTACGAAGGGGAGATGGTGGCGCTGATGGGCGCGAGCGGTAGCGGGAAGTCTACGCTCCTAAATATCCTCGGAATTCTAGATGATTACGATGAGGGAGAGTATATCCTCGATGGCGAATTGATTCGAGACCTAGACGAAGACTCTGCCGCAGATATGAGAGGCAAGAAGATAGGATTTGTATTTCAGAGCTTCAATCTGATACCTTTCAAGACAGCTGTGGAAAATGTAGCACTCCCCCTCTACTATCAAGGGGTATCTCATAAGGAGCGTATAGAGCTGGCAGAGCGGTACCTCGATAGCGTAGGGCTATTGCCTTGGGCTGGACACCTCCCCAATGAGATGTCGGGAGGTCAGAAGCAGCGTACCTCCATGGCTCGAGCACTGATTACCAAGCCTGCTATCCTGCTTGCCGATGAGCCTACAGGTGCGTTGGACAGCAAGACCACCGTGGAGGTGATGGAGCTATTGAAGCAGATCAATCGTGAGCAGGGACTGACGATGCTGATTGTGACGCACGAGCCTGCCGTGGCAGAGCAGTGCCAGCGTACGATACATATCAAGGATGGACTAATAGTGGGCGAAGAGTGATGAATGCTTATTTCCAAGAGCTGACCAATTCGCTGCAGAATAATAAGCTCCGTACTTTCCTCACAGGGTTCTCTATCGCTTGGGGTATCGTTATCCTCATCGTGATGCTGGGGGCTGGCAGGGGTGTGGAAAATGGTATTCGCAGTATGGTGGAAACGACCGGAGCCAACCAGATGGAGGTGAGTATGAGTCTCTCTCCTACTCAAAAGGCTTATGCAGGATACAAGGAGGGGCGCCAACCTTTCCTTACCCCCTCTCAGCTCGATTATTTGAGGGGTGCCTACAGTGATAGGGTAGATCTCATAGAGCTCTCTGTGAGCAATTTCCTCACCGCAAGCACCACCTTTGGAAGCCTTACCGTGCAGTTGAATACTCGTAGTTGGGGCGAGCAGAGTTTTAATAAACTGGAGCTACAGAGGGGTCGCCTATTTAGTCGGCAAGAGCATGAGGAGGGTGCGAGGGTCGCTCTCTTGAGTGAAGGGCATGTCTCTAGCTTCTTTGCTTCGGGCGACGACCCTATCGGGCAGATGATTACGATGATGGGGATTACCTTTAAGATTGTCGGTACGGTCAAGGCACCTACGCCTTTTTTTGGCGTGGTGTACATCCCCCTAAATACTTATTCAGGGCTCTATCCCAATAATCTCATAGAGCTCAAAAATTTTGCAATCTACCCCAAAGTGGGACAGGCAAAGTATACCCAACAGCTCCTGGATGAGATGAAGCAGACGGTGCAGCAGATAACCAAGGTAGACCCTACTGACCCCTACGCCGTCTATATCCAAAGCTCGGCTGACCAAGCAAAATCGATGGACTTGGTATTCTTGAGCCTCCAGATACTGCTCTGGATTATGGGTATAGGTAGCCTCAGTATCGGTACTATCGGCGTCTCCAATATCATGCACGTGACCATCCAAGAGCGCATGCGTGAAATCGGTATTCGCAAGGCGATTGGCGCCAAGCCCAAGGATATTATGCGATTGGTATTGGGCGAGAGCCTCCTCCTCTCTATCGTCGCCGGATCCGTGGGACTGATAGTGGGTATAGGACTGATCCATCTGATAGACTATCTCTCCGTCGTCAATAAATGGGGTCAGCAAGTAGTCCCTGTGGGTGCTTCGGCGGATGACGTGATGACACTCACGCTATTCAGCAATCCTGAGGTCAATTTCGGCGTTGCCTTAGGCGCACTGATTGTGCTGGTCGTCGCAGGATTGCTGGCAGGCTATGGCCCTGCCAAGAAAGCCATCAAGATACCTGCAGTGGTAGCGATGAGAGATACTAAGTAAGCTATGAGATTTGGTAGAGAACAATGGCAAGAGCTGTGGTACACGCTCAAGAGAAATAAGCGAAGGAGCATCTTCACTTCGCTAGGGGTATTTGCGGGGATGTTTTTCCTCACCGTCCTGACCGGCTTGGGCAACGGGCTAGGCAATTCCACCTCGTCACAGCTCAAGGCCATCTCCAGTAGTAGTGTCTTCTTCATTCCCGGGCGTACCACCATGCCATATCAGGGCTACAAGGCCAATAGACAGATTGTAGGGACCTATCGGGATTATCTTGCGATAGTATCTCAAGCCAAGCTCCTCAAGTCAGCCACTTGCTACACTTCGATGGGCAGCTGGGGAGATACTCAAGTGACTGCCAATGGACTTAGCCGTAAGTGCGCAGTGGTAGGGCTACACCCCAACTATTACACCACGGTAGAAGAGCATATCGCCATCTATGGTCGCCCCATGCACCGTCAGGAGATGGAGCAAGGAGAGATGGTCTGTACTGTAGGTGAATACGAGGCTAAAAGATTTTACCCCGACAATCCTGCCGATATGGTCGGCACCTTTATCACCATCAATGGCCTCGCCTATAAGGTCGTAGGGATAGTGAAGCAGTATAGCGATAACTTCTCCTTTGGCTTCAGTGCACGCTATGCGATTGAGGTGCCTCTTACCCATGTGATTGGTTCGGATCTGAATAAAGAGGTTTGGCTGGTCGGTAGCCTGCTGGACGGTGTGACCTCAGAGGAAGCCGGCAATGAGGTGTATCAAATCATAGCAAGGCGACAAAACCTCAACCCCGAGGATACCAAGGCTCTCACCACGATAGGGATGGAGCTCTTCAATAAGATTTTTGGGATGATAGGTAAGGGGATTAACCTCCTCATTTGGATTGTGGGTATGGGTACCCTTATCACGGGTGTCATCAGCGTGAGTAATATCCTGCTTGTGACCGTACGAGAGCGCCAGCGAGAGATAGGTGTGCGTAGAGCCATTGGCGCCAAGCCACAGGATATACGCATGCAGTTTATGTCAGAGTCGCTATTGATTATATTGGTGGCGGGATCGGCAGGGATTCTCTTGGGGCTCATGGTCTCCCTCCTATTGGGATCGATTGCGGAGTCCACAGTCGTAGGAGACTATCTCCAACGTCCTTATCCGGATGTCCAGACCCTTATTCTCTCGGTGATTATCATGGTCGTGGCAGGTGTACTGGCAGGTCTTTTACCGGTGTACAAGGCGCTCGAGATAGAAGCAATAGACGCCATCAGAGACGAATAACGTATGAGATTTGGTAGAGAACAATGGCAGGAGCTGTGGTACACAGTCAAGAGTAATAAGCGGAGGACGATTGTTACATCGCTAGGTGTCTTTGCGGGCATGGCTTTCTTCACGGTACTTATCGGGCTCAGTAATGGGCTTCAAAACTCTGTGATGGCTTCCCTCAAGGGTATCACCAAGGAGAGTATCTACTTTATCCCTGGTCGTACCACCAAACCTTATCAAGGGTATAAAGCCAATAGACAGATGGAGAGCACCTATAGAGACTTCCTCAATATCAAGACCCAGTCCCGCACCCTCGCCGACATCTCAGGCTTCACCAGCTTTGGCACACCGGAGATGTGGGGGACGACCCAAGTCTCCGCTCATAATAAGAGCTTTCAGGAAAATGTATGGGCAGTGGCGCCCAACTATTTTGAAGTGGCTGAAAAGATTACCATCAAACATGGTCGTATACTCTCCCGCCAAGAGTTGGAGTCGGGCGCACTTGTCTGTATGGTGCATGAGGATACAGCCAAGCGATTTTATGACAACCCCGATGATATGGTCGGCACCTATATCACTGCCGGAGGTCTCGCTTTTAGGGTCATCGGGACCTACACTCCGTATGCCGAGAGTTTTGGCGGAGGCAATAAGGGGTTCTTGGCACCCCTGGCACTGGCCGTGACCAACAATATGGACAAACCTATCTTCATGGTCGGGCTACCCAAGCAGGGCTATACCGAACGAGAAGTGAAGCTAGATGTATTCCAGGTGATGGCTCGCCGACAGCGCATCGACCCCACCGATGATGGCGCACTCGTGACGATGAGTGTCTCCATCTTCACCAATATCTTCGATATGATTGCTTCGGGCATCAATATCTTAGTCTGGGTCGTAGGTATGGGTACCCTTACTACGGGTGTTATCAGCGTGAGCAATATCCTCCTCGTGACCGTGCGGGAGCGACAGCGAGAAATCGGTGTGCGCCGAGCGATTGGCGCCAAGCCTCGGGATATCCGGTCACAGTTTATGGGCGAATCTATTTTGATTATATTCCTAGCGGGTTCGCTTGGTATGATCATCGGTATGATAGGCACCCTTGGTATTGGGGCTGTTGCCGAAAATACTGTGGTAGGCAACTACATCGCTCGCCCCTATCCAAGCATCGGCATACTCCTATTGTCGGTGGGTATCATGCTCTTTTCGGGAGTCGTTGCAGGGCTTCTCCCTGTGTACAAAGCGCTTGAGATAAAAGCAATAGACGCCATCAGAGACGAATAATCAATAAAGAATCATAGATAGAATTATGGCTAAAGAGAAGAAAGGCAAGAAAATCGGTAAGTGGATCCTCTGGAGTCTGCTTGCGTTAGTGGCAATCATTATAGTTGCCCAAGTAATCATGAAGGGTCGAGACAAGGGCAATAACTATGAGCTTGTGACCCCGGTGACCAATGATTCGGTAGTGATGAGCACCATCCTTACCGGTGCCATCGAAGCACGCGACGAAGTGAAGGTCAAGCCGGAGATGAATGGTATCGTCTCCGAGCTGCTCCACCTCCCCGGCGACTACGTCAATGCAGGAGATCTCGTCGCCCGACTGAGCATCGTACCTGACGTGGCATCTATCCAGAATGCGGCTTCTCGAGTAGAATCTGCTCGAGTGCGACTCAAGCAAACCAAAGAGGTGTATGAGCGTGACAAGGTACTCTTTGAGCGTGAGATACTCCCTCGAGAGCAGTTTGAGACAAGCGAAGCCAACTTTAGAAACGCCGAGATTGAGCTCAACATCGCTGAGGAGAGTCTACAGCTCGTCTCCACAGGTAGTAGTTCCCGTACCGCACAGAAAAATAACACCCTCGTACGTGCTACCGTCAGCGGTACCATTCTCGAGCAACCTGTCAAGGTCGGTAATACCGTCATCCAAGCCAATGCCTTCAACGAAGGTACCACCATCATATCTATCGCCGACCTCCGTGACCTCCTCTTCGTCGGAAAGGTCAATGAAAGCGATGTCAATAAGGTACACCCGGGGGCTGAGGTAATCATCCACGTGGGTGCACTCAAAGGGCGCACATTCAACGCCACCATTGAGTATGTATCCCCTAAGGGTATCGAGACGAGCGGTACCATCCTCTTTGAGGTCAAAGCTGCTCTAGCACCGGACGATCTAGAGGGCATCAAGACAGGTTTCAGTGCCAATGCCGAAGTGGTACTCAGTAAGTCTACAGGCGTGATGACCATACCGGAGAGTGCCGTCACCTATCGTGGCGACAAGGCATTTGTCTATGTCTCCAAGAGTGGAGGCAATACAGATCAAGACTTCACAGAGCAAGAGGTGACCCTCGGTATCTCCGACGGACTCAAGGTAGAGGTCAAGAGCGGTCTTACCGGCACTGAGCAACTCCGTGGTAATCGACTAGGAATGGATAAGTGATGAAAAAGATACTATTTACGCTCGCCCTCTCTATAGTAGGGCTCACGGCATCGGCACAGCAAGAGGTCAAATATGTAGAGATGAACCTCTCTGAGTGTATTGCCTATGCCCAAGAAAATAGCCCGCTCCTCCTCCCTCTGCCCGCCCAGTTGGAGCGATTGGAGATGGACTATCAGGCAGCACGCTCTGCCTTCCTCCCCGGTCTCAATGCACAGATTGGGCAAAACTTCTCCTTCGGGCGCTCGCAAGGGCGTGATTTCGTCTACACCAATACCTCCAGTGCCAATACCTCATTCTCTATCAGCACAGATGTCCCAATCTTCAATGGCGGACAGAGGTGGTATCAGCTCAAAAAGAGCGATGCCGCACGTGCTACTGGAGATTATACCGTAAGGGATGTAGAGGACAATATCGCCCTCACGGTCACTCAGAGCTATGTCCAGCTGATGCTTGCCAAGCAGTTGGCAGCTACGGCGGTCGAAAACCTCGCCCTCACACAGAAACACCTCGAGCAGGTCAAAAGCCAAGTGGAGGTGGGGCGTGCAGCTCCCGCCCAGCAGATAGACATCGAGAGTCAGCTCGGTCGAGACCAATTGGCAGTCACCGAGACCGCAGCCGATGTGGTGCGTGCTTATCGTATCCTGCTCCTAGATATGGGATTCGACCCCAATAAGATGCAGGATGGCGAGATAGGCTTTGTGGAGCTTACCCCCGATGAAGTCATTGCAAAGCTAGAGCAAGTACAGCCTCGACAGATCAATCCAGCCTGGCAATTGCCTGCCACAGCCAAGCTGGAGAAGGAGCTAGAGCTCTCCGAGTATGATGTCAAGATCGCCAAGAGTGCCTTGTGGCCATCGCTTTCTCTCAACGGAGGCTACTCCAATGGTTACTACTACACCTTTGGAGAGCAAAATAAGGCTCTCAACCAGCCTTTTGCCAATCAGATGAAAGACAACGGTCGCTACTTCGTCGGTCTTTCGCTCAATATACCAATCTTCAATAGGGGGCAAGTGCGCCGTCAGATTCGTATGGCGGAGCTGCAGCAGATCAATCTGCGTAGCCAGCTCATCCAGAAGCGCATCAGCGACGACCGCAACATCCTACTGGCACGTACCGACCTTGAAAAGGCAGACGAACAATTCCGTGTCGCACGTGAAAATGTAGCCCTCTCTACCAGAGCCTTGGAGGTAGCAGATACGCAGTATACAGCAGGGCGTATCAGCACCTACGAGTGGGAGCAATCCAAAAACCGACGTCTTCAGGCACAAGCCAGTTACCTACAGGCAGTCTACACCCGATTACTCCGCACCATCAACCTCACCTACTTCAATACGGGAGTCATCCGCACCGACTGGTAGGTGCCGTATATCCCCAAGCACGAAAAATCTCCTGTATAGAAGACCTCTTCTATACAGGAGATTTTTCGTGCCCAACGATTACCGTCGGAGGAGATATTTTTCTATCGGAGAGATAAACCCCTCCAGTCTCCCAATACAGGAGATTTAGCTGATGTGCCATTGAGCATTTTAGAAACTGCTTTTGTCGGATTAGAGTAGGGGGGAGGGGAAGAATTGGTTTTTTTAGCAGCATTATGTATGCAAATGTACACCTGTATGTCTATATGCGTTAAATAAGCATAATATATTGTTTTGTTAGCATATACAGAGGGTGTATTAAGGAAAACATGGTATATTTGCGACTGTTACCTCTAAAGGGGTATCTTAGTCTTAAGCGTAACTAATAAGTGGAATGCCGCTATCTGCCAGTTTTAATAATGCGGCTAGAAAGTAGAATCGACGACTAATTAAATTTGTTTTTTTTATATAAGTGTAATGATTATGTACAAAGCTAGAAGATTGCTTCTGCTCCTCTGCCTTGCCAGCTGTACGTTAGTCCTTTTTGGTCAAAGTCCGGTCATCAAAGGCACCATCTATGATGAATTAGAGATGGGTGTCATTGGAGCTTCTGTCCGACTCAAGAGTAATCCCAGCAAGGGAACTGCCTCCAACTTAGACGGAGTGTTTACAATCAATGCCCAACCAGGAGAGATCTTGGTATTTTCCTACGTAGGCTATAAAACCGTAGAGCTTCCAGCTAAAAATGGTATGGTAGTCCGTTTGGAGCCCGACGCTAAACAGCTAGAGGATGTGGTAATCATCGGTTATATGCCTCGAAAGGTCACAAATACCTCGGCATCGGTGGTCACCGTAAAAGCTGATCAGCTTTCTAATAAGCCGGTCGCTAACCCCTTGGATGCAGCCCAAGGAAAGGTGTCTGGGCTTCAGGTATTCTCTTCATCAGGAGAGCCTTCAGCGCGTCTCTCTATAGCACTCCACGGTCAAGGATCGCTTGGTGCAGGTACGGCTCCTCTATTTATCCTAGATGGAATGCCCGTGACCGAAAGTGTAATCCAAGCGATGAACCCCAACGATATTGAAAGCATCCAATTTCTTAAAGACGCTGCCGCGACCTCTATCTATGGTGCCAGAGCTGCCAATGGCGTAGTGTATATCACCAGTAAACGCGGTAGTGCCGGCGAGCGGGTCAGCACCACCTTCCGAGCACAGTATGGCGTGTCGTCACTGGCCAATACAGATTACTTCGACCAGCTGATGACTGCCGATGAGCTGCTTCGCTATTACGTGGAAACCAATATTTACAGCGCTGAAGAGGTCGAAAACTTTAAGGAAAATCTATTCAAAGGCAATGACTTCCAGTGGTATCGTTACATTTACCAAAATGCACCGATGTTTACTACTGACGTCTCTGTATCAGGAGGCTCTGGTCGTACTGCGTACTACCTCTCCGGGGGCCTCATGACTCAAGAGGGTCTCCGCATGGGGTCAAGCTATCGGAAAGCTTTTGGAAGGGTTAATCTCAATACCGAGTTTAGTGACTGGATCCGCTCCGGATTAAATATCAATGCCTCATACGACAAGACGCAGACTTCACCCTTTGGAGGCAACAATCTAAGTGGTGGCGGTATCGCAGCGATTAATCCCCCGTTTATCACTCCTTTTGATATGGAGACAGGTGAGGTACTGGAGTATGTCCCAATCTTAGGGATTACCTCGCCAGAGCACACTATCAAGACCAACCCTTCTGCCAATAATACATTCATCCTAGCAGCAAATGGAAATCTCACCATCACGCCCTTGAGACATCTGGTCATCAGGAGTATGGCCGGTCTTGAGATCAGCTACGGCACTGTGATGAATCGTGTATTGCCCTCGTATAGAAAGGCCTACGGTATAGGGTCGGCTTCTAGAGCATATCAAGGAGCGATTAATTTCTCCACCACAAATACTGCCTCTTATACGATGGATTTTGGCGGAAGTGACCACCGTCTGACATCTCTTTTAGGACAAGAGTATGTCCGCTATGGTAACGATGGATTTTCCGCTAGTGGTGTGGGGCTTCTTGATGATCGTCTCAAACTTCTTGGCAACCTTACAAAGGACTATGGGTTAGCTGAGAGCAATCTTGCTTACTCATTCCTCTCATTCTTTGGACAGTTTGCTTATGAGTATAGCAATAGGTATTTTGTAGATCTTGTCCTCCGTAACGATGCTTCCTCTCGTTTCGGTGCCAACAAGCGTAATGGTCTTTTCTGGTCGGCTGGCTTCCTTTGGAAGGCTAAAAATGAGAGTTTCCTTAAAGGAGTCGATTGGATCGACTTACTAGATGTAAAGGCGAGCTATGGGACACAGGGCAACTCCGCAATCCCTCCATATAGTACAGAGTCTTATGTGGGCAATGTAGGACGTAAGATGGGTGAAGTGAGCCTTGGTTTCTTTACCTATGGAAATCCTGATCTTACTTGGGAGAAGCAGAGTAAGCTGACCGTAGGCGCAAAGGGACGCTTTTTCGATTGTGTCGAAATCAATCTCGAATACTATAATCGCCTTACGACAGATATGCTATTTGATGTGCCTATCTCTTACTCATCAGGATTGCCACCTGGTTCCCTAGGCTTTGTTACAAGACTTGAAAATGTCGGAGCCTACCAAAACCAAGGAATCGACCTTCGTCTGGATCTCGACCTACTCAAGGGTCGTGACTACTGGCTAAGTAGCTATCTCAATTTTAACTACAATAGAGATAAGGTGTTGGAGCTCTTCAACGGTCGCACCGAATGGTACGATCCAAGCCTACGCTTCGCTTATATTGTAGGGCAACCGGTAACCTATGTGCTTCCTGTGTACAAGGGGGTAAATCCTCAGACGGGTAAGCCTGAGTGGTATGAACCGGGTGTAGATAAGGGCGTCCTTACAAAAGACGACAACAAGCTTGTGACCGAATGGAGTAGCTCTCTAGAGCAAAATACAGGTATCCCTGTATACACACCGATGACTGGTGGCTGGGGATTGCAGGGTCGTTACAAGGGATTATATATGAGTGCGGACTTTGCTTTTGCTATTGATAAGCACACAATATCGATGGATCGTGAGTATTTTGAAAATGATGCCCTTGTCCGTAATCGCAACGACAACCTCAATGGCTCACGTCAGCTATTTGACTACTGGAAGAAACCGGGAGATATTGCCACATACCCCAGCCTTGAGTATCTAAGGGATCCACAGAGACCGCATAAGAGCAATTATCTAGATACGAATATGCTCCAGAATGCCACATTCATGAGGATGAAGAACCTCACTATCGGCTACGAAGTTCCTGCTGAGGATCTCGCTCCTCTTAAGGTAATACGTTCAGCTAAGATTTACTTCGCTGGTCGTAATCTACTGACCTTTACCAAATTTCAGGGCATCGACCCGGAGGTAAATCGAAGTGTGACCATCGGTGCCAACCCTAATACCAAGCAACTCAGTGTAGGAGTTGAGCTTGGCTTCTGATACAGATAATAGACCTTATCTCTAAATGAGTAAATCAACTTGTAGATGATGAAAAAAATAACAAAAACAATAGCAGCAAGTTTGTTGCTAATATCGGGGTTGCTCACCTCTTGTGATTTAACACACGAGCCCAGTGATCTAATTCCCTTCAGAGAGAGCTTCCGCACTATGGAGGATCTGAGAAAGTGGGACAACGGTATCTATTCTACCCTTCGTGGCAAAATGGGTGGTGCCTATGTGCTCCCTCAAGAAGCACAGGCAGACATGCTCAATGCACACGTCAGCTCTAGAGCGTATCAATCCTTTCACAGTTGGGACTTGAAAGCCACTGATGAGACCTTGAACGGTATATACCAATCATACTATGCAGCTCTTACGGATGTCAATCTAGTATTGGCGTATGCCGATCAGGTAGAGATCCCTAAAGGAGAAGAGGATAGGGCAAAAAAGATGATTGCCCAGTATAAAGGCAATGCTTACTTTGCCAGAGCATATTACTACTTCAATCTCGCTATTCGTTGGGGAATGCCCTACGTAGAAGAGACTGCAGCGACCGACCTCTGTGTGCCACACCCACTAGAGATGAAGCCCCTAGAGCTCTTGCCACGTGCCACTAATAAAGTGGTGTGGGATCGTATCTTAGACGACCTCCATAAAGCTGAAGAGCTGTTGGCTGGTACTATCGCTGTAGAGGGTAATAAGGAGCTCTCCCAAGATCTCGTGATAGCACTCAGAGCCAGAGTGTTGTACTATATGAATAGGCCTGCCGAAGCTTTGGCTGCCGCAGAGAGGCTTATCTCTAAGAGGACTTATCCTCTCATAGCACCACTTAAGGAGAGCGATCCACGACCAAATGAAACTCCAATAGAAAATGACCCATTTGTGCAAATGTGGCAAAGAGATTCCGGCAAGGAGCAAATATGGCAACCGTTTATCGAAAAGCCACACGAGCTTACCAATGCCATATCGCTATATGGAGCGGATCTTAGCACACAGCAGCACCAAGAGAATGAGCGTAAACGCATCGAGCCGTTCAATGCACCAAACTTTCTGCCAACAGTGGAGATGCTGGCACTATTTGATAGCAAAGATAGGCGAGCCAATGCCTACTTCGAGTTTGTCTATACCTCTGTGCAAAGTCCTGACAACATCTTTGGATACATTGCCGTGATTTCTAAATTTAAGGGGAACCCTGCCCTCAGAGATAGGGATAGCAAGGTGTGGGGCGGATATGTGCCTAATGGCATCCAGGCACCCAAACCTTTCCGTATCGCTGAGCAGTATCTCATCGCTGCAGAATCTGCCTACGATACCCAAGATGAGGATAAAGCAAAGACTTTCCTCAACGACCTCCGTCTATCTCGTGGGCTAGAGGCTACAGAGGCTACAGGTGAGGAGCTACAAAAGCTGATACGTGAGGAGAGGGCTAGGGAGCTCGCCTTTGAGGGATTTCGACTCTGGGATCTCCGCAAGTGGGGCAATGGATTTACCCGCGGTCGTCCACAGAGCGATAGTGGGCGTAATAGTACTGATTTCATCCAGAAAGAGTATGGTCTTGGACTTGAGATTAAGGCCCGTCATGACTTTTTTATCTGGGGATTTCCGGGCGATGAAGTACAAAGCATCAATCCAAATCTTAAGCAAAATCCCGGATGGAAGTAATGACTGAGAAACAAACGAATTAAAGAGTGAAACAATATGAAAAAAATAAATGGAATACTCATAGTCCTCTGGACCGCAGTGCTCGCCTTGAGTAGCTGTCAGAGACAGACTATTGAGCCTGATCACTTCCTCATAAGCAGTACACCGTCGGTTACCCTCAGACAACTGGGTGGCACTCATCAGGTGACCATCACTGCCAGCTCCGAGAGATGGACTTACGACTCAGATGTCGAGTGGCTCAAACTATCTAAAAGTGGCAATATCTTGGTGATTGCTGCGGAGCCTAATAATAACCCCAAAGAGCGCGTAGCTACTGTCACCGTCATGGTCGCAGATCAGCGCATTTCCAAGAGTATCAGTGTCGTGCAGTTCGGTAGCGATCCTGCTCTCATCGTGGAGCAAGAGGATTGGCTGTTTGATAATAAGGGTAAGACAGAAGAAATACCCGTGATCTCCAACGCGACTGATTGGACGGTTACTCTCGTGGATGATGCTCCTTGGCTTTCGTATCAAGCGAACCAACAGGAAGGAAAGCTTGTGTTGACCATCGCCCCACTTCCTAAGGACGACTCCCATTCTACGGAGAATAGGCGTACAAAGCTCATCCTATCTAATGAGACCAAGCATGTGGTACTGAGTATTACACAGACCGGTTGGGTACTCTTCTCAGATGTACTTTTTGGAAGAATGGATATCACAAGAGAAGAGATCATTCGTTATGAAACAGAGAAGGGGCATACCCGTTTCACTGAATATGAAGATCGATTCAATTGGGTCGATGAGTATGGGTGGCCAAAACCTGTAGTGGTATTTAAAACGGATGCTATAGAGAGTGTGTATGCTATCTATAAGTTTGATGTATTGCATGGGGCGAATAATTTTCAGGAAGCTCGTATTCAGGCTGCCGAAGGGCAGGTATTCTCACAAGAAGAGTTTGATAGTTTTGTCCTTTCTAGGGGTTATAAAAAAGTGCACAACGACGACCCTCAAAGTGAGTTTATCAACTACTATCAGGAGCTTGAAGATCGCACCAATTATGTACAGCTGAAAAATAAGGCTGATGCAAAGGATAATATTTACGACCTGCCAGGAGCTTATGCTAAATTTGGTTACGACCCTAGCAACATAGTGGTCAAAAATAATATCATGCAAAACTTCCCAGTCAGAAATCTACAGATCATACACAACGTTAAGTATAAGCTCGAGGAGATTATTGCCTACGAAGCACAGCAGGGAATGGTGCCTGATTATAACAATCCGCAATCCATTAAATCCACGATTTCCGGTTACGAACATCTCTATGAGTCACTCGTATTCCAGCCGGAGGCCGGCAGGGATAATAAGAAAGAATTTGGAGACCTCTATCAAGTCACCTACTTCTTCAATATACCAGGTTATAGGGATCCTAACTTCCCAGACAAAATCCCTGATGGACACGTCGATGATGAGAAGTTTGCCGGTACTGCTGCCCATCGGGTGGATACTTATGTGGGAGCTCCCGGTTTTAGAGTCTCTAAAGAAAAAAATCCCGCATATCCGTATTGGGGCGATGAGTATGATTATAGATTCTTTATGCTTTCTTATACCTATGAATTGGCCAATCGAATTGGTTTTATTACGAGGTTTAGAGGGACTTGGGATCAACCAAGCTATTTCCAAAGAGGTGATGATTTAGTCAGCTATGCCGAGGCTTTTGTTTTCGGTGATAATGTCTACTCTAACTTTCACTTCCTCAAAGACAAAGAGATGCTGGACAAGATTTCCGGTAAATCAAAATAATGATTAAGCAAGACATAGTGTTATGAAGAAAAGTTTATCGATACTACTATATACTGCGCTTGCCTGTGCTTCGATCTCCTTTGTGGGTTGCCAGAGGGAGCAGCTTATAGAGCCGGAGGGCAAGAGCGATGCCCAAGAAAAAGTAACAGATGTGCGTGTGGACTATCTTCCTGGGAAAGCCTTTGTAAAGGTCAGTGAAGAGGGACTCAGAAGTTTGCCATCTATCACATCCGCACTCCGTTCGTCACTGAGAGCAGAAGAGGATGCCATTAAGCTTGAGCCAATTTTCGAGATCGGAGGCCCTTACGAAGCTCTCCAGAGGGAGCATAACCTACATCGATGGATGAAGGTTACTTTCCCCGAAGATTTGTCAGTCGCAGATGTACTCAATCAGTTGAGAAAAGATACCAATATCGAGACGGCCGAAGGCGCTTTGCCTGTAGTCCCTTCTGCTACTACTTATACCCCATTACGTGCTCCTCAGAATACAGTGGGGTACAATAATGGCTACTCCTTTAATGACCCCCTTCTACCCTACCAATGGCATTACCAAAATGACGGTAGCGACACAGATCAGACCTTCAAAGCCGGAGCAGATGTAAACCTGTTTAAGGCTTGGGATGTCGAGAGAGGTAAGAAGAATATTATCGTTGGGATTATCGACTCCGGTGTTTGGGCTGAACACCCAGACCTCAAGGAAAGTATGTGGTCAGATCCCCAAAATCCGGGTGCCTATGGCTACAATTTCTACAATGACAATTCAAATGTCAAGGAAGGCTACCACGGTACGCATGTAGCGGGTACTATCGCAGCGCGCAACAATAATCAAATTGGTGTGTCGGGCGTCGCAGGTGGAGATGGCACTCCAGATAGTGGCGTGCGTATTATGTCGCTACAGATATTCCGTCACGACGATCCTAATAAAAATCATGGAGAGCCCCACAATACTTCGTGGGATAACATTGCACGAGCCTTCAAGTGGGCAGCGGAGCATGGAGCAACTCTCCTCAACTGCTCATGGGGTACCCCTTACCGTTCCAATGTGGCTTATGATAGTAAAATCCCTGAGGTATTGCAAAATGCGATGGATTACTTTGTCGCTTCGGCAGGAGTAGACCCAGCGACCGGAAAACAAGCCAAGGATGCCCCGATGAAAGGTGGTGTCATCATCTTTGCAGCAGGCAACGATGGCACTATGGACATCAATATCGCTCCTGGTTACTACGAGAAAGTAATCGCAGTGGGCTCCTTCACTCCCAATTATACTGTAGCAGGCTATTCTGACTCAGGCGACTGGGTGGATATAATGGCTCCTGGTGGTATTCTGAATCGAGATGACAATAAAGATGGAATTCTCTCCACCATCTCACCTCTTTTTAAGGATTTAGATATCAGTGGCAATGGCTCACAATATGGTCGAGAGTTCTTGTTCCCTAATCAACCTCAATACGCCTACGCCCAAGGTACCTCAATGGCTGCGCCACATGTGACGGGTATTGCTGCACTTATCCTCTCAAAGTTTGGCAAGGAGGGCTATACAGCCGATATGCTCAAGGAGCGTCTCCTCACTGCCCTCAGAGATGTAGACCACTACAGCTACAACGACCCCAAGTATGTCGGTAAGATTGGTGCGGGCTATATCGATGCCGCTGTGGCACTCGAGGAAAATAAGGAGTTGGCACCAAAGGACGTAGAGACCCTCAAGGTCGCCCCTGATTACTTCTCCGCAGAGGTTACTTGGGGTATTGCCACCGATGACGACTCCGCTACGGGTTATGCCACTAGCTACCGCCTCTACACGAGCGACAAGCCACTTACTACAACAAATGGTCTCGAACCGTATGCCACATTGAGAGCTTATAACACAGCAATCCAAAAGGAGATGAAGCATACCATCAAAGAGCTTCAGGAGGGCAAAAAATATTACTGTGGTGTAGAAGCTATTGACCGTTGGGGACATACTTCACACCTAAAGGTCGTAGAATACACTACCCCGGTAAATGCAGTACCGATGATTGAGAATCTCCCGCAAGAGCCTATTGTCCTCTTGGATATCGCACCCTATAAGAAGGTGGTACTCCAAATCTCGGATCCTGACGGACATAGTTGGGATTATGAGGCAGGGGCTCTCCCTAAGGGTGTTTCTCTAAAGCGTGTCGAGAATACTATCGAGGTCACACTATTCAACCAAGAGAAGGTAGGCTCACATCCTTTTGATATTACACTCCGAGATCAGTTCAATAAGAAGGCAACCTATACCATTCCTTTTGAGATTGTCCACTATGCCGGACCGCAAGTAGTGGCAGAGATTGGCAATCTCACCCTTACCGAAGGAGGCAAGGGCATGGAGATCAATATAAAGGATGCCTTTAAGCTCCCTGAAGGGATGGAGGTGACCCACTCCGTGATCTCCTCTGACAGCCACGTCGTAGAAGCAAAAATCTTGGATGGCAAGCTGATGGTCACTCCTAAGAAAAAAGGTATGGCATCTGTGGTCGTTACCGTCAATGATGGGCACAAGTCCGCAAGACTAGCCTTTGATGTCACAGTATCACCACTGGGAGGCTCTCAGGTATTTGCACTCTATCCTATGCCGGCACGCTCCTACGTCACGATTCTTACAAGTGCTGCTGTAAAAGAGGTCACCGTGACCATCGCTACCCTACGTGGAGAGACAGTCCACAAGGGTACTTATCCGGTGAAGAGTAGCACTGCCACCGCCTCTCTCAGTACCGATAAGTTAGCGCCAGGCGTATACCGCATGTACATAGATACTGGCAATGGAAAGCTCGAAGAGCGCACTTTAGTAAAAAACTAATCCCAAACGACTCTCCATGCTTAGGGGAGTCGATAAGTAACAGATTATTTTGAAGACATGATAAATATCAAAAAAATAACCCTTCTTGTGGCACTGGTACTCCTCTCTATGGGGAGTGCTAATGCGCAGGGGCGGACATTTGGCGTAGTAGAAGCCACCGCAGACTCCCGAAGCGCAGCTTTGGGCAACACCTCTCTCGGACTGGTAGAGAGCTTCCATCTATACAGCAATCCGGCATCTTTTATCTATGGTAATAAACAGATGGCAGTAGACTTTGCAGCCGACTTGCAGACAGCGACTCCCTATGGGACTCCTATGCAGTACACCATCGGCGCAGGGTACAAACTTGGAGATAAAAGGGCGATCTACTTGGGTGGTCGCTATATGGGTGGGCTCACCATCCCCCTATTAGGAGGACAAGAGGGTGTCGGTACACTCAAGCCTCACGACTGGACGATAGACCTAGGCTATGCCTTCAGCGTGACACGAGCCTTTGTGGTGCACGGTACCGCTACATACGCCGAGAGCTTTGTCGGGGCTCAAGCTCGTGCACTGCTCTTCTCTGTGGGAGCCAATTATGGCTCTGCTATCGACCTGGGCGATACCCCCTCCTTCCTACAATTCGGTATCAGATGGATGGATGCCGGCACACCAGTGAAGTACGACGATAGAGGTATCGCACACGCCCTTCCTACCTCAGTGGTGCTTGGAGGAGAGTGGGAGCTGGCACTTACAGAGGAGCATCATCTCTCTTGGGCTCTTAGTGGGCGATACTTCACCGCAAAGGGCGCACGCACACTGCTTGCAGGGACAGGGCTGGAGTACAACTATCGTGATGTACTCAAGGCTCGTGCAGGTTACCAATATGGTCAGCACGGTCAGAGCCGTGCGACCTTGGGGCTCGGAGCCAAGTGGCAAGGCATTCATCTAGATGCAGCCTACCAGATTGCGCTTGCAGAGCCTCGTATCAATGCCTTGCTTTTGGGCATAGGCTACTCCTTCTAAATAGGTTGGTATATAAAGACCTTTCTCTCTATAGAGCAAAGGGAACTCCTCTATAGAGCCATTGTGACGGCTCTATAGAGGAGTTTTCTTTGCTCTATAGAGGAGATTTCTCTACGATACTGTCTCGAAAATTCTGGGTCAATCGAAAGCTTTACAATACCACCTATGGTGCTCGTTGCAACTTCGCATACCGGACTATTGCAGTAATAAATATATAATAACGTGGTCTATTTTTATAAGTTTATGAATGTTTAACTATCTGTATGATAGTTCGATACAGTGGGATTTTTGAGATATTTTTCCATGTTTGTCGGATGAAATTTTTTTTTATTTCGGAATTATGTGCATAACTTTGCATCGAGAACAAGATGGAATGAAATGGCAGTAATTTTTTCATTTATTCTTGCCCTTAGGATGATGGGATGAATTTTAACACTTTTCATTTGGCTATTTGCTGAAAAATGATTAGAGAGAGAGAGAGAGAGAGAGAGAATTAGCTCTTACTCACTTGTTTATCTTGCCCAAGTAACCTTGAGCCTCCCTGTGGCGCGTGTGTCGTTGCCACAGAGGTTTGATACCCATATTGATATCAGATGCTGTTTTCCGTGTCGGAAAACGGTATCTGATATTTTTTTATACGAATAGATCGTGATGCCGGACTTTTTTTGAGACACAAAGATGAAGGTATTACGAAAAATATAAGTTTCAATAATTAGTTATGAAGTTCAGAAAACCCATTTGTAGTTTTATACTACTGCTCTTTACCTTTCTGGTGCTGTCTACTGGTAGAGCAGATGCGCAGAAGGTTGCAGTCAAAACCAACTTGTTGTATGCTGCTACGACATCGCCCAACTTGGCATTGGAATTTAGTCTGGGGAAAAAATTAACCCTCGATTTGGCTACGGGAGGTAGCTTGTGGGAGTATAAGGATAACGCTAAGTTCACGCATTGGCTGGTACAACCTGAGCTTCGCTATTGGATATGCGAGCCATTCAATGGTCATTTCGTTGGACTGCATGGATTGGTGAGTGAATTTAATGTGGGTGGCATCGATGTACCAATCGCCAAATTGAGTGCCTTGAAAGAGCATAGATATGAGGGATTTGCTTATGGAGCCGGACTTAGCTATGGCTACCATTGGATTTTATCGCCACGATGGAATCTTCAATTGAGCCTGGGAGCGGGCTATGCCTATGTGCCATATACTAAGTTCGATTGTATTAAGTGTGGTAAGAAGTTGGAGCAGAGCAATTATAACTATTGGGGTGTGACTAAGGCTTCAATATCCTTGGTCTATGTGTTGAAGTAAAAAGGTGCGGAAATAACGAATAACATGAAGAAGATATATTTCATACTGGCCTTTATGTGTCTGGCGACGGTTTCTGTCGCACAATCTCGCTATATCAATGATGTGGTGGTTGAGAATTTATCGGGAAAGGTGTCTGATGATCAGTTAAGAATCGACTTCTCCGTACGATTTGATCACCTTAAACTCAGCCCCAATGACATGCTCGTATTGACTCCGATTCTTTGTGCCAATAATGGCACGGAGAGCCGCATCTTCGAGCCTATTGTAATGGTGGGGAAAACTCGAGACAAGGTGATATTGCGTAATCAAAGGTTGAAAAATGAGGTACCATTGCCGGAGCATTATCAGACTGTTTTGGTGAGAAAGAATGGAGCTCAGCAGGAGTTTCAATCGCATGTGGCACTCCCATTTGAGGAGTGGATGAAAGATGCCCACCTAAAGATACAGGGAGAGGTGAGGGGATGCGCCGACTGTAGGCAAGATCTAGGTGATGTATTGGTCAGTAAACGCTTGATAAGAGAGCCTTATGATCCACAGTATAAGTTATCTTTTATAGTCCCTGAGGTAGAGCCTATCAAGGTGAGGACAGACAGGCATTCTGCGTCGTTTAATTACGTATTAGATGATCACCAATTGATACGTAGTTATAAGAACAATGCTTCAGAGCTGGATAAGGTAGATAAAGTGATTTCTGAGGTAAAGTCCAATAAGGATATTACAATCTCTAAGTTTGAGGTACTGGGGTATGCTTCTCCGGAAGGAGACTATATCTACAATGAAAACTTGGCTAGCCGACGCGCTAATTCGTTTGCCGATTATCTCAATGCGACGCATAGAGTGACACGAAATATGTTGGTGGTAAAGGGTATCGGTGAAGACTGGAAAGGACTTGAGGAGATGGTTCGGAACTCTTCTTTGGATAAGAAAGGTGGGATACTTGATGTCATAGCAATGGTCCACAATCCGGATGCCAGAGATGCAAAACTCATCGCTCTAGACGGCGGAGCTACATACAATAAGTTGCTACGGGAGTATTATCCTATGCTTCGCCGCACAGACTATGTCATCGAGTTTAGCGTGAGACCATTCAATGTGGAGGAGGCCAAAGATGTGATAAAGAAGAATCCAAAGTTGCTCAGCCTTAATGAAATGTATTTAGTCGCAAAGACATATCCTACAGATAGTGACAACTTTAAGAATGTCTTTGAGGTAGCGGTACAGGCTTTCCCAAATGATCCTATAGCAATCGTTAATTCAGCGGCTATGGATATAGAGGCAGGCAAGGTACAGCAAGCTCATGAAAGAATGTTGAGGATAGAGTCTGACTCTAGGGTTTGGAATAACTTGGCAGTGACTTACTCAAAGATGGGTGAGTATGATAAGGCTAAGTTTTACTTTGAGAAAGCTCTGGCTAATGGAGATGAATACGCTTCATATAACCTTAGTGAGTTAGAAAAAGTCCTCGCCGATTGATTTTATAAATTAGGAATGTCGTGCTAATATATTGAGATATACTTGATTTGAGGCATGGTTCGAATATAATTACAGGTATTATAAATCTTTTTAATTTTTACAACATGAAGAAGTTTGTTTATGTTTTAACAGCTGCCGCTGTAGCTCTTGGCTTCGCTTCTTGTCAGAAGAACTCTGAAGTCAATTCTACCAGCGAAGGGAAGCAGGCTACTGTTTCCGTAAATGTTACCCAAGGCTCATTACGTGCCATTGGTAATTCCGATGCTTCTACATTGACTGCTGAAGAAAGCAAGGTAAAGAAGCTTGAGGTATTCGTCTTCAATGGCGACGCTCGTGATGGCTACAAGAAAGAAGAGGGTGCGGATGTGAAGAAGGTGAAGGATATCGCTGTGACTACCGGTAGTCGTACGATTATTGTGGTTGCTAACGCATCCGAAGACCTAAGCGGCATCACCTCAAAAACAACATTAAAGGCAACTGTCTCTGCAGATCTTGCAAATCAAACACTTGCTAATGGTCTACTAATGACTTGCGAGGAGACTGATGTTTTCGACGTAAAGCCGGGTAAGAACCAGTATGGTTTTAAGACTGGTGATACTGATCTTGATGCCACTGCAAATCAGATTAAAGCTGAGACTCCTATCGCTCTAACCCGTGTTGCTGCTCGTGTCGCGCTTGTAAAGGCAGAAACTGCATTTGAGGGAGCGTATGCGGGTTTCAAATTTGAGCCTACTGAAGTATATGTTTACAATGCAAAGAAGCAGTCTAAGTACTTCGGTACTGATCTAAACCATGGCTCAGACCTTCTTTCCGGTACTGATTTGACTCCTTATAATGGTGAGTACAAGCCAGGAACTCTACCTACAACTGTGGCTTACCTAAAGGATGATGTTATTGATTTGTCTACCATCACTACAGACAAGCCTGTTTACTACTATGTATTTGAGAACGATGCTACCATCAAACCAACTATCTTCACCATCAAGGGTAAGATCAAGAAAGCTGATGATAGCTATGCTACTAAGACTGATTTCCCTGGAGCAATTGATAATGACGGATTTACCTACTACTCTATCGTGGTGAATGGCAATAAGGGTGGTTACACTTATACTGGTGATGCTACCGCTAAAGACAGCAAGATTAAGCGTAACACCAAGTACAACCTTAGTGTCAAGATTAAGCACCTCGGTAAGGATGACCCAACAGTACCTCCAACAGAGTCTGCAACTCTTGATGTTATGATCGAAGTAGCTCCATGGCTTAGTGTCGATCAGGCTATTGAGTACTAATTTACCGTTTTTAAGCGCCTTGCCGGAGCGCGATGATATCTAGTGATTTTCGCTAAGAAGATAAATCCGGTATCCGTAGAGGAGGTGATACTCCTCTACGGAGCAAAATAGATTGAATAATAAGATATTTATGAGTATGAGAAGAGCAGATATATTGGGCTTATTGTTGACTATTCTCCTATTGACAACTATGGGGGCTCTGACAACAAGTTGTTTGAGGGAAGATTTGTCGGGTTGCCCGCATCCTTTTCGTCTGTTCGTAAAGGCAGTAGATGCTGATGGTAAGGACATCACAGAGTCAGGGGACATCAAGGACGCCGTTCTTTTTATTTTTAATGAGAAAGGACAAGTCGTAGATATTCTTACCTTAAGTGCACAGCAGATTAAGGACCGGAAAGGAATCGACATCCGATTGAGCTATCCGGGACATAAGTCTCTGACCTTCGTGGTGTGGGCAAATGCAGATGCAAGGGTAGAAAAACCTGACAATGCTTCTGTGAAACAGATGACGGATCTCTATGTCAAGCTTATTTCTAATAAAAATGTCGCTCAGTCTCCCAGTGACCTCTTTCATGGCGCTCTTGTCGTACCTGTGGAATTTGGTGGCGTCGAATCTAAGGGAGACCATACGGTAGTCATCTCTCCCAAGGTCTCTCAGGTCGTCATCTCTGCGATTCATGTCCAGCAGTGGAACAACCGTAAAGAGGGTACATACACCTTCAGACTTAAAGAATCACCGGATACCTACGACAAGGATGGTAAGCTGGCAGGAGAAAAAGTATACTATGTCCCGGCTGTGAAGATGCAGGATGGTACTCTTACTGCTCCTCTCTTTACCGTGTACCCAACAGCAGACCAAACCCCATTTACCCTAGAGATACTGTGTGATGGAGAGGTTATTTATTCAGCTAAAGTCGATAGCAATGGTAAGCAATTTGTACCGGAGGTTGGAAGATTGCTCAATATAATTGTCGATTTTAGCGGATCTCTTGAAGTCTTGGCAATCATTACGCCATGGAATGAGGTTTATCAGTACGTTATCATTTAACATTATGAAGAAAAGTATACTATTTGCGGCTATAGCTATAGGTATCGTAGCTCTATTCTCGGCTTGTTCTAAGCCAAAAGAAGAGCCGAAGAGTGAAACCGCTTTGCTTTCATTGTCCCTCAATGGCATAACGACAAGAGCAGGTGCTCTATTTGCTGATGAAAGTCTCATTAGTAGAGTGCGTATCTATGTCTTCAACGGAGAGTATATCGATGCCATGAAATTGTACAACGCCAATGACGAGGCATTCAAAAATCCATTTAGTATCACCACCAGCACAGGATCGAAGCAGGTGTATGTCGTTGCCAATGAACCCGATGATATGTCTGCGACATTGGCATCGGTAAAGACTTTGTCCGAATTGAAGGCTGTGGTGACTCCCAAAAAAGAGACACTACTCTCTGCTCCTCTTATGATGACAGGGAACTCAGCTACTATCGTGCAAAAGTCTACGGGGAGTAGTCATACACAAGTGACTGTCAGTCTGGTTCGCTTGGCAACAAAGATCAGCTTGAAAGTCATTAAAGGAGCTCAGGCAGAGAGCGAGAATATCCCTATTACGATAAAGAGCGTAAAGGTTTATAATATCCCTTCTCAATCGTCGTTGTTGCCTGATAAGGAAATCACTCCCGCGTCATATTTTCAGAGCACTAAGACGGTTGGAAAAACGCTTACGACAGCAGGGGTAGAGGTGTGGAGCAGCACAGATCCTCTGTATCTTTATGAAAATAGGAAGAGCAACGTCTCAAATAAGGATGTGGCGACATACCTTGAGATAGAAGCACTGTACAATAACGTGACGACGACCTATATTGCGTATGTTAATGGTACAGATAAGATCAAGACACTGCCATTCAATACCCAGCGAAATTATCATTACAAGCTCACGGCAACCATCAATGGCATAGGAAAGTTTGATGGATTGACATTGAATACTGAGGTTTTACCATGGAAAGTACTCCCTTCTACATGGAAATTCAATTGGATTTATGAGATCTATCCATATAAGGAAATGGGGGCACACACCTTCACCCTTAATGAGCCTTCCGACTATGTAGATTTAGATTTCCGCCTCGAAAATCCCGTGGATGCTACTTGGAAAGCGCAGTTAAGTAATCCTTTGGATTTTGAATTTGTATTATCCGGTGAATTTGTTGATGGTGGACAAGAGGACGACACTAAGACTTATAAGATTAGGGTTAAACCAAAAAATCCAAGAGGAGACGAGGATCGCACCACTGAATTTTATATTACCGTAAATGGTCGAGAGGTTCCGCTCATTAAGAATTCCTCGGAAGTCGGGGCGGGAAATCGACTAGTGATGAAACAACCGAAGTTAGAACCATAAAACCAACAGAGAAAATGAAGAAGTATAACGTTATCATACATAGCATATTATTGCTACCTCTTTTGGTCGTATCGTCGTGTGTGAAGGAGACACCATCTCAGAGTGATGGCATCAAAGCACTGACAATGAACCTCAATGTCTCGGGGGACTTTTCATCTTCGGATGTGCGGGCTCTTAGTAACGAGAATGGGGATGACGCTTATAATGAAAATAAGATTGTATCCGTAGATGTATTCTTTTTTCAGGGCAGTACTTTGAAGTGGAAGGTTGCTAATTCAGACATCATCTATGATGCTAGCAGCAAGCAAGCCACCCTGCCTATCCCTGATAGCAAAAGAGGATTATTTAATGGCACCACAAGCTATGATATATATGTCCTTGCCAATGGGACTGCCGATTTGTCCTCCATCAATGAAGGTGCTAACAACTTGACAGCACTAAAGAATATGATTTTTCAAACACTCGATTTTACTACTAAAGGTGGTTCGGATGCCCAGACCTCTTTTGTGATGGATGGAGTTTTAAAAAATCAGCAGATCAACCTCAATACCCCAAGTATTGGGAGTGTACATCTAAAGAGAGCCGCAGCTAAAATTCGTTTCAGATTGTCCGGAGTTAATATTCCCGGATTTACTCAACAGGGTGAAGCTGTTGCGGCACTTATTCATTTTTCAGATAAATCAGCTCTAATGGATGGAGGAGATATTCCTACACTGGTAGAATCTGATTGGAAGACAACACCTACCAGAGTACTCTCAAAATCGGGATCTTTTGGAGAGAAGACTACAGAATCTCCATTTTATGCTTATAGTAATGATTGGAATACGGATCCTACAAGGGCGACCTACATCAAGTTCCTCATTCCGCTGAAGGATAATGTTACCGGCAGTGTAGACAAGTACAGCTACAAAGTCCCGGTGCTCCCTCGTAAGCTGACAGGGGATATGCTCCAATATAAGAATAGGATAGATCGTAATTTCTTATATGACGTGGAAGTAAACCTTGTCAATATTTTGGGTAGCCTTGAGGAAGAACCCGTAGAAGTAGAAGGTAATTATACAATCAAAGATTGGAGCACACAAGCAGTTGTCGCTGAGATTAAGAAATCGGAATATCTGGTAGTCTCTGAGTACAACGTGGTCATGCCCAATATCACGAATCGTGTATTGAGGTTCAATTCATCCCTCGCTGATGTGAAGTTGGTGGATGGCTCGGTAGAAGCATCATATACATATGTAGAGTATGCAACTGGACAACTTAAGACCGTTCATATTGGAACGAGTGAGTCCGGATTTCCAACAATCAGCGTAACCCCTAATGTGGCTTCCGGAGAGATCCGTATCAGTAGTCCAATCCCACAGAATTATATTCCTAAGGATATTAAGTTTAAGGTAACCAATGGCCCTTTGACAGAGGAAATCGTCGTGAGGCAGTTACCGCCGACTTACTTCTCCGTACAGCTAGGAGTTCGCTCAAAAAATTATCCTAATGGATCGAACGATATAGCCTACCCAAACCACTATATGTATGGAATTACTTCATTAGCTCCGGATGGATCGACTGTTTGGGGGTTTCCACCGCTGGATTCTAGCGGATATACGGAGAATACAGTGGAAGTTTCGAAGATGACCTCACCACGCTTTATGCTCGCCTCTCAGCTTGGAGTTTCAACTCGAGAAAGATACGAAGATGCTCGGAGGCTTTGTCAGGAATATTGGGAAGAATATGACACTGATCGAGGAACAGTCCGGTATGATGATTGGCGATTACCGACTAAGGCTGAGCTAAAGTATCTTGATGATATTCAGCATAATCCTAATAACCCATTAGGTATAGTGATGAGAGGAAACTATTATTGGGGTGTAAATGCAGTGAAGCCCAGTGGTAATTTTTCTTACGAGTGGGGAGGGGCATACCAGCTGAAGCCCCATTCTGGACAAACAGCGTTGGCAGACCAGTGGAAAGCTTACGTTCGTTGTGTTCGTGATGTCAAGGAATAAACGTTCTATTTTAGAGTAAATAACGTATGAAACAGACGATATATAGTGTTATCAGTGTACTACTAGGCACTCTCCTCTTCTTTGCCAGTTGTTCGAGGGTGAATGATGTGCAGGTCGATTCTAAAATAGGGGATCAAAACGTGGAGGTTCACTTTGCTGTGGACATTCCGGAGTACAATGTAGTCAGCACTCGAGGAAATGGTGATGTATCCAACTTGAGCATACTGGTCTTTGATGAGCAAGGAATTTTCATAACTCGGGCTGTCGCTACGCTGACCAATCAGACAGAAACAGGGGGGCACTTTAGTGCGACATTGCCTGCATCCAATCGTAAACGGATTCTCCATTTCATCGCCAATTATGCCGATTGGGGGACGTTTGATGGTAATGCTGTAGGCTCTAACGAGGCTGGAGCTGTAGCATTGATGAGCACCGATAGGGTTGCATTCTGGGCACGTATGGAGTTGATCGGAGGCATTAATGAAAACAGTTTTTCTGCTCAGACAGTATCATTGCTCCGTAATCAAGCTAAGGTTTCTGTCCAGTGTAGTCTGTCTGACTTCAATATTGAGGGATACACTATTCATCAGGCTCCGAGCAAGGGTACGGTAGCGCCATTTAGTAGAAAGACAAAAAAGTTTGACACAGGGAGTATTACCGAGCCTTTAGATATGGTATTGGTTCCGGCGAATAGTTCTAATTTTAGTAATGCGCCTAAGTTGATTTTCGAACGAAGAAATGCTAATGCAGAGCATGTTACTACTGTCATACTCAAAGCTACTTATGGAGGACAGGGACCGTACTTTTACAAGATTGACCTCGTCAATGAGCAAAAAGATCGCTACAATATCGAGCGCAATTACCATTATGCGGTGACGATCAATAAAGTAATGAAAAAAGGGTATGATACTTTGGAGGCGGCCTTGGCAGGAGCATCACATAATAATGTGGCACTCGATCCTGTCACGGAAAAGTATCCCATTATTTCAAATGGAACTTCAAAGATAGCAGTGGAGAGGACGCTCTTTATTCTGACAACTCCCAATCAAGGGGTTACCACTTGGGCAAAGTACTATCCTTCGGTAGGAAGTGACAACTTCGACAATTCGAATGTCACTGTCTCTGTAAGACAAGAAGATGATGAAGAGGTGGTGGATGCTAGTTCTTTGTCTTTTGATAAATCTACGGGAGTAATCTCTTTTCGCGGAGTGTCATATATTCCGGAAGAACCCTATACGGGAAGTATCATTGTAAAGAATGGCAATGGCGAATTGGCTCGAGTAATACGTGTGATGGCACGCAAGGCTTTCTCTTTCGCTCCTATAAAGATTAATGACCAGGGGGGTAATCTTGTCAATATTACCAATGGTCAGGATAGAGCAGTTAGCTTGAAGTTTACTATTCCGAATGACTTCCCTTCGGACTTGTTGCCACTGGAGGTAAAGATTTTCACACAGGGATTATACCCGGCTGCATCGGGATTGCAAATGTTTGTAGAGGCAGGGAAAGTCTATTATATCTATAAGGTGGGATCTATCGGAGAACAAACAATCAATTTCAAGACCAACAAATCCGGTAATAACGAAACTGTAACGTTGGAAGCGGAAACGTTTGAAAACGGGAAGATAAGTTACAAGGCAGTATAATTTTTCATGACGCTTTTTAATGGGGGCGGTGGTAGTAGTCATTACCACCGTCCCCAAATGTTTTACCGTCGGAGGCGTAGGGAATTGAGCACTACGCATACCGAACTGAATGCCATCGCCGCAGCTGCAATCATCGGGGTGACAAATAGATTGGGATAGAATAGCCCGGCAGCGATGGGGACAGCCAAGAGGTTGTAGATAAATGCCCAGAAGAAGTTTTGGTGGATAATCTTGACCGTCTTCTGGGAGAGCCTGATAGCACGCTCAAGAGCGTGGGGAGAACCCCCAATGATGGTCACTTGGGATACACTATTGGCGATGTCGCTGCCACTGCCCATAGCTATGCTCAGGTCTGCCGTTGCCAGTGCCGGAGAGTCATTGATGCCATCCCCGACCATCGCTACTACCTTGCCCTCTTTCTGTAGTGCCTCGATGTATGCTTTCTTGTCCAGAGGCGATAGCCCGCCCTTTATGTTGGTAAATCCCAGCCTCTTGCCCAACGCTTCGGCACGCTCCGGGCGGTCGCCAGAGAGTAGATGAATGGTCGCTCCCGTATGCGCTTGCAAGGCACTGAGTGCTTCCTTGGCCTCGAGGCGGATTTGATCCTCTACCACCAGAAGAGCGATGAGTCTGCCTTCCCTTGTGTAGTAGACAAAGGTGGAAAGTGGATGCTTGATCTCGAGTGGGTGGGGCTCCGTGAGTGTAGATGGGCGTCGATTGCCGATGAAGTAAGGGTCCCCTTGGTAAGTAAATCGGATACCCTCCCCGGGAAGCTCCTCTAGCTCTTCCGGGGTAGCATCGCTCTCCATCATGCTAAATCGTGAGACGATAGCTGAAGAGAGAGGGTGGCTCGATTGTCGTTCGGCACGTACCAAGAGAGCTTCCTCCTCCCTGCTCATGCTACCAGAGTGGTCGATGACCTGCGGTGTCCCTTGGGTTAGAGTGCCTGTCTTGTCAAAAAGGACATCAGAGACCTTGGCGAGTCGCTCTAGAGCAACTGCATCTCTGATGAGTAAGCCCTCCTGAGATGCTCTGCCCATCGCTACCGTTATCGCAGTCGGAGTTGCCAACCCTAGGGCACAAGGGCAGGCGATACAGAGTACACTGATGGCAAAATAGATGCCGTGCAACCAAGGTTGCTCTACACTACCCGTGCCCCACAGTATGAGCGTGATCAAGGCAATCCCGAGGATGAATGGAACAAATACCCCTGAAATCTTATCGGCAATGCGCTGGATAGGTGCCTTGGAGGCTTGCGCTTGGCGTACTGCCTCTATAATCCGTCCAAGCAATGTCTCATCCCCTACCTTGGTCGCCCTCAGGGTGGTGGCACCACCTACAGAGATGGTTCCGGAGAATACTTCCGCTCCACTACCCTTATGCACAGGGAGAGGTTCGCCCGTGATGCTACTCTCATCAAAATCGCCTGCCTCTTCTAAGATGCCATCTACAGGGACACTGTCGCCATGCCTGAGCCGAATGGCATCGCCTATCTGTATCTCCTCTATCGGGCGCTCTACCCACTCATCGCCCCTTAGGACGAGGGCGGTCTCGGGTGTGAGTGCCAGGAGACGGCGCAAGGCATCATTGGTCTTGTACTTCGCACGCTCCTCTATGTACTTTCCCAGCAGTACAAAACTCATCACCATACCGACCACATCGAAGTAGCTATTGCCAAAGAGCCCGCCCACTTCCACACTGCCCATGATGGTGTACCTGACGAGACTAAAGAAGTACGCCACGCTGATACTCATACTGATGAGTGTATCCATGGTGAAGGTGAAGTGTGTGAGCTGCTTGAGGGCTCTCGTATGATAATCGATGGCGGAGTAAAACATGATCACACTCGCCCCAAGGAGTAGCACCAAGTCTGCCACCCGGTCAGAGATACCTAGGTGCATGCCATACATCCCCACCAACATCATCCCCACGGTGAGTACTACCGTGACGATGAGTTTGGAGCGAATATGTGTGAGCTCCTTGTGCTCCAGTTTGGTTCGCTCCGCTTCACGTTGCGCAGCACTCTCCTCTATCAGCATATCGTAGCCAAGACTTCGCACCTCCTCTCGGAGCTGCTGAGGCGAGGTCTTGCGCTCATCGAAGGTCACCACCGTACGCCCCTCGAGGAGGTGTACCTCTGCATGCTCTACCCCTTTGGTCTTCTTCAACTGTCCCTCCACGGCGGCGACACAGCCGGCACAGCTCATGCCCGTCACGGTAAATCTTTTCTCTGTCATAAATTTTGTCATTGGTATTTATAGGTATAACAGATAGCCCGAGCTGGCGGTTCAGTGGAGGCGCGATTGGTGGAAGGTGGATGGGAGGAGGTTTTTATGCCTCCTACCCCCTGTATTAGGTCACTCATCTCCCAGAGGTACAAATATATGTCACACCATAGAGCAGTATATGGTAGTAAATCTCAGGAAGGTGTAGCAATGCGCAAGCCGAGGAGGGTGGGGATGTAACTTTGCATTGTGGTTGAGGAGAAGACATCTCTCATATACAACCACTCAAAAACTACTATATATAATGTGTATGAAAAATGCAAAAAACAATTCGACCCGTGAGTGGGAAGAAATCCGTTGCCCCAAAGACTTGGTGACGGCAAAGCGTAGGATTGACCTCCTCGTGGTACACTGTAGCGCCACACGCCAGCAAGATCGATACTTGCCCCCTCAGCTGATACACGACCACAAGCAACGCGGCTTTTCTACAGCCGGTTATCACTACTACATCACTCGTGATGGCAGGCTCTATGCACTTCGTCATGTGGACAAGGCGGGGGCACACGTGATAGGGTACAATGCCTTTTCTATCGGTATCTGCTACGAGGGTGGTCTTGATAGCAACTATCGCCCGCACGATACTCGGACGCCCCAACAGAGACAGATGCTGGCTCAGTTGGTTTGGCACCTCAGAAATCGTTATCCCACTGCGATGGTGGTCGGACACCGAGATCTCAGTCCTGATCGCAATGGAGATGGAAGTATCACCCCTGACGAATGGCTCAAAGTGTGCCCTTGCTTCGATGCGCAGATTTACAATTGAACCTCAACAATTGAGACTATGGCTGGCGATTGTCTTGGTCATCTGCGGGATGACACTCCTTTTTATGGGGTTTTGGGTGGTGCCTCTGGGCGAAATCCACTCCAGTGTATTGATTGCCTATGGCGAGGTGATGACCTTTGTAGGTGCACTTATTGGGATTGACTATGCAGCGAGAGAGCGCCAAGGTGGTCTGTAGTTTGGCGATGGCACTCAGCATGGTACTGACTACCGGTTGTCGAGCAAGTCGGCAGACAGTCTCCGACGAACGCACCACGGCTGAGACCGCTATCCTGGACAGCGTCGCTCAGACGGTGCAAGGGCGACGGCGGCTCACCGTCCAATGGTGGGGTGTGCCACCTACTGCTGTAGTGCCTAATCCTCCTATCAAGGATACCCCATTGTCCATAGAACCTCATCCGACACTTTCGACCCATGAGCCCCCTAAGAGCGGGGGATATTCCATAGAGCTTATAGAGGAAGAGCAAAGCAAAAGCGTCAGTCGCGACACGCAGGCGCAGACCTCCTCCTCTCTCCACCTCACTCAGACAAAGAGTGAGCCCAACTCGAGACTTTTCTACCTAGGGCTTGCCCTTGGACTCACCCTCTCCGTGCTATACCTGATACATAGGGTGCGGAGTAAAATCAAATGATTCATTAACTTACAAAACAATTTTTATTACTATGGCATTGATTTATAATGTTTACGAGAGAGAGAATAAGATTCCAAACGCCAAGATGCCTCGTATGGCAGTGGCATACAACCGTCAGATACGCCAAGTGAACACCAAAGAACTCGCAGATGACATCGCAGATCGCTGTACCGTGCACCGTGTAGATGTACGTGCCGTACTGGATGCGCTGTCGCTCTCTGCTACCCAGTATCTTCTCAATGGATTTGGGGTACAGCTGGGGGAACTTGGCAGCTTCAGCATGAGGATTCGCTGTAAGGCAGCACCATCTCTGGCGGAGTTTAAACCTGAGATGATTACCGGCGCCAAGGTGTATTATACCCCTAGTGTGGAGATTTTGAATAAGATCAAGTCCAATGGATTTGTCTCTGCAGCAAGCCTCATGGAGACGACCAAGGCTCCAAGCACGAGCGCCAATTCGGCAGGTGATACGCCTAGTGAGGGTGAACCATCAGGAGATGATTTGGATCTTTAACCAATAAACCGTGATTGAAGGACCGGTTGAATCGTCTTCCATACACTCCAGTAGAGCCGTGAATTTTCACGGCTCTACTCCTTTTGGTGTCACTCCTCCTCATCCACTCTTTGATAACCAACTCTTTGGCATTTGGTATTTTATTGGTAACTTTGCGGTGGAATGGTTGATGAGAGGACTCTCGAGAGCAGTCTTCTCATCATTGTATATATGTATTGGTATGATAGAGGTTAAGGATATAGAGCAGGCGGTGGCTACTTTTGCCGAGCAGCACGAGGGGTATTTTCTAGTCCGAGCTGAGGTGAAGAGCAACAACCGCATCGAGGTGGAGGTAGATCATGATACCGCCCCTGTGGATATCGATACAATAGTGGCACTCTCGAGACATATCGAGGTGTCGCTAGATCGGGAGAAGGAGGATTTTGAGCTGGAGGTCTCAAGTGCCGGCTTGACCACTCCGCTGGAGGGAGTGCGACGCTACCGTAAGTTTGTGGGGCGTGAACTAGAGGTGCTTCTTAAGAGTGGCGTGAAGGAAGTCGGGCTTCTTGAGTGTGCCAATGAAGAGGGCTTTGTGCTGGTGGCGACCCGCATGGAGCGTCCTGAGGGGGAGCGTCGCAAGCGCCCTGTAGAGCACCGCATGGAGCTCAAGTATGAGGAGGTGAAAAAGGCAGTTTATAATTTGAAAGTATAATGTACTGAGAGGGGTGATGGCTTGGAGGTCTATCGCACGCAACTCACAACTTAATATATGGCAAAAAGAAAGGAACCGACTATTGTAGAGGCCCTAACGGATTACATGGGTCTGAAGAGTATCGATGAGGATACGATGGTAAAGGTAATGGAGGAGTCTTTGCGCAATGTGATTGCAAAGATGTTTGGCACCGACCATAATTTCGACGTGATTGTTAATCCCCTCAAGGGTGACCTCGAGATGTGGCGTCGCCGTATCGTGGTGGAGGACGGAGAGGTGCAAAATCCGATGCAGCAGATTTCTCTTTCTGAGCTCCGTGCGCTGGGTGAAGAGGATGTGGAACTGGGTGAAGAGTTTATCGACGAGGTGAAGTTTGAGAGCTTCGGTCGCCGTGCTATTCTCAATCTCAAGCAATCGCTTGCGAGCAAGGTGACGGAATTGGAGAAGGATACTCTCTATGCCAACTATAGCAAGCGTGTCGGCGAGATGATTGGAGCTGAAATCTACCAGGTGTGGAAAAAGGAGGTCCTCCTGATGGATGATGAGGAGAATGAATTGATTTTGCCTAAACAACTGGCTATCCCAAGGGATAGATTCAAGAAAGGGGATCGTATCAATGCCGTCATCGATAAGGTAGAGTACAATAACAATAACCCTAAGATCATCCTTAGCCGTGTATCGGATAAGTTTGTGATGCGACTCTTTGAACGTGAGGTACCCGAGATACAGGATGGTCTCGTGACGATTAGAGCTGTAGCCCGTATCCCGGGCGAAAAGGCTAAGGTAGCTGTAGAGAGCTATGATGAGCGTATCGACCCGGTGGGTGCTGTGGTAGGTGTGCGCGGTAGCCGTATCCAGGGTGTAGTGGCTGAACTATGCAATGAGAGCATCGATGTGATTCAGTGGACAAGCAATCCTGTGTTGATGATACAGAGAGCGCTCGCCCCAGCCAAAAATCTCAAGGTGCAACTCAATGAGGAGAGCAGGCGTGCAGAGGTCTACGTGCCCCAGGATCAAATTTCCGAGGCTATCGGTAAGGGGGGGAAGAATATCAAGCTCGCAGGTATGCTTACAGGCTATGAGATTGATATTTACCGTGATGAGAGCCAAGATATGGATATGAGCGACCTCTTCCTCACAGAGTTTGATGATGAGATCGATATGTGGGTCATCGATACCTTTAAAAGTATCGGTTGTGATACCGCAAAGTCGGTGCTTCGTCGAAGTGTAGAGGAATTGGTTCGTGCTACTGACCTTGAGACGAGCACGGTAGAAAATGTGATGCAGATCTTGATGACGGAATTTTCCGATGAAGAGCTGCCAAGGGAGCAGTATGGACATCTCCCTGAGCGTGACCCACGCTACTACCCAGAAGCGGGGGCAACGACCGAAGTAGAGGAGGATAAGTAATCAGTAAGAGGAAAGGAATAAGATGCCCAGCATAAAGATAAGTAAAGTAGCTAAGGACTTGGGTGCAGGTATCCGACCAATTGTCGATTTTCTCAATGAGAAGTCGTCAGAAGGCGGATATAACCCCAATAGTAAACTGACCGATGCAGAGCTCAAATCAGTGGTGAGCGAGTTTGGCGGCAAGCTTTCGCCAAATGAACGTAAGGCGCTACTGGATAATTATGCTGGTGGTCAGAAAGGTGAGCATCAGACCACCAAGCAAGAGCCAGCAGAGGATAAGAAGGCTGCAACTCCTGGGGGTAAGAAGGAGGAGAGTGGCATCAAGGTGCTGGGTAAGGTGGAGTTGGATGCCAAGGGACGTGTGGTAGTGGCTACACCTAAGCCGGAGGTAAAGCCTGAGCCTAAGGTGGAAGCTCCTAAGCCGGAGGTGAAGCCTGAGCCTAAGGTGGAAGCTCCTAAGCCAGAGGTAAAACCTGAGCCTAAAGTAGAAGTCCCTAAGCCGGAAGTGAAACCTGAGCCTAAGGTGAAAGCTCCTAGGCCGGAGGTGAAACCTGAGCCCAAGGTGGAAGCTCCTAGGCCGGAGGTGAAACCTGAGGAGA
Organism: Bacteroidota bacterium; assembly: GCA_023395395.1. GTDB lineage: Bacteria > Bacteroidota > Bacteroidia > Bacteroidales > Porphyromonadaceae > Porphyromonas_A. Next base: position 8,162 of record JAEWZH010000005.1, on the reverse strand, counting down.
GAAGAGAGACAAAGCAGGTGACTTCTCCTGAGTTGCTGACCACTCCAGATGTGGGTGTCACTGTCGTGGGCAAGATAGATCTCTCCACCATCCAATCAGATCGTAAATCTTCATCTAGCAAAAAGCGTGAGCGCAAGCGCATACGTAGCAATAAGGTGGATGTAGAGCAGGAGGGCAAGAAGCAAAATGGGGGCAATGCCTCTTCTGGCAATCGAAACGGGAAAAATAATAATCAAAACCAAGGGAAGCAGCAGGGCAATACATCTGCTAACCGCCAGCGACCCGGTGATGATCGTCGTCCCGACAATAAGGCTACCCAGAAGCAAGAGAAGGGACGTAAGGCTAAGCGCAAGCAAAAGATGGAGGAGAAGCCTGAGATTACTCAGGAGGACATCCAGAAGCAGATTAGGGAGACGATGGCTGCTATTCAGGGCGGACGACGCAAGGGTACCAACCAGGCAGCGAAGTACCGCCGAGAGAAGCGTGAAGCACACCGCCAAGCTGTGGATGCAGAGGAGCTAGCAATGATGGAGGACAAGACCCTCCAACTCACCGAGTATGTAACGGCTAATGACTTAGCCCAGATGATTGATGTGCCTGTCAATGACATCATTATGCACTGCTTCAATCTCGGTATGATGGTTTCAATCAATCAGCGATTAGAGAAGGATACCATCGATCTCATCCTTGATGATTATGGCTATACCCCTGTCTATGTCGAGGCTCAGGTACTCGATATGATTGCAAAGGAGGAAGACAGTGAGGAAGATTTGCTTCCACGTGCACCTATCGTGACGGTGATGGGTCACGTGGATCATGGTAAGACTTCGCTCCTTGACGCCATACGTAATGCCGATGTTATCGCTACGGAGGCAGGAGGTATCACTCAGCATATCGGTGCCTACAGTGTAACTCTCGAGGACGGGCGCAAGATTACGCTGCTGGATACTCCGGGTCACGAAGCATTTACGGCGATGCGCGCTCGTGGAGCCAAGGTGACAGACGTAGTCATCATCGTGGTAGCTGCCGACGATGGTGTGATGCCACAGACCAAGGAGGCACTCAGCCATGCGTCACTAGCCGGTACACCGATTATCTTTGCTATCAACAAGATAGATAAGTCAAGTGCCAATCCAGATAGAATCAAGGAGGAGCTTGCCAATCTCAATTACCTAGTAGAGGATTGGGGCGGTAAGTATCAAAGTCAGGAGATCTCAGCTAAGAAGGGAATCGGTATCCAAGAGCTATTGGAAAAGGTACTTCTCGAAGCTGACGTGATGGAGCTCAAAGCTAATCCTAATAAAAAAGCAGTGGCTTCGGTACTCGAGAGTACTATGGAGCAAGGTCGTGGTTATACGACTAAGGTATTGGTGCAGGAGGGTACCCTCCATGTGGGTGATTTTATCCTCGCTGGTGCCACCTATGGGAAGGTCAAGGCACTCTTTAATGAGCGTGGTCAGAATGTTACCAGTGTAGGTCCGTCCGAGCCAGTCAAGGTACTTGGTCTCAATGGTGCCACTCAGGCGGGCGAGATTATGAATGTGCTGGACTCTGAGCAGGAGGCACGAGAGATAGCAACCCGCCGTAGTCAGCTCAAACGTGAACAACGTGAGCGTACGCAGCATCTACCATCTCTCATGGATCTCAGCCGTCGTATTGCCGAAGGCAATGTACAGGAGCTCAATATCATAGTGAAGGGAGATATGGACGGTTCGGTAGAGGCTCTTTCTGATTCTATCGAGAAGCTCTCTACTTCGGAGATTAAGGTCAATGTCATTCACAAGGGTATCGGTGCTATCTCCGAGAGTGATGTCATCTTAGCAAGCGCTTCGGGTGCGATAATTATTGGCTTCCAAGTGCGTCCCGGACAGGGTGCCAAGCGTTTGGCCGATGATGAGGGTGTGGAGATCCGTACCTATTCCATCATCTACGATGCTCTGGACGATGTCAAGACGGCTATGGAGGGTATGCTATCGCCTGAGATTAAAGAGCGTGTCACAGCCAATATCGAGGTGCGTGAGATATTTAAGATACCAAAGGTGGGGACAATTGCCGGGTGTTATGTGCTGGATGGCAAGGTGTCTCGCAATGAAAAGGTGCGTGTCGTCCGTGATGGCGTAGTAGTACACGCTGGAGCATTGGGATCTCTGAAGCGTTTCAAAGACGATGCCAAAGAGGTGGTCGCTGGTCTGGAGTGTGGTCTGAATATCGAGAACTACAACGATGTCCAGGTAGGCGATATTATCGAGGCTTACGAGGAGATAAAGGTAGAGCGCAAGCTCTAATCATCCATAGGGAGAAGTGGATAGTGAGTAGTGGGTAGTAGCTAATACAGTTTACTATACTGACTACTTACTATCCACTTCTCTTTTATTATTTATTCATATGAATTGGTTAGATATTGTCCTCCTAGTATTATTGGTATTATCAGTGCTGCGAGGCTATAGGAGAGGTTTTGTGGCACAAGCCATTGAGCTAGGGAGTGTGGTACTTGCTTGGATTGTGGCAGACCCTTTCTCTGCAGTGCTGATTGACCTTTTTGCTGCTAAGGGGGTGAGCCTCACCGCAGGGTGGATTACTTGGTTGCTTTCGTTTGTGGTGGTGCTTTACCTCACCCGTCTGCTCGCTGGCTTTTTGCTCAAAGGGGTAGGTCAGATTTTAGGGGGAGTCAATCGACTTGCCGGCGCAGTACTTTCACTATTTGTGACGACGATGCTATTGGTGGTGCTCCTCAATGTATACGCCTCACTCAGCCCTCGCTATGGCTGGGGAGGGATTCCGGAAGAGAGCACTATTGCCCCTGAGATTCAAAAGGTCGGTGAAACAATATTGCCCACTCGATTGTTGATTGAGCAGGGGGTGGAAGAGCATCTCCCACCGACAGTATAGATACAGTAATATGAGTGAAAATTTTGACGAGATAATAGATAAAGTCACCCAGTCGGAATACGAGTACGGTTGGACCACGGATGTAGAGACGGAATATATCCCGAAAGGACTTTCGGAAGATACCATTCGGCTCATTTCCCAGAAGAAAAACGAACCGGCGTGGATGTTGGAGCGCAGGCTGGATGCATATCGTCACTGGCTGACGTTGGAGATGCCCGACTGGGCGCACCTAGACATCCCTGAGATTGACTTTCAGGAGGTCATCTACTTTGCCCAGCCCAAAAAGAAAAAAGGCGATGATGAGGAGATGGATCCCGAACTGGAGCGTACATTTGAGAAGCTCGGTATCCCTGTCAATGAGCGCAAGGCTTTGGCGGGCTACGCCGTAGATGCAGTAGTGGATAGCAGTTCGGTACGCACCACATTCAAGGAGACACTGGCAGAAAAGGGCATCATTTTTATGTCTTTTAGCGAAGCCCTGCAGGAATACCCTGAGCTGATTCAGAAGTACCTCGGTACCGTGGTCGGCTACAGGGATAATTTTTTTGCTGCCCTCAATGCCGCAGTATTTTCAGACGGCTCCTTTGTCTATGTGCCTAAGGGGGTGCGTTGTCCGATGGAGCTCAGCACCTACTTCCGTATCAATGCGATGAATACAGGGCAGTTTGAGCGTACCTTGATTGTCGCCGACGAGGGAGCGTATGTGAGCTACCTCGAGGGCTGTACCGCCCCCATGCGCGACGAAAATCAGCTCCACGCTGCGGTGGTAGAGATTATTGCTGAGACGGATGCAGAGGTAAAGTATTCGACGGTGCAAAACTGGTACCCCGGAGACAAGGAGGGCAAGGGAGGGATTTACAACTTTGTTACCAAGCGTGGTATCTGCCGTGGCGACCGCTCCAAAATCTCTTGGACACAAGTGGAGACGGGCTCAGCCATCACTTGGAAATATCCTAGCTGTATCCTCCAGGGCAATGACTCTGTGGGTGAGTTCTATTCCGTAGCTGTGACCAACAACTTTCAGCAGGCGGATACCGGCACCAAGATGATTCATCTGGGCAAGAATACCAAGAGCCGTATCGTATCCAAAGGCATCTCTGCAGGGCGGAGCGAAAATAGCTACCGAGGGATGGTCAAGATTAGTGCAAAGGCTGAGAATGCCCGCAATCACTCGCAGTGCGATAGCCTCTTGATCGGCGACAAATGCGGTGCACACACTTTCCCCTATGCCGAGGTGCACAATAGCTCTAGTATCATCGAGCACGAGGCGACGACCTCTAAGATTTCTGAGGACCAACTCTTCTACTGCCAACAGCGCGGTATCCCTGAGGAGGAGGCGATAGGATTGATTATCAATGGGTATGCCAAGGAGGTAATGAACCATCTCCCGATGGAGTTTGCTGTGGAGGCGCAGAAATTGCTCTCCATCTCGCTAGAGGGTTCGGTGGGTTGAAAAATTTGATTTAGATAAGATAGATATATGTTGCAGATTAAAAATCTACACGCTAGAATAGAGGAGAAAACCATCCTAAAAGGGGTGAACCTCACGGTAAACGCTGGCGAAGTACACGCTATAATGGGTCCCAATGGTGCGGGCAAGAGCACCCTCTCCAACGTCCTCACCGGGCATCCACGCTACGATGTGACGGAGGGTAGCGTCATCTTTAACGGACACGATCTCCTAGACATGGAGCCCGAAGAGCGTGCCCAGGAGGGTATCTTCATGAGCTTCCAATACCCCGTGGAGATTCCCGGGGTGAGCATGGTCAATTTTCTCCGTACAGCAGTCAATGCCAAGCGTACTGCCAAGGGAGAACACCCTATGAGCGCTTCGGAATTTCTCAAGCTGATTCGTGAGAAGCAACAATTGGTAGAGCTCAATAGCGAGCTCACCAGTCGTGCGGTGAACGTGGGCTTTTCAGGTGGAGAAAAGAAACGCAACGAAATCTTCCAGATGGCAGTGCTACAACCTACGCTCTCTATCCTTGACGAGACCGATTCAGGTCTGGATATCGATGCTCTTCGCATCGTCGCTGATGGCGTCAATGCGATGCGGTCGCCCGAGACCTCTGCGATAGTGATTACCCACTACCAGAGACTGCTCGACTTTATCAAGCCCGATGTCGTGCATGTGCTTCTGGATGGCCGTATCGTGAAGACGGGCGGCCCGGACTTGGCACTCGAGCTCGAGGAGCGTGGTTACGATTGGATTCGCGAAGAGCAACAGAGAGAGGAGGCATGATGAAACGGAGCAAACGTAAGGAAGCACAGCTGGCACTCGCAGAGCGGTTTCTCGCTCTCGAGCCTGCCCAAGGTGCGCATCCGATACTTCGGGCAGCTCGAGCAGAGGCTCGAGAGCAGCTCAGAGCAGAGGGATTGCCTATCTATCGCGAGGAGCACTATCAGTATTTTAAGATAGACGAACTCCTTTCCCAAGATTGGCGTATTGAGAGCTTGCCCCGACTGACGAAGGAGCAGGCCAGTGGATATGCTTGTCGTCTGACTTACCCCGACGCACGGCAAAACTACCTCATAGGCGGTATGGTAGCGACATCGGATGAGGCTCAAGGCTTTTTCTCCGGTAGCCTGAACGACTTCGCTACGAAGTACCCTGGTGTGGCTGAGCGGTATTATGGGCGGATGAATTCTGTCCAAAAGTCCCGCCTCGCGAGGCTTAATACCCTTTTTGTGGAGGATGCCTTTGTGTTTTATCTCCCTAAGGGAACGAAGCTAGACGCGCCAGTGCACCTGATTCACTACGCAACTATAGCGGGGCGTGATGGTGTACTCACTTTCCCTCGGGTATTAGTGATTGCAGAGGAGGGAGCCGAGGGCAAACTACTGCTCTGCGACCACGATGTAGTAGATACTGCTTCCGCCTATGTGGGTGTGCTGGAGATCTACGCAGAGGAGGGTGCTAAGCTACAGTACTACAATATCGAGGAGAGCGACAGCCTTTCACTCCGTATCATGGAGACCCATATCCACCTTGAGGAGGATAGCCATGTGCTTGTCGATAATATCACGGTACACAATGGGCGTACCCGCAACAATTACTTCTGCGACCTCGCCGGCGAACGTGCCCACCTCGACCTCGACGGTCTCGGGGTGTTGGATGATGATAAGTCATTGGACAACTGGTCGGAGATTCGCCATAGTATGCCCAACTGTACCTCCGATGAGCTCTTTAAGTACACGATGAACGACACGGCTATCGGTTCGTTTAGCGGACTGATCTACGTGGCTCGTGATGCACAGAAGACGGTTGCCTTTCAAAATAATCGCAACCTGCTGCTCTCCGATGCCGCCAAGATGTTCTCCAAACCGCAGCTGGAGATTTACGCCGATGATGTCAAGTGTAGCCACGGTATGACCACTGGCGAGCTGGACGAGCAGGCAGTATTCTACATGCAACAGCGTGGTATCCCACGTATGGAAGCTCGCCTGATGCTCACCGTCGCCTTTATGACAGATGTACTGGATAAGATAGAGTACGAGCCCCTCCGCAAGCGCCTTGTCGGTACCCTCGACAACCGCTATCGCGGGCTCCCCGCTACCTGCAAGCAGTAAGAGTTTAGACAGACAACTAACCAATCGCCACAGAGAGTAGTAAGCACGAGAGAAATAAGTATTTGGGGGTATAGGGAATCGCTTTTCTCTCAAATTCTTATTACTTGAGTTATTGCTGTCCGGTAAAAATCAGATAGAGGGGGTTTGCTTCAATTCGAAAAGCAAGCCCCCTCTATCTGATTTATTAGTTCTATAGTATTTTAAATCTTGCATTCAGCATAATGCTCATTGGGCGTATTCTATAGTGACTTTCAAATAGGCGCTCACTACTGAGGTCTCGATAGTAAAAGTACTTAGTATTACAGATGTTATTCCACTCAAGACTCAGATGCAATCCCTTTAGTTTATAGCTCAAAGAGGCATCTAATAATAAAGTATTTTGTGGGCTACTCCCTTGATTATTGTATTGATGATATCCGCCCGCATTTAGGTGGAGGTTGCTTATGATCTCCACAGCACACCCGATCTTATTTGTCCAAAGCAGTAGATCCCTTCCCTTTTGGCTCAAACTTTTTGAACTACTGAAGTCCGAATCATACTCTGGTAACCACAGTCGTACTTAGAAAGCAATGGAAAAGCAGAAACATAACAAGACGGATGGCAGACGTTTCATCTGCCTCATTGAGGACAGAAGGAACGCCAGAATACCTATTGTTAGAGACCAACAGAAGATTTTAGACCTCTACCGCAGATCTGAAACAACTTCAAAAAGTGATTTCGTCTGAGCAAGACTCTTGGGCGAAGCCTTCAAGGTCATCGTAGAAAACCCCTCGACAGACCTTTACTTAGAGAAACTCTCAAAAATCATCGCTTTGACACATGAGATAGGTGGACTTTATATGAAGTTGTGAAAGTCTCCAATACTTATCATTCTGTCGCCACTGCTCAACGAATGCTCGGCAAACTCGAAACCTATTCCCAATCACTCATCAGATTGCAACAGCAAGCCGTGTAATTGACAAAGGAATATCAGGGAAAAGGATAGCTCCAATCTTCTGATACGCCCCATTATGAGCAAATGCCCTTTGAATTGCCACAAGGGTGGGTGTGGACAACGTTGGGGGAAGTGTGTAAATTCGAGAATGGCTATGCATTTAAGAGTGATGAATATAAATGTGAAGGAATACCATTAGTGAGAATCTCAAATATCGTAGACAACACTATAGACCTAAAAGGGTGTGTCTTTATCTCCAAAAAGATAGACCACATATATATTGTTAGAAAAGGAGATTTGCTTATAGCACTTTCTGGTGCTACCACAGGGAAAATGGGAGTATATGATTTAGATAAGGTTGCATATCTTAATCAACGTGTTGGAAACCTTCGTGTAATAAATATATCCGTATTATCCCCAGCATATAGAAATCTTTTCATGTATTCTAAAGCAGATGAGATTTTGAAACTTGCTTATGGTGGTGCACAGCCCAATATAAGTGGTTCTGTTATATGTTCGCTTTCCTTCCCCCTCCCCCCTCTTACTGAGCAAACTCGTATTGTGGATGAGGTCGAACACTGGTTCAAACTCATTGATACAATCGAACAAGGTAAAGCTGACTTGCAGACTGCCATTAAGCAGGCGAAGGGTAAAATCCTTGAACTTGCTATCAATGGTAAACTTGTCCCCCAAGACCCCACTGATGAGCCAGCCTCAGAACTGCTCAAACGTATCAATCCTAAGGCTCATATCACTTGTGATAACGAGC